>CAJGEC010000047.1 GCA_904502285.1 uncultured Alistipes sp. | reverse complement strand
TCGTTGTCTACAAGCAGGACTTTGTCGAAGCTCAAGGTAGAGTTTTCCTCTCCCTGGAGACGGTGAACATAGAGCTTACGACCCTTCTCAGCCTTAAACTGCTGACCTGCGATCTCTACTATTACGTACATTTAATCTAAATATTGAATGTTTAGCGGGGCAAATGTACAAATTTATTTCCATTCTGCAAACTTATTTTACAAATTTATACACCTCTAACTAACTATTATTAAACATTTAGCACCAAGCAACTCCCAAGCACCTTAGTTTTGGTATGTTTTTGGATAACAATGCGCGAGTTTAAGCGTTATAAATATAACAGAATTATAGATTATACATATTGCAAATCACAAAAAATATTGCTAACTTTGAGGAAAAGTAATCCACTATGAGCAATCAGCAAAATATTTCAGTAGCAGAGCATAATGTGGCTTTCGACCAATCGATACGCGAGTATCTTATCACCGAGCAGTTCAATGCCGCGGTGAGGGCTGGCGCAGAGATTATGAAGATATACAAACACAGCGACGACTACGACATATCTCTGAAGAGCGACCGCACCCCGATAACCATAGCCGATAGGCTCGCTCACAAGGCAATAAAGGCCTCGTTGGGCAAGACACGCATCCCCATACTCTCGGAAGAGGGGCGCGAAATGGCCTACGAAGAGCGTAGAAATTGGGAACTCTTCTGGTTGGTAGACCCTTTAGACGGCACGGTGGAGTTCATCAAAGAGAACAACGAGTTCACCGTAAACATAGCCCTTATGCATAATAATATATGTATAAGCGCTGTAATATATGTGCCTTACTACGGAAAAATTTATGTTGCTGAGCAGGGTCACGGAGCCTGGCTTCTTAGCGATATCGCTCCGACGGAGAGCCCCAACTACACCTATGCAGATATCGTTGAAAGGCGCGTGTCGCTGCCCTTAGCCGAGCAGAAGCACAACGACTTTATTGTGGCTGTTTCGAGGTCGCACCAGACTCCCGAAACACACCAACATATCGACACCCTACGCTCACAGCACCCCAACCTCAAGGTGGTTGAGCAGGGAAGTTCCTACAAATTCTGTATGCTGGCAGAGGGTGCGGTAGACTACTACATACGCACAACGACCACCTCGGAGTGGGATACTGCGGCAGGTGAGTTGATACTTAAAGAGGCTGGTGGCACAACAGATATCTACCCCACTAACAATAAGTTAGCCTATAATAAAGAGTCGCTCGACAACCCGTGGTTTGTGGCCAAGAGATTATAGATATCTATTTTATCGATATAGCGATTCATTTTATCTGTTTGATAGATACGATTTATTGCCCTATTTTTGCAGCAGAAAACAGGAATAATAACTAAAAAAAAACAGATAACGATGAAAGCAATAAATTTGACAAAGGGCGGTTTCGAGAATCGCATCGCAAAGATAGATAAGTTGGCAGAGGGTTGGAACTTCTTGGGTCAGAGACCTGCGCTCATTGATTTTTACGCTACGTGGTGTGGCCCTTGTCAGCGTCTCCTTCCAATCATCGAGGAGGTGGCTGAAGAGTATGACGGAAAGGTGGATATATATAAGGTAAACGTAGACGAAGAGGAGGCTCTGGCACAGCTATTCAAGGTGCGCTCAATCCCAACGCTCGTCTATATCCCAATGAATGAGACTCCAATAGTTCAGGCAGGAGGAAAGAGCAAGGCCGAATTGAAGGAGTTGATCAATAGCCTATTACTAAAGCAGTAGGCCATAGGTGATAGATTAAGTAAGTAAATGTTTGTTAGGTTAGAGAGGGTCTATTTGGCATAACGCTGAATAGACCCTCAATATTTACAACCTAATGGCAAATCGTTTCAATCGCTCATCGAGCATCTCTTCGGGGATGATGCTCTTAATGGCCTCGGCAAGAATATTTAGCATACGCTGTCGTACAAAATCCTTGCGCACAACAAAGGCTACTTCGCGACCAGGGACAGGGTTGTGCAGTCTCCTCACGTTAGCCCTCTGCTGGTCACCCATTAGCGACAACTGCAACTCAGGGATGATGGTGTAACCGCCATTGCAATCGACAATACGCATTAGGGTCTCGATACTACCTGCCAGATAGACCGAAGCATTCGATATATCATTTACACAGAAGGGGAACTGTCCCTGATTCGGGCAATAACTCTCGCCCAAGACCCATATATTATCTGCCGAAAGGCTCTGCGTATCAAGCTCCTCACCCACATTATAGAGGGCATCCTTTTGGGAAACGTAGGCAAAATATCGCTCCTTAAAGATTGGAATCTCCATAAACTCCTCCTCGCTATTAGGCATAGCCAAAATAGCGACATCGACCTCTGCCCTGCTCAACTTACTTTTTAGCGTTTCGACACGAGCCTCCTCGACGTGAAGAACTATATCTGGGTGGTTGCTCGACAGATAGTTAAAGAGTTGTGGCAGGATAAATGGCGCAATGGTAGATGCCACACCAAGATTTATGCAACCCACGGCTTGCTCCTTATGTGCAGATACCAACTCCTCCATCTGCGACGCATTATATAGTATAACACGAGCCTGGGAGATAATCTCTTCTCCGAGACGTGTGGGTACCACGGGGTGGGCCGTTCTGTCAAAAATTGTGATATCTAACTCAGTCTCAAGTTTTTGGATGAGCGACGATAGCGTAGACTGGGTGACACCGCACGACTCTGCTGCCCTCACAAAGTGACGATACTTATCCACCGCCACGATATATTCTAACTGTTGTAGTGTCATAGTTATCGATTTTATCAATACAAAGATATAAAATATCTGTTTGATAAAAACGTAGAAGTGTACTATTTTTGCATCAGGAAAAGAAAAAAAACGTATAACACTAAAAAAATGAATATTATGACAACTAAGTTTTATAAATGTGAGATGTGCGGCAACGTAGTAGTAAAATTGGTCGATTCTAAAGTTCCGTTAGTATGCTGCGGTCAAAAGATGCAGGAGCTTGTACCAAACACCGTGGATGCGAGTGGTGAGAAGCACGTACCCGTAGTGACACGCCTTGATGGTAATATGATTAAGGTGGAGGTAGGTAGCGTGGCACACCCTATGACAGAGGAGCATCACATCGCCTTCATCTATGTAGAGACAGAGGATGGTGGCATCAAGGTAGATCTTAAGGATAAGCCTGAGGCGGTAATTGCACTTGGCACAAGCAAACCAATCGCAGTGTATGAGTATTGCAATCTCCACGGATTGTGGAAAACAGAGCTATAGTTGAGACCATCAACATATAAACAAAGAGGGAGTCCAAAATTTTGGACTCCCTGACTTTTTATAGGCGAACTGATTATGCCTCAAGAGCGAAACGCTTGTAAGCAACAACAGTAGCCTCCTTGTCAGCCTTCTGGATGAACTCGCGGATAGACTCCTTCTCGCCTACTACAGCCTGGTTAAGAAGAGTGTTCTCCTCGAAGAACTTACGCATCTTACCCTCAGCGATCTTCTCAAGAATAGCATCTGGCTTGTTAGCGTTCTTAGGATCCTGCTTCATCATCTCAAGCTGGATAGCCTTCTCCTTCTCAACAACCTCTGCTGGGCAGTCGTTCTCGTCGATTGAGAGTGGAGCCATAGCAGTTGCCTGCATAGCAACCTTGCGAGCTACCTCCTCATCGATAGCCTTGTTGAAACCAAGGATAGTACCGAGCTTCTTGTTGAAGTGTACGTATGATACACAGTAAGGAGCCTCGATACGAGCGTAGTAAGCGATCTCTACCTTCTCGCCAGTCTGACCTGACTTCTCAGTAACCATCTCCTCTACAGTGTGACCCTCAGCGTTCTTAACACCCATAAGAGCATCGCGATCTGCTGCATCAGCTGCAACAGCGATCTCCAACATAGCGTCAGCAGAAGCACCGAACTCTACGTTCTGAGCAACGAAGTCTGTCTCGCAAGCGAGGCAGAGGATATATGCCTTCTGGCCAACAATCTTAGTAACAACAACACCCTCAGTTGCAGTACGATCTGAACGCTTTGCTACAACGAGCTTACCCTTCTCACGGATAATATCCTTTGCACGCTCGAAATCGCCCTCAGCCTCCTGAAGTGCCTTCTTGCAGTCCATCATACCAGCACCGGTCATCTTACGGAGCTTCATTACATCAGCTGCTTTGATTTCCATATTTGTAAAAATTTAAGTCGTTAAAAATTAAAAAAAACCAGGCGAGCGGGCCTGAGCCTACCCGCCTCGGTAACTTGTGCCTCGAAAGGCGGAAGAAGTTTCTAAGGATTACTCCTCAGTTGCAGCTACAACCTCAGCTACGATAGCCTCCTCAGCATCTACAGAAGCCTTAACTGACTTCTTGATGCGTGGCTTAGCCTGCTTTGCACCCTCCTGAGCCTCAGCCTCCTGAGCCTCCTTCTCCTTCTCGAGCTTACGCTCCTCAGCACCCTCAGCGATAGCACCGCATACTACATCAAGGATAGTAGCGATAGACTTCTGAGCATCGTCATTTGCTGGAATTACATAATC
>CAJGEC010000046.1 GCA_904502285.1 uncultured Alistipes sp. | reverse complement strand
CGTGAATATCCTGCTCTTTTACCCTTTTTTATTGTATCTAAAAAACCACAATGGGGACAACGTTTTTTGCGAGATTTTGCCATAAAAATAGAGATTAGTAGAAAACGTTTTCTACTAATCTCTAAAATATCGCTGTAATTTACAAATATTCAGCTAATTATGTTTTATCCCAAGCGCCGATTTTTGCATCATTACCAAATAAAATAAGAGCGTGGTCCGCAGTAGGATCACGCTCTTCTGTTGTATGCCCACCAAGTGGGGTTGCCGCAGGGCTTAGATCGAGATATTCAAAATCTCAAGCTTAAGCATACCTGCTGGCACCTGCACCTCAACCACATCACCGACCTTCTTGCCAAGCAAAGCCTTGGCGATAGGGGTGCCGATGGCGAGTTTACCCTCGCGCAAGTTAGCCTCGTTCTCCGATACGATGGTGTACTCAACCTCGCGGTTTACGTTGTGGTTCTTGAGTTTTACACGGCTAAGAATCTGCACCTTAGATGTGTCGAGTTTCGACTCGTCGATGATGCGTGCCTTGGTGAGTGTGTGCTCAAGGTTGGCGATGCGCATCTCAAGAAGACCCTGTGCCTCGCGTGCAGCATCATACTCTGCGTTCTCCGACAAGTCACCCTTATCACGTGCCTCAGCAATCGCTGCAGCTGCTGCAGGACGCTCAACAGAGATGAGGTGGTGTAACTCCTCCTTTAGTTTGTTCATACCCTCAGCGGTGAGGTAGATAATCTCGTTGCTCATAGTTTTTATATTTGTTTAATTTATTTCACCTATGTTTTAATAAGCATAAAAAAATAATGAATTCTAACCCTCTCCCCAATCGCAAAATGCCGTAGCACTCATCGTGGGATAGACTTAGAACCCTCACTATTTGTTGGACAAAGGTAGGCTAAATTTCTCAAAGAACAAAATTTTTTGGCATAAAGTGTGCCGTAGGCGTAGTGCGATATAATTTATTTCGCGCACTTTAATCTATAATAACTCTGTTCGCTATGAGAAGGTCGCTTTCCAACGGGGTCAGCAACGAGGAACTCCTCATTACGCCTGCTTCGATATTCAGTAGGCTCATCAGGGATGTGCAACACGCCCGCCGAAGTATCGACGTGGAGTTCTATATCTTCGAGTTGGATAATGTGGGGCGGTCGTTTGCTATGCTTCTGGCCCGCAAGGCTCGTCAGGGTCTGGCAGTACGTCTGCTCCTCGATGGTTTTGGCTCGCGGATGATAAGCAGTTCACTCTGTAGGGAGTTGCGCGAAAGCGGGGTAGAGCTCTCAATAAGTAGCAAGTTTGCCAATAGTCGTAACCACCGTAAGATGTGCCTCATAGATGGTCGTGTGGCTCATATCGGCGGGGCAAATATCGCAGATAGATATGTTGTGGGCAATGGCCTTGGTGTGTGGTACGACGTGGTGCTTCGCATCGAGGGTGAGGAGGTAGCCCTCCTTTCCCGCCTCTTTGAGTTCGACTTTATGCTGGAGAAGGGGGTTATAGGCGATGTCGGTCAGAGTGGGCGTGGGCGCATACTGTTCTACTGGTCGGAACTGGAGTCGGGACACGCTATGCAGAACCTCTTTCGGCTGGTTACCCAGGGGGCAAAGCGTAGATTGATAATCACTACGCCATACCTCTTCCCTTCCCACCAAGAGATTGAACTACTGAGCAATGCTGTGGAGCGAGGTGTAAATGTGGTTGTGGTAGTCCCTGAGAGGGTCGATGTATGGCTCTTGGATAGTGTAATGCCTCATTTTCTGAATATGGTGCGGAGTGTAGGTGTCGAGGTGTTGATTGCCCGTGGTTTATTTGTACACTCAAAGATGGCACTCGTTGATTCGCGGTGTGTGGTTGTGGGGAGTGCTAACCTCGATAGCCGTAGCTTTGCCACCAACCGAGAGCTGATGGCCGTGTCGTTCAACTGTAGCGTCGTGGAGAGCGCGAATCGCTACTTGGCTAATATCATACAGCAGTGTACGGCGCTACGTGACGAGGATACGAGGAGTATTATGCCAAAGTTCGTGGCGGAGATACTTAGACCACTACTCTAAGCAAATTTGATAAAATCGACCAATCGAGGTGCAATAAATGTTGCTATTATGAGTTATAATGTAGGTAATTTGAGATTTTACTAAAAAAATTTAAAAAATATCTGTTAAATATTTCACAGAGTAAAAAAATGTTATAACTTTGCAACGCAAATAGAGGATTACTATGTCCGCTCGGCGCTGGGCCTACACAGTTGTGCTCGCGGTGTGGAGCAGCAAGACTCTATTAAATGAAGAGAGGGAATAGTTAATTTAAAATAATAAGTTCAAATTATGGCTACAATTGATTTATCAAAGTATGGCATTACCGATGTTACTGAGGTAGTGTACAACCCTTCGTACGAGACATTGTTCGAGGAGGAGACTAAGGCTGAGCTCACAGGCTATGACAAGGGTGTTGTAACCGAGATGGGTGCAGTAAACGTGATGACAGGTGAGTACACTGGTCGTTCACCTAAGGATAAGTTCTTCGTAATGGACGAGACCACTAAGGATACTATCTGGTGGACCTCTGAGGAGTACAAGAACGACAACAAGCCTGTAACTAAGGAGTGCTGGGCAGAGTTGAAGAAGTTGGCTGCTAAGGAGCTCTCAAACAAGAAGCTCTACGTAGTTGATACCTTCTGTGGTGCAAACGAGAACACACGTCTCAAGATCCGTTTCATTATGGAGGTTGCTTGGCAGGCTCACTTCGTAAAGAATATGTTTATCCGTCCTACAGAGGAGGAGTTGGCTAACTATGGCGAGCCAGATTTCGTTGTTCTTAACGCCTCTAAGGCTAAGGTTGAGAACTACAAGGAGCTTGGCTTGAACTCTGAGACAGCCGTAGTATTCAACCTCACTGAGAAGATGCAGGTTATCATCAACACTTGGTATGGTGGTGAGATGAAGAAGGGTATGTTCTCTTATATGAACTACCTCCTCCCATTGAAGGGTATTGCATCTATGCACTGCTCTGCAAACACCAACAAGGAGGGTGAGACAGCTATCTTCTTCGGTCTCTCTGGTACAGGTAAGACAACCCTCTCAACAGATCCTAAGCGCGAGCTTATCGGTGACGACGAGCACGGTTGGGACGATGATGGCGTATTCAACTTCGAGGGTGGTTGCTATGCAAAGGTTATCAACCTCTCACAGGAGAATGAGCCAGATATCTGGAACGCTATCCGTCGCGACGCTCTCTTGGAGAACGTAACCGTAGACGAGAATGGTAAGATCGACTTCTCAGATAAGTCAGTTACTGAGAACACTCGTGTTTCTTACCCTATCTACCACATCAACAACATCGTAAAGCCTGTATCTAAGGCTCCAGCAGCAAAGAAGGTTATCTTCCTCTCTGCAGATGCTTTCGGTGTGTTGCCTCCAGTTTCTATCCTTACTCCAGAGCAGACTAAGTACTACTTCCTCTCTGGTTTCACCGCTAAGTTGGCAGGTACTGAGCGCGGTATCACCGAGCCTACTCCAACCTTCTCTGCTTGCTTCGGCGCAGCATTCCTCTCATTGCACCCAACAAAGTACGGTGAGGAGTTGGTAAAGCGTATGCAGGCTTCAGGTGCTACAGCATACCTCGTAAACACTGGTTGGAACGGTACTGGTAAGCGTATCTCTATCAAGGATACACGTGGTATCATCGACGCTATCCTCGATGGCTCTATCGACAAGGCAGAGACTAAGCAGATGCCTATCTTCGACTTCAAGGTTCCAACAGCGTTGCCAGGCGTAGATCCTGCTATCCTCGACCCACGCGACACTTACGCAAACGTAGAGGATTGGAACACTAAGGCAGAGGATTTGGCTGGCCGCTTCATCAAGAACTTCGCTAAGTTCACCACTAACGAGGAGGGTAAGTCATTGGTTGCAGCTGGTCCTCAGTTGTAATTCGACCTTCGGACGACCTTCGGGTCTCAATGATAATGGTGGGGGATACTACGGTATCTCCCACCTCTTTTTTGTTTGGGTGTGGGCTTGGTCCTATTGTTGCATAGTAGCCTTCAGGAAAACCAATTTTTTAGATTATGACGATGACAACTTTTGCAACCTTGGCGCTCACGATAGTCGAGTTGCCATACGCCTACGACGCTCTTGAGCCATACGTTTCGGCAGAGACGCTCCATTTCCACCACGACAAGCACTATGCGGGCTATGTCGCAAAGCTCGAAGAACTCACCGAGGGGACTCGCTACCAGTCGATGAGCCTCGAAGATATCGTGCGTCACAGCGAGGGGGCTATCTTCAACAACGCCGCCCAGGCCTGGAACCACATCTTCTACTTCGAATCGCTCTCGCCCAATGCACAGCACCACCCGACGGGCGAACTTCACAAGGCTATAAATGCTCAGTTTGGTTCGTTTGAGGCTCTCAAGAAGCGAATGACGGATATGGCCGTAACCCTCTTTGGCTCAGGCTGGGTGTGGCTCGCTACGGATGTTGATGGCAAGCTATATGTAGTCTCGAAGAGCAATGCTGGCACGCCGCTTACCGATGGGCTGATACCCCTTCTATGTATAGATGTTTGGGAACACGCCTACTACCTCGACTACCGCAATATCCGACGTGATGCGGTGGAGAATCTATGGAAGGTGGTGGACTGGGCCGTAGTAGAGAATAGGTATAATAGCAGATAGAACAACAAAGGGGTGTCCTCGACGGGCACCCCTTTGCACTTTTTTGAGTAGTTAGACTTACTTGATAACCACCAAAGGCTGATCAGCCTGAACGGTATCGCCCTCAGCAACCAACAAGCCAAGAACCTCACCAGCATAGTCAGACGAGATAGAGTTCTCCATCTTCATAGCCTCAAGGATCATAACCTCCTGACCCACGGTAACCTTATCGCCAGCCTTAACCTTAATCTCGATAACACGACCTGGGAGTGGTGCGTTTACGGTGTTGCCGTCAGCAGCAGTAACCCTCTTCTCAGCAACAGCATCGCCATCATCCTCCATGCTGTCAGCGATCTCGATAAGGATAGCATCCGCAGCAACGGTGTCGCCCTCAGCAACCAAGATCTGCTTAACGAAACCTGCGTGGTCGGTAGTGATAGAGTTCTCCATCTTCATAGCCTCAAGGATCATAACCTCCTCGCCTACAGCAACCTTATCACCTACCTTAACCTTAAGCTCGATAACACGACCAGGGAGTGGTGCGCATACGGTCTTACCTGTTACAGGGCGCTTGCCACCTGCCGCAGCACCAGCCTTAGCGCTCTCAATCTCGATGATAACACCCTCAGCCTGAACGGTGTCACCCTCCTTAACGATAATCTGCTTAACCTTACCAGCGAAGTCCGAAGTGATAGAGTTCTCCATCTTCATAGCCTCAAGGATAGAAACCTCCTGACCTACAGCCACGGTGTCGCCCACCTTAACCTTAAGCTCGATAACACGGCCTGGTAGTGGTGCTACGAT
>CAJGEC010000045.1 GCA_904502285.1 uncultured Alistipes sp. | reverse complement strand
CTACCGTGTCGGTATCTTTATGCACGGCAAGCGACCATCGTGGGGCGACCTATGGCGCTGGATTCGCCAGTAGGTTACGCTTAAACATAATAAAGGGCGCGTCCTTCAGCTTGGAGGACTCGCCCTTAATTTTTTTGCCAACAAAAAGATCGGGTTGCCCAACAAATGCTGGACAACCCTCACGGACACAAACAATTATTAACTTTTTACACTACTAATTTTACACTTACATCTTACCCTTTTATCATTAACCTTATTTATTATACCTAACTTATATTACTATATCTTTTTTCGCTGTTTTTATTGGTTTTCGGTGCAAATATATGGCAATAAAACTAATTATGCAAACAAAAAATATTTATCCTCATATAAGCAAAAATTATACTATATATAATATATGCAGATTTGCAGAAACATAGCATCTATCGCCTAACTCTACTACACACCTAATATAACGATTTAACACGCTGAATACAAATAGCATAACTCATAAAAAGCAATTGCCACAAGACCTAAGCAGGCTTGTGGCAATACATACAAATTTCTTCAAAAATATTTTTGTTATTTTTTTTATTTGCCAGCTAAATTGAGTGCTACTAATCGGCAATCTCCTCTACAACATCATCCTCAGCAATCTCCTCCACTTCGCCCTCAAGGGCCACCTCCGAGAGGCTCACTTTTGAGTTTTTACCCCTCTTTGAGGTTGTAGACTTCGACTCCTTCACACCGTAGGCAATAAGGTTGCGAGCAGGGGTGATGATACTCTTGCCACTATCGGCCATAAGCAGCTTCAGGCTATCGAAACTCTCGCGTGTAGCGGTAAGGCAACCCTCGATATCCTTGAAGCGCTTGGCAAAGAGTTGCACTCGCTCGATGATAAGTTCTGCCTCCTTGATTATCGCCTTCTGGTACTGCAACTGTCGGCTCTGTGTCCACATAAGCTCCAGCACCCTGAGGTTCATATACATCGTCTGAGGACCCATAATAAGCACACCCTGGTCATAGGCATCACGCCAGAGAGCCGTATCGTTCACGAGGGCGAGGTTTAGTGCCCCCTCGTGGAACATATACATAATTACGAAGTTCAATTTCGAGTACTCAGCATCGAGATAGCGACTATAATCCTTGCGCGCAAGGCCCTTGACATGGTCCCTCACGCTCTTTATATGGGCAGCTAAGTAGTCGTTACGCTGCAACTCATCCTCAGCATTTACATACTGCTCGTAGCTCACAAGGCTCACCTTAGAGTCTACGATGATATCGCGGTTACCTGGAAAGTGAAGGATAAAGTCGGGGACAAGCCTCCTATCCTCATCGCTCTTGATGCTCTTGCCATAGCGCGTGGTTAGGGTCTGCTGTGTTGTGTACTGCTCATTCTCCTTAAGACCGAGGTCCTCAAGAAGTTGTTTAAGTTTCAACTCACCGAAGTTTCCCTGTACCTTGGTCTTGCCGAGCAAGGCGCGAGTAAGCCTATCGGCAGTCTCTCCCAACGAGGTGCTTCGCTCCATATTGGCACGTATGGTTGCGTCGAGGTGTGTCATAGTCTGCTGGTGCTCCTTTTGGCTACTATCCAAGGCCTCGCGCATAAGGCGCAGACCCGTATTAATAGGGTCTACAATCTTGGCTACCTGCTCTATGTTTTGTGCTCCCAACTCCTCCTGACGAGCCTTAAGGATGCGCTCCGAGGTTGTCTGCATCTGTTCACGGATGAGCGCCATCTGGCTCTCCACCTGCTTCTCGTTCATCTCCTTGAGCTGCGCCACAAGACGCTCCGAGGTCTCTCTCATCTGCCTCATCTCCCGCTCATAGAACTCCTTGAGTTGCGACAACTGCTCGTTGAGCGAGCGTTGCGCCTCTTGGCGTGTCTGTTCGAGTTGTAACTCCAGTTGCTCACGGCGCGACCTCTCCACATCGCGCTGAGCCGTGAGCTGCAGAATCTCCTGACCCTGCTGCTCAATCTTCTGCTCTCGCTCCTGAAGCACTTTGCGAAGGGAGGCATCGTCGCCAGACCCTAATCTGCGGCCCACGATATAGGCAACGACAGCACTAAGCAGAAAGCCAACTATGGCAATCAATATAGTCGAATTCATAGGTTATGTAGTTATGTAGTTCACACCCAGCGCTACTAACGCTGGGTATAACTTATATCACTTAATGTATTATACTCTCTCTTAAGACCTAAACGACAGAGTTGATGGTGCTTGGTAGAGATGGAGCCCAAAGAGTGGAGCGAAGGCCACCACGTGAGAGATTATCTCTGTCTGCAAATGCTCGTGTGGCACCCAATCCACCGCCGAGGTGAAGAAGTACAACTCGACAGGTATTCCCCACTGCGTAGGCTGGAGCTGGCGCACCATACACAACATTCCGTGGTTCACCCTCGGATGGTTGTCGAGGTAGCGATTCACCACACGCATATATAACTCTAAATTTGTGAGCGTACCACCCTCAGGGGTAGTTGTCTCTATCTGCCTCATTATCGGTGCTAAGGTCTGGTTGGCACTCAACTCCGCGATAAGGTCGTCGGTAGCCATTGCCACCCCCGCCATATCGATATTGAGCGAACGCTTAACACGCCTACCACCCGAATCACGCATAGCCTGCCAATTGATAAATGGCTCACTTATAAGCAGATATGGCGGTATTGTCTGACGAGTATTATCCCAACTACGAATCTTGATGGTAGTAAGTGTCACCTCCGTAACCATACCGTCGATACCACGACTTGGCATCTCAATCCAATCACCCACCTTGAGCATATTGTTTGCCGATAGTTGCACTCCCGCAATAAGGCCGAGGAGGCTATCCTTGAAGATGAACGATATCACCGCTGCTGAAGCACCCAAACCGGCAAGGAGACCCACGGGTGACTTATCGATGATGATAGCGATGATGAGGATTATACCTATGATTACAAGTATCACTTGCAGAGTCTCCAGGAGTCCTTTAATCGGCTTGTCCTGCCACGAGGGGCGACTCACCATCAGCGAATATATGGCTTTGAGCAACGAGTTTACCAACAGAAGTATCGCCACAACGATATAGATGTCGATACACTTGTAGAGCGTGGCGATCATCCACTCCGACGTGATACCCACAGCCTCCAGTGCCAAAGGCATCAACATCTTGAGGACTATAGGCGTAACGATGCCTGAGAGACGCTTCATAATCTTATCGTCGAAGATTATGTCGTCCCACTTCACACGTGTCTGGTGCACCATCCACCTAATAGCCCGCATAACTCCCCAGCGAAATAGTATGTTGATAACCAAGATAAGCAAGCATATATATATCAGCACAACCACGCCATCAACAATCGAGGCTGGCTTTTCACCGAGTCCCCAATTAATCAAAAGATCATAGATTGTCTGCTTTATGCTACTATCAAAGAGCACCATAGTCGTAGGGTTTATCGTTTGTTAATCAACATCTTAGAAAGCTACACCTATACCAAGGAATACCGACTGGTTGAGACGGATACGCGACATATCTTCCTGCTTGAAGTGGAACTCACCCTCGGTCACAGGGCGTGGGCGCATAAGGTTTGTCTGGTAGCCAAGCATAATATCAATCTTGGTATTGCTATCCTTGCCCTGGAGGCGGAAGCCTACACCTCCAGCACCCGTAAAGCCGAAGCGCATACCCTTCTCAAACACTACATTTGTACCCACATTGAGGAAGTTGAAGAGACAGTTCTTACGCTTGCCATAGAAGTAGTGGGCCGTGAGGTAGGCAGGCATCATCGTAATATCCCTCTGCATATATGCGCCCATCTCCAAGCCGAGTTTCCAGTTGTTCGAGAGGAAATAACCTCCATTGAGCAACACACTGCCTCCCACATCAGCCTTAGCAATGTATACCTTCGAAGGTCTCTGATTCATTATAACTGTTTTGTCGAGGTTGTAGAAGAGGAGGTTTACTCTACCCGCTGCTCCCCACTCCCAACCAGAGTAGTGGCGACTCTTCTGCTCTATCTCCTCTGGGGTCTCTCGACGTTTAGCCTCCGCAATAGGTGCCATCAAGAAGACCAACATCACCAACAAAAATAATCTTTTCATTATCAATATGTTATAGCTATATCCTTTTATCTATTCTATGCCTCTAACGTTGCGCTCCCACTGCCAAGCCGCCTTCAAGGTATCAACAAGGGCTCGTTCTGCCCTCCAGCCCAAAACCTCATTGGCACGAGTAGTGTCGGCCCATACCGCTGGTACGTCTCCCGCACGACGAGGGGCTACTTTATAGTTAAGTTTTAGGTTGTTCGCCTCCTCGAAGACATGTACCAACTCAAACACCGACACAGGGCGACCCGTGCCGATATTGAAGACTTCATAACTCTCCTTACCTCGCTCCTCAACCATTCTGTCGATGGCCGCTACGTGTGCCTTAGCCAAATCAACGATGTCGATATAGTCTCTAAGACACGAACCATCGGGTGTAGGATAGTCCTGACCAAAGATGCTTAGACACTCTCTTATTCCTGCGGCTGTCTGTGTGATGTATGGCACAAGGTTGTTAGGCACTCCGCGTGGCAACTCACCAATAAGTGCTGAGGGGTGAGCGCCTATGGGGTTGAAGTAGCGCAAGGCGATGCCTCTGAGCGAACTATTGGCTCGTACACTATCACGCAAGATATCTTCGGACATCTGCTTTGTATTGCCATATGGCGAGGTTGCAGGCTTGCGTGGTGTATCCTCCGTTACGGGAAGCTCGTCGGCATCGCCATACACGGTTGCCGAAGAGGAGAAGACCACATTCCTTCGTCCATACTCCACCATAAGTTCGAGGACATTCATAAACGAGAGCAGGTTGTTGCGATAATATTTTGCTGGTTGCTCCACCGACTCACCCACAGCCTTAAATGCCGCAAAGTGAATCACCGAGTTGAAGTCGTGACGCTTGAACACCTCGCTCAACGCCCCCTTATCACAGCAGTCTACGTTATAGAACGTAGGCTTCACTCCCGTAATCTTGTTAATACCCTCAAGTGATGAGATGTCACTATTAGAGAGGTTGTCCACAACGACCACCTCATACCCTGCATTGATAAGCTCTACGACAGTATGCGAGCCAATATAGCCAGCACCACCTGCCACAAGTACACTTTTACTATTCATAGTTTACCTTATATTTCACCACAAAGATAATCAGTATTTTTGGAATAATCTCATAATCCGCTAAGAATAAAAAGTTTAAGCGGTAAGTTCAAGAACGAGGTAATGAGTTGGCAACTGTTCTGATTTCTACATACTTGCATGATTTGCATTGATGTACAACTCATCTTGGAACAAAGGTACAACTTTTTTATGAACGAGCAAAAGGACGGTGCATTTTTCATTATTGCAGGATAAAATTTGATTTGGTCTATCATCAATCTGTGATATATGAGTTTCCCGATTCCGTCATTCGCCCCTTTCCTTTGCTCGTCTGCGAAGGTAGTACAATAGCCCTTGAAAGTTGAAAGGTCGGGCGGCAAGCCGTTTCGGTCT
>CAJGEC010000044.1 GCA_904502285.1 uncultured Alistipes sp. | reverse complement strand
TGTTTACGGGCGCAGTGGTAATCTCTTCCCCGTAGCGTTGTACGGAGTGTACTGCAAATGCTTCATCTGTGCATGGATAATCCTCACGATAGTGACCGCCACGGCTCTCTTTGCGCTGTAGTGCTGGCGACATTATCAGGCGCGCAACACATAGCAAACGATGTGCTGCCTCAATGTAATACTCCTTGCCATTGTCGCTTTTTAAGCACCTTTCATCTATGATATTTTCAAGTTCATCAATCTGCTTAAGGCCCTCCTTAAGGCTTGCTTCACTACGAATGATACCTGCATAGAGGTTCATAATCTCCGATACCCTCTCTCTCAAGTCTGCATACATCTGGGCGTTTTGCTCATTGCGACAATAGTGAACATTGAACGCTGGAAAATCTTTTATTGAACCATCCTTGACACTATCCTCGATAGCGCGGTTGGCGAATACAAGACACTCGATAAGGGAGTTCGAAGCCAAGCGGTTTGCACCCATAATGCCCGTCGCAGCCACCTCGCCACATACATAGAGGCGCTTGATATCTGTGCGGCCGTTGTTGTTGGAGAGTACGCCACCAACAGAATAGTGTGCAGCAGGGGCTACTGGAATCTCCTGAGTAAGGTCGTAGCCAAACTCCTTGCATTTAGCGTATATAGCGGGAAAACGCTTAAGTATCATCTCTCTATCGAGATGTTTGAGCGAAAGAGTTACATAGGATCTACCATCTTGCTTCATCTGCTTGAATATCGAGCGAGCAACGATGTCGCGTGGCGCTAACTCCGCCAACTCGTGAATGGGCACCATAAAGCGCTTGCCGTTCTTATCTAAGAGGTGTGCGCGTTCGCCACGTACAGCCTCGCTTATGAGAAAGGCCTGGGATGAATCTTTACGGTAGAGTCCCGATGGGTGGAACTGGATAAACTCCATATCTACAATGCGACAACCAGCCTTGTAGGCTATTGCTACACCATCACCAATGGTTGTAAGAGGGTTTGTCGTGCGAGCATATATCGCCGATGCTCCGCCAGATGTAAGGAAAACATGGTCAGCATAAATCAATACCTCACTACCCCTCTCCTCCGATTGTAGGTTTTTATCTTCGCTCCAGCAACGCACACCATAACACTCGCCATCCTTAACCATAAGGTCTAAGAGAAGCGTGTTTTCAAAAACGGTGATGTTATCTTGTGTCTCTACCTTAGAGATTGCAAACTCTGTTATCCAGCGACCTGTTGAATCGCCTCCTGCATGTAGGATACGACGCTTGTGGTGACCACCCTCAAGACCCAATGCCAACATACCATTTTCGGTATCGAACTTCATATTGTTGGCAATAATCTCCTGTATCCTCTCAGGTCCTTCATTTACAAGAATATCCACCGAGCTCTCCTCACACAGACCTCGACCAGCAATGAGCGTGTCTGATTTATGAATTTCTGGGCTATCGTCTTCTGAAGTTACCGCAGCAATACCTCCCTGAGCATTAAAAGAATTACTCTCGCGAACAAATGACTTTGTTACTACTGCAACACTTCCTCTCATTGACGCCTTGTAGGCGGCATATAGTCCAGCAAGTCCACTGCCGATAACTATATAATCAAATTTAAGCATTCTACAGTGTAATAAAAAGTTTCTCTAAATCACTCTGACAATTACATCTGATTTATCTCGTTAGCACTCCGAAAACAAAAAGTGTTAATTTTCTCACAAAGGTACAGATTTTTCCTTAAATATTTTCTTGTATTGCAAAATAATCTAACAATTTAATATATTAAAGTGGCTTTCGATATACAATTCACTATTTTTAAGGAGAAAATAGTATCTATTTTTTATTAAGTATAGTATGTTGCTGTCTCACCTATTATGAGAAGCCAAGAAGAGTGGAAATATTTTCGAAACAATCTTGTCACCATTTATTCATTGTGTTGTACGAATTATGAAAGTATAATAATAGACCTTTGCATCGAGAAAATTTAGATGTAAAAACAGAGGAAAATGAAAAAACTTTTACTAAGCGTACTACTATTAACCGTTACATTTATATGTGATGCGGCCAATTTGAAGGGTATTGTCTTTGATGCCTCGACAAAAGAGCCACTTATCGGAGTCACCGTCTATGTCAAAGGCACAACCAATGGTGACGCGACAGATTTGGATGGTCGATTTGAGATATCAAACTTAAAAGATGGTCCTTATACTATTATCGTCTCATACATTTCATATACTACACAAGAGATAGAAGTGCATGTATCGGACAATACTCCCGAATTACAAATTGGCTTGGAGTCGGACAACCAACAGTTAGATGAAGTGGTTGTAACGGCACGCCGAAATATGGAGAGCGAACGGGTGTTACAAGCCGAACGAAAACAATCAACCATAGCCATTGAGAATATAGGAGCTAAGGAGATGAGTATTAAGGGTATTTCGAATGTTCAAGAGGGCGTAAAAAAGATTACGGGCATCTCCATTGCTCCAGCTGGTCAGCTGATTGTACGTGGCCTGGGCGACCGTTATAGTATCACCACATTAAATGGATTGCCCATAGCATCGCCTAATCCCGATAACAAACTCATTCCACTGGATCTATTCCCATCTTCAACCGTACAGAATATTACGGTTAGTAAGGTCTACGATGCTGCCTCGTTTGCCGATTATAGCGGAGCGCACATCAACATAAGCACAAAAAGCGATGTGCCTGATGATTTCCTCCAGATTGGTCTGAACATAGGTGGCGCATTCAATACCATTGGTAGCACTCGATATCAAATGGACCGCGAGTGTACACTCTTCCACACCCCTTCGATGGATAAACGTGCTATCGATATGCCTTTGCTTGATTTCGACGATTATGCTACGAAGAACAATATCTTCCGCACCTCTTTTGCTGTCGATAAGAAAAGTGTAATGCCCTCGCTTGGAGGAAATTTAGGATTCGGTAAAAATTTCAAGATTGCTGGGCAGACTCTCACAATCCTTGCATCGGCTAATTTGAGCAATGACTACCAAAATATATATGATGCCTTCTACAAGACCCTGGAGGCGACGGGTAACACGCAAAGCGATTTTAACTATGATAGCTATGAGCAACAGTTGAAGATTGCCGCTTTAGGTTATGTGGGTACTACACTCCGACAAAATGACCGTATTGGTTATACCTTCTTCTACACTCGTGACGCCAACGACACATATCAGTTGCGTGAGGGTGTGGATGCTGAGGGTCATCATCTGGTAGGCAGCAACAATGTAACCCATATATATAGTTTGCAGAGTCATCAGCTTAGTGGTTTACACGAGTTTTTGTCAGACGAATTAGAGTTGGATTGGGCCACTTCGTATAGTCAGACAAGTAGCGATGAGCCTGATAGACGACAGGTTATGTATGTCAAAGATGGTGACGCGTTGAAACTCTTCAAACTTAATCGTCAGGAAACAATGCGCTATTTCGGATATTTGGATGAAGAGGAGTGGAATGGTCGAGTTAGCCTTAAATGGCGATGGAACGATAAGAGTTTTCTAAAGGTTGGTTTCAACTACAAAGATAAGGCGCGTGATTATATGGGTACTCGATTCTACTATAATCTAAATAAGATTAATCCGACGATTGCCAATCCTTACGACACGGACGAGTTCTTGAATATTACAAACATCGCTAATAGAGATATCGTTATCGAACGTAAGAAGCAGCCCAAGGATAGCTATTTGGCAGGAAACAGAATCTTCGCAGGTTACATCCTAACAGATTGGTATATAATGGACAATCTATTGTTAAACCTCGGTCTGCGCTATGAAATCAGCCAGCAATGGGTGCGTTATGCCTCCGATGGTGGCGACTGGTACTCGCGCCAACGCGACTTGGAGAAGAACGATTTCTTCCCTGCGATAAATCTAAAATATACAATAAACGATGCTCATAATCTGCGATTTGCAGCCTCTCGAACCATAACACGACCTTCATTTATTGAAATGGCTCCATTCCTATATCAGGAGAGCTATGGCTCGGCACAGGTCAGAGGTAATGAGAATTTGCAGAATGCATATAACTACAATATAGACCTTAAATATGAGTGGTTTACTCAGAACGGTGATATGGTTAGTGTGACCGGTTACTTCAAGTACTTGGAGAGTCCCATTGAGCGAATTCAGGAGCTAAACGGAGGTGCGACACTTCACTCCTTCCGCAACGCAGAGGATGGCGTGGCAACGGGTGTCGAGATTGAGATGCGCAAAGAGTTGGCAAGAGGTCTTCGATTGGGCGTAAACGCAAGTTATATGTATACCAATGTAAAACTTCCCGATGGAGGTGCCTATACCAACAAGGAGCGTTCGTTGCAAGGTGCATCACCCATCCTGCTCAATGCCGATCTTACTTGGTCTCACAAGTTTAGTAATCAGGGAGCGCTAAACCTCGCATTGCTATACAATATGCAAGGTAGTAGAATCTATGCTGTGGGTGTTTCGCAATTGGGAGATATTAAGCAGCGAGCTGTGCATACATTAAACTTCAGTGCAGGATACAATATCAACGACAGACTTGGATTAAAGTTCCAAATAAATGACTTGCTGGGTAGTGATATGGTCTACGAACAAGAGGTTCCAGCAACAGGCCAGAAGGTCGAAGTGGAGCGATTCAGAAGAGGACAAAACTTTGAGATAGGCATAAATTACAAATTCTAAATCATAAACATTCATTATTTAACAACACTAATTTATTTAATTATGAAGACAAAAAATTTTAGACTTGTCGCAATGGCCTTGGTGGCTTGTATGGGTGTTTTCACCGCTTGTAATGACGATGATTATGTAGGTGGTGGCAACGATGGCAATGACAATGGTGGCGTTGTAGAGAATAACGGCACATTGGAGGGCTCAATCACATCAGACCTCACACTGAAATCGGGCAACACCTATAACCTAAATGGTGAGTTTATCATTAAGGCGGGTGCAACACTCAACATTGAGCCGGGAGTTAAAATCGTGGCCAAATATGACGACCGCGTAGACTTCATCTTGGTTGAGCAGGGTGGAAAAATCAATGCTCAGGGTACAGCTTCTGCACCTATTGTTATGACCTCGACAAAGGAGGAGCCAGGTGCTTGGGGCGGTATTCACATCTGCGGTTTGGCTCACACCAATGCCGAAGGTGGCAAGGGAAGCTCTGAGATTGGTGGCGCAGAGTATGGTGGAGATAACGATGCCGATAATTCTGGTGTTTTGAAGTATGTTCGTGTCGAGTACACCGGATACGCTTTCGACGAGGAGCACGAGGCAAATGGTATCTCATTCTATGGCGTAGGTAACGGCACTATTGTAGAGAACTGCGAGGCATACAAGGGTTCGGACGATGGCTTTGAGTTCTTCGGAGGCTCTGTTAATATCAAGAATATGGTCGTTGTAAGCTGCTCGGATGATTCGTTCGACTGGACCGAGGGCTGGAATGGTCGTGGTGAGAACCTCGTGGCTTATCAGGAGGCAGAGAGCTCGTTGGGTTACGACTGTGATTGCTTGATAGAGGCCGATAACAACGAGAATAACTATGCAGCAACTCCCGTATCGCACCCTACTCTTAAGAACCTTATCCTTGTTGGTAACGGTGGTAGTAAGCAGGGTGTCCGCTTACGCAGAGGCACCGAGGTAGAGATTGAGAATGCCGAGGTTTGTGGCAAGGGCTCTGCTTTGGCTGTGGAGAGCGCGGAGACTGAGAATGCATTGAAAGATGG
>CAJGEC010000043.1 GCA_904502285.1 uncultured Alistipes sp. | reverse complement strand
CTCTATAGAATCATTTTTTGGTCATTTGAAAGATCATTTACGATTGCATCGAGGGCTTTCAAATGAGCATTTCAAAGATTTTGTTAAATGGTATCTATACCTTCAGAGTAATCAGGGGAAAATCGCCAAAAAGAATGAGCGGGAGAAATAAATCTCTCGCCCATTTTAAGCTTCAAAAAGCGCCACTTTTTGCATCATTACCTTTTATTTTCTTGAGGGGGGGGGATGGACTGAAACCTAATATTAGTCCCTACCCTCGAAATAGTATGGTGCATAGTGCCATCCACAAGCCTCGTAGAACTTGCGCATAACCTCCATCTTGCGACGGATAGTATCGTTGTTTCGACGGTCTGTAGCCCACTGCACCTCGCTCATAGCAGCCAAGCGGGGCAAGAGCATAACCTCGACAGTCTCCATATCTTTGAGGTACTCGCTCCACATATTGCACTGAACACCAATGATATGAGCCTTAGCCTCGTCGCTCATCTTCTGGTATGGATCCCAATTATAGACCATATCGAATGGGATATAGCCACCAATCTGAAGGCCCTCGCCCTCACGGCTCTTGGTCTGGTAGAAGTTGAAGTAGCAGAGGTTCATAGGGGTCATAACGACATCGTTGCCACGCTCCGCAGCATAGATACCACCATTGATACCTCTCCACGACATCACGGTAGCGGTCTCGGTAACACCACCATCCAAAATCTCGTCCCAACCAATCATACGCTTGCCCTTAGAGATAAGGAACTGCTCGATACGAGCCACAAGGTAGCCCTGCAACTCCTCCTCGTTAGCCAAGCCCTGAGCCTTAATCATCGCCTGACAGTGCTCACACTCCTTCCAGCGATCCTTCGGACACTCGTCACCTCCGATATGGATAAGCTCAGATGGGAACAACTCAACAACCTCTCCAAGTACGGTCTCCAAGAAGTCGTAGGTAGTCTGCTTACCAGCGCAAAGCACCTCTGGGGTAACGCCCCACATAGTCCATACGCCAACCTCCTGCTCCTGACAGCCAAGCCAAGGGAGAGCGTGGAGAGCCGCCTGCGAGTGGCCTGGCATCTCGATCTCAGGGATGATGGTGATATAGCGATCGGCAGCGTATGCCACAACCTCACGAATCTCATCCTGGGTGTAGTAGCCACCATAAGGCTTACCATCCCACCACTTAGGCTCAAGGCCATGGCCAATAAGGGTCTCCTTACGTACTGAGCCCTTCTCGGTGAGCTCTGGATAGGCCTTAATCTCTATACGCCAACCCTGGTCGTCGGTAAGATGCCAATGGAGGCGGTTGAGCTTATGTGCCGCGAGGATGTCGATATAGCGCTTCACGTTCTCCACAGAGAAGAAGTGACGAGAGACGTCGAGATGCGCGCCACGATACTCGAAGTTAGGCTCATCGGCAATAAAGCCACAAGGTACACGGCCATCGTTGGTGATGATAAGCTGGCGCAAGGTCTGCAAACCATAATATACGCCCGCCTCTGAGCCACCAATGATAAGGATATTGTCCTCCGTAACGGTCATCTCGTAACCCTCCTTTGGAACAAAGATATCGGTACGCACCTTGATACCCTTATCTCCTCGCTTCACCGTGCGCAAGGGCTTCTCAGAGCCGAAATACTCCATCATATCCTCGGCAAAGAGTTGTGCTGGGTGCCACATATCATCTACCACGGTGATACGGGTCTTCTCCGTAACGACATAGTCGCCCTCAGCCTCAAGATCAACATACGAGGGCTCAGGGATTAGATTCAACTCACGTGCCGAGAGTGTTGTGGCAAAGAGCAACGACACCACAGCAATAGCAAAAAAAGAAAAAACTCTTTTCATCATATTCATCTATTGGTTATTCACGTTAAACAAAGCAAAGGTACACAAAATAGTTAGAATATCAAAGTTTCACCTATATTATAGATAAAAGGGCAACAACCGCACAACGATTATTGCCCCAAGCATTAGGTCACGAGCCACAGCGATAGTGTATTGCAGTACTACATACCCTACTCCTTAATTAGAATATCTCGCGAATGAGCATTCCCTCTACGATACCCTTGCATCCCGACACAACCTCAAATGTAGTTGCATCGAGCGTGGCATTCTCCGCCTTCTCCTCAATAGCCATATAGCGGTTATCCCATATCATACCCCTAACTGGACGTATGACACCCATACGCTCATACTTGGTACGTCCATCCACCTCATTAGGCAGCAACACCTCAAATCGTGAGTTCTCGTCGATACCCTCCTTCAAGCCTATCTTTGCAGTTATGGTGGGCTCTACACTATGTAGCGGCGTCTTAACACGAAACACCTCGTTCTTGCGCTGTAGCTGCACAATAGACTTATCTATGGCACGTGTACACACCTTGCGTATCATCTGTTCGGGGGTATCGGTATTGACACCCTCGATAGAGGTCTTACCACTCGCCACAACCTGCGAGTCGATATACTCTAACGTGAAAAGATCCATCGACTTATCGAAGGCCTCGCGCTTTGCTGAATCTACGCTCTGCGCATCGTAGTAGTAGTTTTCGTAGAAGTTCCACATCACATCCTCCGTAAAATTTAGGCGATAGAGATGCGACACCACAATAACACGAAAACCCTCAATCTGCTTAACAAAGTTACCTACATTCTGCAATCCCGACTCGCTACCCGTTGCGGCATCCAACAAGATACCGAGAACCTCAAGCGCCACACCCCACTTGTCGGCTTGCAACTCCTTGTCGACATAGTAAATGTCGTTGACCAATACAAAGGTGTTTTGAATAAGCTCCTCACCAGCATCGGCCAAACGCGCCAAGCCTCGAATATCCTGCTTCGAGAGCTCTATATCGCGAAACGAGGCGTCGTAGTAGCCACGCTCCGATATCAACTCCATGTCGAAAGCGCCACTCGCCTTCTCGCGGTTATACCACTTGGCAACAAGACGACGGGCTATGGCATTCTTATACAAGAAGTCGGAGATATAGGTAGGCTCATCCTTGGCCTTTTTGTTGTAGACCAATGAGTTCAGCACTCGGCGGTTGAGGTTGTGGTCGTTAAACTTCTCGGGGATAGGTATCGAGTTAAAGACCTCGGCAATCTCCTTACCATAGCGAAACTCGGGGTGTGCAATAAGTAACGAGTAGAGCGAACTACGACGATAATCCTCCGTGTCCGCTCCTAACTGTTGTGCCGCTGCGCCACCCACATAGAGGAGTAGCGCAACGAGCACCATCGATATTTTAGAAATCCCAATCCTCATTTATCTCAAATTTAACCTCGGTCACAGGCTCTGCCTTCTTACCCTTATTGAGTTTCTTCATAACCTTTGCATTCTCCTTATACACGCCATACATGGCAGTGTTGTTGGTGCCATCCACAACCGTAAACTCCGCAGGAACAGCAAACACAGCATCATCGACCTCACAAGCGCTGATGTTCTGAATCTCATATGCCACATAGCTATTCATCTGACCAAAGATAGGCACTGTGGTATTGGTGTCCACCACATACTTTACACCCAAATATGGGAGTCCTGTATTCTGCGAAACAAATGGTGCGAGGTCTGGATGTACCTCAAGCTCCTTGCAGATATATATCTGGATATTCTGCTTAATCTTTGCACCACTCTCTTCGGTATCCTTGCTTGCAGTGTAGAGCTGACACTCACGACCCAATACATTGAGGAACTGATCTGTAGCCTCGGGCACCAATGCTCCAGCCATCATCTGCTGCAACGATGCGGTGGGCATCTCTATAGCCTTGTTGATGTTGTAGAAGACATAATATATCTTCATGTTGCCCAAATCATAGATAGTATGGACATTCGTAACCTTGTCAACCACTGCTACTCTATTACCCTTGATGTGCATCTCGGCATCACGAGCACCATTTATCAGCATACCCTGCGAGAACTTAATGGTGATGTTGCTATGCTTCTCAAAACTACGCGCCGTGAGGACACCCTCGAAATAATCCTGCGCACTTACGCTTATACACGCAAAGATAGATAGCGCAAATAACAATACCTTCTTCATAATATTATAGTATTTGAGCCCCGCAAACCCCTAACGAGATATTAAACGAAATAGAGTGTGAGGTTTATCCACATCTATGTTGCACAAAGGGTGAATACACTCTAAAATTTAGCAATTATAACAAGGGGGATATCTAATCACAAATATATGAATTTTAATTGTAAAATACAACAATATTTGGATTTTTTTACGGCCATTGCCTATGCCGCTCGGTTCGTGGCACCCTCCTCGCTATCAACGCTATTCACAATGTTAGACTCCCCACGCCACTCGCTCCTTACGGAGGCTCTTTGCACGATTGTTGCACATCGCAACAAAAACCTTTTTTATTATGACAGAGAGACAATACGAGCAGAGCGAATATCTCATCAACCGCTGGTGGCTTTCGCTACTTATTGGCATTATGGCCATAGCCATAGGATTCATAGTATTGGTGAATCCCGTGGGCAGTTACTATACCTTTGCACTATGGATGGGTTTAGCCATCCTGTTATCAGGTATTATGAGTTTGCTTCAGAGCCTCACCTCACAGAACTACTTCGTGCGTCGTGGCTGGCTGGTGCTGGCCTCCGTAGCCGACATCTTCATCGGCATAATCCTTCTATTCAACTCCCTACTTGCCGAGATGATTCTACCCCTTCTGCTTGGCTTTTGGCTACTCTATCGCGGCTGTGTGATGCTGGCCCAGGGCTTCGACCTACGCAGTTACGGCAGGCGCGACGCTGGATGGGTAATCTTCTACTCGATAATAGTCATCGCCCTCGGCATTGCCGTAATATGGCTACCCTCGACATTGGGGAGTGCCGTAGTGATACTCTTCATCGCCATTGGCTTCATCACCTACGGCGTATCGATAATAAGCCTCGCCTTCCGCCTTTGGGAGGTACACCGCCACGCCCGCGCACTGGGGAGCGACGAGTAGCAACACCTATATATAATATACGCGCGAGAGACGAACATCTCGCCAGATAAAAGGAAGTGGGGCGCACCTTACGGTACACCCCACAACACTTATGTATAGGCCAACCCTACTACTCAGCCAAGATCTCCATAATCTTGATAGCCGCAGTAGCAACAGGGGTACCAGGGCCGAAGATAGCCGCAGCACCATCCTTGTAGAGCTGATCGTAGTCCTGAGCAGGGATAACACCACCCACAACAACTACGATATCCTCACGACCGAGTTTCTTGAGCTCAGCGATGATCTGAGGAACAAGGGTAAGGTGACCAGCAGCGAGAGAAGATACACCCACAACGTGAACGTCGTTCTCAACAGCCTGCTTAGCAGCCTCCTCTGGAGTCTGGAACAATGGACCCATATCTACGTCGAAACCGATGTCGGCATAACCTGTAGCAACAACCTTTGCACCACGGTCGTGACCGTCCTGGCCCAACTTAGCAATCATAATACGGGGCTGACGACCCTCCTTCTTAGCAAACTCTGCACACATCTGCTTAGCCTGCTCAAATGCTGAATCTGATTTCACCTCTGCTGAATATACACCTGAGTTAAGACGAATAACTGCCTTGTAGCGACCTACGATCTTCTCGCAAGCATCAGAGATCTCACCCAATGAAGCACGTACCTTAGCAGCCTCAACAGCCAAAGCCAAGAGGTTGCCCTCACCTGTACGTACACACTCGGTGATAGCGTTCAATGCCTTCTCTACGGCAGCATTGTCGCGGTTAGCACGAAGCTCCTGGAGACGCTTAACCTGGCTCTCGCGAACTGCAGTGTTATCTACAGCCAAGATGTCGATTGGTGCCTCCTTCTCCAAACGGTAGCGGTTTACACCGATGATAGTCTCAACGCCTGAGTCGATACGAGCCTGCTTACGTGCTGCAGCCTCCTCGATACGAAGCTTTGGAATACCTGTCTCGATAGCCTTAGCCATACCGCCAAGCTCCTCGATCTCCTGGATGTGAGCCCAAGCCTTGTGTGCGATCTCGTGGGTGAGGGCCTCAACATAGTAAGAACCTGCCCAAGGATCTGCTGAACGGCATACGTTAGTCTCCTCCTGGATGTAGATCTGTGTATTACGAGCAATACGAGCAGAGAAGTCGGTAGGAAGTGCGATAGCCTCATCCAAAGCGTTGGTGTGCAATGACTGAGTGTGACCCAAAGCGGCACCCATAGCCTCGATAGCTGTACGTGCTACGTTGTTGAATGGATCCTG
>CAJGEC010000042.1 GCA_904502285.1 uncultured Alistipes sp. | reverse complement strand
GGTCACCGTGGTTGCCGTCTTGGTAACACATACCCAGAGATTACCGAGATGCAGGCTCGCGCTATCATCGAGGCTGCTATGAACGTAAAGGCTTCAGGTACTCCAGTTAAGGTAGAGATTATGGTTCCATTGGTAGGTAACCACAAGGAGCTTCGCTACCAGAAGAACATTATCGACAAGACTGCTGAGGCAGTATTCGCTGAGCGCAACGACCGCATCGACTACTTGGTAGGTACTATGATTGAGGTTCCACGTGCTGCAGTTACTGCTAACCAGATTGCTGAGGTTGCTGAGTTCTTCTCATTCGGTACTAACGACCTTACCCAGATGACTCTCGGCTTCTCTCGTGACGATATCGCTAAGTTCTTGCCTATCTACCTTGAGAAGAACATCCTCAAGAATGACCCATTCAAGGTATTGGATCGCAATGGCGTAGGTCAGCTCGTTCGTGAGGCTGTATTCAAGGGTCGCACAACTCGTCCAGACTTGAAGTGCGGTATCTGTGGTGAGCACGGTGGTGAGCCATCATCAGTAGAGTTCTGCCACTACGCTGGTTTGAACTACGTAAGCTGCTCTCCATTCCGTGTGCCTATCGCACGCCTCGCAGCAGCTCACGCAGCTCTCAACGAGTAATCGAGATATTACGAAATATCCAATGGGGGTGTCCACAGATGTTGGACACCCTCACTTTTTACTATATAGACCAACCGCGCCATTTGTCCGATTTGGTACATTGGTCGAATAGAGATAAAATTGATGTTTCTAAAAAAATAATTGTAAATCATTTGGTCGTTTCAAAAAAAAGCATTAATTTAGTAGTGCGAAACAAAATTACATTAATCTTAATACCTTAAAATTATGATTATCACATTTAACGAATTGCGCCGCATCAAGGACAAGTTGCCCAGTGGTAGCTCGCAGCGCATAGCAGACGAATTGGGTATCGACGTTGATACTGTACGTAACTACTTCGGTGGAAAGCATTTTGATGCTAAGGAGGGTATCGGTATTCACATTGAGCAGGGCCCTGATGGTGGCGTAGTAACTCTTGACGATACAACTATTTTCGACGCTGCAATGCGTATTCTTAACGAGCAAAAATAAGGGTCGATATTTCGATTATAGACTTTGTTACGGAGACTGCTAACTTAACGGTTATGCGGTCTCCTTTTGTTATATCTCGCTACGGACTTGGTGCGACAAAAATATTTTTGGCAAAAGTGAATTGTCATTTATGAATTGTTTTGTATCTTTGCACGTTATATCTATAATAAGCACGTGGAGTTGATAGCCAACATACTCACCGAATACCTCAAGCACAACAAACGTATTGTGGTGCCTAACCTCGGTGTGTTTATCGTCAAACCAACCGCAAACATCATCCGTTTCTCGGAACTTATGCGCAATGACGATGGCATACTTCGCTCACTCCTTATCGCCTATGGTATGAGCGAGATTGAGGCGAGTGGCAAAATCGACCGCTTTGTCTTCGAGGTGCGTCACGCAATCAAGCAGGGCAGGGAGTTTGGCATTAAGGGTCTTGGCATATTCTCTTCGGGCGAGAACAACACAATCGTATTCAAGCACACCAACGAGCCCTCGGTATATGGTGGAAACATAAAGCCCCCAATTGAGACTCTCGAAGTAGAGAAGCAGAGACTCTACCACGCTGAACGACGCACACGCCCACAGCGCAAAACGACACCGTCTCCTATCCCAACCCCAAAGGTTGAGCAGAGCAAGGATCTAAAACACGTGAAGCGCGACAAGAAAGATGGCAAAAAGAGGCGCAACAAACGTAATGAGATTATCGACGACAACACCATTTCGTTGGGCAGACCTGATGCCTATTTGCGTGGCTTGAACTACGATAAGAGCAAGAAGAAGCAACGCGATGATCGCTCGGACTCACGTCGCAGACGAGGACTTCATCCAATAATCATAGTGCTATTGATAGCACTAATGACCATTGGCGCACTATGGCTTGCTTGGCGCATCTTCGGTGGCGAGCCTATCAAATTCGACATCGACAGTCTACGTCCAACAAAGGTAGAGGCTGTCAAGCAAGAGAGTTATGAGGCAGTTGTGGATAGCACTCTTAGGGTGAATGAGCCTCGCGAGGTATGGGTTATCGACGGCTCTACGAGCAAGGATAGAGCAATAGAGGGTGTTGTTAGCGAGAGGGACACAACCTCCACAACCAAAGGTGGTTATAACATTGTAACAGAGTAGCAAGATGACAGCGAACGAACTTCTAACGGTAAAACAGCGTTTCGGTATTATTGGTAATACCGAGGCCCTCAATACAGCCATAGAGGTAGCAATGCGTGTAGCGACTACCGACCTATCTGTATTGGTAACCGGAGAGAGTGGTGTGGGTAAGGAGTTCTTCCCACAGATTATTCACTCCTACTCGGCCCGCAAACATAGGAAATATATCCCCGTAAACTGCGGTGCAATACCCGAAGGTACCATCGACTCGGAACTCTTCGGCCACGAGAAGGGCTCATTTACAGGCGCTATAGATAGTCGCAAAGGATACTTCGAGGAGGCTGACGGAGGCACCATATTCCTCGACGAGGTGGGTGAACTTCCAATATCTACCCAGGTACGTCTGTTACGTGTCTTGCAGACGGGAGAGTTTATGCGCGTAGGTTCAACCAAGGTGCAGAAGACAAATGTACGTGTGGTTGCTGCGACGAACAACGACCTACTCAAGGCCATCAACGAAGGTCGTTTCCGCGAGGACCTCTACTATCGTCTAAACACCATACCTATCAACGTGCCACCACTACGTGAGCGCAAGGGCGACATACACCTGCTCTTCCGCAAGTTCTGTAGCGATGTTGCCGTGCAGTACAATATGCCAGCCATCGTCCTCGACGAGTCGGCTCGCATACTTTTGGAGAACTACCACTGGCGAGGTAACATCCGCCAACTCAAGAACGTAGCAGAGCAAATTTCAGCCGTGGAGCAGAGTCGCAACATCACTGCCGACATTCTTCGTCGCTACCTACCTCAAGAGGACTTCTCGGTACGCACAATACAGGGTGCTAATAGCCGTTATGAGGATATGGCCACTGAGCGAGAGTTGCTATACAAGATATTGTTCGATATGCGCAACGACATCAACGAACTAAAGCGTATGATGTCCGAGGCTCTGCGCGGTACTACCCCACAGCCTCAGCAACCAGCACCTCAGCACGAGGTGGCTGGCCTCCTACCCGCCATCCCCGAGAGTACACACCACCACTACGACTACGACGATATAGTGGAGGTTATGGATGACGACACCCCAGCACGCGAGGTGACAAAAGACGATGTTCAGCGCGAACAAATTATACAGGCACTCAAGCGACACAACTATCGTCGCAAGGAGGCCGCTAAGGAGCTCTTTATCTCGGAGCGCACGCTATACCGTAAGATGAAGGCTTTGGGAATTGAAGACAACGTAAAATAGTAGATATGAAAGTGTTACAACACAGAATAATTGCCATAGTGGCTATGGTCACAATCGCCTTGCTTAGCACAAGTTGCGGTTATAAGGTGACATACAACCTCTCAGGAGGCTCTATTCCTCCAGAGGCTACGACATTTTCGGTAGCCTATTTTCCGAACAACGCACCGATGGTTGCACCTACGCTAAGTAATGTGCTTACGGAGCAGTTGCGCGATAAGTTCTCTCGCCAGACACGCCTACAGCAGGTCGAGGAGGGTGGCGACTTCGCCTTCGAGGGTGAGATTACCAACTACACCTCCACAACATCGTCTGTGTCGAGTGGTGACTACGCCCTTCAGAACCGCCTCACCATCACCGTCAAGGTGAACTTCCAGAATGCCGTAGACCAGACTACGTCGTTCAACAACAAGACCTTCTCGGCCTATTCCGACTACGACGCTTCGCAGTTGCTCGTGGATATTCAGGATCAGCTTATCGAGGAGATCGTTAGTGACTTGGTCAATGATATCTATATGGCCGCAGCGGGTAACTGGTAGTATGGCACAGCAGATAAGTTTCTTGGATAGATACACCGTCGAAGATCTCGAAAGGGTCATCGAACGCTACCCCTGGTGGAGTGGCGCAAGGGTGGCACTCCTGCGTATCAAGGGTAGCGAACACTACAACAACAAGGAGTCACAACTCTTAGCTTCACTACACCCCACGTCTATAATCAAAACCCAGAGCATTGACGTTGCTCGATTGACCTATATCTCGACAGACGACCTCATCGACCGCTTCCTTAAGCGCGACGACTACCGCATCGTGGCAGAAGAGGGAAGTGCCGAAGACCTCTCGGCAGTAGAAATCGAGGAGGAAGAGGATATGGTGAGCGAAGAATTGGCAGAAATTTACCTTAAACAGGGATTATATAGCGAAGCGATTGACACTTATCGCAAATTAAGTTTGGTTAATTCAGAAAAAAGTATTTACTTTGCAGGACTTATTGCGGAAATAGAGAGTAAGATAACAAAATAACAAAACAGAATAATTAAATTCTAAACCTTATGTATACATTTAGTATTGTTATGATCGTAATTGCAAGTATTCTATTGATACTTGCAGTATTGGTACAGAGCCCTAAGAGCGGTATGGCAGCTAACTTCGGTGCTGCAAACCAGACAATGGGTGTTCGCCAGACTACTAACTTCCTTGAGAAGTTCACTTGGGCAATGATTGCTTGTATCGTCTTCTTCGCACTTCTCTCAGTGGTTTCTATGCCTAAGAAGGCTACTGAGCAGGCAGTAATCGGCACTGAGGAGATCTCTGCAGCATTGGCTGAGGGTGAGGCAGTTGTTGAGGAGGTTGTTGCAGGCGAGGATGACATCGTTGTAGAGGCTGACGCTGAGGCTGCAGTTGCTACTGAGGAGGCTACCGAGGAGGCTACCGAGGAGGTTGCTGAGTAATCAAGTACCACACAATAGGTTATGGGGGTGTGTTACAAACGGAACACACCCTATTTTTTTTGAGGGTAGGCACAGATTTTGCAGTTGTCGAAAGAACTAATTTTCAACTAATAGTTTTTGAAAGATGAAACGCCTAAGTCTCTACCTGCTACCAATTATACTATGCTTTATCATAGGTTGGTTGTCGATGATTATTCAGAGCGATGCCCTCGTGGAGTGGTATCCACAACTCGATAAGCCAAGCATAACTCCCTCGAACTCGCTCTTTCCCATCGCCTGGGGCATAATATATATATGTATGGGACTCTCGCTCGGCAGACTCCTCGACATTGGTGAGCGAAGGTTTATTGGACTCTGGTTTCTGATTCTTGTGCTAATCTTTCTCTGGACTCCAATGTTTTTCGCCTTGAGGTCCCCCATATCGGGCTTTGCCATTATACTCATTCTGGATATTGCCACACTCAGCTACATTGTATTCACCTGGTTGGCAAGCCGTTTTGCATCGCTAATAATGGTTCCACAGCTCTTATGGTTGCTCTTTGCGACATACCTAAATTTCTACATCTGGCTATTCAACTAATAAAAGTATATCGCTATGAAAAAGTATCGTTGCACCGCTTGTGACTACATCTATGACCCTACTAAGGGTGACCCAGAAAATGGCATCCCCGCAGGCACTCCATTCGAGGAATTACCCGAAGATTGGGCCTGTCCAATATGTGGTTTAGGTAAGGATGTCTTCGAGATTGAGGAGTAGAACTACCCTTTCAATGAGTGCCAACGGCCGAATATCGACCGTTGGCATTACTATTTTATGGTAAATAGCTATCTTTAACACAAATATTTACAGGAAGTGTTGGAGTTTTAAAAAAAAGTAGTATCTTTGCACCGCATTATGCAAAAAACTAATTAATTTTTTAAACGTATGAACAATTACGAAACCGTTTTCATTGTCACTCCTGTCCTTTCAGACGCACAGGTAAAGGAGGTTGCTGACAAATTCCAGGGCGTAATCACCGAGAACGGCGGTCAGATTGTGAATGTGGAGAACTGGGGCTTGAAGAAGCTTGCTTATCCTATTCAGAAGAAGACTACCGGTTTCTACTTCCTTGTAGAGTTCACCGGTGAGGGCTCAATCATCAACACTCTCGAGACTCAGTATCGTCGTGACGAGCGTGTTATCCGTTTCTTAACTTTCAAGCAGGACAAGTTCGCTGTTGAGTACTCTCAGAAGCGTCGCGCTAAGCTTGCTAACAAATCACAGGAGGAGTAAACTATGGCAGAGAACACACAGCAGGGTGCATCTGAGATCCGCTATCTC
>CAJGEC010000041.1 GCA_904502285.1 uncultured Alistipes sp. | reverse complement strand
TTAGACTGCTGTGTACCGTGAACAGGGATACAAGTAGGGTGAATCTGTGTGAAGCAAGGGTTAGCGAAACCAGCACCCTTACGGTAGCACTGGAATGCTGCAGAACCGTTAGATGCCATAGCGTTAGTTGAGAGGAAGAATACGTTACCGTAACCACCTGTAGCGATAACTACAGCGTGAGCACCGTGACGCTCGATCTCACCAGTAACGAGGTTACGTGCGATAATACCGCAAGCCTCGCCATTCTCAATAACAACATCCAACATCTCGTGACGTGGGTATGACTTCACTGAACCAGCAGCAATCTCCTTGTTCAATGCAGCGTATGCACCCAACAACAACTGCTGACCGGTCTGACCACGAGCATAGAATGTACGAGATACCTGAGCACCACCGAATGAACGGTTAGCCAACAAACCACCGTACTCACGTGCGAAAGGTACACCCTGTGCTACGCACTGGTCGATAATGAGGTTAGAAACCTCAGCCAAACGATATACGTTAGCCTCTCGTGCGCGGTAGTCACCACCCTTGATTGTATCGTAGAAGAGACGATATACAGAGTCGTTATCGTTCTGATAGTTCTTAGCAGCGTTGATACCACCCTGTGCAGCGATAGAGTGCGCACGGCGTGGAGAGTCAGAGATGCAGAAGATCTTTACATTGTAGCCAAGCTCACCAAGTGAAGCAGCTGCAGATGCACCGCCAAGACCGGTACCTACAACGATGATATCCAACTTACGCTTATTTGCAGGGCTTACGACCTTAATCGCAGCCTTGTGGTTACTCCACTTCTGTGCCAATTCACCAGCAGGTGTTTTTGCATCTAATTTATAAGCCATAATATTTTAGTTTTTATTGTTATCAGTAATGTGAGTATCGAGTATTAGATAAGAGACTCGATAAGGTCTGGAGTGCTTACGAAGAAGCAGTAAACAGCAACCACGGTAAAGCCGAGGAAGATGAGGGTAGCAACGATGTTACCCAAGCACTTCAAACGTGGGTACCAAGTGTCGTTTGCCCAACCTACTGTCTGGAACATAGACCATACACCGTGAGTAAGGTGGAACCACAAAGCTGCGAACCATACGATGTAGAGAACTACGTTGTACCACTTAGAGAAGGTGATCATCATAAGTGCGGCACCGCTGGTAGCACCAACCTCCATACCCTCTACTACAGATGCGTGGTGACCCATAAGCTCTACCAACTGCATCTTTGACCAGAAGTGTACGAGGTGAAGACCAAGACCAAGAATTACGATTACGCCCAAAACAAGCATATTCTTAGAAGCCCAAGAAACACCCTTCTCCTGAACAGTTACGTCGTAACGCTGGCTACCACGAGCGCGGTAGTTGTTGATAGTGAGGATGAAAGCATAGAGGAAGTGAATTGCAACACCACCTGCCAACACCACAGTAGCAACAAGTGCATACCAGTTAGCTCCGAGGAACTCACAAATAAGGTCATAAGCCTCGTAGCTGAAAAGCATTGTGAGGTTCATTGACATATGGAAAAGAATGAAGAGTACAAGGAAACAGCCTGTGATACTCATAACGAGTTTCTTTCCCACTGATGAATTAGTTAAAAAACAGCTCATAGTGTAAAAATTTAAAATTTATGATAAATAGTTTTGTCGATTAATCTTTTAAGCCTCTCTGCAACAATCGCCATAGCGATAAACATTACCGCAAAGATAAGAATTGTTTGAATAATAACAATACCTAATCGCACATTTTATGCTCTAAAAGTCCTTAAATCGGAAAAAACATCTAATTTTGTAGTCAAATAGTATACCTATGGTAGATAAGATGGAGATTCGTCGCGAGGTGAGACGACGCATAAAAGAATTGAGTGTGGAGCAGCGCCACAACGCTGCCGAGAGGATATACAGAGAGATTGTCTCTAAAGAGCAATTTCACAGAGCCCACTGCATAGCCCTATTTGTGGCAATGAAGGATGAAGTGCCAACAAAGATGGTGCTCGATGCGTGGCAACAACTCGGCAAGCGCATAGTCATTCCGCGTGTTGAGGGCGACATTATGCGCTTCTACGACTATAGTGCCGATCGTATGACCATCGGAGCCTTCGGCATCGAAGAGCCTATGGGTAGCGACGAGGTAGCGCCCGAAGAGATAGACCTCATAATTGTCCCTGCACGTGCCTTCACCCTTTCGGGCATACGCTTAGGACGTGGCGGTGGTTTCTACGACAAATATATGTCACAACCCTCGTTCCGTGCCTACAAGATAGGTATCGCCTACAAGGAGCAAATCTTCGAAACACTACCCTACGACACCCACGATATTATGGTCAATGAGGTGGTCGTTGGCTAACTTAGTGGCGAGAATTGGGTAGCCACCATAAGCGCGTCGCTGCCCTCAAATTGTCCACTCTCGAAGCCCCTACTCAACAAATCTATATATGATTGAGCTGGGAAAAGGGCTACGTATCAATACTTAGTTTTAGCCATTATCATAATATCTGAGGATAAAAGAGTTGCTCCGAGGAGAAACTTTTTGTATCTTTGTGCTATGAAACTAACTTTCTTAGGCACAGGAACATCCCAGGGAGTCCCTGTAATAGGCTGCGATTGTGAGGTTTGTCGTTCTGAGGCACACCACGACAAGCGACTACGCACCTCGGCGATGCTGGAGTGGCAGGACAAGCGTATAATCATCGATGCTGGCCCCGACTTCCGCTACCAGATGCTCCGCGAGGGGATAAGGCATATAGACGCCATACTGCTCACACACGAACATAAAGACCATACGGGAGGTATCGACGATGTTCGAGCCTTCAACTTCGTGGACTACCCTAAGGCCATTCACACTACACACATCTTCGGTAACGAGCCAACCATCACGGCAATAAAGCGAGACTTCCACTACGCCTTCGCCAAGGATAAGTATCGGGGTGTACCAGAGATAGAGTTACACACCTTCGATACTGACCATAGTTTTACGATTGCGGGTCTCGAAGTGCAGCCTATCGTGGGCGACCACTCCAACCGTTTTCGCTCCATAGGTTTTCGCTTCGGAAGCCTCGCCTATCTAACAGATATGAACTATATAGCGTCTGAAGAGATAGCGAAACTCGACGGAGTTAATACTCTTGTAATCAATGCTCTACGCTGGGAAAAGCATAGTTCCCACTTCTCGGTAGATGAGGCAGTGGAGATAATCAAGCGTATCGCCCCCAAGAGGGCATACCTGACACATATGTCGCATAGGATTGGCCTACATAGCGAACTCGAAACAAGGCTTCCTCAGGGTATCTACCCTGCCTACGACGGATTAAAAATCGACATAAACGACTAACAAACTGAGTGATATGAAATTTCTAAAAGATAGAGTCATTGTAATCACTGGAGCCTCTTCGGGCATTGGTGAGGCTATGGCCAAGGAGTATGCCAAAGTGGGAGCAAAGGTGGTATTGGGCGCACGTCGCCAGGAGGAGTTGAAGCGCGTGGCAGATGATATTACGGCCCGCGGTGGAAAGGTGGCCTACTCGGTATGTGACGTAACTAAAGAGGAGGATTGCAAACAGCTTATGGAGTGTGCCATTCAGAACTTCCAGCGCATAGATATACTTATTTGCAATGCTGGTCTGTCGATGAGAGCATTGTTCGACGACTGCGACCTCAAGGTATTACACCGTCTGATGGATGTCAATTTCTGGGGTACGGTAAACTGCACCAAATATGCTCTAAAGCATCTACAAGAGTCGCGAGGTTCGCTGGTGGGCATCTCTTCGGTTGCAGGAATCCACGGTCTACCAGGACGTACGGGGTACTCGGCGTCGAAATATGCTATGACGGGATTCTTGGATACTATACGTGTGGAGAACCTAAAGAAGGGACTCCACGTTATGACTGCCTGCCCAGGCTTCACCGCCTCTAACGTGCGCTTCTCGGCACTCACGGCCGATGGCTCACAGCAAGGTGAAACCCCTCGCAACGAGGATAAGATGATGACTCCTGAGGAGGTGGCACACATCGTGGCAAAGGGAATACGTCGTCGTAAACGTCTCTGCCTAATGGAGAGGGAGGGGCGCGCTACACACTTTGTGAAGAAGTTCTTCCCAGGCCTTGTAGATAGGCTCTTCTACGCTGTGATGGCGAAAGAGCCAGACTCTCCGCTAAAGTAAAAAAAGAATGGCGTGCCCTAATCTTTAGGACACGCCATTACTATCTTTGTCCAACTCCTATGGACGCAAAGTCTTAAACTCATCGCAGATAACAAGCGACACTCCGCCACTCTGATCTACGACCTTGATACAAGGAGTGTAGTAGGTATCATAGTTCAAAGCATCCCACACGTAGTTCTCCTCAGGCTGGATAAACTGGCGCATAGAGCTATAGCTCAATCCTGGGATGAGCGAAAGCATACACTCCTCAAACGAATCACAGTTTGCCTGCTGATAGTTTTCACGCGCATACTCAACCATCTCGCTCTCCAACATAGCGACATAGCAACACCATACATCGCTACCGAAGAGACAAGACAATGTAACCTCATTTACGCCAATCTCCTTAATAGAGAAGTCTACCTCTCCAGTTCCAGCCGCCTCAGCAGGGGTGGTAATCTCAACGATCTCAACGCCACTCAAAAGGCTATTCTCCTTGCCTTCGCTATAATCCATCAGTGCAGCCAAGACAAGGTACGTAGTAGATGGTGAAACGCTCATCTGATAGCCTTGTACATACTCAAACATCTGACCATCAACCCAATTGATCGTAAGAGGTCCCTGAAGCATAAAGCCGTAGTTGATGACCCAAGCACCTGGGTTAGAGGTTACTTGACTGTAGATACGCTTATCTACAATCGAGCAACGCCAATACTGGTCGGCCTCAGCATTAATATTGAACTTGAAAGATGTTGGGGTCACGTCCAACACATCGATAAGGCGCTTAGCGCCCTCATCATCTCCCTTAGGAACGGTGGCTCCCGAAAGCATATCGTTGTAGTAACCCTGAACGGTGTGCAAAGTGCCATCAGCATCGTAGGTGAGCATAAAGTAGATAGTGTAGTAACCATTCGCAACATCTACGTTTACATAACCATCGGTGAAGAGGTAGCCATCTTCATCTGCAACACCATTAGGGATATACCAAGAGCTCTCGTTATGCACGGTATATGGGTTGATAGTGTTACCAACGTTATATGAACCGTATGGCAAGTAGCAACTCATAGTCTCATCCAACGTGTAGAAATCCAAGATAAGTTTGTCGCCATTATCCGCAACAAGGGTCACGTAGAAGTTGTAATACTCATACCAGCGACCATCCTTAGTATAGACAATATTTAGATTCTCCACACCATCAATCTCTGGTAGGTCATCATTGCCACCACCAGGATTCTCAGGGTTCTCTGGGTTCTCTGGATTCTCTGGGTTCTCTTTATTGCCCGTAGTGGTGATAGCAACAGTATTAGAGAGGGTTGCTCCCGCTCCATTCATCGCAGCAGCAACGACATAGTAGGTGGTACCACTATTGAGGTTATTGACAATGGTAGAGTTGCCATCACCCTTAATCTGAACACCATCGGCAAGAACCTTGTCTGCCGAAATAGCATCGCCATCGTAGAGCATATAGGCACACTTATCTGCGCCCTCAGCCTTAACGCTAAAGATAATCATATTGTCTGCCGAGCCAACACTCTCAACCGAAATAGTTGGCTTTGCACCATCGTTTGCCTTCTCGCAACCAACAAGACCAACGACTGCAACAAGTGCAATAAGTAGATTTTTAATTACGTTTTTCATGTTAAATAGTAGTGTTTGATTATTTTCCTAACAAATAGTGATGCAAAGATATAGATTTTTTCGCAATATCACACATTGCAACACAAAAAAAGAGACTGAGCATAGATAATTTGCTACGCTCAGTCCCTCAATTCTATATAGCCACGGTTATCGCTTAGTCTTGTAGAAGGCCTTATACGAGCCTCGCGCCATCTTCTGGAGTTTATTCTTAATAAGATTCTTACGCAAAGGCACAAGGTGGTCGGTAAATACCAAGCCCTCGATATGGTCGTACTCGTGCTGAATGACACGCGCAGGCTTACCTGTAAACTCCTCGTCGTGCTCAACGAAATTCTCGTCGAGGTATCTCATACGTATCGACACTGGACGACGCACGTTTTCGTGCAATCCTGGCAACGAGAGGCACCCCTCCTCGAACAACGAAGTCTCCTCCGAGCTCTCGTAAATCTCGGCATTGATAAACACCCTCTTATAGTCGGCCAACGATGGATCGTCCTCGCCCCAAGGGGTGCAATCGACAATGAAGAGTCGGATGTTCTTACCAATCTGTGGTGCAGCAAGACCAACACCCTCAGCCTCGGCAAGCGTAATCCACATATCGTCGATGAGCTTTTTTAGCTCAGGATAGTCGGGGGTGATATTCTCCGACTTGTTGCGCAAAACCTGCGAACCGTAAATAACTATTGGGTAAATCATCTATATTCTATTTAATTATTACACACGTTATTACATCCCTTGCGACGACATATAGTCCTGCAAGATTATCGCAGCCGACACCTTATCCACCAACGACTTATCGCGTCGAGCCATCTTGCCAATACCACTCTCACGAATAGTGCGCTGCGCAAGCACCGACGTAAAACGCTCGTCGTAGGCCACAACAACCTTATCGGGGTAAGCGTGACGCAAGCGACCCATCAGTGGCTGAATGAAGCGCATAGTCTCCGAAGGCTCTCCATTCATCTGGCGTGGATGACCAACCACGATGGTCGAGACATCCTCCTTGGCGAAGTAGTCGGCCAAATAGCGCTCCAACTGCTTAGTATCTACCGTCTCCAAGGGCGAGGCGATGATACCAAGTGGGTCGGTCACAGCAAGTCCTGTGCGCTTGGTGCCGTAGTCTATGGCAATCAATCGTGGCATACTACAACAATTTTCCGACCAACAGCCCTATGCCATAACCCACAATAAAGCAGATGGTTATGATAGCAACGGTGGTGAGCAACACACGTACCTTTGAGGGTGTCGAACTCATAGACCTAAGCCTTAATCTTCTTGAACAACTCGCGGAATGATACCTCCTTCTCGATCAATGCGCGCAAATCCTCGATCTTAACACGCTCCTGCTGCATAGTGTCGCGGTGACGCACAGTAACCATACCGTCTGTCAATGAGTCGTGGTCTACGGTCACACAGAATGGAGTACCGATAGCATCCTGACGGCGATAGCGCTTACCGATAGAGTCCTTCTCGTCGTAAACTACGTTGTAGTCGTACTGCAAGTCGGCAATAATCTGACGAGCAACCTCTGGAAGACCATCCTTCTTAACAAGTGGCATCACGGCAACCTTCGTAGGAGCAAGGGCCGCAGGGATGCGCAATACTACGCGCTCCTCGCCATTCTCCAACTTCTCCTCGCAGTAGGCTGCAGACATAATCTGCAAGAACATACGGTCTACACCGATAGAGGTCTCAACAACGTATGGTACGTAGCTCTCGCCACGCTCTGGGTCGAAGTACTGAATCTTCTTGCCTGAGAACTCCTGGTGACGACCAAGGTCGAAGTCGGTACGAGAGTGGATACCCTCAACCTCCTTGAAGCCGAATGGGAAGTTG
>CAJGEC010000040.1 GCA_904502285.1 uncultured Alistipes sp. | reverse complement strand
GGCAGTTCATAGGCTTGAGCAAGTACTCCTCACCCTCGAAAGGTGTGTGGATAGGCTGGAACGAGTCCTTACCATACTTAGCATAGTGGCCCGAAGTGACATAGAGGTCCTTGTTACCGATATGTGGGGTGATAACCTGCTGGTAGCCACCCTCCTTCTGAATCTTACGCAAGAAGCGCTCAAGGCGGTCGCGCAACTCGGCACCCTTAGGCAACCAGAGTGGAAGACCCTGACCTACGCGCTGTGAGAAGGTGAACAACTCCAACTCCTTACCGAGCTTACGGTGGTCACGCTTCTTAGCCTCCTCCAACAATGCGAGGTACTCGTCGAGCATCGACTTCTTAGGGAACGAGATACCATAGATACGTGTGAGCATCTTATTCTTCTCGTTACCACGCCAGTAGGCACCCGCTACGCTGGTGAGCTTGATAGCCTTGATATAGCCTGTATTTGGGATATGTGGACCACGACATAGGTCGGTGAAGGCACCGTTGGTATAGAACGAGATTGTTCCATCCTCAAGGTCGGTGATAAGCTCCACCTTGTACTGATCGCCCTTCTCGGTGAAGGTCTTCAAGGCGTCAGCCTTAGAGACCTCGGTACGCACCAAAGCCTCCTTGTTGCGTGACAACTCCACCATCTTCTGCTCGATGGTTGCGAGGTCTGCCTCGGTGATTGCCACGGGCGAGTCTACGTCGTAGTAGAAACCGTTGTCGATAGCGGGACCGATACCGAACTTGATGCCTGGGTAGAGAGCCTCCAACGCCTCAGCCAAGAGGTGTGAAGAGGTGTGCCAAAAGGCGTGCTTACCCTCTGCGTCGTCCCACTTAAAGAATTTGATTGTGCAGTCACAATCGATAGCGCGCATCATATCTACTGTTGCGCCATTTACCTCCGCTGCAAGTGAGTCAGCAGCGAGACGAGGGCTGATGCTCTCTGCCACTTGGAAGGCAGTTGTCCCTTTGGCGAACTCTCTTACTGAGCCATCGGGAAAGGTTACTTTAACCATAGTTGTTTGTAGTTTAAAAAATTATCTGTTTCGAGTGCCTTCGTAGCTCCACAATAACGAGACGGATTACTACTCAGCTGCACTCCTTGTCTTTTGCTTTACTCCTGCTCCTTACTCCTGCTCCTCGGTAGCCTCCTCGCCCTTCTCTTTGGCCAACTGCGCGATGCGCACCACCGACCTTATGGCGATAAGGGCCGCTACGACCATCAGAATCCAATCAACGACCTCTACGGGCATCCACATCTTAAGGATGTACGACACGGAAAGTCCAAGGACTACGGCCGAGAGGATTACACTTAACCACTTCTTCATAACTATTTCGTTGTTAGCGTGTTACACTGTTAGTCGTTACTCTCCTCAAACTGTGGGAGGTCCTTCACGGAGATATCCCTACCCTTCTCGCGCTCGAAATGCTCCAAGGGGTGTGCCGACCAGCGCTTCCACGCCCTACGGCGACGCACGATATCCAAGGCCTCATAAATGGCGTTGCGCATAGACTGCTCATCGGCCTTGCCCTGACCCGCAATGTCGTAGGCTACGCCGTGGTCGGGAGAGGTACGCACAGCCGAGAGGCACGCCGTATAGTTCACACCGTCGGGGGTGAGGGTCTTGAAGGGTGCAAGGCCCTGGTCGTGGTACATAGCCAAGATGGCGTCGTACTTCTTGAACTGGCCCGATGCGAAGAATCCATCCGCAGCGAATGGGCCAAAGGCCATAATATCCTGCTCGAAGGCCTTGACAATGGCGGGCTTGATGATTTCGCTCTCCTCACTGCCAAGCAAGCCTCCATCCCCAGCGTGAGGGTTGAGTGCCAAGACCGCTATATGGGGCTTCACGATGCCGAAATCCTGCACCATAGAACTATTTATCTGCTGGAGTCGCTCGACGATAAGCTCCTCACTGAGGGCCTCCGACACCGATGACACAGGGACGTGGATAGTAGCCAAGCCCACACGCATAATCTCCGAGGTCATAATCATTAGCGGTGTACCACCAAGTTCGTGTGCAAGGAACTCGGTATGGCCCGTGAACGAGAAGTCGTCGCTCTGAATCATCTCCTTGTCGATAGGCGCAGTCACCAAGGCATCTATGGCTCCTGAGTTGAGGTCTTTGATTGCTCGGCGCAGGGCCTGTGCCGCTGCCTCACCTCCCATCTTCGAGGGCTTACCTGGGGTCACCGACAAATCCTTAGGACCACACTCCACCAAATAGATTCGGCCAGCATCCACACGTCTAACATCCTCAGTATTAAGGAACTTAACCCTATCATACTCCTTGAGCGTGCGCTCGTAGTAGGAGGCTGCAGCGCTCGAACCGTAGACTATGGGGGTACATAGCTCGGTGATGCGGTTATCGGATAGTATCTTGAGTATCAACTCCCAGCCCACACCATTAGTGTCGCCCTGAGTGATACCTATCTTAAGTCTATTGTTCATAAGTTCGTATGTTTCAATCTGCAAATATAACAAAAAGCAGGAAAAAATGAAATATTTTTGCAGATATTTTTAGAGAAGTCTCTCGACATTATAGCCCTCTGCGCTTCACCATCCACGCTAAAGCCGAGTAGAGCCCATCGACAACGGGGCGCAACGAGCAAGGCAAGGCATTGAGTAGTTTGAGACGACGCAGTGCCCTTCGCGAGTGGGTGGTATAGCCAAAGGCCTCGATGGCACGACGTGCATCCTGAGTACCTCCTCGCACACTCTGCGTGATGGCCTTGCCAATACCTATACGTGCCACGTATTCATTCACAACACTCTCTTGCTCAGGGCTGTACAACTCCGCTATGGAGTGTTCACTCTGCTCGCTACGGTAGATTGCAGCCGAGCGATTCGAGGCCTCCTTGGAGTAGCGCACAAGGCGCATAGGCGAGAAGACGAAACGTGAGCCTCGCTGGCGCAGACGCACCCACAGCCACTGGTCCTCCCCGATACGCATACCCTCAGGGAAACCACCACACGCCACCACGGCACTACGCCTAAGGGTTGCTGTAGATGGTATGACGGGGTATCGACGGGCAAGAGCCTCTTCGGCAGGGTCTATATACCCCTCCTCCACGGGGACAGAGGCAGGGACACGCTCCTTGCCACTACATATATCGAAGGCCGTGGAATAGACATCCCCATCGGGGTAGTACTCCATCAGTCGGCAGACCTCACCAATATATCCCGAAAGCCACTCGTCGTCGGCATCCAAGAGGGCTATGAACTCGCCCTGAGCCTCGCCAATACCCCTATTTCGGGCATTGCTAACACCCCCATTAGGCTGTGTTATAAGGCGTATTCCCGCTTCGGGATGCTCCGCCATAACACGCTCGACCACAGCACGTGAGCCATCCGTAGAACCATCATCTACAACGATAATTTCGCCTGGCGCGAGGCTCTGATTCACCACCGAGAGCAGGGCACGTTCCACCTCCTTAGCCTTATTGTAGAGGGGTATCACCACCGATATACTCTTCGACTCCTCGGTCACCAGACGCTTGCCAAACTGCAAAATCTCTGGGGCGTGGTTGAGCCTCAACGGCTCAGGCAACCACTTCTGGATATCGCCATAGTGGCTACGCAGATACTCCTCCAACGAGGAGGGGGCTGGCACCTCTATTTCGCCAAAACGCCTCATCTCAAGGTTGTCGATAGCCTCGACACGTATCATATCCTTGGGCATACGGACTATGTTGTAGTAGGCCCCTGCAGTGCCATTATAGCGCGTCATCTCGCGGACTAAGCGATTGTATATCTGCTCCTTAGACATCACCATAGAGGCAAGCCTAATGGCCAATGTCGAGAGCATACTCTTCGGAAAGACCACGCCGTTATTAGCCCTGCCAAACCACCTCCAGAGCCATACGCTCTTGGCCATAAAGCAATTGACCCAGAAACCCACCTTGAGCCTCTGCTCCCTGCGACGGCCCTCGTCGTCGGGGATGATATCATAGGGGAAGAGGTCGATATAGATACCCTCCTCTATGGGTAGGCCCACCCACTCGCTCTCGACGAAACGGGTGTTGCGCTTGCGTATCTTGATATAGTAGAAGGGGGTCTCAGGCTCTGTGGTAAACTCCTGCAACGTATAATCCCTGCCCAAGAGCGCTGGGGCCTCCCTAAGGAAGCGCTCGTAGTTGGGGCGCGTCATACCGATATCGATGTCGTCGTCCCAGGGGACTATGTCGTCGAAGAAGTGTGCTCCAATGGCCGTGCCACCCTGTATAAACCAGGGGATTTGTGCAATGTCACAGACACGCTTGACCTCACCGAGGATGTCGTGCAACTCGGCGTGAAGATATCTCAGTATGTCGCTATTGTATTTCATAATAGGTTATGTACCAAAAGGTTGCAACCTCTAATATCGCTACCCGTAATACGGCCTACCACCCTAAACGAGCCATCCTCGTAGACCTCACCAAGGTCCTGAGTCTGGATGAAGGCACACGAGGAGAGGTTGGCCAAGTCGATAATGTCGATACCGCCACGGCGTAGCGTGTGGCTATGGTCGAAGGGGTCATTCACATCGCGTACCAAGACCCTCATCCAGGGTGGCGACTTGAAGAGGCCCTCACCCTCGGAGTAGGCCTGTGAGGTAAGTTCGGCCATACCATACTCCGAGGCTATGCGCTCCACCCCGAAGCCCTCGGTGAGGATGGCGTGGAACTCCGCCTTCGATATCTCCGCTCTACGCCCCTTCATACCGCCAGTCTCCATAACCACCGTATCCCTAAACTTGGGGGCATACTGCTCGGCAAGATCCCACAGGGCATAACTCACACCTAACAAAATCTTGGGCTTAGGATCTGCCTCCATATCGGCTATAAGTTGCTTATAATCGTGCAGATAGAAGCCTCCAGAGCCAGCCTCAGCAATGAGCCTATCGACCATATAGACCAACGACGAACCCTCACGCTCCAAGTAGTTGGGCAACAGACCATAGATGCTCCACTTGCTCGGCTCGCCATAGAATAGCCTGAAGGCCTCGGTGAAGGCTCGGCGGTAGGTAGCCAGCGACGCCATAAAGTGGCGCGAGGCTACGGTAGAGCCTGTATTGCTTGAGGTAAAGACCACCTCTGGCTCTCCCTCCCCACAATAGACCTCCTCGGTCTTGAAGAGCTCGATGGGCATAAAGGGGATATCCTCGACCTTAGTAACAGCCTCGGCATCAACACCCAACAACTCCAAATAGTGCCTATAGGGCCGACACCTCTCGGCCTGAAACCTGAAGAGCTCCAGCGCACATCGCTCAAACTCCTCGGCACTGCGTATCGCAACAATATCTTCGATGGTTAGCATAACGACTCAGCATTTCTACAAAAGACAAAATTAAACATTTTATCTTAGATGCGCAACACCCTCACGCATAGTTATTATAAAATAGGTGTAAAAGGATTGATACTCCGAAAAAAAAGCATATCTTTGCCCCGATTTGAGATAAATACTACACAAAACCTACTTACTATGACACAACTCAAGACCCTCGCAGGTATCGCCCTACTCCTCTGCACACTAACATTGTGGAGTTGCGAAACGGCAGACCCTATGACACAATACGACCCTAACGCCATTCCTGAGGTTGTGCTCGACACCTACGAGCTAAATATCGATGGTAGCGGTGGCTCGATACCCATCTTCTATGGTGTAACCAACCCACGCCCAAATACCAAGCCTGAGGCCAAGAGCAACGTGGAGTGGATAACCATTGGCGAGGTGGGCGACGGAAAAATCACACTAAACATAGCCCCAAGCGACGTAAACGAGGAGCGTTACGGCATTGTCACCGTATCATATAGCGGTATGACTAAGTCGTTGAAGGTCTACATAACCCAGGATCGCCAGATTCTCAACCTCTTCACATTCGAGGTCTCTAACGTCACCTACAAGAGTTGCACGGTGAAGTACACCCCTAAGGATGAGACGATTACCTATATGGCCAACATCATCGACAAGGAGTACTTCAACCAGTCGGGCATCAGCACCGAGGAGGGTTTCATCGTCGCTGAGATGGAGAACTACAGCAAGGTGGCCCAGCAGTATGGTATGAGCCTCGAAGAGCTTATGTCGCGTCTCACAACTCCTCTTATATATAAGGGTGAGGCGGTACGTGAGTTCAACTCGATGCAACACGGTGCAACATACGTGATCTACAGCTACGGTGTCATCTTCAACCAGAACGACTATGAGGTAACGACACCCGTTCACTACACCATCGTAGAGTTGCCGATGCCTACCTTCATCCCCGCAACCTTCGATATCACAGCCAATACGGCCAGCAGTATGACGACTATCTTGGTATCGCCCAAGGAGTGGAGTGGCTACTACACCATCCAGATCATCCCAGAGTCCTCGATCTACTACACTCCCAAAGGCACCAACCTTTCGGACCAAATCGTGCGTGCCTTGGCCAACGACTTCTACAACCGCGCCCGCAAGATGATATCGCAAGGTTATACCCCAGAGGCATACCTCGAACAGACCTGCTACCGTGGCAGTTATCAGCTGAATACGCCTCTTGACATCGACACTAAGTATATGATTGCGGTATTTGGTGTAAAGTCCGAGGATGGCGCAACCCCCGTAATATGCACTATGCCTTCGGTAGCATATCTCAACTAACGGCATCGCTAAGAGCCTCCCCCACCCCACCGCGATAGTGGGAGAGTGTAGGCCATAACGATATTTTTTGGCTAACAGTTTGCAAAATAGATTTTTATTCCCTATCTTTGCGCCCCGTATCAACCTCTTATAATGGGTAGAGACACAGATTGTAAAGGGATTAGCATCGAAGGTGGTGCTATGGTAGTGTCGCTACAGCGATAATGTTGAACGCTAAACATTTAAATTTTGTTGCAACAATGAACAAGGATCAGTTGATCAGACTCGTAAACGAGCAGATGTGGACAAAGGGTGAGAACGACGTACCTCAGTTTGGTGCTGGTGATACTATCACCGTTACTTACCGTATCGTAGAGGGTAACAAGGAGCGTTTGCAGAGCTTCCGTGGTGTAGTTATCCAGATTAAGGGTACAGGCCGTACTAAGATGTTTACTATCCGTAAGGTATCTAACGGCGTAGGTGTAGAGCGTATCTTCCCACTCTACTCACCACACATCGACAAGATCGAGGTTAACAAGTATGGTGTTGTACGTCGTGCGCGTATCTACTACTTGCGTGACCTTACTGGTAAGAAGGCTCGTATTAAGGAGCGCCGTATGAAGAAGACTGAGTAATCAGTAACTTTTTCTTAAGTCTAAGAGGTTGTCCCATCGGGATAGCCTCTTATTTTTTTGTGACAGGGCGAGGAGCTTTGTCTTGTTTTGCAAAGCCCTCTTCTGACGGGCTATAGAGCGATAGGGAGTTTAAGGAGCGTACTCCTCTCCCTAAATTCCTTAACCTCCCTAAATTCCCTACACCGTAGGTGGCAAAGCAACGCTTTGCCCCGTGGGCCACTCACCCAGCACCACGCAGGTCGGAACGACCCTCTCGCACCTAACTCACAGACAACAAAAAAAGCGATCGAGAAATCGACCGCTCTGTTGGGCTACCTGGATTCGAACTGCCGCAATGGGATTCCATTGCAAAGTAGAGCCGATACCACTGAGGCGCAGGCCCTAAGGCCGAGCATTAGACACAATCATATCGGCTCAACCAACCCACAGCGAGAATCAGGTAGCACACATCAGGACATCGGAATTTGCGAACAGAGGGGCGAGAGTGGGCTTTGCCCCGTGGGGCAAGGAGTGTGGGGCGATGCTTGCATCGTGGCACACACTCTGCGCACCACGCAGGTCGGAACGACCCTCTCGCACCTAACTCACAGACAACAAAAAAAGCGATCGAAAAATCGACCGCTCTGTTGGGCTACCTGGATTCGAACCAAGAATGACAGGACCAGAATCTGTAGTGTTACCATTACACCATAGCCCAATATTTGTTTTTGACGATGCAAAAGTAGAACTTATTTTTTGATTTGCAAAGAAAATTGCAATTTTTTTTCATATCTTTGTTAAGATTTTT
>CAJGEC010000039.1 GCA_904502285.1 uncultured Alistipes sp. | reverse complement strand
GAGAGATACACACAGCGATACTCGTCGATATCTACTGGTGTGGGTAGATACTGACGCTCGTAGAGACTCACAGATATTGATATTTACGCATATAGACTTATATATCAATATTTGGTCTATATGTCGCTTGATGCTCTGCAGAACAGAGAACAGAGTAAAGAGCAAAGAGTACAGAGCAAAGAGCAAAGAGAATAGAGAACAGAGAATAGCGCTTCGAGGGGTACTCGCGCTAACATATCCCTATGTTCTCTAAACTCCCTAAACTCTTTAAACTCCCTAAACTCTCTAAACTCCCTAAACTCCCTAAACTCCCTAAACTCCCTAATCGCCGTACACCACAGGAGGCAAGGCCAAAGCATTACAACCCATCTACTCTCTTGGGTCTTGTCACAAAGTCACATGTCACAGGGGGTGGGGTATGTGACAAGTGTGACACGATGTGACAAAGCAAGGCGTTACCTCGCTCCGCGGTACAGCCTCAAAATACCCATCGTCCTTGGAAAATTGACTTTTTTTGCCTATCTTTGTACGATTATGCGCGCGTAGGCGCACATACGATACTATATGAGAGCGACGAACGAGTAGCGAAACAACGAAAAACAACAATATAACACACTATAAATTATGCAGATAGCAGACAAATATTCACCAGAACAGATTGAACAAAAGTGGTATGACTTTTGGATTAAGGAGAATCTCTTCCACTCGGAGCCTGATGAGCGCGAGCCATACACCATCGTTATCCCACCACCAAACGTGACAGGTATGTTGCATATGGGCCATATGCTCAACAACACCTTGCAGGATGTCTTGATTCGTCGCGCACGTATGCAGGGCAAGAACGCCTGCTGGGTGCCTGGTACCGACCACGCCTCTATCGCTACCGAGGCTAAGGTAGTAGCAAAACTCAAGGCCGAGGGTATCGACAAGGCGTCACTCACACGCGAGGAGTTCCTCGCTCACGCCTGGGAGTGGAAGGAGAAGCACGGTGGCATCATCCTTCAGCAGTTGCGCAAGTTGGGTGCTTCGTGCGACTGGGAGCGTACCTGCTTCACTATGGATAAGGAGCGCTCGGAGAGCGTGTTGAAGGTCTTCGTGGACCTCTACCGCAAGGGCCGCATCTACCGTGGTGTGCGTATGGTGAACTGGGACCCTTCGGCTCAGACAGCCCTCTCGGACGAGGAGGTAATCTACAAGGAGTCGAACGGCAAGTTGTACTACTTGCGCTACAAGATCGAGGGCTCGGAGGAGTATATCGTGGTGGCTACTACACGCCCAGAGACTATTCTCGGCGATACTGCACTCTGCGTAAACCCCAACGACGAGCGCTACAAGCACCTCGCTAAGGATGCACGTGTCATCGTGCCTTTGGTGGGTCGCTCAATCCCTGTCATCCGCGACGAGTACGTAGACCTTGAGTTCGGTACTGGTGCGTTGAAGGTGACCCCTGCGCACGACGTAAACGACTATATGCTTGGCGAGAAGTATGGCTTGGAGACCATCGACATCTTCAACGACAACGGCACCATCAACGACAAGGTGGGCCTCTACGTAGGTATGGAGCGTTTCGAGTGTCGCCGTGTTATCGAGGGCGACTTGGCCGCTGCCAACCTCTTGGAGAGGGTAGAGCCTTACACCAACAATGTGGGCTACTCGGAGCGTACGGGAGTTGCCATCGAGCCTAAGTTGTCGATGCAGTGGTTCCTCTCTATGGAGGAGTTGGCAAAGCCAGCGACCGCAGCCGTCTTGGAGGATGTCATCAAGTTCGTGCCAGCCAAGTATAAGAACACCTATCGTCACTGGATGGAGAACATCAAGGATTGGTGTATCTCGCGCCAGTTGTGGTGGGGCCACCGTATCCCTGCCTACTACCTCCCTAAGGGTGGCTATGTCGTTGCCGAGACCATCGAGGAGGCTTTGCGCTTGGCTCAGGAGAGGGATGCGTCGCTCACTATGGCCGACTTGCGCCAGGATGAGGATGTCCTCGACACCTGGTTCTCATCGTGGTTGTGGCCTATCTCTGTCTTCGACGGCATCAACAACCCCGACAACGAGGAGATCAACTACTACTACCCTACCAACGACCTCGTCACTGGTCCAGATATCATCTTCTTCTGGATTGCACGTATGATTATGGCGGGCTACGAGTGGCGCAACGAGAAGCCTTTCTCGAATGTCTACTTCACAGGTATCGTGCGCGACAAGTTGGGCCGTAAGATGTCGAAGCAGTTGGGTAACTCACCCGACCCACTCGACCTCATCGCTAAGTATGGTGCTGACGGTATGCGTATTGCGATGCTTATGTCGGCTTCGGCAGGTAACGACGTTATGTTCGATGAGGCCCTCTGCGAGCAGGGCCGTAACTTCTGCAACAAGATTTGGAACGCCTACCGCCTTATCAATATGTGGGCCGAGGATAGCACTATCCCACAGCCTGAGGCCTCGAAGCAGGCTATCGAGTGGTTCGACGAGGTTATGCTCGACCGCATCGCTCGCATCGACCACAATATGGAGCAGTACCGCATCTCGGAGGCCTTCACCGAGTTGTACCGCCTCTTCTGGGACGACTTCAGTGGCTCGTACCTTGAGATGGCTAAGCCAGCCTACCAGGCCCCTATCGACAGCGTAACCCTCAGCCGCACAAAGCACTACTTCGATATGCTTATGCGCCTGTTGCACCCATTTATGCCATTCGTCACCGAGGAGATATGGCAGGATTTGCGCCAGGAGGGCGACGTGAAGTCTATCGTCGTTGCCCCTATGCCTAAGGCTGAGCGCGAGGCCAATGCCACCATCCTTGCTCGCTTCGGCTTGGTGGAGGAGATAATCACCGCCATCCGTAATGTGCGCCGCGAGAAGAATATCGCTCAGAAGGAGGCCCTTATGCTCAACTATATCGCCGACGAGAACTACCCTGAGGAGTATGAGGCTGTCATCGCCAAGATGTGTAACCTCAAGGCTATCAACAAGGTAGAGGAGAAGGATGCCACCGCTGCGGGCTTCATCGTCAAGACCACCCAGTACTTCGTGCCTATGGAGGGCAAGATCGACCGCGAGGCCGAGTTGAAGCGCCTCACTGCCGACTTGGAGTACTACGAGGGCTTCCTTGCGTCGGTAATGAAGAAGCTCTCTAACGAGCGTTTCGTCTCTTCAGCCCCTGAGAAGGTTGTGGCTAACGAGCGCGCTAAGCAGAGCGATGCCGAGGCAAAGATTGCAGCATTGAAGGAGCAAATCGCCGCCTTGGCATAATGGCAGATATAACCATCTATACCGATGGGTCGGCACGTGGTAACCCCGGCCCTGGAGGCTATGGCGTAGTGCTGCTGTCGGGCCCCCACCGCAAGGAGCTCTCGGCAGGCTACCGCCTTACGACCAACAACCGTATGGAACTTATGGCAGTATGTGTTGCCCTGGAGGCCCTCAAGTTCGAGGGCTCCACGGTGACGCTCTACTCCGACTCTAAGTATGTCGTCGATGCCGTGAACCAACGCTGGCTCTTCGGCTGGGAGCGCAAGGGCTTTGCGGGGAAGAAGAACCCCGACCTCTGGATGCGCTTCCTAAGGGTCTACCGCCGCCATAATGTGCGCTTCGTGTGGGTCAAGGGCCACGCCTCGACGGTGGAAAACAATAGGTGTGACGAGTTGGCCGTAGCCGCGGCCCTCGCCCCCAACCTCTTAGAAGATGTAGGCTATGACGGAGAAGTTTAAGAAGGAGTCCTGGAAGCCAGGCACACTCATCTACCCCCTCCCCGCGGTGTTAGTCACCTGTGGTGCTACCCCAGAGGAGTATAATATGCTCACCATAGCGTGGACGGGTACGGTATGTACCAACCCTCCGATGTGCTATATCTCGGTGCGCAAGGAGCGCCACTCCTACGACATCATACGTCGCACGGGCGAGTTCGCCATCAACCTCACCACCGAGGAGATGGCCCACGCCACAGACTGGTGTGGAGTGCGCTCAGGCAAGGATAACAACAAGTGGGAGGCTACGGGCCTTACCCCTATGACCACACCCCACATCTCGGCCCCTATCATCGGTGAGTCGCCCCTCTCGATCTGTTGCAAGGTGCGCCAGGTTGTGGAACTCGGCTCCCACGATATGTTCATCGCCGACGTGGTGGGTATCGAGGCCGATGCCCGCTTCATAGACCCCAAGACGGGCAAGTTCTCGCTGGACAAGGCCAAGCCCATCGTCTACTCCCACGGCGAGTACTTCAGCTTAGGAAAACTTATCGGCCACTTCGGCTGGTCGGTACGCAAGAAAACAACTAAACGAAAGAGATAGTATGACAGAACAGCAACACGACTTGCTAAATAGATATGAGGAGGGACTCCGCAAGGCCGTTGTCGAGTACCTCAGCCAGCATAAGGAGCTGGATGGACAACTCCTTGAGGTGGAGGAGTTGAATGAGAAGTGGCGCTCTTCGGCACCATCATATATGGCCGATGCCGTGCCAGAGATTGCCAAGTACCCCTTGGTTGCCATCGCCTGGGCTATGTATATGGGTATGGGCTGTGCCGTACTCTGGGATAAGGAGTGGAACCGCTACGCTGCGGAGGAGGACTTCCATAAGATGTTCTGCGAGCCCCGTGGCTTCGACTATATGGACGAGTATATCACCGAGGTCTTGCTCTGCTTGCCCCTTGAGAGCGAGGGTGCAACGAAGTTGGAGGAGTTGATTCGTGGCTGTGCCGAGCGTGCCTTGTCACTCATCCGCAAGGAGCAGATTGAGGCGCAGAGCGTTATGGCCTTCCACATCTTCGCCCGCACCACCAAGGTTATGTTCGAGGCTGGCGTTGCCGTGCAGTTGCGCCGTATGGGCTATAACTACGTCAAGGTAAATGCCGAGGTGGTGAACTAACCCCTCCCCCTCTCAGCCCAAGACAAGACAACAAGAGCGTACCCACGAAAGGATACGCTCTTATTATATACCTATTTAGATATGTCGTTAGAGGCAGTAGATGCGCTGTTATAACAGCAAAGTCTCTACTGCTTACCCAGAACAATCCGCTCAATCTCCTCAATCTGCCCCTTAAACTGCTTGTCGGTGTCAATCATATCGCTCACGGCCTTGCAACTGTGTAGCACGGTGGCGTGGTTACGACCACCAATGGCTGAGCCAATCACGGTGAGTGGCGACTTGGTGTGCTGCTTAGCAAGATACATAGCCACCTGACGAGCCTGTGCCACGTCGCGTGTACGCTTTGCAGAGTTGAAGGTGTCGAGGTCTATGCCGTAGTAGTCGCATACCACCTTGACGATGCTGTCGATGGTGATCTCGCGCTGTGTGAGCTTCACATATACCTTGAGGATGTCCTTAGCCAAGGAGATTGTCACCTTGCGACCGAGGAACGAGGCATTGGCGATGAGTGAGGATAACGCACCCTCTATCTCGCGCACGTTAGCCGAGATGTTATCGGCCAAGTATGCCACGACATCCTCTGGGATATGGGCTCCGAGACGCTGTGCCTTGGCACGTATAATCTTGAGCTTGGTCTCGTAGTCGGGCACGCTGAGGTAGGCCGAGAGTCCCCACTTGAAACGTGTGAGCAGACGCTCCTCGATATCCTTAAGCTCCACGGGTGGCTTATCCGAGGTGAGGATAAGTTGCTTTCCTGCCAACTGCAAGTGGTTGAAGATGTTGAAGAAGGCGTTCTGCGTACCTGTCTTTCCAGTAAGCTCCTGGATGTCGTCGATAATCAAGACATCAACCATCTGGTAGAAGTGGATGAAGTCGGTGATCTCACCATTCTTGTAGGCTGTCTGGAACTGCGCCTGGAACTTGTTCATCGAGACGTACAACACCTGCAACTCTGGGTGACGCTGACGCACCTCGTGGCCGATAGCCTGAACGATGTGAGTCTTACCCAATCCCGAATCACCATAGATGTACAAGGGGTTGAAGGCGTTGCTACCTGGAGATACCGAAATCGCCATACCTGCCGAACGAGCCAAGCGGTTGCACTCACCCTCGATATGGTTCTCGAAGGTGTAGTTCGAGTTGAGCTGTGGGTCGAACATAATGCGCTTAGGCAGGCCAGGAATCACGAAAGGATTCTTAATCTGGGCGGTGTCGGTAGGCTTCACACCCTGAGGGATAGCCATAGAGGTAGACTCCGAAGAGGGCTGCTGTGGCTTGCGAGGGATAGCGTAATGAAGCTGAGTATCAGTACCATACATCTCCGCAATGATAGGGCGTAGGTGGTGCATATATCGCTTCTCGATGCTTGCGATAAAGCTCTCGTTGGGCACACGCAAACGGAGGTTAGCGCCATCGAAACCCAAAGGTCTGATAGGCTCGAACCACTTAACAAACTCCTCCTCGGTCATCTGGAGACGGAGTTTATCAAGGCAGTCCTGCCATACCTCACTATATTTCTCAGTTTGCATCATTGTGTCCCAAAAATTTATTATCTTTGTGCTATCGTTATAAGGCGATAACGCCCCGAAACAGGCGTCTCTGCTCTGTCTCAACGAGTTACGTTTTTTACAATATCTTCTGCTTTGTCGGCCTCGTCACGAGAGTCTCGTTAAGGCCCTTTTGACACTGCAAAGATGTGGATAATTTTATTAAAATAATCATAAAAAAGAGTTGCAAAATTCGTTTTTTTTCATAAGGCATTTTCGGCGTTTTTTTTGCCCGAAAATTTAATTCGCTGATACTATTATATATTACGATTTTTTCGTATATTTGCATATTATAATTTTTACGGATACTAATTTCAACCTATAAAAAAATCTTATAACTATGGCTAACAATTTGGACCCACAGGTAATGGCAAAGGCACAGGCTTGGCTCGATGGCAAGTACGACGAGGCAACTAAGGAGCAGGTGCGTTTGCTCATAGAGAACAACCCCAACGAACTTGTTGAGAGTTTCTACAAGGATCTTGAGTTTGGTACGGGCGGTCTGCGTGGCATTATGGGCGTAGGTACTAACCGTATGAATATCTACACCGTAGGTGCTGCTACTCAGGGACTTGCGAACTACCTGAAACTCAACTTCGCAGGTGAGCAAATCAAGGTTGCCATCTCTCACGATAGCCGCAACAACTCGCGTATGTTCGCCGAGCGTGTGGCAGATATCTTCGCCTCAAACGGCTTCACCGTATATCTCTTCGACGCCTTGCGCCCTACCCCAGAGCTTAGTTTCGCCATCCGCGAACTCGGTTGCCAGTCGGGTGTTATGGTCACTGCGTCACACAACCCTAAGGAGTACAACGGCTACAAGGCCTACTGGAACGATGGCTCTCAGGTCACCTCTCCACACGACGTAAACATCATCGCCGAGGTGCAGAAGGTTACCGACATCGAGCAGGTCTTGGTGGGCAAGAACCCAGAGAATATCCACATCCTTGGCGAGGAGTTCGACAAGCGCTATTTGGAGGCTATCAAGGCCCTCTCGCTCTCGCCTGAGGCGGTGGCTAAGTACAACGATATGAAGATCGTCTACACCCCATTGCACGGTGCTGGTGTGAAGCTCGTTCCACAGTCGTTGAGAAACTACGGCTTTAATAATATTATATGTGTCGAGGAGCAGATGGTACTCGACGGCAACTTCCCTACCGTGGCTTCGCCAAACCCTGAGGAGCGCAAGACTATGGCTATGGCTATCGAGCTTGCCGAGAAGGAGGGTGCCGACTTCGCTATGGCTACCGACCCCGATGCCGACCGCTTGGGTGTTGCCTTGCGCACAGGCACGGGCGACTACGTATTGCTCAACGGTAACCAGACCCTCGTATTGCTTATGTGCTACCAGCTCACTCGCTGGGCCGAGTTAGGCAAGATCACAGGCAAGGAGTTCGTCGTTAAGACCATCGTAACCTCTATGATGCCTGATGCCGTTGCCGAGCACTTCGGCGTTAAGTGCTACAACTGCCTCACCGGCTTCAAGTATATCGCTAAGATCATCCGCGAGCAGGAGGGCAAGACAAAGTATATCGGTGGTGGCGAGGAGTCATTCGGCTACCTCCCTGGCGACTTCGTGCGCGACAAGGATGGCGTTGCTGCTATTACGTTGGTTGCTGAGGCTGCTGCGTGGGCTCGCGACACTATGGGCATCACCCTCTATGAGTGGCTCCAGCAGTTGTACGTCAAGTATGGATTCTTCCGCGAGGGCTTGGTGAACGTAGTTCGCAAGGGTAAGGATGGTGCTGCCGAGATTCAGCAGATGATGGTAGACTACCGCCAGAATCCTCCTAAGGCACTCCTTGGCTCTCCTGTAGTCACCATCCTCGACTACAAGACCTTGGAGGAGATTGACGTGCGCACAGGCCAGCGCAAGCCTATTGAGGGCATCGACGAGGCCAGCAACGTGCTTCAGTGGCTCACAGAGGATGGCACTAAGGTCTCAGTACGCCCATCGGGTACCGAGCCTAAGATCAAGTTCTACTTCGGCGTAAAGGCTAAGTTGGAGTCTGTGGATAAGTTCGACGAGACCCTCAAGGCCTTGGACAAGAAGATTGAGGACCTTGCAAAGGAGTTGAACCTATAGTGTTCGACAAAGATAGTGTGAAAGGGTCGCCTTCGGGTGGCCCTTTTTGTTTTGGAGAGAGGAAAGAGGAAAGAGCAAAGAGCAAAGAGTAAAAAAATCCCCCGAAAGGTATTGCCTCGCGGGGGTGTTGCTTTGTGTTGCTCCTTAGCGGCACAACCTACAGCAATATGTACTATTTAACTGCATTAACAATTGCCTCAAATGCCTTAGGCTCGTTGAGTGCGAGGTCAGCCAAAACCTTACGGTTCAAAGCGATACCCTTAACATTCATCTTGCCAATAAACTCTGAATAAGTCATACCGTACATACGAACCGCAGCGTTGATACGAACAATCCACAATGAACGATAATTTCTCTTCTTCTCACGACGGTGTGCATAGGCAAACTGCAAACCCTTCTCGACAGTATTTTTCGCAACTGTCCATACGTTTCCCCTTGAACCAAAGTTACCCTTGGCAAGTTTCAAAACCTTC
>CAJGEC010000038.1 GCA_904502285.1 uncultured Alistipes sp. | reverse complement strand
GCCACATAGCTATACAAGAAATGAGTGCTGTTCGTCATCCTACTGTCTTGAAAACTTCCACATTTCCATTTTAGGACATCGAAAACACTTTCAATATGTCTGCTATTTATCCAATAGCACTACAAAATTAAAAATATTTTCCGAAACGAACAACACTCTTGCGGGACATTGCAAGAATATATAGTGTAAAAAGCAAGAATCCTATGCAGAAAATTATTTGGTTAGGACCTGTTTAGCGTCAGGGTGGTGTAGCAGTGGCGCTGACATGAGAAAGCCCTGGATGGATAGATAGTACTTGGCGTACATTCCATTCAGGGCTTTGATTGAAGCGTCGCTGATGCGCCGCTATCACGCTAAAAGACTACTCCCACTCAATTGTTGCTGGTGGCTTTGACGAAATATCATAGACTACGCGGTTTACGCCACGTACCTTATTAATAATCTCGTTTGAGAGACGAGCCAAAATCTCGTATGGGATGTGTACCCAGTCGGCTGTCATACCATCAGTAGACTGCACGGCGCGCAAGGCTACGCAACGCTCGTAAGTGCGCTCGTCACCCATAACACCTACGCTCTGCACAGGCAGTAGGATAGCACCAGCCTGCCAAATCTTATCGTACCAGCCAGTCTCACGAAGGATGTCGAGATAGATCTTATCTACGTTCTGCAAGATCTCAACCTTCTCGCGAGTGATCTCGCCAAGGATGCGGATTGCAAGACCTGGACCTGGGAATGGGTGGCGGTTGATAAGCTTGTCGCTCATACCCATAGAGCGACCTACACGGCGTACCTCATCCTTGAACAAGAGGCGCAAAGGCTCTACAACCTTGAGGCCCATCTTCTCTGGCAGACCACCTACGTTGTGGTGCGACTTGATGACTACGGCAGTGCCGTTCACCTGTGCCGACTCCACTACGTCAGGGTAGATAGTGCCCTGGCCGAGCCACTTCACGCCCTGCAACTGCTGTGCCTCAGCGTCGAAGACCTCGACGAAGTCTCTACCGATAATTTTACGCTTAGTCTCAGGGTCTGTGACACCTGCCAAGTCGCCCAAGAACTTCTCCGAAGCATCAACACCCTTGACATTGAGGCCCATACCGCGGTATGACTCCAATACCTCAGAGAACTCATCCTTACGCAAGAGGCCTGAGTCCACGAAGATACAGTAGAGGTTCTTGCCAATGGCCTTGTGCAACAACATCGCAGCAACCGATGAGTCTACACCGCCCGAAAGTCCGAGGACAACCTTGTCGTCGCCCAACTGAGCCTTGAGCTGCTCCACGGTGCTCTCCACGAAGCTGGCAGGAGTCCACGACTGCTCGCAACCGCAGATGCCTACAACGAAGTTCTGAATCATTGTGAAGCCCTCCTCGCTATGGTAAACCTCAGGGTGGAACTGGATACCCCAGGTCTCTTCGCCAGCGATGCGGTAGGCAGCAACGGCAACATCCTCGGTCGAAGCGATAATGTTGTAGCCCTCAGGAATTGTGGTGATGGTGTCGCCGTGCGACATCCACACCTGCGACTCCTTAGACAACGACTTCATAAGTGGGTCGTTCTCATCCTTAACCTGCATACGTGCGCGACCGTACTCGCGGCTTGGAGAGGCCTCTACCTTGCCACCGAAGAAGTGTGCGAGGTACTGCGCACCGTAGCATACGCCCAAGAGTGGCATCTTGCCCTTGATAGCATCGAGGTTGAAGCGTGGCGCACCCTCCTCACGTACTGAGCGAGGTGAACCAGAGAGGATTACACCTCGCACGCTCTCGTCGAGCTGTGGAGGGTTGTTGAATGGGTGGATCTCGCAATATACCTGCATCTCACGAATACGACGTGCGATGAGCTGGGTGTACTGTGATCCAAAATCTATGATTATAATTTTCTCTGTCATAAATCTTTTGTTTGATTATGGCATATTTTGTTACTCACCACGTGAGTAGTTAGGAGTCTCACTTGTGATGGTGATGTCGTGTGGGTGGTTCTCGGTCACACCGCTCGAAGTGATGCGGATGAAACGAGCCTGCTGCAAAGTCTCGATATCCTTCGCACCGCAGTAACCCATACCTGCACGGATGCCACCTACGAGCTGGTAGACAGTCTCAGCAAGTTTGCCCTTGAAAGGAACACGGCCCACGATACCCTCTGGCACGAGCTTCATAATGTTGCCCTCAGAGCCCTTCTGGAAGTAGCGGTCTGCCGAGCCAGCCTTCATAGCGTCGATAGAACCCATACCGCGGTAAGCCTTGAACTTACGGCCGTTGTAGATGATGGTCTCGCCTGGAGACTCCTCTGTACCTGCGAACATAGAGCCAACCATAACGCAGTTACCACCAGCAGCCAAAGCCTTGACAATATCACCTGAGTAGCGCAAGCCACCGTCAGCGATGATAGGCACACCCGCCTTCTTTGCCTCTGTCGAAGCAGCGTAGATAGCCGAGAGCTGTGGCACACCGACACCAGCGATAATACGAGTGGTACAGATTGAGCCTGGACCGATACCTACCTTGATACCGTCGGCACCATTCTCGATAAGATATTTAGCAGCCTCGGCAGTTGCGATGTTACCCACAACAACGTCGAGGTGAGGATAGGTCTCCTTAATCTTGCGGAGAAGGTCTACAACGCCCTTGGTGTGGCCGTGTGCAGAGTCCAAAACTACAGCATCTACCTCCTCAGCAACCAATGCTGCTACGCGATCCATAGCATCTGGGGTGATGCCGATACCTGCAGCAACGCGGAGACGACCCTTAGCATCCTTACAAGCGTTAGGGTTGTCCTTGAGTTTGGTGATGTCGCGATAGGTGATAAGGCCGATGAGTTTGCCGTTGTTGTCCACAACTGGGAGCTTCTCAATCTTGTTTGCAAGCAATACCTCGGCAGCAGACTTGAGGTCTGTCTCGTGTGTAGTCACGATATTCTCCTTGGTCATAACCTCCTCGATCTTACGCTCCATATCACTCTGGAAGCGGAGGTCGCGGTTGGTCACGATACCGATGAGCATACCCTGATCATCAACCACGGGGATACCACCGATCTTGTTCTCCTGCATAAGGTTGAGGGCATCGCCCACGGTGTTCTCCTTGCGGATAGTTACAGGATCGTAAATCATACCGCTCTCAGCGCGCTTCACACGACGTACGTGTGCTGCCTGCGCAGCGATAGACATATTCTTATGCACCACACCTATACCACCTTCGCGAGCGAGGGCTATGGCGAGAGTTGCCTCCGTCACTGTATCCATAGCAGCAGACACAATGGGTATGTTGAGTGTGATATTACGAGAGAATCGACCTACTGTCGATACCTCACGAGGCAGAACCTCGGAATAGGCTGGTACGAGCAACACATCATCGAATGTGAGACCTGTTGGCAGTACCCTTTCATCAATAAAAGACATAGCTATCAGGTTTTATTATTCAGCCGCCACATCCTCTAAACCTACCAATCCTTCCAAAAAAGTGCCACTTTCCATCGAGCCGAAGCCCCATTAGGCACCCTCCAAGAGATAGGTCGTTTAGGAACGCTTTGGAGTGTATTTATGTTGCGCACAAAATTAGTGAAATTTTCTGACAAAGACAAATGTGCAAACGCTTTTTTATCGATAAAAGGGCAAAAAAGGATTGCATATCCCCCAAAAATAGCTTGCCACTTGGCTAAAGTCTACCACTTTGGCGTTATGCCGATGAAGATTCCGAAGTTGATGCCTGGCATTGGGCGTGATAAAACCGAGAGATACTCCTCGTTGAAGAGGTTGTTTATCGTACCCTTGAGCGAGAGGTCGGCCCACTTGAAATGGAGGCTCTTTTCGAGGGCTATGTTGCTCATAAAGTAGGGTGGAAGTTTTCCCGTTAGCGATAGGTCGTTCGACGACATCGTGAATCGTTCGGAGTAGTAGCACCACTTATAGTGGAACGACCACCCGCGCCACGACAATCTTCCCGATACCGTTGAGGAGAGTTCTGGCACGTAGGGTAGCTGCTTACCTACCGACTTGTCGGCAGGGGTGCGGGGCTCTCCCACATTTATCGAAGGGGTCCACGAGAATGTGCCATTGAGGCCTAACTGCCACTCCTTGGATAGGGCCACGTTGAGGTCGCCCTTTAGCTCTACGCCGTAGGCGTGTACATCCTTGATATTTTCGGGCGAGAAGAAGCCCTTGGTTGTGGGTAGCCATATAATCCAATCCTTGATGAAGGACTCAAACCACGTTGCCGAGCCACTCAACGAGTAGATGCCCTCCTTGCCTATGGCAAAGGAGATGCCTCCATCGTAGGTCCAGCCACTCTCGCTTCGTAGGTCGGGGTTGCCACCAGGGAGGAAGTAGAGGTCGTTGAGGGTAGGGAAGCGGTAGTTGCGTGAAATGGAGGCCTTGGCGATGATGTTGCCCTTGGTCGAAAGTACGCCATCTACGAAGAGGGCAGGGATGAGGGGTGTCCACTTAGTGCCAAACAACTCTTCGCGGAGTACCATCGACACACCAAAGCGGTCGAGAGGTCGCCATTTTGCTGATATAGAGCCAGATAGTTCGGGGCGACCCTTGCGGTAGCCCACGATAGCCTTGTTGCCATCCTGACGCACGATGTTCTTGTCCTCACTCTCGACGATATGTTGGTGGAGCGAGAGGTTGGCTGTGAAGAGCCACTTATTGCCGATATAGTACTCGCCATCGACCTGTCCGTAGAAGGTGTTTATGCGGCTACGAGAGCGAGTCATATGTGCCATTGTGCCGTTACCCACGTCGCGCTTGTAGTCGTAAGCCATCCAGGTATAGATGTAGCCACCCTTGGCGCTTAGTTTCCAACTCTGGCCTAAATGGTCCCACGAGAGGACTCCACGAAAGGTCTTCTCGCGCTGTCGGTTGTCGAAGTCGGACTCGCTACCGTGGTCCACGGTGAGCATCGCCAACTCGCGGTTGGAGTTGATGTACCACGCATTTAGGCCGAGGCGGTCGCCCTTGCCCGTGTTGTAATAGACCTCTTGCAGAAGGTGGAGGTCTTTGTAGGCGCCACTGCGGTTACGCTCGATGGGGTAGTACTGCTCGACGATGTTCATATCCTCGTCGTAGATATTTATCTTTTTGTCGTGGTTGCGGTATTTGTATTCGTTTGGCGATGAGGAGTATACGGCACGAGTAGAGACCTGCCAATGGTCGTTGCCGTAGGTCAGGCGAAGGAACTCGTCAAAGGTCTTGAACGAGCCGATACCCTGAATATATTGCATACCGAAACCATCGGCTTCGGCAGGCTTTGTTGATAGTTTTACTGCGCCACCAAGACCTCCTCCCGTCTCATTCACCGAGGATGTGCCGTGGAGCAACGAGGCGTCGTCGATGAAGTATGATGGAATCATCGAGAAGTCGGTCATTCCGAGCATCGGGTTGTTGATCTTCATACCATTCCACGATACCTGAGTATGTGAGGGTGAAGTGCCTCGGAATGAGACCGTTGAGAGTGTGGCACGACCATAACTCTTCACGAAAATCGAGGAGTTGAAGGTTAGCACATCTGCCATAGAGAGTGCGATATTCTCCTTGAGGGCCAGGGAGTCGAACTTGGTCTGCTGTGTACCTATCTCCTTGATTGGGCGGTTGCCATAAACAGCTACCTCAGGGATGTCAATGCCGTCACGTACCCAGTCGTGCTTGGTGCGCTCCTGAGCCGTTGCCCCTCCACAAAGTAGAGTGACGATGATGAAAAGTAGTAGTCGTCTCATTGTCTAACCTCCTTATTTCCAGCAAAAAGCACCAGGGATGATGCCAACATAAAAGCTGTCGATTAGTTCCCTATCCTTTGAGTAGCGGTAGACCATACCTTGCTGTACGTAGTCGATGGCGTCGGCAATATAGACATCGCCCGTGCGGGGACAAACGGTAAGGCCATAGTATAGCGTGCCGTTATATGGCAAGAAGGGGCGCACGGGGACGCGGTCTGCAGTAACGTCCATCTCCCATACATCGTCGTTGAGCCAATAGATTTTGTCCTTCGTGCCGTTGAGCTGCACCTCCGAAGGCCAGTCGCCGAAGTCGAACTTGAACTGCTGCTCGATGGTGAAGCTCTCGGCATCTATGCGATAGAGCGAGGGTGCCTCGTGGCCGTATGGCGAGCCCTCGTAGCCACCATCGGTCACGGTCCATAGTTTATTATTGCAGTCCATAACAAGCGAGGTGGGCTGTATGCCTACAACAAGCTCGTCTACGACTTGGTCGGTCTCTGTATCAATCTTGATGATGCGGTTCTGATAGGACCAGCAGTTTACATATAGATACTTGCCATACTGCACCATCTGCTCCGTAGAGCCCTGCTCCATAGTCATATTAGGCACCTCGATATAGCCCGTAATCTCGTAACGCTTGGGGTTTACTATAAAGATGCGGTTATCCCAAATCTGCGTGATGTAGGCCTTGTCGTCAGATACGAAGTGCATATAACGGGGCGATGTTAGGTTTGTGATACGTCCCACCTCCTTGAAGGTGTTGATGTCGATAGCAAAGACGACGTGTGAGTTGTTCACCACCACCCAGCCTATGCCGTCGCGTATGATCATCGACTGCGCTACATCGCCGAGTTTCATAGCGTTAGAGCGGTAGAAGACCTCGTTCTGCACACTCTTAGTCGTGGGGTCATAGTACGATAGCGTGGCGTTGCCATACTGGAAGTTACCCTCGTTGCAGATGAATAGTCCCTCGCCCGAAGCCGACATATCGAAATCCTCCTCAATACCATACTCCCACTTCATACAGGAGCATACAACAAGGAGCATTGCGACAAGCGCCATCCTAACACATTTCATTGCCATACTACTTTTTCATGTTATAGTCAAAGAAACCGCAGACCTCGGTAGAGAGTTCACCCAGCCAGCCACTCTTGGCATTGACACCCACCTGCACCTTCACAAAGTCGATGTAGTCGAGGTGGATAGGCTCACACTCGCAGTCTATGGCATTCGAGATTTTGAAGTGGTTGGCATTGACCTCGCCCTCGGCATTATCCTCATCAGTGAGGCGGTCCACAGGGCTAAAGTTATCGGCGTAGCCCCAATCATACTTATCATTCACCCAGTATGAGCCATTACCAGAGGCATCGCGGTTGCGAGGCTCAAGACATGTACCTGTGAGAGTATAACTATCCTTCTCAATCCAAAGTGGATAGTAGTAGTCCTGGCGGTGGAACTGCTTGAGGTAGTCCACCTCGCCATAGTTGCCAAGATTGTCCGTCCACTGCACGGGCATCATAGGACCCGTTGGGCGGTAGTAGGTCACGACGTAGTTCTGAATGGTCGTAGCCTTGCCCGTCTCCGAGCCTGCTAACTCATACCACGTATCATCGGGCTCGCCATTGCCATTCTCGTCCTGCATAACCCACACAATACCAGGCTCCGATGAGCCATCAAACGAGTTGGCCTTAATGCCAAAGTCGTAGTCACCAGAGTTTGCGATGCTGTGGTCGAAGCCTACGATGATGTAGCCACCGAAGCCTCCGAGAGATACCCAGTTTTCATCTCTCAAACGCTTCTCGGCATAGGCAATAGCCGTCTCCATAGTTGTCTGCGTACCATCGAAGCCACCTGTCTTTAGCTCGTTGATAAACTGTCCAGGGGCTGGGGTATAATCGAATATCTTGTTCCACTCAGCCGTTGATGTTTCGCTCTGTGGACGATAGAAAGCACCCTCCTCATAGACCGTAACAACGAACTTGCGAGTTAGGGTTATCTGCTGACCATCCCTCTCAGTGGTAGCCGTTGCTACGACACTATACTCACCCTGTGCCTCTGCCACAAATGTAAAAGAGGCCTCGCCCGCAACTGATTCATTATCATCAATCTGCCATGTGTAGCTCACGCCATCCACATTGCTAATCGTCGAGGGGCTAATGCGCAACTTGCGACCCACTACAGTGTGGTAGGCCTCGAACTCAAACTCCCAAACTACGGGCATATCCTCGGCACGAACAACCTCAATGTGTACCGAGTCGCTATGCTCGCCATCCTCATTCGATACCGTAGCGGTAATTGTGTAGCGACCAACAGCCTCTGCCTCAAAGATATATGACAACTCATTATCACGCTGCAACGACTCGCCATTCATCGTCCACACGAGGCTCGTTGGAAGCGATGAATCGCTAATAGATGCATTAAGTCTAACCTCCGAACCCACAGCGACGGTCTGGTTTTTACCGCCAGCAATGGATACGATGGGACTCTCCAAAGCTACAACATCGATGCGTATCTCCTCGCTAACTGAGCCAGCATCGGTGGTTACGATAATGTCGATATAGTACTCGCCACACTCCTCGCGCATAAAGGTTAGCGATGGCTCGTTGCTGATCAACCTTCCATCCATAATCCAGCAGTAAGTGGCGTCATCAGCCGATTCGTAGTCGGGGGCTATAACAATCTCTCGACCTACTTTCGCAGTATATACGCCAGTGTTACTATCGAGGTATATCTTTGGAGGCAAAGCAGTTGTAATCTCCTCGTCGATATTACACGACGAGGCGACTACAACCATCACACTTAAAAACAAAAATTCTAAAACTCTTCTCATTATATATTATTTGTCAAATCTCACTGCTACGTCATCGTAGGCGAAGTATCCTGGAATGGTAAAGCCATACTTGCCGCCCATTTCGTCGGAGTAGAGGAAGTTGAAGCGCACCTTGGCTACAGCACCAAGACCACTCAAATCCCACTTCTGCCAATCGGTTACGACATCTTCGCCCTGCACCAGGTAGAACTCCACCTCGCTGACAGGCTCGGCATAGGCATCTGCAGCGACATCATCGAAGCCCTGCGCCACAATCTTCAGCCACGCATTCTCAGTCAAGCCTGTCCAGTTGCCACCGAAGCTATTACCAGCCTCGCTCTTAACGCCCATATATAGCTGATTGAGCGTGTAGTTGGTGTTGGTGACAAACATATGGTCTATCACGCGAGCCTCGCCATCGGCAAAGATAAGCTCTGGCAGGTTCTCCACATATGAGTAGAAATCCTTGTAGCCATAGTGTACGCAGAAGTTATCGCCAGAGTGGGGTGCTACGGGGATCATCATCTGGAGGTTGAACCAGCCGAGCATAGCGTCGTTGCCAGCATTCTCCGCGACATAGTCCTCACCATAATACTTCGCAATGTGCGCATCACGGTCCTCATCGGTAAAGCCCTCGCCCCAGTAGTTCGAGATGGCGTGGCCGCCACCCCAGAAGCAGTATGCGTAGTTGTCGGGGAAGATGTGCATAAGCTCCGTATTGGCCTCATCCCACCAGGTGTACATCGCCGATGTATAGTCGCCATACGTTAGCGGACCACCATACTGTGGGTCATCCACAAGGTCGCTCCATGTTGTAATATCCACACCTGCATAGTCCAAAGTGTATGGATAGAACTTAGCATCTTCATCCTCGAAGGTCAATATGCGCAACTCGTATGGGAGCTCCTCCTTAGGCTCAACTGCTACAACGCTAAGCTTCACGATAAGACTTTTACCCTCGTCCGATACTACAGTAATGGCAATCACGCCCTCCATATCGTAGTGACACATATCCTGCGTAGGCGCTGTCACAGCAAGAATATTCTCGGCATAGACAGCCTTCCATCCCTCGGGTGTATTAACCACATAATCAGCGATATTGTCAGCATCAACCACAAACTCTGCGGTAGTGCCAAAGGCTATCTCTGCAACCTTGGAGGCATCGACAATTATAAACTTGGGCGCACTCTCATCGTAGCGTGCAAGGCGGAACTCTGTGCCATCGGCCAATGTGATAATCACATAGTCGGGATTCGAGGTGTCTACACTCGCAAATAGCGAGTCGCCATTTGTGCCATTTGTGCCATTTGTGCCGTCAGTGCCATTCGATCCATTAGCACCATCCTTACCCTCGGCTACGACACCTGTTGAAACCCAAGTCTCGCCGCCATCGGTAGAGATTTCCCACTCCTTCGT
>CAJGEC010000037.1 GCA_904502285.1 uncultured Alistipes sp. | reverse complement strand
TACATATCCTATGACAAAGGTGGAGATAAAAGAGCGCATAGAGCAACTCAAAAAGCAGAAGAACGCCGTTATCCTGGCACACTACTACACAACAAAGGAGGTGCAGGAGATTGCTGACTTCTTGGGTGACTCGCTTGCACTGTCGGTCAAGGCTCGCGATATAGATGCTCCCATCATCCTGTTTGCAGGTGTAAACTTTATGGCCGAGACGGCAAAGGTGTTATCACCCAATAAGAGGGTGCTAATCCCTGTTCCTGAGGCTGGTTGTTCGCTTGCAGAGTCGTGTGAGGCCGAGGCTTTGGCACGCCTCAAGGCGCAGTACCCCGACCATAAGGTTGTATCGTATGTTAATACCTCTGTGGGCGTAAAGGCTCTGACAGATGTGTGTTGCACCTCTACCAACGCCCTAAAGGTTGTGGAGAGCATACCTCGCGAACAGCCTATCATCTTTGCTCCCGATCGCAACCTCGGCTCATATATCCAAAAAATTACAGGTAGGGACAATATGGTAATCTGGGATGGTGCATGCTTAGTTCATGAGGAGTTCTCATTAGAGGGCATCCTACGCCTTAAGGCCGAGCACCCTGAGGCGAAGGTTGTTGTACATCCAGAGTGTAAGGCAGAGCTTGTGGATGTGGCCGACTATGTAGGCTCTACAGCGGGTATATTGGACTACTGCAAAGAGTCTGATGCCGAGGAGTTTATCGTGGTAACGGAGTCGGGTATCCTTGTAGAGATGGAGAAACGCCTCCCTGCTAAGCGATTTATTCCTGCACCTACTATTGGCTCTGAGGGAGGTTGCAACGAGTGCCACTATATGAAGATGGTAACGCTCGAAAATATCCTCAGTACGCTGGAGAACGAGAGCCCTGAAGTGACTATCGACGAGCCCACGCGCAAGGCTGCTGAACAGTCGATACTCAATATGGTGTCGATTAAGTAACTGTATCTAAATATATTGAGATTTTTTTGATAATATGTAAAAAATAGTGGCGACTGCTCATTTGAGCAGTCGCCATTTTCTATTGCTATCGTTTATTCTCCTATAATTATAGCACTCTATCCAATGTTATCAACACCTTGTTTGGGTAATAGCCTTGCAGGAGGATTTGCTGTCCCGACTTCTCAACAATATGCCAGGTGCCATTCAAAAGAGTGTAGCTACCGCTATCGATAACAATAATTGCTCTATCTACCTCATAGGTGAATCGGCGAACGGTATTCATATCAGGCTCGCTGTATTTACCCTCTGTCTCGGATAGAAATTCCACAATACAACTATTGTTACTTGTTGCGTTGCCGTTTTCATCAAAATATTCAATCTCTGCATTCCATACAGTTTGAGCAAGAGTTTGTGGTGTAACATTAAAGGTCTCCTCCTTATCGCACGAGATCATTATGCTCGCTACAACAATTGCCATAAGAGAGTAGATAAGTTTTTTCATAGTTTTTTTAAGTTGTATATGATTACTTTATGTGTTCTGCGAGGACTCTCTCTATGTTGTCACCGCGTAGGTTTCTCGCTACGAGGTTGCCCTCTGGCGAGTATAGGAAGTTAGCTGGAATACCATCGACATTAAACTCCTCGCCAGCCCTCCACGAGCCATCCTCATCCGTACCCCAGACATTTATCCATGTCATATTATTCTCCGCTATAAACTCTCTCCAGCGAGCCTCTGTCCCTGGGTAGTCGAACGACACGCCATAAATCTCCAATCCCTGAGGTGCATACTTGGCGTATGCCTCCACGAGGTAGGGTATCTCGCCACGACATGGGCCGCACCATGTAGCCCAAAAGTCGATGAGTACCCACTTACCACTCTTGCATAGGTCCGACACGCGGATTATCTCGCCCTCGGCATTGGGTAGCGCAAGGTCGATAAGCTCCGCACCCAAAATTGTTGTCTTTAGGCTCTTATAAGACTCAAGTGCAGCAAAGCGTCTGTCAATCTTGTTGAAGATCTTGGAAGCCACAGCATCATCGCCACCAAGGTTGATGTAAGAAGTGAGTGCGTTGAGAGATAGTACGCTATCCATGTTGGCATACATGAAGTCTACCATGTGTTGTAGAACAGCCTGATACTTAGCCTCGGCCTCCTCCTGGGTTGCCGAATTATAGATATTTGCAATCATAGTGGCAGTCTCGTTGCAGTATGCGCCCCACTTATCATCCAATGCCGAGCCAATAGGCATAAGCGACTCATCCTTATATACAAAGTTCACATCACTGCCATCAGCAAGGCACCATGAGTGAACATCATCGTTGACAACGACATGGATGCCATCTCCCTCATAAGTGTAGACTATTGTGTGAAACTTGCCGTTCTCGTCAATGCTAACTTCGGCGCTGCCCTCCTGCCACTCGATGGTTATGGATGAGGGGATTTCAGCGAGAGCCGACAGGTCACCACTAATCTTGTTTGATATCATGGTCGCCCCAGCCTCTTGCACTGTCTCATTCTCAGCGCCTCTCTTTCCTCCGTTGGCGCATGCTGCAAGCATTGTCGCGCAACATAAAAGTATAAATAACCTCTTCATAAGTAAAATGTAATATCTATTCTATCTTTACGAACATGTCATCAAAATTGAGCGTTACCTTCTCTATGCTCTTTAATAATCCCATTCCGAGGCTGCCATGATGGGGTGAAGTTACGATGTCGCCACTGGGGATGGTTGCTGGAGTGGCATGCAGCGTAACTGCTCTATCCCCAATTCTCATTGTGTATTCGGGTACTCTCGCTATCTGTTGCTCTACGATGCCACCATGTCCCCATGTGTTTTGTGTCTCAGTGGGGAGAGTGCTTAGTAATTCTCTATTCTTAGCAAACAACAGGTCGAAAAAATCTGCGCCGCTATTGCCCGTATCGAGGATAAATGTCATCCTATCGCCCCCTTCGTCAATAACCTCTATAATAGGAATATTCTGCTCAAGGAGAGTGTTTTTACCATATTCGGGTGTAGTGCTCTTCTCTGCGGGAATTCGCAATGTGTGATTTACCATATCAATCTGAACCTCGCCAAGTCGCTTGATAAAGTCCATGCCGAGCACAGCATCTACCTTGAGCGGATCATCCTCTGCGGAGTTCTCATTTACAAAGACTAAGACATTCCTCAATGTAATTGGGCCTATATCCATCCTCTCTATGAGTGCTCGTTCAAGATAACCACCACCCGTCGCACCTCCAACAAATATGGGCTCGCCAACGCTTTGTGCCCCTATCTCAGACGCTATCTCCGAGGCTATCAGCGATGATGATGCTCCAGTGTCGAAGATAAAGTCGTATATCTTGCCATTTATGCTCACGGGGAGCTTGATGTGCAGGCCCGAACTATCTGAGAAGGCTATCGTAACATCTGTGTCGGGCATGTCAATCGTAGGTGCGGGTAGCTCGCGCACAGAGTCGTAGCACACCAACAGCTCCTCAACACCCGTCTCCTCCAAGGAGCCAGTGGCAGCCATGATAATATCTGCCATACTCTTTACCATGTCGGCGGCAACTCCGTAGTTGCCGTTAAAGTATTCTGCGGCAGCTCCGAGATTTATTAAGTTGCAAACGCTCTCATAGCCCAACCTATCCTGATGCTCGGCAATGAGCTGTGGTAGCTTGTTGTTTAGCTCATCCCAACGGTTGAAGTTGTATGCAAGGAGTACCTCGGCCATCTGTTTCAACATCGGCGTCTGCACATCATCTTTAACATTCGGATAAACCCTCTCAAGTTCAAACCAGTCACCACTATTTATGAGCCTTCCCACCAACATATCTGCCTGTTGGGCTAATGCAGAAGAGAGTGTAAAGGTTAGTGCGAGGAACGTGGCATAGAGGCGTTTCATATCTACTTAAGTCTATTTATTTATACAAACGATTTACTATCTTGAAATGTTGCATAGTGAGACCATTTATTTTATCGCGAAGTCAAATTTTTACGGTCCAAAATTAGTCACTCTTCACTACATCCGCAGGATTTTCGGTTGCGGCACGCCACGAGCGGGGGGTACAAGGCCGACGGTTACGGCGAGGACTATCACGAGGGCGGCGATATAGAGCCACCAAGGCTGTCGGGGATGTGGTTGAGGCTCTGGTCGGCACACGACACACGCACATACTCCATCAGCCTGCCGTCTATGCGACAGCCGAGCGCTCAGCCACCATTGAGACGGTGCATAAACTCGAATTACTTTTTATATGTATGCTAACATAACGATCTGAATATTTATCTCTCCAACTTCCAACCACAATCTCCGTGGTAAATCATCTGCTTGGTCATACCTCCATCGATGCAGATATTCTCGCCCGTGATAAAGCCAGCCTTATCGCTACAAAGGAACAACACCATATTTGCAATATCCATCGGATTACCCACTCTGCCAGCGGGTTGCTGCGTAGCGTCGGGGCCTTCGTAAATAGTGTATGTTGTATCAATCCAACCTGGGGAGATGGAGTTCACCCTTGCTCGTCCCGCCAGACTTACCGACAAGGCGTGGGTGAGTGCCGCAATACCACCTTTTGCAGCCGTATAGCTCTCGGTCTGCGGTTGGCTCATACGGTCGCGCGAGGAGGATATATTGATGATGGATGCACCTTCTGCCAAATGGGACATAAAGAGTTTTACTAAATAGAACGGTGCGGTAACTCCGACGCTCAGAGCATACTGGAACTCATCGTAGGAACACTCATCAATACCTTTCATTAGTGGCAGGGCATTGTTTATGATGATGTCCACTTTACTGTGTTTGCTCAACACCTCGGCAGCAAATGCCTCCAGTGTCTCCTTCTTTGAGATATCCCCCACGAAGTGTTCGCCTTCCTGTTTGTCGATTACATAGACTACGGCTCTCTGACTGCGAAACTCATCGGCAATGCATCGGCCAATACCACTGGCCCCACCTGTCACTATGACTACTCTATCTTTGAATGTATCGGTCTGCATAATCACTAATCAATATTTTTTCAATTTAGCGAAATTAAGATATCGGTCATAAAATCGTTCGAAGACTATGCGGTATTTGTCGGGGCAATTATGGATTATTGTATCTACAAAATCCTCTAAATCAACACTCTTTATCCTCTCCTTGTATTCAGTCCGAAGTCCATCAGTCAAAGACTCTAACTCTTTATTCGTTGTGGGATGGCCTTTTGGAGCAAGGATAATTGAATAGGGTAGTAATCCCTCTTTAGATCCATACATCTCGCTCAATAGGAAATTTCTGTAAATCTGAGTAAGTGAAGTGTCGCCTTCCGTAATGCTTTTTTCAACATCAGGCATAAAGCAACTGAGTTCTTCTACCGCTTTAAGACTCTGTCTTCGGGGTACCTTATTCCCTTCATCATCCCTATCATAAGCCACATTCGTTCCAAGATTTTCGGAATATTTTGTCTCTATGGCAATGAAGCCCCTCTTTCCATCCTCATTTTCAAACCTTATTATTGCATCCATTGCACTCTTATCCCCTGTCAGTTCTATGTAGTTTTCAGGAATGAATTCCAATTCAACTTCCGTTACCTTGTGTATGGGATAGCCCATAAGAGCAGCCTTTATGACATTTGTTGCTACCTCTGGCGACTCCTCAAGCATCTGTCTTAATGGGCAGAAAAGATTGAATGCCATAGGCTGGCTCGAAAGAAGATTGTTAAAGAGTCGGTCAGATTCGATAGTTTCGTATGGTTTCTTATTCTCAGGATTTATGCGTTCTTTTGCATAGTTGAATGCATACTCGGTAAGGAAGTTCTTCCAACAACCCTCCTTGGGACTCTCCCCATTACTGATGTAGTTGCCATAATAATGCAAATTACCATATCTATCCGTGTATGGATCTATCTCTTCTCCAATCTCATGGCGATAGATAGATTGTAGTTTTCTACATCTTGCAACAAACTTTGAATCGCCCTTATACTCTTCTCCTAATATACTCTTCATAATTTGACACATTTATATTATCTAATAAAATAATTTATAGAGTATACAAATATAAGACGGATTATACTATTAGCCTTTCATTGCTGGTACTTCCATATATTATCTACTTTGCCATAGGTTTACCAATCAATTAACTATCTTTAATATGCTCAAATAGACTCCTCTTGAATGATATCCACGATGAAAATGGTGCCAATAATTCTGGGGTTTTATCTGGAGTCTGCGCAAGGGCCTTCTGTATGCATTGTTTCAAAGCAAAACCTTCAGACATTAATTCAAGATCATATCGCTCTTCTGCTTTTTCTATGTATAATTTAATGATTTGTTCTGCTTTATAAAGTAGTTCTGTGTTGTTTTGTGTGTTGCCTTGTACATAGTTATGCAAAGCCTCATGATAGAACAACCTACCTCCAGGTTGATTCAAGTCAAATGGCTCCAATTTCAACCTAAACTCTTCATACATTGCCTCATCCTTGGTTTGTATAGCATATAAGGCTGACATATACAAGTATCTCGACCAGTATCGGTCATAGTCTTGCGGGGTTCTATACAATACTGCCATATCTGCCAAATAGTCGTATGCTTTTTCTGGCTTTCCTATATTTAAGTACTGTTCTATAAGTATCAAAGTTGATCCAGTTCTTATATGTTGAATTTTTGCAAGATCTGATTCGTAAGATAGATTAGAGATTAGTTTGTTGCCCTCTTTGATAGCGCTCTGAAGTCTGTTGATTGCAGAATCATAGTCTCCAAAATGCATCTCTATCCTGGCATATACACTGTTTAGTACCAAGAGGTAGTCTCTGCGACCCAACAACTCTGAGGCTTTTATAGCTACTGAGATATATTGTTTTGCTCTTTCAAAGTCTCCTGAAATTCTATATGAGCTTGCTTTGATTTCGTATACGAGTCTGTAATTGTTAAGTGCTGAATTCTCACATTCGCGCAAGTGTTTTTCATCTGGAATAACAAGAGGAACTTCTGTTGCAGCTTTAATATCATAAATGATGTAATAATAGCAGATGATGATGCAGGCTATAGCAACAGGCATATTTGTAAGGTCCAGTGTACTAATATATTCATTAAATCCATATTTGCGGAATTGCTTATAGTAATCGTGATCAAAGAAATATATGTGATTTTCAAGAATAATCGACTGCAATTCATAATTTGAAAAGACATCATTCAAATTCCTGCCTGTAGCGTATAATGCACACATATCTTCCAAGATTAACCTGAAAAATGCAGGCGCACCCAGCATCGCAAGGCGCTGCCGTATGTACTGTCTGTTACAAAATACTTCTGTGAATTTATGTGGGCAACAATTTGTTATATGCTTCACCAAATGCAACAACGCATATTCCGAAAATTCTGATTGTTTCTGATGAAATGATGCTAACACCTCATGGCCCTGTTGAATGTCGATCCAAAACTTTATTCCAGATTTTTGTTCATCACCAATCCAATCTATTAATGACTGATGAAATGGGGTTAAGGTGCCGTCAGCATGACGTACAATAAAGGACCCCATACAACTGAGGAATCGTTTTACACTATAGTTATTCCAACCAAGATATGATTTTAGCTCATCTTCGGTCAATGGCTCATATCGTGCTGCAATAAGTTCCATTGCAGGGCGGATATACCTGTCGTATGTTTCCGAATCAGTAAACTTAGTTGTGAAATACTGGTAATAAACGCCACCCAAACCCTGTGGGAATGCGTCAGATTTGTTAATATCCAATCGTCCTTCTAAAATTTCGTCAACAATGTATTTGGCACATAAGAATACACCTTCAGATTTACGTATTATGGTGTGGAAAATTGCCTGATAATCTTTATGGTTGTTATATTTCTCAAGTCGCTTTTTAATATATTGATGTATGTCTTTCTGATTCTCTTCAGTTTTAGAATCGAGAGTCCATGGTGCAAACCGTTGTAAAGGAACCGTCACTTCCCTATCGGGCCTACTCGTAATAATTAGGCGTACCCAATTAGGTAATCTGTCGAATTCGGCCGCAATAAATTCTGCTAATGGATTAACTCCATCTTGAGTGGCCTCGTCGAGGGCATCAATAAGAATTATGGACATACTTTTATCTGTACTTGATATCTGTGTTAGTGGTTGGGTGATCAAGATATCAAATAAGGCTGAGTCATTACAATCTCTTAATACTTCGTTTAGATTGATGCTTTTTATGATTTCTGCATAATCTGGGTATTGGGTCGAGAGCTGATATGATATTGTGCATATTGCTCGTCGAGGAGAAGATTTTTCACTATGTCCCCTTCTGCAGATATGAAAGGCTGATATTTCCGGATATATCTGAAGTAACCTCGTTGCAATAGCTGTTTTGCCTATTCCAGGGACTCCTGTTATCCAGAATAGACGGCTGGCATTGTGAGTGTTTATCCATTTGTCTATTGCCTCAAATACCCATGCGCGTCCTGTAAACCATGTTTGGTTGAGAACTATGTCTGTTTTATAGTTCAAGGGGTTCAAGGCTCTTAGTAGTGAATCTGATTTTAAAACTATATCCTTGCTGCTCATCGTAAGGGCTTCGGATATCATTTTAAGATCATGCTTAAAGGTCTGGGTAATACACTTCTTATTCGCAGAGTTGGTTAAATCGAGCCATTGAAGACGATATATTGATAATGGGGGAGTGGTCCATACAAGCATCACTGGAATAATCGTCAGCATATTATCCAGAGCCTTTGCGATTTCATTGAGACAATAGCCATTGGGTCTTCTCACTGAATGAGGAGTCATGATAAGGAGTATTCTTCCTCTGTCTGTATCTTCTGCTACCCAGTCCAAGCCATCTTCTATATAGCGTTCCCAATCACAACCAGGCTTAAGACGATCTTCATCGAACCACACTTCATGCCCTTGTAAGAGTAGCTCGTTGGCTACATTGCGAGCAAATGCAAAGTATTCGTCATGACCATAACTAACAAAGATTCTTAATCTCTTTGATTTATCATAACTTGTACATTTCATATTGTAAGAATTCTATAAACTATGCTAATTATATAACAACTACCTACTTTCAGATGCAAAATATTTTTTAATGCCCATTTGCAACCTTAGGACAAAAGTTCGTTCGGGGGACAGACTTTGGGACCGCATCTTTGCAAAGATACCAATAAAATCTGCAAAAACGCACTTTTTTTATATTTTTTAGCATACTTGCATTTCGTTGCATGGTTAAATGGAGTTTAATTTGAGTTGAAATTGCACCTGCGATTGCTATTAAATTTAGTAGTTTAGTTTTATATATAGAATAGAAGTAAACTAAACTGGTCTTTATCGCCAAATCTAAGAGGTATGTTACAGGAGCGGCTTTACATTCCTTTCAAATGGGCATTGTTCCTCCTTTTTTTAGAGTCATTCTTGGTGTCATCCTATACTTTTGAAGATCATTTCTACATTCTTGAGCATCATTTTTCATTTCGGGAGTATCATTTCTGCTCTTTTAAGAAAAAAACAGTCTCGTAAATGCTAAAAAATCTTTCAGAAATAAGGTCTTGTGCAAAATTTTGATTACTTTTGCGTAGATGAGTACGCATTTAACAGAAAAGAATGAACAATTATTCAATGACATACAGTCTTTTTGACAGCTACAGGAGCCTGAAAGTTTCGGTAAAATCTGTCGTGGATGATTTAGTTATGTTGCGAAAATTGTGTAACACATTCACATTGCGCGTATCTTACAGAAATATCTGTCAATGTATTAGCAATTCCTTTTTTCCTGGTTTTGCTAACCATTTCCTCAGACTTATATCTACGCAATGGTGCTCCGCCCCTCCGTGTGGCGGCTCAAGAAGCATTGCATCATTATATTACGGCGTTATCGGTCGGCATTCATCGTGCCTTTTCCGAAACGTCGTATTTTATTTTATTTTATTTGATTCAATTAGCAACAAGATAAATTACAAAAATCAAAAGATATGAAAAGTGAAGAGATTTTTTACGAGCCTCCTATGATAGAGGTTCTCGAAGTAGAGGTAGAAAGTGGATTTGCAGTCAGTGGCGATGGTTCTGACAGCGATGATTCTGAATTTGAAAACTACTAATAATAACGATTAAGCTGTTATGAGAAGATACACTATTTTTTTCTTTTAGCATCAGTTGTTGCAGGATTTGCCTCTTGCAATAATGTTGATATTACGCCCGACAACCCAGAGCAGCCTACCACGGGCTACCGCCTCACCTTTGACGGCGGTGTGGGCGTTGAGAATCAGACTCGTGCCCATTGGTCTGACCTACAAGGAAGTGGCAACTTGATATTCAATTGGGACTATAATT
>CAJGEC010000036.1 GCA_904502285.1 uncultured Alistipes sp. | reverse complement strand
TCATCTTGTAGTTTGAGAGCCATTTGCAAAGCCTCATTGATATACTCAATGCCCTTTGCGTTGTCCTCCAAGTTCCAATATGAAAGACCTATATCCAATAGGGCATAGGCGGCGTATGACTCCAAGTCTACAGCCATATAGTGGTCGTATGCTGTTTGATACGCCTCCAAACTCTTTGCGTAGTCATAGTTACTACGATAGATATTGCCTATTTCAGTGTGCAATTGACCAGACAAATAGTGATTATCTATTCCACCCAAAAGTTCTTTGGCTTGTGCATAGGCAATCATTGCCTGTGTGTCATTACCTTGATTTTGGTAGATTCGCCCCTGAAGATAGTATGTCTGAAACTTCTCTGTTGCCGAGCCATTATCCTCGTAATAGTCAATCGCGGGTTGCAATACATTGAAGTCAGTCTTATCGACGTAGTTCTTATCCAACGCCATAGATAGCAACAAGGCGTGTTTTGCTCGCTCCTCTTTGCTCGACAACTCCGAGATATCAATCTGCTCAAGCACAATCAATGCACTATCGGGATGCTCTACAATATATGATTCAACATTAGATAATGTATTCCAATGCTCCGAGTGACGATTGCAAGAAACAAAGGTTAGGGCAAATGCAAGTATAAATAGTAGTCGTTTCATCCTAAAATCGTTGTTTACAACACAAAGATAACCGTATAATAGTTTTCTACAAAATTGGATGTGATAAAATTATTCAACAAGCGATATTTGCTGTGGTGTTATCTCCAACTATGATGAATTATTGAATATCATACAAGTAGGGCGGAATAACAAAAAAAACGACCGAGTGGAACTCGGTCGCTACAAATGCTTCGTAATAAAAAGCGGAGGGCACTGGATTCGAACCAGCGGATACCTTACGATATCGGCAGTTTAGCAAACTGCTGGTTTAAGCCACTCACCCAACCCTCCGTAAACTTTTCTATGTCCGAAAAGCGGTGCAAATATACAACATATTTCGGATTATCCAAAATATTTCACATATTTTATTTAAAAACTCACTCTTCGTACCCCGATGATGGAGGCCAACTAAAAGGGTATCTCCTTCTCGAAATAGGCCAAACGGTAGGTAAACGTCTCGTCGTCGCAGCGCCTAATGGCTTGAAAGAACTTATATGCTTCTCTCTCTCGCCACTCGGTGATTATACCATCTGGGTAGGTGAATATATTGCGATACTCGTGCCATAGCGGAGGGTTGGATATGTTATCAACATCGATATTCTCCATCTTGCAGAAGAGAGATAGTACCGAGTCGTCATACTCCTGTATGGCGCGCATCGAGACATTTGCAAGTGCCACAACTAACTCCTCCTTATCGAGGCTCGATACCCTGCGTCTTCCCATTATCGCATCCTCAAACTCTAACTCCGCTATGCCCTCCTCATTGGTGACGATGTTGGCATTGCTATCTGTGCCAAAGAGGAGTTGAAAGAGTGAATCCCAAAAGGTTGCGCTATACTCCGAAAAGGAGGGGTGAGCATACTCTATGGGCACAAAGAAGCGATAGTAGTAGCGGTAAGCCAATGTCTGGCGGAAGGGGGCTGTGTCGTTCTCTGCGATGTTCATAATGGCGCTCTTGAACGGGTCTTCGTCTTCGTCTTTGTCTTCGTCGGAGTCAGATAGCTCTTTGAGAGAATTAAAGATAAAATTATCGAGTAGTTTATCGAAATCGCTTGTGAGCGACTCGTCGATATCATCACTCTTATTGCAATCATCATCCTCTCGGCGAGCCTCTAACTCCTCATTCTCAACCTCATCTTTAACCTCGTCATCATATTCGCCCTCTGTCATCTCGTCATCCACATCATCCGATAGACGTATCACCTCCTCCTGGCACTCCTTGTAGGTCTTGGGGATAAATGCAGGGTAGCTTGATGTGTGTGTCACCTCCCAGGCCCTGACGCGTAGGTTGCGATACGCTTCGTCGCCAACGGCACTACGAAGTCTGTTGAGGATAGCCTCCTCCTCGCACTCAGTATCTACTAACGACACCCCAATATCATACTCTGCGAAGATGACGAAGGGATAATTATCTCCCTTGAGGTGTGGCCGTAGTGTGCAAGTAGCATTGGCGTTGTAGTGGTATGGTTTTTCGGCGGGTTGAAAGGTGATATCCACATCCAACTCCGTATCCTCGATATCTTGTCGCTCATACTTGAAGTCTCTGTTGGTGAGCGAGTTAAAGGTGAGGTTTCGAAGATGGGTATATAGGATTGTTATTTTGCCGTTTTTCTCCTCCATAGTCATTCGTTTTTAAGGTTATTTATACCCCTGGCTGTGGTGCTGAGTATGGAGTTTCGAGGCGATATACTCGCCATCGATATCCACACGCTTACTGCTAAGGCGACCACTGCTCGATATGTTGTTGAAGTATAGCGAGTTTGTCACCTTGGCAAGGAGTGCCTTCACGTTGCGAAAGCCCAACCCCGACCTATAGGCCTCTTCTGCAATGGCGCGGAGTGCGTCGTCAGAGAAGTTTAGGTCGATATTATTGCGTTGAGCATAGTCGATATGACACCCTATAATATTATCCTTGGCACTCTTCATAATCTCGAAGATATCATCCGTCGAGAGCGGATTCATCACCACAATATCGCTAATACGTCCCAGTAACTCAGGCATATAGCCCCACTCCTCAAGGTCCTCCGTAGTCACCATCTTCATATAGTTGGTCTGCTCGTTGCACTGCTCCTTAACGCCAAAGCCAATGGTGCGATTGATGTTGAGACGACGCTTGATGACCTTGTCGATACCAGAGAAGGCTCCCATAAACACAACAAGCAGGTTGTCCACGGGGATTGACTCAATACGTGGGGTGCCATTAGAGGTGTCAATTCCGTTATCAACATTTATAGCGAAGCCCACATCGAGGAGTTTCATCAAGTCTCGCATCATATCGTATGACTCGTCAGACCCATTCTCGGTGACTATTTTACAGCCGTGCTTGGTGACTTTATCAGCCTCGTCAAGGATGACGACAGCATACTTTAGTCGTTCGACTGATACGCCGTTGTTTAACTCTCTGGCAATCATATCCGAGATGTGGAGACCGCGCCAACCCGTAGGGCGGACCTCCGAGCAGTTGATGTATATGATGGGGCATCCGCTAATCTTGCCGTATTGGCGCATCAGCTCGCTCTTGCCACACCCCGTGGGTGCCATAACCATCACAGAGCCCTTGATTGGGCAGTCATACCCCTTACGCGCGCTATCCATATGTTGGTAGAAAGGTACGGCGAGGTGGTCGATACTCTCGTCTTGACCCTTGATATACTGCTTCAGGGCATTGGCGAGCTCCTTAGCACTATTAATTTCGGAACCATCCGCTGGGATATCCTCCCTGTCATTCCCAAAGAGGTCGTCTGCATCTATCTCCAGCTCCTCATATAGATAGGCGTAATCGAAGTCGGTGGGGGCTTCAAAGACCTCTGTCCACTCATTCAGCTTGTCGCACATACTCCTTGTAATATCCTCGTCAGCTATCAACATCTCTCTAAACTCTTTGATATGTGGCTCGCAAAGCTCAACTATCTTCGAGTGGCTGATCTTGCCTGCGTGAAACAGATCGACTATCGCCTTTGCGTGTGTGGCTGAGAGGCGTGGGCTAATAAAGAGGCGCGCTGCAATATCGCGTGCTGTAGCCTCGTCGCAGTTGTTGATGGCGATACCAAAAAATAGATCGTTCATAGTAGTCGTAAATTTGATTGTTTAACATCTTCTTCTTATTCCAGCCCAAAGCCGTTTTGCATCCTAACCGAGATAATAGAGTGCAAACCATAACTAAATCTAACAGAGAGACTAAGAAAAATTAAAAAATGGTTGATACTATTTGTAAAACGAAAAAAAATACCTATCTTTGTGGCGTGATAATGGAGTGTAAGGGGACTGAGTGGTCCCCTTATTTCGTACCATTAGGAGTTCGATAATTAAACTTTTTAGAAAAATACTTGTTGTTATATGATTGATGCAAAGCAGGTTATAGCGATTGCTGAGCGACTTTTGGAGGGTACGGATATGTTTGTTGTTGAGTGTACCTCATCTCCAATGGGCGATATCGAGTTGCTTATCGACAGCGATAGTGCTGTCCGTTTGGAGGATTGTGCTACTCTAAATCGCGCCATAGAGGCAGAATTGGACCGCGAAGTTGAGGATTATTCATTGATGGTTGCCTCGGCAGGCATTGGCTCAGAACTTAAACTCCTCCGCCAGTATCGCAAAGTATTAGGTCGCTCTGTGGAGGTTTTACTCAAGGATGGCATCAAGATTTTGGCACACCTCGACGATGCTACCGAGGCAGGCATCACCCTCTCTTACGAGGAGAAGCAGGCCGTAGAGGGCAAGAAGCGCAAGATTACCGTTGAGGTAACCAAGGAGTATAGGTGGGAGGAGATAAAGTATGTTAAGGAGTATCTCGACTTCAAGTAATTTGAAGTTATAAGGTGGCATCTACTTCCGCTTGCCGAATTATCTCGCCAATGGGCAGTACGCTTTAGTACAGCCCATCGTCTCGAAATTCGCAGAGCGTTGTATCTGCCGACCTTCTAACATCAAATTCGAAATGTAAGGTGGCATCTACGTCATCTGCCTCGGCTGAAAAATGCTCATTTACCGTAGAGTGGTTTAAGGAAATTAGGGAATTTAAGGAGTTTAGGGAGCTTAAGGAGAATTGAATGGTCTACGAGATTGACGGAGTCTGCGGATGATAGAATCCCATAAGCTAAAGTCTTATACTTAGACTACCAAGGCGCACTAAAAAAGAAAATACAACGAAACAAAAAAATATATAAAAACAAAATGAAGTACATTAATCTTATCAGCAACTTTGCTGAGTTCAAGGAGTTAAAGAGCATCGACAACGCTACGCTTATCGGTGTATTGGAGGATGTCTTCCGTCACGCGCTCCAGAAGCAGTTCGAGAGCGACGAGAACTTCGACGTTATCATCAACCCAGAGAAGGGCGACCTCGAAATCTGGCGTAACCGCACAGTCGTAGATGATGAGGAGCTGGAGAACGAGAACACCGAGATCTCTCTCTCGGCAGTACGTGCTATTGACGACACCTACGAGGTGGGTGACGAGTACACCGACCAGATTGATATGACAATGTTTGGCCGTCGTGCCGTATTGTCATTGCGCCAGAACCTCGCTTCACGCATCCTCGACTTGGAGAAGGCTGCGCTCTTTGAGAAGTACTCTGAGAAGTTGGGCGAGATCGTCACTGGTGAGGTATATCAGGTGTGGAAGAAGGAGGTGTTGGTACGCGACGACGATGGCAATGACCTCGTACTCCCTAAGACCGAGCAGATTCCTAACGACTTCTACCGCAAGGGTGACGCCATCAAGGCTATCGTTAAGAGCGTGGAGATGAACAACAACCAGCCACGCATCATCCTCTCTCGTACCGACAACCAGTTCTTGGAGCGTCTCTTCGAGCAGGAGGTGCCAGAGATCTTCGATGGTTTGATCACCATCAAGAAGATAGCTCGTATCCCAGGTGAGCGCGCTAAGGTTGCCGTAGAGTCTTACGATGACCGCATCGACCCAGTAGGTGCTTGCGTTGGTATGAAGGGTTCACGTATCTACACCATCGTACGTGAGTTGCGCAACGAGAATATCGATGTTGTGAACTACACAGCCAACACATCGCTTATGATTCAGCGTTCGTTGAACCCTGCAAAGATCTCATCTATAACCATTGACGAGGAGCGTAAGACAGCATCTGTATATCTCAAGCCTGAGGAGGTGTCGTTGGCTATCGGTAAGGGAGGTTTGAACATCCGTCTCTCGAAGATGCTCACTGGCTACGATATCGACGTATATCGTGAGATTGAGGAGGAGGATGTAGCACTCACAGAGTTCTCAGACGAGATCGAGGGCTGGATTATCGAGGCTCTCAAGGCTGCAGGTTGCGACACTGCAAAGAGCGTATTGGAGTTGCCAGTGGAGGTTGTAGCACAGCGCGCCGACTTGGAGTTGGAGCAGGCTGAGGCTGTAGTGGCAATCCTCAAGGCAGAGTTCGAGTAGGTGATAACGATTAATGAAAGGAGAAATTGAATGGATAACACAAAGAAGATAAGGCTTATTCAGGTGGCTAAAGAGTTTAAGGTGGGTTTCAATACCATCGCAGACTTTATCCAGCGTAAGGGTTTGCTCAGCGATTGCCAGCCCTCATCTGCTGTGACACCTGAGATATATGCCGCATTGGAGAAGGAGTTTGGTCGTAACCGTCAGTCGGGCAACGAGCGCAAGAATGTGCGTGAGCGCATCCAGCAGAAGGGTGCTGTGAGCATCAATGCTCAGGAGGAGAAAGAGGAAGAGGAGGTTGTTGTGCGTGGCGCTTCAACCATCAGCGTCAAGGACGAGGTGCGTGGCCCAAAGATCTTGGGTAAGATGGATCTCGACGCAAAGAACAATAAGCCTGCTGAGCCAAAGGTGGAGAAGCCAGTAGTGGAGGCTCCAAAGGCCGAGGCCCCTAAGCGTGAGGAGAAGCCAGTGGTGGAGACACCTAAGGAGGAGACCCCAAAGGCAGAGCCTAAGAGGGTAGAGACTCCCGTAGAGCCTAAGCAGGAGGCTACAGCAGAGGAGCCTAAGCGCAACTCTGTATTCCGCACAGAGGTAACACAGCTCGATGGCCCAAAGATTTTGGGTACTATGGATGTCTCGAATATGACCCCAGGTGGCAAGCACAAGCGTAAGCGCCTTGAGAAGGAGAAGGTAAATGTCTCTAAGGAGGGCAACAAGAATGGTGGCAAGCCTCAGGGTAACGGCAATGGCAACAAGGGCAACCAGCAGGGTGGTAACAACAACCAGCAGGGTGGTAACAACCAGCAGTCTAAGAAGCAGAAGCAGCAGAAGCAACAGAAGCAGCAACCAAAGCCTGTAGTACGTCCTGAGGTCTCAGACGAGGAGGTATCAAAGCAGATTAAGGATACCTTGGCACGCCTAACTGCCAAGGGTACAAAGTCTAAGGGTGCAAAATATCGTAAGGAGAAGCGCGAGGAGGTTCGTGAGCGAATGAATGAGGAGATCGAGCGCGAGGAGATGGAGCGCAGCGTACTCAAGGTGACGGAGTTCGTTACCGTGAGTGAGCTCGCTACAATGATGAGCGTATCTCCGATGGAGGTAATCTCAGCGTGTATGAACCTCGGCCTTATGGTATCTATCAACCAGCGTCTCGATGCTGAGGCCTTGGTGGTAGTGGCAGAGGAGTTCGGCTTCACCGTGGAGTTCGTATCAGTAGAGATTCAGGAGGCTATCGAGAACGATGCTGATAGCGATGAGGATCTCGTTCCACGTCCACCAATCGTTACCGTAATGGGTCACGTAGACCACGGTAAGACCTCGTTGTTGGATAATATCCGTAAGACAAACGTAACCGCAGGCGAGGCTGGTGGTATCACACAGCACATCGGTGCTTACTCTGTGGAGTTGAATGGTCAGAAGATTACCTTCCTTGATACCCCAGGTCACGAGGCCTTTACGGCGATGCGTGCGCGTGGTGCTAAGATGACCGACGTAGCGATTATCATCGTGGCGGCCGACGATAGCGTGATGCCACAGACCGTTGAGGCTATCAACCACGCCTCTGCAGCAGGTGTGCCTATGGTGTTTGCTATCAACAAGATGGATAAGCCACAGGCTAACTCGGAGCGTATCCGTGAGCAGCTCTCACAGATGAACTACCTCGTGGAGGATTGGGGTGGTAAGTACCAGTGTCAGGAGGTCTCTGCGAAGAAGGGTATGAACCTCGATAAGTTGCTTGAGAAGGTACTTCTTGAGGCCGAGATGCTTGAGCTCAAGGCTAACCCTAACCGTAAGGCTTCGGGAGCAGTCATCGAGTCTATGTTGGATAAGGGTCGTGGTTATGTTGCTACTATTATGGTGCAGAACGGTACTTTGCGCGTAGGCGATGTGTTGCTCTCAGGAACATATACAGGTCGTGTGAAGGCGATGTTCGATGAGAATGGACGCAAGGTTACTGAGGCAGGCCCATCAACACCTGTTCAGGTGCTTGGTCTCAATGGTGCGCCTCAGGCAGGTGATACATTCAACGTAATGGACGACGACCGTTCGGCACGTGAGATTGCCAACAAGCGTGAGCAGTTGCAGCGTATGCAGGGTATTATGACCCAGAAGCACGTCACTCTCGATGAGATTGGTCGCCGTATCGCTATTGGCTCATTCAAGGAGCTCAACATCATCGTCAAGGGTGATGTGGACGGCTCTGTAGAGGCTATGTCTGGTTCGCTCATCAAGCTCTCTAAGGAGAGTGTTCAGGTGAACGTGATCCACTCTGCCGTAGGTCAGATCTCTGAGTCTGATGTATTGCTCGCAGCAGCCTCTAACGCCATCATCGTTGGTTTCCAGGTGCGCCCATCAGCCGCAGCACGTAAGGCTGCCGAGAAGGAGCAGATCGATATCCGTCTCTACTCAATCATCTACGACGCTATCAACGAGATCAAGGATGCGATCGACGGTATGTTGGAGCCAGTGATGAAGGAGGAGATCGTTTGCTCGGTTGAGGTTATGGAGACCTTCAAGATCTCTAAGGTTGGTACTGTTGCAGGATGTATCGTGCGTGAGGGTAAGATGCAGCGCAATACCCCTATCCGCGTAATCCGTGATGGTATCGTAATCTACACTGGTAAGCTCGGCTCTTTGCGTCGCTTCAAGGATGATGTCAAGGAGGTAACCAACGGTCAGGACTGCGGTCTTAACATCGAGTCATACAACGATATTAAGGTTGGTGATATCATCGAGGGTTACGAGCAGGTTGAGGTTAAGCGCAAATAATTAATTTGGTGTCATAGCAGGTAATCTGTGGCGTTGGGATTGTGGTTGAAATGCTCACATACTCCTTGTATGCTCCGCTTTCAACCACTGCGATCCACCACTACATCTCACCTGCATTGACAACAAATTGGTGTGGTGCTTAGGAGGGTAGGTTCGATCCTCACCATACAATGGAAATAATAGATAATTACCTAAAACATAAAAACTTAAAGAGATGAACAACATTAAGTTTACTACTGCCGAAGAGGCCGTAAAGTGTATCAAGTCGGGTGATCATATTCACCTTAGTTCAGTAGCCTCTGCTCCTCAGTGCCTTATCAAGGCTATGTGTGAGCGTGGTCGTTCAGGCGAGTTGAAGGATGTACACATCCACCACCTCCACACCGAGGGTCCAGCACCTTATGCTGATCCAGAGTTCGAGGGCGTTTTCCAGCTCGACTCATTCTTTGTGGGTGGCAACGTGCGTAAGGTCACTCAGAGCGGTTTCGCTGACTATATTCCAATCTTCCTCAGCGAGACTCAGAAGCTCTATCGTAGCGGAGCTGTTCCTTGTAACGTCGCTATGATTCAGGTGTCACGCCCAGATAAGCACGGCTACGTATCTCTTGGTACCTCTGTAGATGCTACTTTGGCAGCTGTAGAGTGCGCTGACCACGTTATCGCTGTTGTTAATAAGTATGTTCCACGCTCGTTCGGTGACGCTATGATTCATAGCTCACGCATCGAGTTCTTCGTAGAGGACGACCAGCCACTTGAGGAGGCACACTTCACTGCTCCTGACGAGGTGGAGACAAAGATTGGTAACCTCTGCGCAGGCCTTATCGAGGATGGTGCAACCCTCCAGATGGGTATCGGTGCTATTCCTAACGCTGTACTCGCACAGTTGGGTAACCACAAGAACCTCGGTGTTCATACCGAGATGTTCGCTGATGGTGTTCTCCCACTCGTAGAGAAGGGCGTAATCAACGGTGCTTTGAAGAATATCGATAAGGGCAAGATGGTATCTACATTCCTTATGGGTTCACAGAGGGTTTACGACTTCATCGACGACAACCCAGGCGTACTTATGATGGACGTAGGTTATACCAACGACCCATTCGTTATCTCTAAGAACGATAAGGTTACCGCTATTAACTCTGCACTCCAGGTAGATATCACAGGTCAGGTATGTGCTGACTCTCTTGGCCGCAAGTTCTACTCAGGCGTAGGTGGTCAGGTAGACTTCATCTATGGTGCATCACTCTCTAAGGGTGGTAAGGCAATTATCGCTATGCCTTCAATCACCAATAAGGGTGTATCAAAGATCTCTGACGCTTTGACCGAGGGTGCAGGTGTTGTTACTACACGTAACCACATCCACTGGTTCGTTACTGAGAACGGTGCTGTAGATCTCTATGGTAAGAGCCTTCAGGAGCGCGCTCGTCTCATCATCTCTGTTGCTCACCCATCAGCACAGGAGGCTCTCGACGAGGCAGCATTCAACCGCTACGGTAGCCACCACCACTATATTAAGGGTTATATGAAGAAGTAATTTCTTGTGATAAGCCGCAATCTGCGGCACATCCCAAACTAAAACACTCTGGGCTGTACGTTTCAGTACTATCCCAGAGTGTTTTATTTTACGATGCACCACATCTCACGACTTCTGACAAGAAATTAGCTCGTGGTACTAATTATCGCTGTGTTGTTCGGGGAAGGCCTTTGTTGCTTTTAATATAGTGGTGGTGTAGGACACCACCATTCATATTTACATTCTCTCTAAATCCCCCTTTAAGTTCGCTACGCTCCTTTTTGTTGCTGTGGCTCGGCATAACAAGTAAACTTGCTCTGCTCTCGCCTTAATCGCAACGCTGACAAAGGGAGGCTTGTTTCTGTTGTCGCTATCAGATTGTAAGGAGTTTAGGGAGATCAACTTAATAGCATTAAACTCTCTATATTCCTTAAACTCCCTAATATCCCTATACTCCTTAAACAGCCTATTTCGCCCTTCGCTCTACACGCATACGGTGCATTTTCTCTTTGAAACCACCATCCTCAAGGAATTGTTCAGAGAGCGATGTAAGTAGTTTATGCAGCAGATAGTCCTCCTGCTTGAGTAGTATGATTGCCATATCATCGTCTTTCAACAATCAACTTAACATAAAACCTTAAACTAATATGAAATACATCCCCTATTAAACCATATTTCAATGTTAAAATAATAGATTACTACTTTTAATATGAAACCTACCTCGCCCACGCCCTTATCTGAGTGTGTGGGTCCTTGTTCGATGTAGACTCCCTGATGAGTGTCCAGGTGTGCTTCCAACAGTGTACCTCGTAAACATAGACTAACGAGTTGATACG
>CAJGEC010000035.1 GCA_904502285.1 uncultured Alistipes sp. | reverse complement strand
ACAAAAGATGTTACGCAGTAACTTATTGCGGAGTGATGCTTGGTAGCGCCTCCGCGGCAAGCGGAGGGGAAAGACAAGCGTAGCGCAGTCAATCCCATCTTCCACCCAAGCAAACAAAGCAATAAGGTGTCGGAAACGACACCTTTTGTTTTTCTTGCACCCTGTATGCTTGCATACAATGGGGGCAAGGAGGACAAAAGATATATAGATTATCGCCACATACATCTGAAACTATATAAGATATAATTATAGTGTTATAAAAAATAATTAGGCGATAAAGATTTGTCTATTCCGAATTTTTGTTACCTTTGCACCCGAAATAGAATGTGGAGGGATTTGTACTGATTGCAACCACAATAAAAAAGTGCTAAAACGGTAATCTTCGTATAGTATCATAAATCCCAAGCCATACAATATTTCAACACACACGGTAGTTTTACGTGTGGAACATTGATATATAACAATATAAAAGAAGTATAGAACTATGGCATTTTTATTCACTTCAGAGTCTGTATCGGAGGGACATCCAGACAAGGTTGCCGATCAGATTTCAGACGCTATCCTCGATGAGTTTTTGCGTCGTGACCTACGATCAAAAGTTGCGTGCGAGACTCTCTGCACCACAGGTCTTGTAGTAGTATCTGGCGAGGTACGCTCGGAGGGCTACGTAGATATTCAGGGGGTGGCTCGCAACGTCATCAACCGCATAGGCTACAACCGTAGCGAGTATCAGTTCGATGCCGCTTCGTGTGGTGTACTCTCGGCTATCCACGAGCAGTCGTCGGATATCAATCAGGGTGTAGACCGCAAGGATGGCGAGGAGCAAGGTGCTGGTGACCAGGGTATTATGTTTGGCTACGCCGTGGAGGAGACTCGCGAGTTTATGCCTGCTACCCTCATCCTCTCGCACGTCATCCTTAAGGAGTTGGCCGCTATCCGTCGCGAGGGCGAGGTTATGCGCTACCTCCGTCCCGACTCTAAGAGTCAGGTGACTATCGAGTATGGCGACGACCGCCGTCCACAGCGCGTACACACCATCGTTGTTTCTACTCAGCACGACGAGTTCATCACCCCAACCAAGACCCGCACCGAGGCTGAGGCAGAGCGCGAGATGCAGCGCATCATCGCTGACGACGTGCGCAACATCCTCATCCCCCGTGTCAAGGCCCGTTTGGAGCGCGCCAACGACAAGGTAGCAGAACTCATCGACGACAACTATATCCTTCACGTAAACCCTACGGGCAAGTTCGTGATTGGCGGTCCTCACGGCGATACAGGTCTCACTGGCCGTAAGATCATCGTCGATACCTATGGTGGCCGTGGCGCACACGGTGGTGGTGCCTTCTCAGGCAAGGACTCTTCGAAGGTAGACCGCTCAGCAGCCTACGCAGCTCGCCACATCGCAAAGAATATGGTGGCTGCAGGCATCGCACGCGAGGTATTGGTACAGGTAAGTTACGCTATCGGTATCGCACAGCCACTCTCTATCTATGTAGATACCTACGGCACATCCAATGTCGCACTTAGCGACGGTGCCATTGCCGAGAAGATTGGCTCTATGTTTGACCTTCGCCCACGAGCTATCGTCGAGCGCTTCGGCTTGAACTACCCTATCTTCGAGGCTACAGCCTCTTATGGTCACTTCGGACGTCGCCCATACACCGAGTTGGTACGCTTCATCGGCAAGGATGGCAAGGAGTTCGCTAAGGAGGTAGAGTTCTTCTCGTGGGAGAAACTCGACGAGGTAGACCGTCTCAAGGCTGAGTTTGGCTTGGAGTAGTCAAAAAAGTTATATCTATAATAGGCTTGAATACAGCGAGTTAGTATTCAGGCCTATTTTTTTATCCGAAAAAAGATTGCAAAAAATTTGTAGATTCGAAAATAGTTGCTACCTTTGCATCCGCAAACCTCAAAGCCCAGGTGGTGAAATTGGTAGACACGCTACTTTGAGGGGGTAGTGAGCGTTAGCTCGTGCAAGTTCGAGTCTTGTCCTGGGCACTAAAAAATCGCGTTAGAGTTTCTAACGCGATTTCTTTTTTTTACCCCACCGTCTAATTTGTGAAGATAAGCCCCTCTCCATCACTATCTATTGTTATAGGGCGTGAGCGGTCGATGGTTCCAGCAAGGATGCGCTTCGAGAGGGTATTCACCACCTCTCGCTGGATAGCACGCTTGATGGGTCGTGCGCCATACAACGGGTCGAAACCAACCTTGGCGATATAGTTACGAGCCGCCTCGCTATAGTGCATCTCGATACCATTGTTGCTAAGCATCGAGGCCACGTGGCGCAGTTGTATATCTACAATCTGCTCTATCGCCTTACGGCCCAATGGCTCGAACATCACAATCTCGTCGATACGGTTTAGGAACTCAGGCTTTAGGTGCTGCTTCAACAACTCCACAACCTCGCCCTTAACACTCTCCACGAGTTCTGGCTTAGGCTCACCAAATGCCGTTGCAAAGCGCTCGGAGATGATATTCGATCCCATATTCGAGGTCATAATGATTATGGTATTGCGGAAGTCCACCGTACGGCCCTTATTATCTGTTAGACGGCCATCATCCAACACCTGAAGCAGAATGTTGAAGACGTCGGGGTGGGCCTTCTCAATCTCGTCGAGCAACACCACGCTATAGGGCTTGCGACGCACCGCTTCGGTGAGTTGTCCACCCTCATCATAACCAACATATCCCGGAGGCGCTCCCACAAGACGCGATACGGAGTGGCGCTCCTGATACTCCGACATATCGATACGCGTAAGCATAGCGTCGTCGTTGAAGAGGAACTCGGCAAGGGCCTTCGCCAATTCGGTCTTACCCACACCCGTAGTACCTAAGAAGATGAACGAGCCAATGGGACGACGACTATCCGAGAGGCCAGCACGTGAGCGACGCACAGCATCCGATATCACCCCAATAGCCTCATCCTGACCCACAACCCTGTGGTGTAACTCCTCCTCCATATTGAGCAACTTTTCGCGCTCCGACTGCAACATTCGCTTCACGGGGATTCCCGACCAACGAGAGACCACCTCCGCAATATCATCTGCCGAGACCTCCTCCTTTATCATTGCCGTATCGGCCGAAAGGCGTAACTCCTCCTCAAGAGTTGCCACCCTCTTCTCCAGCTCCACAATCTTGCCGTAGCGCAACTCAGCCACACGTGCATAGTCGCCTGCACGCTCGGCCTGCTGTGCCTCAATCTTGGCCTGCTCGATACCCTCCTTGGCCTGCTGCAAGGTCTGAAGGCGCTCACGTTCCGACTGCCACTTAGCCTTGAGGATTGAGTACTCTGCTCGGTGCTCCTCAATCTCTCCATCGAGACGTTTGATACGCTCCTCATCACCCTCACGACGTATCGCCTCACGCTCGATTTCGAGCTGGCGAATACGACGGTCGAGTTGGTCAATCTCCTCTGGCACGGAGTTCATCTCAAGGCGCAAGCGCGATGCCGCCTCGTCTACAAGGTCGATAGCCTTATCTGGCAAGAAACGGTCGGTTATATAGCGGTGCGACAGCTCCACCGAGGCCACAATAGCCTCATCCTTGATACGCACACGGTGGTGGTTCTCGTAGCGCTCCTTGAGGCCTCGCATAATGGAGATAGCATCCTCCATCGTTGGCTCATTGACCATAACCTTCTGGAAACGTCGCTCAAGAGCCTTATCCTTCTCGAAATACTTCTGATACTCGTCGAGGGTTGTAGCACCAATAGTACGCAACTCGCCACGTGCCAAGGCTGGCTTAAGGATGTTGGCGGCATCCATAGCACCATCACTCTTGCCCGCACCTACGAGGGTATGTATCTCGTCGATGAAGAGCAACACCTCACCCTCGGCAGCCGTCACCTCCTTGACCACGGCCTTGAGTCGCTCCTCGAACTCACCCTTATACTTAGCACCCGCAATTAGCGCACCCATATCGAGCGAGAAGAGTCGCTTATTCTTTAGGTTTTCAGGAACATCGCCATTCACAATACGCTGAGCAATACCCTCAGCAATAGCCGTCTTACCTACACCTGCCTCACCCACAAGGATAGGGTTGTTCTTTGTTCGACGCGAGAGAATCTGCAAGACACGACGTATCTCCTCATCTCGGCCGATGACGGGATCGAGACGACCCGTGCGAGCCCCCTCATTAAGATCTATGGCATACTTACCCAAGGCATCAAACTCTACGCTCTCGGTAGCAGAATCTATCGTCGCACCCTTACGAAACTCACGTGTTGCGGCTATCAACTGCTCTTCGCTGATGCCTGCACGGCGAAGGATATCACGCGCCACAGAGCGCTCCTTAGCCAACGCAATAACTATATGCTCTACGGAGGCATAACGGTCGGAGAAGGCGCGCGTGAGGTCTACTGCTCGCTGAATCACTGCCGACGACGAGCGCGAAAAGAAGATATTATCATCAACACCCTCAACACGTGGCAGATGCGTTAAGGCCTCTTCGGCCTCACGACGTATCGTCGGCAGACTTCCACCTGCACGCGAGATAAGGTATGAACCCAACGAATCATCCTCGGCAATGGCAGCCACAAGGATATGCTCTGGCTCAAGGGCCTGCTGGCCTCGACTCTTGGCAATGGTCATTGCTCCCTGCAACAACTCTTGCGCCTTAATTGTTAGTGTATTAATATTCATACTCATTTTGAAATTTTGTTTTGACTTAGATGAGGGCAATTTTATTGCCATAGTCAAAAAAGAAGAAATTTTGTCATTATAGAACGACAAAACGACACACAATGACATATCGCGAGTGTCATTGTGGCATAATAGGTGTCAATTATGGATGATTGCTTAGGGACTCCCCCACTACATTAGAAACTCTTCGGCAACGAGGTGGGCCGTAGCGCGAAGATTCTCTTTAGCTACATCGGGTTGCATAGCCTCGGCAAGAGGCATATTATGAGGTGTGATAGCATACAGTTTTGCGAAGTCGCTATGGGTAAGTTGCTCACACTCAACAACACTACCACCCACAGCAACACACATTCTACCCGCCAGTACAGCACGACGCAACACTCCCGAAGGGGCCTTTCCCATAAGGGTCTGTGCATCGATACGACCCTCGCCCGTGACAACCAAGCACTCCTCCATAAGGGCATCGTCGAAGTCTATGGCATCCAAGACCAACTCTATGCCCGACTTAAGCGTAGCCCCCAACAGAGCAACAAAGGCATATCCTAAGCCACCAGCAGCACCAACGCCAGAGAGATCCGAAGCACGATAGCCACACTTGTTATCCACCACACTGGCAAAGTGTCGCATAGCGCTATCCAAGCGCGCTACCATAGCCCTATCCGCCCCCTTCTGCGGAGCATAGATATATGCCGCACCACGCTCTCCACAGAGTGGATTATCGACATCGACAGCAACGGAGAAATTAACACCTTGGAGTTTTGACCTAAGTTCGTCGTCTTGTACCTCGACAACACGCTCCAAGACCTCAATAGTCTCAGTAAGTTCCTCGCCCTGAGCATCATAAAACTTACCCCCTAAGGCCCTTAGCATACCTACTCCACAGTCGTTCGTAGCACTACCACCAAGGCCTACGACAATCTGGCGACAGCCTCGCTCGATAGCATCAGCGATGAGTTGGCCCGTACCGTAGGTCGTCGCAACAAGAGGGTTGCGTTCCTCGGCGGTGAGCAACGGAAGACCCGAAGCCGAAGAGATAGCAATTACAGCCACCGCACCCTCATCAAGGATAGTGTAACTCGCCTCTATGGGGCGCATCAACGGGTCGTATACCGTGGCCTTAACGCGCTCGCCCCCCTTAGCCAAGGCAATGGCCTCGGAGAAGCCCTCGCCACCATCGGCAATGGCAAAGTGACGCACATCGGCATCCGAAAGAATCTCTTTAATGCCCTCGGCAAAGGCTCTGCCAGCATCGTAGGAGTCGAGTGACCCCTTGAACGAATCTAATGCAACGACTACTCTCTTCATAATTCGGTAAACTATGCTCGGTTTCGAGAGCGAATATACGAAAAAAAATGAAACCAAGGCGCTATTTTCCCACGGCTTTTCGTATATTTGTGATACTAAAACAATAGTTATTATGAAGAGAGTATGTTTTATCCTAATGATAATGATTCTTACAGTGGTGTCGTCGTGTCAAATGCAACCTTCTGAGGCCATATACAATAGTGGCGTAAGCAAAGAACTTGCCGAGTGGCGTAAGGCAACCATCGAGGATCTACACTACCGTCTCCACTTTGTCATCCCCGAACAGCGCACCGAGGCGATAGAGGCTACGACCGAGATAATCTTTTCGCTAAAGAGGTCGCAGCCCATCGTCATAGATTTCCGTGATACGGAACTACTCTCCATCGTTACCGACTCGGAGGGTAACACCATCTCATATAGCGCTAAGAACGAGCATATTGTAATACCCAAGGAGGCAACCGAGGCTGGAGAGAACCGCTTTACGCTACACTTCACCGCAGGCAACCAGTCGCTCAACCGCAACGACGAATTCCTATACACCCTCCTTGTTCCCGATCGCGCACGTACGCTCTTCCCCTGCTTCGACCAGCCCGACCTAAAGGCCTCGTTCGAGTTGGAACTCACCATCCCTGAGACCTGGGTGGCAGTATCGAATAGGGAGGTCATAGAGGAGCGCACCGAGGGCAACACCAAGCACCTGCGTTTCAGCCCTACGGAGCCACTAAGCACATACCTCTTCTCATTTGTGGCTGGCAAGTTGGAGCATCGTACCTACGACGATGGCGAGCATCGCTTCACGGCCTACTTCCGCGATAGTGACCCCAAGCGCATAGCGCAGTTGGAGGAGATATTTAAGCAGGTAAAAGCCTCGTTGGTATGGCTTGAGGAGTACACCGATATAAGTTATCCCTTTGCCAAATACGACTTCATAATGTTGCCAGGCTTCCAGTATGGAGGTATGGAGCATACGGGAGCTACGCTCTACAACGACCGACAGATGTTCTTAGGCGAAAACCCAACGCCCGACGAGATATTGCGACGCTCGCAACTCATCGCCCACGAGACTGCCCATATGTGGTTTGGCGACTTCGTGACGATGAAGTGGTTCGATGATGTGTGGACCAAGGAGGTCTTCGCCAACTACTTCGCAGCACGTATGGTAGAGCCACTCTACCCCACCATCAACCACCAACTAAACCGTCTGAAGACCTATACAACAGCGGCCCTCAGCGAAGACCGCACGCTGGGTGCTACATCGATTCGTCAGGAACTCGACAACCTACAAAATGCGGGTCTCATCTACGGACAGACCATCTACAACAAAGCCCCAATAGTGATGGATAAGATGGTCGAGATTATAGGGGAAGAGCCTTTCCGCAAGGGTATTCAGGAGTACCTCACAACCTACGCATACAGCAATGCCACCTGGCCTGAGTTGATTGAAATACTCGACCGATACACCCCCGAAGACCTCGCCTCATTCAGCGATACGTGGGTGCATACGAAGGGTATGGCACGCATAGATTTCACGCTCAACGACAACAACTTAACCATAACCCAGCACGACACCTTCGAGCGAGGCATCTGCTGGACACAACGTTTTGATTGCCTCATAATCCTCGAAAACGGCAACACCCAAGAGGTAGAGGTGGAGTTACGCGACGAGAGCCACACTATTGCGCTTAGTGAGGGTGTCGTAGCAGTCCTTCCAAATAGCGACGGCCGTGGCTACGGGCTCTTCGTGCCCGACGCAAAGAGCATAGAGTGGATAGAGACTAACATCGACAAAATCGAGGATGATATAACACGCCAATCCCTCATAATGACACTCAACGAGTGCTACGAATGGGGTCTCCTGGAGGGCGAGAGGTGGCTTCGCTTTATGCTCGGACACCTCCCCAAGGAGAAGAACTACCTCATAGCCTCAACCATCGTAGGCTATCTCACAAAGCCGATGATTAACTCGGCAACAGAGCAAGAGGAGGCCCAACTATGGGAGATTGCCACCCTAAACGACTCCTCGGCACTACGACGCAGAGCCCTCGTGGCGTTGGCCGAAGTGGCAACATCGGAGCGCATCATAGAGCAGATTTACAACCTGTGGCTTAACGATGGAGCGAGTTTCGATGTGAACGATGCTATGACCATAGCCTTAGAACTCGCTATACGTATGCCAGACAAGCAGGCCGAGATTATTGCCGAGCAGCGCCAGCGCATAACCAATGGGGACAACCTACGTAAGTTCGACTATATATCGCCCGCCACAACGCCCGACATTGAGGCACGTAACGCGCTATTTACGTGGCTCTTAGAGCCAGAAAACCGACGCACAGAGCCTTGGGCAAAGGCGACCCTCGCCCTGCTCAACCACCACACCCGCCAGCAGGAGGCCTTGGCATATATATACCCTGGACTTGAGGAACTTAAGCGCGTACAGCGCACAGGCGACATCTTCTTCCCACGCAATTGGGCAGGTGGTCTCCTCGGTGGCCACTACAGCGCCGAAGCCGTGGCAGAGGTCGAGCGATTCCTTGCCAACAACCCCGACTACCCTACTTTGCTAAAGAACAAAATCCTGCAAGCAACACATCGCTAAACAGCAATGCATAATAAAGAAGAGTCTGCATAACTAATTGTTATACAGACTCTTTTTCTACAGAATAGCAACTCTATTCCTCCCTATTGATATACTTTGCAAATCCTATCGGATTCGACTTTGTGGCATTAGCGCGGTTCGAGCACTCCATCCTATCCCTTATCTCCTCATAGATTTGTATCACCTCTGGGCGGAGCGATGGTGCTATATTCTTGATGGTAGTCTCAAGCATAGCATTCGTAATCTTCGAACGGCTATAGGCCGCAGTCATCGCCGTATCGTTCACTATATAGGCGATGTCGCTGGCTATATATCCATCGGTCTTGCGAGCCAGACTATTGAAGTCTATGTCATCGCCTAATGGCCTGTTATTCAGATACAACTTAAACATCTCGCAACGTGCCTCAGCATCGGGCAACGGCACATATACAAGCCTATCTATACGGCCCGTACGCAGAACCGCAGGGTCGATCTTATCGGGGCGGTTGCTTGTTGCCACGATGAAGATGCCACGTTTTGCGCAGTTATTCATCTGCGAAAGGAACTCATTGACCTCACTCGACACATAGGTAGCCCCTGGATTCGAACGGTCGGGGACCAGAGCATCGAACTCATCGAAGCACAACACTATAGGGCTATGCGCCTCGGCCTCCCTGAAGAGTTGCGATATCTTCTCCTGCGAGCCGTGTATATACCTACTTGCCACATCCGACGACTTGATAAGGGCGAAATTGAACTTACTCTCCTCGGCAAACTTCTCGGCGAAATAGGTCTTACCACACCCTGGAGGGCCATAGAGCAACATTCCATTAGGAGTGGTCAAGCGGTACTCCTTGGCAATATCGGGATTGCGCATAACGAAGATTACCTTCTGCTCAAGAAAATCCTTAAGCTGTTGCATACCAGCAATATCCTTAAAGCCATTGCCACCACCACGACGCACATCAAGAATACCGTCAGAGGGCTCCACATCCTGCATCTTGTCACCTACTTCGCGACCGTGATGCTTCTCACGTGCCGACTGCTCATTGAAACTCTCATCCGAAGCATCGAGGAAAGCGATAATCTTGGCTATGCTGTCGATACGGGAACTGCTAACCAACGAAAGTCCAACATTGAGGATAGCCCTCGTACGATCCGTCACTTTGAGACAATCTATATTGAGGGGAGTGCGCTTGCGGAAGCGTGAATACTCCATAAACCTCTCTTTGTAGGGTTGCGAACTATCCACCTCATACTGCCAAGGGGGCTCGCCTGTGAGCATAAAGTAGAGCACGGCACAAGCCGAGAATACGTCACTCTGCTCGTCGAAGATACCTACCATATTCTCCGTAGCGTGATACCTTACATCCAGATCCGCAGTGTCGAAGTCCACCCTACCACTACACCTCTCCGAGACGTGGCCGAGGTCGATAATCTGTGGCTCACCCATAGCAGCCTCCGAAAGCATAATATTCGTAGGATCTATGTCGTTGTGACACAAAACGGGGGATAGGCCGTGCATAAAATTAAGGCCATCGAGTATTCCTCGAAAGATAGGCATCGCTTGAGCCTCGGAGAGTGGGCCGTGTTGCTGAACAAAGTCGTACAACACACTACCACTAAAGTAGTTAGTAACATAATATTGACACAAACCCTCCTCGTGCTGAAGAGTTCCACTGTCAATAAAACTTACCACGTTGCGATGCACCAACAACTGGCTATACTCCACCTCTCGAACCACACCGGTCTCTGGATTAACAAGTTTTTGGGGCAACCTGCTCACCACAAAGAGCTTAAGAAAATAGGGGGTATTGTTGTCATCGATGGCACGATAGGTCTCCGTATAGGCATTCTGCTTGATAAGGCTCTGCACCACAAAACGGCCTACACGACTATTGTTTTGAAGAATGGGCATAGTACTTTAAATTTGGGTAGACTATATTGTCACTATGTTACGAGGCTGGGGTGCGCTTCATCCACCCCAAACCTCCTTAACTCTAATACTCTACTAATAGAATTGGCGTGGCACTGCCACATCCAACGCCCTGCTACTATAATAGCTCTTGAGCGGCATCCCTCAAGCCACTCTGCAAGATAGAGATGCAACGAGACATAAAATCTCCAACCTCAGGGGTAGAGTCGATAAACATCTCTATAGAGAGCCAAAGATAGTCCTCGACGAGATATGCCTTAAGCACTTTGTACTCCTTAGAGAGCTTATTCACCAACTCCAGCACCTTAACTCTATTGTTATCTACCTTGTAGATATTGGGCAATAAGATACGAAGATACTGATTATCATCACTCTTGGTACAGTAAAAACTTATACCCTCCACCCTAAAATGGATATCACCATCGCTATCTACCTCTGGACGATAACCCTCGGCAAATAACCACTCCTTAACAAGATCTACGACGTTCATAATTGTAAAATTTTAGATGTTAATAATTGTATGCACCACTTAACCTCTGCACACTACTAATGGCAAATTTAATAAAAATAGTGGTGTAAACCAACCTTTACAATAACTTTTTTGTAACCATCCGCCATATATAGCATAATACCCTCCATTAATATCAATAGCGAGAACCAACAACCCACGCCCACCACTACCTAAGCAACGCTCTTCATTAGCCATTTACTCTACTCGCCTTTGGAGGTTAGGGATAAAATCGAGCAAACTTTCTCTGTTCTGCAATGCAAAGCGGTATTATTACATTGGGTGCGGAGATAAAAATTTTGTTATTTAATAAAATATTCATATATTTGCACCGCAAAAATTATCCTATCAACTCATTTGTGGCGTTTGCCTTGCTTTTGGTTTGATAATCGGATAGTCAGTGTTGATGGTTCCGTAGCTCAGCTGGATAGAGCAACAGCCTTCTAAGCTGTGGGTCGTGGGTTCGAATCCCGCCGGAATCACGAAAGAACTAAAAAATATAAGGAGTCCCAAAAGGACTCCTATATTATTTTATTCATTTCGAGATAGTT
>CAJGEC010000034.1 GCA_904502285.1 uncultured Alistipes sp. | reverse complement strand
GATTTGCTGTTCTTAGGCTCGAACTGCTTAACGATCTTAGCCCACAACAAACGTGCTGCACGCATCTTTGCAATCTCCATAAAGTGGTTCATACCGATAGCCCAGAAGAATGACAAGCGTGGTGCAAAGGCGTCGATAGACATACCTGCGTTGATACCTGCGCGCAAGTACTCAAGACCATCTGCCAAGGTGTAAGCCAACTCGATATCTGCGGTTGCACCTGCCTCCTGCATATGGTAACCAGAGATAGAGATAGAGTTGAACTTAGGCATATTCTTAGATGTGTACTCGAAGATATCAGCGATAATCTTCATAGAGAACTCTGGTGGGTAGATATAGGTGTTACGCACCATAAACTCCTTGAGGATATCGTTCTGGATAGTACCAGCCAACTGGTCGAGGGTGCAACCCTGCTCCAAACCAGCAACAATGTAGAATGCCAATACTGGGAGTACAGCACCGTTCATTGTCATAGATACTGACATCTGATCCAATGGAATACCATTGAACAACACCTTCATATCCTCTACAGAGCAGATAGATACACCTGCCTTACCTACGTCACCTACTACACGTGGGTGGTCAGCATCGTAACCACGGTGTGTTGCAAGGTCGAACGCTACAGAAAGACCCTTCTGGCCCGCTGCGAGGTTACGACGATAGAATGCGTTAGACTCCTCAGCAGTAGAGAAACCTGCATACTGACGGATAGTCCAAGGACGCATTACATACATTGTTGAATATGGACCACGCAAGAAAGGTGCGATACCTGCTGCATAGTTCAAATGCTCCATACCCTCGAGGTCGGCAGCTGTATAGTTCTCCTTTACAGCGATACGCTCGGCAGTCAACCAATCCTCCTTGGGAGCAGCCTGCTTGGTGCAGCACTCTGCGGCTACAGCCTTATATTCGATATCTGAAAATTTTGCTCTCATAGCGCTTATAATTGATTAAATGCCCAACTTTTTCAAGTAATCCTTCAAAGTCTCCAATACGTTGCTCTTAACGTTGATAAAGTTTGTGATGCCCTGTGCCTCAAGCTCTGGAGCGCAAGCAGGAGCACCTGCAACAACCAAGATAGCCTTGTCGCCCAACAACTCCTTAGCACGTGGAGCTACAGTTGCGTAGTCGTCATCCGATGCACAAACTACAACGATCTCAGCCTTAGAAGCCAACGCTGCCTCTACACCCTCCTCAACGCTCTTGAAGAATGTGTTATCCTCAACGCGGATACCTGCGCAAGCGAAGAAGTTGCAAGAGAACTGAGCACGTGCACGTGCCATACCCAAAGTACCGCAAGTGAGCATAAATGCCTTAGGAGTCTTGCCTGAACGATCAACGCTCATACGCATAGCCTCGAAGGCCATAGCACCACGGTATGGTACCAAGACGTTAGCCTCACCCTCCTTACGAGTAACCTTGCACTCGCAGATAGAGGCGTCAGCAACCTCAGTGAAGTTAGGATACTGGTTTGCACCGAGCAAGATAAGACGGCGTGTAGCGATAGCCTTATCCTTAGCATCTGCAGAAGCCTTAACACGTGCAACAACATAACCCTCCTTGAATGCAGCGATGTAACCACCCTTCTCCTCGATCTCGCGGAAGAGAGTCCAAGCCTCCTTAGCGATGCTTGAAGTGAGCGACTCGATGTAGTAAGCACCACCAGCTGGGTCTACTACCTGATCGAAGTGTGACTCGTGCTTCAACAAGAGCTGAGCGTTACGAGCGATACGCTTAGAGAACTCGGTTGGAGCCTCGAAGCAGTAGTCGAATGGCAATACCTCCAATGAGTGTACGCCAGCGATAGCTGCAGACATAGCCTCAGTAGTACCACGCAACATATTTACGTATGGATCGTAAACGGTCTGGTTCCAAGTAGAGGTTACGGCGTGAGCAACCATCTTCATTGAGCAATTCTTTGCAGGGTTGTAAGCCTTAACGATGTTAGCCCAGAGCATACGTGCTGCACGGAACTTAGCCATCTCAAGGAAGTAGTTAGCAGTAACTGCGAAGGTGAAACGGATCTTGCGAGCTACCTCGTCGATAGTGAGACCCTTCTCCATAAGCTTCACGAGGTACTCGTGTGCTGCAGCCATAGTGAAACCGAGCTCCTCGACGATGGTAGAACCAGCGTTAGAGAATGTAGCACCCGATACGTTCACTACCTTTACGCGCTTGTAGTCGGCAGTAGCCTTGATCAACTCAGCGATAACATCGAAGCAGCTACGCTCGTTATCCTTGCAACCGCAAGTACCCTTCACAGAGAGCGACTTGATGATTGGGTCGATGCAGAAGTTGATGCGCAACTCATCCTTAGGCTCTGAAGCATACTTTGCCAAAACCTTAGTTGCAAGAGCAGCCAAAGTCTCAGCGTCAGCGCCACAGAATGTAAGCTCAACTGCTGTAGGAACGATATCCTTCAACAAAGCGTCGATGTCGATGTCGCAAGCACAAGTGTTGCAGAAGCAGAAGCCCAAAGAATCAACACCTGAGTTAAGAAGCTTCAAAGCCTCCTCATTTGCTGCCTTTGCACACTCTACTGAGATTGTCTGGTGTACGCGCCAAGTGTTGTCCTTAGATACACCACGTACGAATGGGAACTCACCAGCCTCAGCACCAAGATACTCTACCTCTGCGAGGTTCTCGGCACGGTAGTAGGGACGCACATTGAATCCCTCGCCAGTCTTCCATACCAATTTGCGCTCATAATCTGCGCCCTTAAGGTCAGTTGTAATAACGGCCTCCCACTGCTCAGTCGATACTGGTGGGAACTCCGTGAACAACTTTTCTTTGGTATTAGCCATAGTTGTTTTAGATTTAATTGTTTTTAAGTGTGTGATATTTAATATCTTATGTTTGTTTGCTCTCATCATAGTCCACTCTCCCCACGCATACGCGCGAGACGGAGTGGGTCTAAAACACAACAAAGTTACAAAATCTACCCACGAAAAGCAAATTTTTCTATAATAAAAAGAGTTTTTCTTTGAAGTGATGTCAGAAATTGCGAACTTTAGCGTCATAATGGCAGAAACAGGTCAAGAATCGGTTTCGCGATAAGAATCTACAGAGAGAAAATGGAGAGCCACGAATTTGAAATATTTGTCCGACGGTGTCACACAAGGCTACTGCACACAGCGAGATCCTATCTGGGCGATGTTGCCGAGGTCGAGGATATCGTGCAGGAGACGCTACTTAAGTTATACACCATGCGCGACAACCTCGACAAATATAGGTCGTTGGATGCCTTAGCAACAACCATCGTGCGACACCAAGCCATAGATGCGCTACGCAAGAAGAGACGATACCCCGAGCACAGAATCGAGCGCGACCTAATCGCTTGGGAGGAGAGCACCGACGAACGCACCGACGAGATATTAAGGCTTATTGAGGGACTCCCGTCGAAGCAACAACTCATTCTGAGGATGAAGCATATCGAGGGGATGGAGACCGAAGAGATAGCCACCCTGTTCAAGATGAGCATAGATGCTGTATATCAGAACCTTAGTCGCGCAAGACGAGCGATACTTAAACAGTTTAAAACCGAGTAAGATGTTAGAGCAAAAATATATATACGACTTAGTGGAGAAGTTCCTCGAAGGTCGCACCACCAATGCCGAAGAGCGCGAGTTATACGACCTCTTCAAGCGCGATGATATACCTTTAGACCTCATTCAGCTAAGGCCTATGTTCCGATGGTACGAAGAGGGTATGCCCGAGCCAAAAACCGAAGCCAAAACTGACCCCGAAACTGAGCGCAAAACTGAAGCCAAGCCATCCCATCACACCCTTGCTATTGGGTGGGCAGCAGTAGGCACAATCGCAGCATCGATACTCCTCATAGGTCTTGTATGGCAGAGCCACCGCCCCACATTCGAGACGATCTACGATGGCAGTTATATCGTCGAGGGTGGCGTTATATGCGACGATATGGAGTATATCGAGGATGATATTATCGACCTCTTGGAACGCGCAGATGCCATAGAGTCCAGGGCCGACGAATTACTTGCATGGGCCGAAATTTAGCACGAACAACTGAGATCTCAATATGTTATAAATTAAAAACAGATTCTTAAAAGTAAACAATGTGAATATGAAGAAGTTATTAGTTTTACTACTACTCTTTGTGGCGAGCATTGCCACAAGTAGCGCACAAGAGAGGATCGACAAACTCCTCGATCGCGACATCTCCGAGGGCACGACGACGATGCGTATGGCCGTAAAGCGCGACCCCACCACAGGCGACATCGTCAAGCGCGTCAAGGAGTTTACCACCACAGGAGATCGCTCTTTGGCCAAGGAGTTTATTCAAGCCTTTGAGGCCGAGCGCGATAATGCCGATGGCTGGGAGGAGAACCGAAGAGGAAACGTGGTGCAAATAACTGCCGTATGGCGTAACCCCAAGCGCATCTACACACTTACTTCGACAGGTGCAACACTCGTGGTATATGCCCAAACCATCTACGACGAGACGACAGAAAAAGAGGAGTAATAACCAATAAACATCTTTACAACCATGAAACGCATATCTATATTTTTAGCATCGCTCTTTGCGATAGTGTCTAACACTACCCCACTTTGGGCGCAGACACCACAATATGAGACCCTCACCTTTGACCACAACGGCATAGAGGAGATACACTCGACCCTGCCAACGAAGATTAGCATCACACCTGCCGAGAGTGGTACAATAACCATTACCTTCCCCAGCGAGGCGATTCCATATATCGACTTTGACCTCAATCACGTGGATAATGTACTGAGCATCAAGCATAGCAAGAGTTATAAATCGCGCTCCGAACTCAACTCCGTATGCGAAGAGCACCCTATCGAGGTGTGCGTACCCACCAACTCGCTTAGGAATATTATGAATACCTCGGATATGAGTATCTCCTTCGAGAGTGGCGATGTTGGTGCATGGTTCCAGATCATCAACACAGGTAGTATGTTTATCCATGGCAAGGCCCTAAATGCCAAGATAAAGATAGAGTACTACAACACCGGCACGATGACCAACTATGTTGAAAACCATAATACCGAACTACTTTGCCTGACCAATACCGGCTTTCTGCTTACTAAGGGCAACACCACCGCAAAATATGTCGAGCAGAATAGTACGGGCATCGAGAATTGCGACCTTTGTGTAGCGTGCCAAAAAGTTGTTATAACATCTACGGGCAGTGGCACAATCAACTACCGAGGCACGTCGGATGAGGTTGAGGTTATCACCACCGGCACCGCAACAATCCGCACCTCGGAACTAACCGCCAACTAACAACACTAACTAACCATAAGCCAAAGGAGCCTTGTTAGACAGCTTCTTTAGAGGGATTGTAAATGTGAATAACGACAAACATCGAGGGAGGAGATAGATTCCTTCTATCGCAAAAAAAGACCCCACGGCAATACCGTGAGGTCTTATCATTTAGAGTTGGGGCGAAGATGGCCGCCTTATCACAAGAGATTATTGACACACATCCCATTTGGGCTTATGATTGAGAGGCCGCAGATGTTGCCTTATAAGAAAAAATTTCTTTTTAGAAGGTTGTAGATGTGGTCTCGATAAAGAAATAAGCCCAGATGGGTAGTACTTGTACGTCCCATTTGGGCTTATGATTGAGAGGCCGCAGATGCTGCCTTATAAGAAGAAATTACTCCTGTGCAGTAAGTGCTGTGATAACTGCCTGAGCATTAGCAACATTGTTACCTGCGGTAACGAGCTTCATTGTAGCAATTGCCTGCTCGAACATCTCCTTCTCGTTGTATGCTACGCCGAGGAGGTAGTTGATATCGCTGCGACCCTCGTCAGTAACCTGTGCCTCAAGAGCAGCAGAAGCCAACTCGATCATCTTATTGAAGTCCTTCTTGCCGTAGTAAGCCTGCATAGTGATCTTTGCAGCCATAGCAGCATCGTCGAGACGCTCAGCCATAGCGATAATGCCGTCGTAGTCGTTAGCCATCTGCAACTTAGCAACCTCGTTGTTGGTGTACATATCCATCTTAGCCTGTGCAGCAGCGATAGCCTCAGCGAACTTATCAGCGTTGAGCTTCATAATCTTTGCACAAACAGACATACCATCCTGATACATATCGCTCTTGAAGTAGCTCTCTGCGAGGTTCAATGCCATAGTGGTATTACGTGGGTCAGCCTCGTAACCCTTTGAGAATACAGCGATTGCAGTAGCATAGTCCTCAGAGTTGAAGGCCTCAGCACCCTGAGCCTCATACATCTGACCTACGTATGCACGGTTCTTATTCATTGCAGCAACATCCTCGTACAACTCGGCAAGGTTAGCAGCCTCGGTGAAGTTTGCGATAGCCTCCTCGAAGTTCTTCTCGTTGTAGGCAGCAACACCCAACTTATTGTAGCAAGTAACAACGAACTTCTTTGAGCCTGCGATAGCCTTCTGCTGGTTTGCATCTGGCTCCTCGATATCCCAACCTGCATCGATAACCTCCTGGAACTGACCGATAGCCTCAGCGAAGTTACCAGCCTTAGCGTTAGCCAAACCCTGAGAGAATGTAGCAACTACATCAGTCTGAGCAAAAAGTGTTGTTGCACACATCAACGCAACAACTGTAGTGAAAAGCTTTTTCATAAATAGTAATTATAGTTTTAGTTTATAGTTTTCTAAAAAGTATCTCGCAAAGATACACATAATTTCAAAATATCAATACCTTACACCTCACTTATTTACGTAGTCCACTAAAAAAATCGCGCATCAATGCCTCGCACTCCTCGGACAACACACCACTCGACACCTCGGTCTTGGGGTGCATAATGCGCTCCGAGAAGGTGGAGTAGCCACGCTTAGGGTCGGCCGTGCCATAGACCACACGCCCCAGCTGGCTCCAGGCAATAGCACCTCCGCACATAACACAGGGCTCGACAGTGACGTAGAGCGTACATTGGTTGAGGTACTTGCCACCGATGGTGGACATCGCAGCGGTGAGGGCCTGCATCTCGGCGTGTGCCGTAGCATCGGCCAAAGTCTCGACAAGGTTGTGACCACGGCCAACCACCCTATCGCCCACAACGACCACCGCACCAATAGGAACCTCTCTCTTTGCTAACGCCTTACGAGCCTCATCTATTGCCATACGCATAAATTTTTCATCTTTTTTTGCCTTATCCTCAAAAAAATCTTCCATCCTAAGTTCACTATTAGTTTAAAATTACTACCTTTGTGAGTTACAAAGGTATAAAAAAAGCGAGAATAAAATTTAAAATATATAACAATTATGTACAGAACACACAATTGCGGTGAACTCCGCATAGAGAATGTAGGCCAGGAGGTGGTACTTTCGGGCTGGGTACAGAAGGTTCGTAACCTCGGTGCTATGGCATTTATCGACCTTCGCGACCGCTACGGCATCACACAGATTACCGTCGAGGAGCACTCGTCGGAGGCAGTTAAGGCTATCGCTTCGGAGGTAGGTAGAGAGTATGTCCTTCAGGTTAAGGGTACGGTCGTTGAGCGTTCGTCGAAGAACTCTAAAATCGCTACTGGCGACATCGAGATTTCGGCTACCGAGCTCAAGATTCTCAACCGTGCCGTGACCCCTCCATTCACCATCGAGGAGGAGTCGGACGGTGGTGACGACCTCAGGATGAAGTATCGTTACCTCGACCTCCGTCGCCCACCGTTGCAGCGCGCTATGATTCTTCGTCACCGTATGGCTCAGGCCGTGCGCCAGTTCCTCGACAAGGAGGGCTTCCTTGAGATTGAGACCCCCTACCTCATCAAGTCTACCCCAGAGGGTGCTCGCGACTTTATCGTGCCATCACGTATGAACCCTAACCAGTTCTACGCCTTGCCACAGTCGCCACAGACACTCAAGCAGTTGCTTATGGTTGCGGGCTACGACCGCTACTTCCAGATTGTTCGTTGCTTCCGCGACGAGGACCTTCGTGCCGACCGTCAGCCAGAGTTCACACAGATCGACTGCGAGATGTCGTTCGTGGAGCAGGAGGATGTTTTGGAGATCTTCGAGCGTTGGGCTCGCTATATGTTCAAGGAGGTGATGGATATCGAGTTCGCGGAGCCTTTCAAGCGTATGCCTTGGATTGAGGCTATGGAGAAGTATGGCTCGGATAAGCCAGACTTGCGCTTCGGTATGGAGTTCGCAGACCTCACCGACTTGGCCCACGGCCACGACTTCGTAGTCTTCGACTCGGCCGACTATATCGTAGGTTTCGCGGCCGAGGGTTGTGCCTCATACACACGTAAGCAGATCGACGAATTGACCGAGTTCGTGAAGCGTCCACAGGTGGGTGCTAAGGGCTTGGTATGGATTCGTATCGACGAGGCAGGCAACATCAAGTCATCTATTGACAAGTTCTTCAGTGCCGAGGATCTCAAGGCTATGGCCGAGCGTGTAGGTGCTAAGAGTGGCGATATGATCTTTATCTTGTGTGGCGAGAAGTTTAAGACCTTGACACAGCTCTGCACCCTTCGTTTGGAGGTTGCCGAGCGTTTGGGCTTGCGCGACCCTAAGAAGTTCGCTCCATTGTGGGTTGTGGACTTCCCTATGTTCGAGTGGGATGAGGAGACTCAGCGCTTCTACGCTATGCACCACCCATTCACCTCTCCAAAGCCTGAGGATGCCAAGTATTTCGATAGTGGCGAGTTGGGTAAGATGCGCGCTAATGCCTACGACTTCGTATGTAACGGTACCGAGATTGGTGGTGGCTCTATCCGTATCCACGATGCAGAGCTTCAGGCTAAGGTCTTCGACGCTCTTGGCTTCACCCCTGAGGCGGCCGAGGAGCAGTTTGGCTTCTTGATGAATGCCTTCAAGTTTGGCGCACCTCCACACGGTGGTTTGGCCTTCGGTTTCGACCGTCTCTGCTCGTTGTTCGGTGGCTCGGACTCTATCCGCGACTATATCGCATTCCCTAAGAACAATGCTGGTCGCGACGTTATGCTCGACGGCCCATCACCAGTGGCACAGGCTCAGCTCGACGAGTTGTACCTCGCCTTGGTAAAGCCAGAGTAACGGCTACTATATAATATAGGTGTGAGTGACGCCCCAAGGGGGTGTCACTCATCTCTTTTTATTACTCGGTTATTGTCTACCCTTCGACAATCTCATACTCCACGCCAAACCACTCGTTGAGCGTATCTTCAACCTTAGCCTCGATCTCAGGGGTGATATGCTCCTTAATCTTGCGGTAGACGTAGAGCACAGCCACACCATCGTCCAGTACGCCCAAGAACTTGAACACCGCACGTGGCAACAGATCCGTAGGCACTATCGTATAGGCTATAGCGCCGTAGATAAGCACCTTGTCGAGGGTCGAGGTCTCCTTGGCCTCCATCACGTAGTAGAACGTGAGCAGGGGGCGTGAGGCCACTCGGCCAGCCTTCAATGCCCAGGGGCGAAGTCTATCCCAAAGGGTATTCATCTTGCGTCGGAGGTTGATGCCCTTAACTCGCTCTATAAGGGGCTTAACATCCTTGCCCATAATGAGATAGGCAAGCACTAAAATCGATATTGCTATTAACATACTATCCTCTTATTTTTTGTATTTTTTCTTTAAAGAGCCTCTGCCGAGCAGAAATCTATCATTATAGCGCACAAAAACGATAAAAAATTGTGCCACGCCACAAAAAAAGTGCGACCACCCGAAGGCAATCGCACGTAGCGCATAAACTCCCGACCCTCTACCTCTCTAAAAGGGCGGTGACCATATAGTTTTTCGAGTCGTTCCAAGCATCCTCGAACTGCTCCACAGGGTATCTATCCTCGGCATTGGGTGAGTTAGGGTCAAAGATAGTGACCACACCCTGCTCTACATCGTAGGCCTTGACAACCACCGTATGGTCCAGAATCTCGCCCACGAGCAAGTCCTCAAGAATCTCCTGAGCCCTATCGCCCAGCAACTCGCCACCATCCACTGCCACGATAACTCCGCAACCACCCTCCAAGGCCTTAGCCAAATCGGCCAACGTAGCCCTAAACCTGCGCTCGACGGTCAAGCCCTTAGCCTCAAGGTGTCGGCCCACGTTATGGAGGGCCGTACCCTCCTCCTGTTGCCACCCCTTGGCGATAGCCTCCTCAAGGAGTTGGTCGTCGTCGTAGGCAATGCCGAAGTGGGTGAGCACCTGCTTCTCGCACTCCAAGCAACAGTAGTGCTCCTCGTTGCACGTAGCCGCCATAGCCATCTGAGGAATTGCCTCGCCTCCAAACGGTATCTGGCACAACTCGGCATCGACACTCAACGAGGTACGTATGACCTCCCTAAGTTCCTCATCCTCAGCAATAGCCATCAAAATCTGTCTACTCTCCTCGGCCGTAGCATTTCCATCGAGAAAGGCTGCCACAACCTCCGTGGAGATCTCAGTTAGCAATCTCTTTTTCATACCTCTTCACCTCCTTAAGTGCCACCTCCGACAGCGAGGCCATAGCACGTTTCTTTATGTTGTACAGGTTATCCACGCTTATATTCAACTCCTCGGCCACAACCTTGGGGTCGGCCTCGTGGAGACAGAGACGCCTGATGACATAGACATAGCGACGGTTAGGCATCTGGGCAAAGAGTTGCTCCATATCGATCTTGGCCATCTGGGAGCGTTGGTCGCAACTATCCATTGCGGAGGGTGTCTCGCCCCTGTTGCTCGGCTCCATATTCACCATTCGGTTGCGCTTGGCAATGAAGTAGCGCGTGGCCGTAACCTTGAGCCACTGGTAGATAGTGCTGCGTCCCTCGAATTGGCGGAGACGGTAGGCATCTCGCTCCATAAGGTAGAGGTAGAACTCGCTGACGAACTCGTCGTAATCGACCTCATAGGAGAAGAGATAACGAATGATGCTCAAGAAGAGGGGACGGCAGTTTTCAAAGAAGAACTGCTGTGTCACCTGCTCATCTCGCTCAATCAGGGCCTCAACTATCTGCTTGTCGGTCATCCTCAGACTCTCTTTAGTGGGTTATCTAAATACAAAGTTAGCATAATTTTCTTAAAAAACCAAAAAGGGCGCATCCCGATTCGGACACGCCCCTTGGTTGGGTTGCACCTATATATATTATAGGCTACTTGCTGATATACTTATTGCTAATGTATGCTATGTCGCCGTTGTAACGAATCTTAGCAAAGCCGTTCGACGAATTATACTCGACAACCTCGACACTCTGGTACTTCGAGAGCGAGCCTACGACAGGGGCATTCTTAGAGGCGTAAGAGCGCACATTAAGGCTATTTGCCGTAACGTAATAGACATCATACTCCTCTGAACTTGAATCATCGGTGTAGGAGTACTCATCGTAGTCGTTCGAGCCATCGAAGATAGCACCTACGCCTGGCATCACTACAACACCTATAAGTATTCCCACGGCGAGCAGGAAGGTCCAGGCATTGAGGAAGACAAAGCGTAGAATCCAGGATAGTATATTACCGCCGATCATAAGCAGGTAGGCAGCAATACCGGCGATGAAGAAGCCGATGAAGCCCGCCAAGAGTGCCACCCAGAAGCCCTCATTTACCCACGTAAGAATGACATAGATAGCGTAGATCAGGAAGACAATAGCACCCAAGATGATGCCCGCAGTCTCGGAGTGATCCTCCAACCAGTCGCCCACATCCTCAACCCAGTTGTTGAAGCGCTGCCAGCCCGACTCCTTAGTACTCTGGTTCTGGTTACGGCGGTACTTACGTGCCGAAGCAGTGATACGTACCTTACTGCTGTTGAGCACCTTACCCTTGTGGATGATATCCACGGTGATAGTGTCGGCATCGAGGTACGACGTACCCTCCTTGTTACCCCAGCCGATGAGGTAGTAGTTGCCTGCGCCATTGACCTTGAGCGTAGTATCGTACTCCGAGGTACGGCCATCACCACGACGGATGCGGATAACGAGGTCCACCGTGCCTGTGAAGTTGTTCGAGATGGTGATGTATGGCGAGAGGTACTGGATACCCGTTGGGAGCGAATCGCTTGGCTCCATCATAATATTGCCGTCGTAGTCGGTAGCGGCGAAGAGCACCTTCGAGATAGTAGGCACCGTAGGGATGCTCTTATCCTTGGCGATATTCACGCGGCACTCCCACACCACACGGTGGTTGATGCGGATGGTGTAGTCCACATAGTCGATATCTCGATAGACCGTACCACTCTCCGAGCCCCAGCCAGAGGTGATATACTCGCCCTTACCATTGAAGGTTACGGTATCGGTATAGGTGTCGTGGCCACCGTCGGAGTAGTGCAACGAGAACTCCACCTCGTGAGTGCCATAGTACTCCGAGCCCACAACGATCTTAGGCTTGATATACTGCACGCTATTGTAGATCGTGCCACCGAAAGGTACGACGATATTGCCCTGGCGGTCGCTACCACCAAAGATAACATTCGTAATCTTAAGCACCGTATCGCGACGATTGTTTGGCGTAGGCGTAGGATTAGGCTTTGGTGTAGGGGTTGGCGTAGGCGTAGGGATATGCTCACGGCGAGGGGGCTTATGCTCAGAGTTGTACTTCGTGAGCACCTTCTTAAATGTTGTGAAGGTCTCCTCGTTGGCATAGATGTTACGTGCCACGTGGCAGAGGTTCTTGCTCTGCTCGATGATGTCGCGGTTCGAGGCGTGATACTTGTGCGAGGCGGTCAAGGTAGCGATATACTCCTCGGCCTCACGCTTCATATCGGGCGAGTACTTAGGTCTGCGCCACATATCGCCAAGTTGCTCTACGGCGGTGAGTTCGGACTGCTCCAACTGGGGAACAATCTCGGCACTCTTGAGGTACTGCATAGCCTTGGTCCACTTCTCCGCCCAGCCCATCATCATCACCTCGTTGTGCTTAGGCGCACCCTCAGGGGTTGGGGTCTGGTTGTTCTGCTTAGGCTTCCAGCCTAAAGCCGAACGGAAGATGTTGAACGTGGCAGCATCCTTGGTGTAGAAGGTCTGCGCAATACCGCGAAGCAACTTACTATGCTCGATAATCTCACGGTTCGACGAGTGCAACTTATCACTCTGCTTAAGCGCCGTGATATGTGTCTCACAAGCCGCAGGGTTGAACTCCTTGTCGCGCCAGTAGTTGGTCAGGAAGGTCACCGCTTGCTTCTCCTCGTTGGAGAGCTGATCTTGGATGCTTTGCGTGGCGAAATAACGGCACGCCTTATCCCAGTCGGCAAGTTTTTGGTTTAGTAGAATTTGATCCATCTAATAATCAATACTTTGTAGGTAGTATAAGCGAGACTCTCATAACGCCAAAAACGAGGTTGTACCCCTGAAGGACACAACCCCCGTTTTTAGACAATACTCTCGCTACGGCGACTATACGTTTACTGCAGCGATAAAGTTCTGAGACTTCTTGAGCTCCTCCTCAGACTTAACACCAGCCACCTTCAACTGGAAGTCGATGACGTCCGAACCACGTGTAGCGTTCACACTCAAGATACCCTCGTTGTCGATGCTGAAGGTAACATTGATCTCCGTTCCGCGTGGGTGGTTGCCCGTAAGTTTCAACTCCGACATATCCTCGGTAGCCAAGGTACAGAAGCGAGCCTCAACGGTTGCATCGGCCTCCTCGTCGGTGAAGTCGCTCTCGTAGATAGGCAAGATTACGGCAGTCTGATTATCCATAACGGTCTGGAACACACGCTTGCGCGATACTGGGAGTGTAGAGTTCGCAAAGATCATATTACCCACCATATCGTCTACAAGGCCCAAGCCGTAGGTCTTACTTGTCACGTTTACGACACGTGTCTGATCGATCATAAGAGGTGCTGGACGCTCACCACCATTCTCCTCGTAATCGACAATTGCCTGAGCATAAGCTGCGTTCATAGCGTAGATAGCAGCACCCTTTGCTACGCACTCATCAGGGTCGTTGATATGGGTAGGCAAGCCGAACTCGCTCTCCACACGCTCCTTGATCTGTGGCATCTTACTACTACCACCCACCAAGATAATCTCGTCGATATTGTTGTAGCCCTTGCCCTTAGCGATGTCGATAATCTTGCGTGTAGCCTCGATAGTGTCGTTAAGGCGCTCCTCGGTAATAGCGTTGAAGGTCTCGCGTGGGAGGTCGAAGTTTACTGACTTACCCTCGAACGAGAAGTTAATCTTAGCGGTCTGACGAGCAGTGAGGTTCTTCTTCCAGTTCTCGGCGTTGAGCAACAAGTCGAACTTAGCATTTGCTGGAAGGGTCTCGAACTCATACGATGTGCCGTTCTGCGAGTTGAACATATTCAACACATACTTAGCCAACTCAGTATCCCAGTCCACACCACCAAGCTTGTGGTCACCACCCGTAGCAACAACCTTGATAGCACCACCGTTTACCACGATGATAGTAACGTCGAAGGTACCACCACCAAGGTCGTAAACGAGGATTGTGCGACGCTCATCAACCTTCAAGCCGTAAGAGATAGCTGCTGCGGTAGGCTCGTTGATGATACCCAACACGTTCAAACCTGCAGCCTCACCAGCCTGCTTAGTCTGCAAACGCTCCTTGTTACCGAAGTATGCAGGGCAGGTAATCACTACATCCTTGATAGGCTCTGGGTTGTCGCCAAGGTCGTTAGCGTCCTGAACCAACTTCTTGAGGATGAGGGCTGAAATCTCCGCTGGATCCAAGTGGTAAGGGGTGGTGTTTGTAGCCTTGTCGAATGCTGCGTCCACACCAATCTGGCGCTTGATGAACGATACGGTCTTCTCAGGCTCCACAGGAAGCATATTCTTAGCCTCCTTACCTACGATTACGTTAGTCTCTGACTCGAAGTACACCACCGAAGGGGTTGTTGCGTCACCCTCGAAGTTACGAAGCACAACGGCCTGGTCGTACTTGTCCACCTGCGAAATACAACTATATGTTGTACCGAGGTCAATGCCATATACGGCTCTACTCTTGTCTGATGCCATAGTTTTATATTTTTATATTGTTATTGTTATTATTGTTTCTCGTCTAACTCTGTGGCCTACTGCTCATTAGCGCTCTGCGCACCCTCCTGAGGGGCTACGTAGCTGTAGGTCTCGACACGTGCGGTGCTGATAACCTTGTCGCTATCCACATCCTTGAAGCCTCCAGCCAAAACCTTGATGATTACGCGGTGCTTCTCCTGATCGTCGGTATTCACCACACGCATAGCCTTGTGCTGACGTGGGTCGTAGAGTTGTCCCACCTCTGGCTCGAAGTAGTCGATGCCGAAGTCGTTATATACTCTGTCGGCGATAGCCTGTACCGAGTTCTTGAACTGACCCAAAAGGCGGTCGTAGGTCTCACGCACGTCGCAAGTGCTCAAATCGACATTCTCGAAGTGGTTCGCCACATCCGCAAAGCGTGTGTGCAACTCCAACAACGCCTTGAGGTAGGGCTTGGTAATCTTCTCGTAGAAGCCACCCTTGTAGGTCTCCAACTCCTTGTGCATATCGCGCACACTCTCCTCCAGACGGTCGCGGAAGCCTACCAAGGTCTTGAGCTCGGCATTCTCCGCCTTGAGCTCCTTGACCAAGGCTGTGAGGGCCTCGAACTGAGGGGCATAGTCCACTGCTGGGGCTGGCTCTGGGATAGGTGCTGGGGCTGGCTCTGGCGTTGGCTCTGGCTTCACCTCTGGCTGTGGTTCAGGGGTTGGCTCAGGCTCAGTGTTTGTCTTCTGCTGAGCCACCTGTGCTTCGAGCTCCTCGATGCGCGCGTAGAGTTTCTGAATCTCCTCCGCGTGAGCGATCTTCATTGTCTCGACACTCTGCTGTAGAGCCTCCAATGCCTGGTTAGCACTCTGCTCTGCCTCGTTATTGCTGAAAAAGATGCTTGTCATAGTCGTAGTTTTTATGTTAGTATTATATTGCTTTTAGACCAATTTATATCCTAAATAGGTCAATCACCCCACAATATAGAGCGCTCTGATGAGTAAGCTCCATCAGTTTCAACCTCAAACTCAGGGGGAAATCTCTAAATTGATACAAATTTAAGTAAAAATTTTCGTTCCACCAAATTTTACTACACTTAAAAAATACGCCCACACGCGCGAGGGGCGAGGAGAAAGGAGAAAAAGGAAACAAGGGCCCGCCTTGCCACCCTCTTTGCTCTTTCCTCTTTCCTCTTTCCTCTTTCCTCTTTCCTCTTGTCACTCTCCGCTTGTCACATCGTGTCACACCCCCACCCCCTGTGACAATGTGACAAGTGACAAGATAGCGAAGAGTACGGTGACACGGAAGAGAGCAACACTTGTGCGACGCTTGCTATGCAGTAAGGAATATAGGGAAATTAGTGAATTTAGGGATAGGCTTGCGCGAATAGTTTTCTGAGCGCATTCCTAAAAATACCTAAATACCATAATTTCACTAATGACGTTAGGCGATAGTGCTGAGTG
>CAJGEC010000033.1 GCA_904502285.1 uncultured Alistipes sp. | reverse complement strand
TACTCTTATTCTGTGCGTCGCAACCCGCTAAACACGCAGCCCCCACACATAGAGTAAGCATCAATAAAACCCTCTTCATACGCTAATTTATTTAATTGTTAGTAATTCGCAAAACAACGAACAATGCTTCTAAAAAAAGAGAATAACTACTCACAGCAACTCTCTTTCTTACAGGCACAAGTACCGAAGAACTCTCCAAATAGTTTATGAGCCAACTTCCAATTCTCTCGGTTGATACAATACTTAACTCGTGGTGTCTCGATTTCACCCTGAATAAGTCCTGCCTCTTTCAACTCTTTTAGGTGTTGAGATACGGTTGCCTTGGCAATCGGCAACTCCTCGTGAATATCACCAAAGTAGCACTCCGTTTGCTTGGCAAGAAATTCGAGGATAGCGATGCGTGCAGGGTGTCCCATCGCCTTTGCAAAGCGTGCAACTTGCTCTTGATTAAGTGTATATTCCTTGTTCGCCATAGTGTCTATGCTTGTTTCTGTTCGCAAATATACGAACAATAATTTAAAGTTCCAAATCCACCAGTCAAATCATCATATATTAAATTGGATTAAATTAAGGACAGAACTTCGGTTTTGTCCTTTTTTTTGTTTCAGGGTAGTGAAGACACAACTACCCGATATTTTTCTGCCTTCAATGAGTAGTTTTAGCGGTTCGCTCAATTTGGGCAAAAAGTGCCTTGTAGAGCGTCAGGGCAGTGTTTGGGCAGTGTGCCACCCCTCACTTACTACTCTTATTTTGGGGAGGATTTGGTCATAGTTTCAGGGCAGTATTTGGGCAGTTTTCGCTCATATTTGGGTAGTTTTTGGGTAGTATTTTGGCAAAAAAAGACCGACTGGACTGCCCAATCGGTCATTGTAAATCGTTGATATTTAGGTTTGCAACCTTTATCAAACTACTAATATTCCTCCTCGTTAAAGGAGTATTTTAAGTCTATAACTAATTGATAATCAGCATTAGATTTTTATCATGCAAGTTTATATACAAGTTTATATGGCTACTTTTTAGGACTAATTTAACAGAGATTATGCAACTATTCATCCTTCCAAGGCATTTCCATTTTTTTAAATGTTTTCTCCCCTATATTTGAAGTGTATCGCCACATATCTCCAGTGTGTATATTGAGCAGAAAACACATAGAACTATTTTCAGCACTAATATACATTTGATAATTTATTCTATCTATTGAAACGCTATCAGGCTGTTCTCTTTCCAATCTTTCAAATTCCTTTTTTAGAATTTTATATTTCCATACATTGCCAGTGTACTTATCTATTAGAAATGCGTGAGAACTGTTGTTTGTTGATTGGATAAACTCATACCTTCCACTGTTTGACTCAGTTGACACTGGAACCGAATTACTCACATATGTACTATATGATTGTGCGTAGACCCCACAAATTGAAATGCACATAGCGAATGCAATAAGTAGAAATAATCGTTTCATATTGTTTGAGTTTAAGTTATTATAATCCTATCATTGTACATATGTAGGAGGATATTGCAAAGCTAAAGAAAATATACAAGAAAATCAATAGCACCTCTGCGAGGATGGCGTAAAACGATGGTTGCCGACAACAAATAGATACAACAACAAAAAAGAGAAACAAGTTTATATTCCTTGTCTCTCTTTTGATTATCAGCGCATTGGCTGACAAATCTCTGTTAATACTCCTCCTCGTTAAAGAAGAAATCATCCTTTGATGGATAGTCGGGCCAGATGTCCTCGATAGACTCATAGATGTCACCCTCGTCCTCGATCTCCTGAAGATTCTCCAAAACCTCAAGGGGTGCTCCTGAACGTACAGCGTAGTCGATCAACTCCTCCTTAGTTGCTGGCCATGGTGCATCCTCCAACTTCGATGCAAGCTCTAATGTCCAATACATAGTTATATCTCTTGTTTTTAGGTTAATTCGTTGCTCTAACGAGCATTTACAAAATTTTAGTGTGCAAATGTATAAAATAATTTTATATCTGCAACATATTCCTCGAAAATACTTATAATCAACCGCTTCTGTGGTCCTTATCCGCTATGGAATCCACAGGCGCTCCGTAACCTTCAGGCGCTCCGTAACACAACGGCCAAGCGTATAGAGATAGTCGGATAGGCGGTTTAGGTAGCGTGTGGCTGAGCTATCCACTGCATAGACCTCTCCAGCACGTAACGCAGCACGTTCGGCCCTACGGCAGACAGTTCGGCAGACGTGGCACAGCGACACAGCACGATTGCCTCCAGGGATGGTAAACTTAGTGATGGCAGGCAGCTCTTGCTGCATAGCATCAATAGAGCGCTCCAGCCCCTCTATCTGCTCCTCTGCGATGGGCTTAACCTTATCCTGGCCACCCTTGCCCACAGCAAAGAGTGCCGAGACGGTCATCAGCTGTGAAGAGATATGCTGTAGCTCATCCACCATACCTGCCGTACGGGCATCATCAACCAACTCGTCGGTGAGCAACGCCACAAAGGCCATCAACTCATCGACCGAACCATAGGCCTCAACCCTAAGGTCGCACTTCGACACTCGCTCGCCTCCGATAAGCGAGGTAGTACCTCCATCTCCCGTCTTAGTATAAATCTTCATATAAAAATATTATCGCTACCCCACCCCGCGCTACAAACAGAAACGCTGCTTGGGGAGGTGGTTGTTGAATACCAATAAATATGCTCTGTTATCCACCGTTGTCGAGGGGTGGTTATCTATAATTCGGCAACAAGTCTGCCAACGCTCACGGTTGTTATAGGGATTCATTATACAGAGCGTAGCTCCGATACCACGTGCATAGTCGGCATACTGTTCCAAGTCGGACCATTGCGTGTCGAGAGTTGCAAAAATTATATCACTACGGCCCATAACATCTATCGACCAACTCTTATAACCACAGTGCCACACCAAATTGGTAAGTTCCTCGGCCCTACGTTTTGCTACACCTCGCTCGACGAGTTCGGTATAGAGCGTACAACTCTCGTCGTAGAGACCTCTACGCATAAATACCTGACGCACAATAGCATAGATATATGGAGAGTGGACTCCGTGGCCACGGAAATAGCGCGCTCGGCCGATATATGATGGCAGATACGACAAGTCTTTGAGTCGTTGCATTATTGTTCGTCCAGAGCGTTTCATAGCATCCTACTTTTTAAGTTGTCCAGCAAGACGGCCCGTAGAGAAGGCAATCTGCATATTGTAGCCACCAGTATTAGCGTCGATATCAAGCACCTCGCCAGCGAAGTAGAGACCCTTGACCAAGGTAGACTCCATAGTGTACTTATTCACCTCGTTGCAATCGACACCACCAGCCGTAACAATGGCGAACTGGAATGGTGCATAATCCGAAATTGGGAATACCATACCCTTGAGAATCTTCACCAAGCGTAGCTTCTCCGCATCTGAGAGTTTGCCGACATAGGTCTTAGAGTGGAAGTCCACCTCCTTAGCCAACGGCACCACCATCTGCTTTGGCACCAACTTACGCAACAACTCCGAGAAGAACTCCGACGACTGCATCTCGGCAATCTCCCTCTCGATACGAGCCAGAAGAGTCTCCTCGTCTAAGGCTGGCTTAAGGTCTATAATGAGTTTCACACGCTTCTCGTCGATGATAGCATCCACAGCATCTCGGCTAAGGCGCAATGCCACAGCACCCTCGATACCGCGCTCCGAGAAGCCCAACTCACCGAACTCCTCCTGAACAAGTTCGTTATCGACATATAGTTTTGCACCTACGTTCTTGAGCAACAAGCCATTGAGATACTCCTTCTGTGGGTGCGACGTGACGAGTGGGGTCAATGATGGGCGTATAGGCTCAATCGAGTGGCCCACAGAGGCTGCGAAGTCGTAGCCATCACCCGTAGAGCCTGTAGAGGGATAGCTCACGCCTCCCGTAGCCACGATGACGTGCTTAGCCTCCTCCCTACGCTCAAAGCCTCTGGAATTGCGATAGCGCACACCTGTAACTTTGCCGTCCAAGGTCTCGATAGCCGTAACCTGTGTCTTATAGAGAATTTTAACGCCCTTATCCTCGCAGAAATCGACCAAGGCATTGGCGATATCCCACGCCTTTCCGCTCTTAGGGAAGACTCTCTCGCCGCGCTCAATCTCCAACTTGACACCGAGACGCTCGAAGAAGCGTACCGTGGCACGGTTGTTAAACTCCGAAAAGGCCACAGAGAAGAACTCCTGGTTGGTCCTCACCTTCTCCATAAACTCCTCAGCAGGTCTTGCATTGGTAAGGTTACAACGGCCCTTACCCGTGATGCGTATCTTTCGGCCAGCCTTCTCCATCTTCTCCATAAGAAGCACCGAACGGCCACTCATCGCTGCAGTACCTGCAGCCATAAGTCCCGCTGCGCCTGCGCCAATAACTATTACGTCGTATTCCATACTCTTGGTTTAATAATAAACAAAGATAATCCTTTTTTATCAATTATCCAAATATAGCAAAGAGGCCACTCAACGAAATGTTGAATGGCCCCTCGCTCAATATGTTATTTGGCGATACTCGCCCCAAATTACTTAACCTCCTCGAAGTCTACATCCTCAGGCTGTGGCTGCTGCTCATTGCCAGCACCTGCCTGCTGACCACCCTGCTGTGCCTGCTGAGCCTGCTGCTGAGCGTAGATATCCTGTGAGGCAGCCTGCCAAGCACCGTTGAGAGCCTCGATAGCGCTGTCGATAGCCGCGATATCCTGAGCCTTGTGAGCCTCCTTAAGCTTTGCCAAAGCATCCTCGATAGCAGCCTTCTTCTCTGCTGGCAACTTATCGCCATACTCCTTCAAGTTCTTCTCTGTAGCGAAGATGTTCGAATCGGCAGTGTTAATCTTCTCGATGCGCTCCTTCTCTGCCTTATCCTTAGCCTCATTAGCCTTAGCCTCGTCGCGCATACGCTGAATCTCCTGCTCGGTAAGACCGCTCGATGCCTCGATACGAATCTTCTGCTCCTTGCCTGTGCCGAGATCCTTAGCCGACACGTTAAGGATACCGTTAGCATCGATATCGAAGGTTACCTCGATCTGTGGAACACCACGTGGTGCCGCTGGGATACCATCGAGGTTGAACTGGCCGATAGACTTGTTGTCGGCAGCCATAGCACGCTCACCCTGACATACGTTGATAGTCACGGTAGGCTGGTTGTCGGCAGCGGTAGAGAACACCTGGCTCTTGCGAGTAGGGATAGTGGTATTAGCCTCAATCAAGCGAGTCATCACACCACCCAAGGTCTCGATACCGAGTGACAATGGAGTAACATCCAACAAGAGGACATCCTTAACCTCACCTGTGAGGACACCACCCTGGATTGCAGCACCTACAGCAACCACCTCATCTGGGTTTACTGAACGGTTAGGAGCCTTACCGAAGAACTCCTCAACAACGCGCTGAATAGCTGGGATACGTGTAGAACCACCCACGAGGATAACCTCGTCGATCTGGCTTGCCTGCAAACCTGCGTCACGCAAAGCGGTGCGGCAAGGCTCGATGGTCTTCTGCACGAGGTGGTCGCACAACTGCTCGAACTTAGCACGTGTGAGTGACATCACAAGGTGCTGTGGGATACCATTTACTGGCATAATGTATGGGAGGTTGATATCGGTAGTTGTTGCCGACGAGAGCTCGATCTTTGCCTTCTCAGCAGCCTCCTTCAAACGCTGGAGAGCCATAGGGTCCTGACGAAGGTCGATCTGATGCTCAGCCTTGAACACCTCTGCCATATAGTCGATAAGTACGTGGTCGAAGTCATCACCGCCGAGGTGAGTATCACCATTTGTAGACTTAACCTCGAATACGCCATCACCAAGCTCCAAGATTGAGATATCGAAGGTACCACCACCAAGGTCGTAAACCGCAATCTTCATATCATCCTGCTTCTTGTCCAAGCCATAAGCCAACGCTGCTGCTGTAGGCTCGTTGATGATACGACGCACCTTCAAGCCAGCAATCTCACCAGCCTCCTTAGTTGCCTGACGCTGTGAGTCTGAGAAGTATGCAGGAACGGTGATAACAGCCTCAGTAACCTCCTGACCGAGGTAGTCCTCAGCGGTCTTCTTCATCTTCTGCAAGGTAATAGCCGAGATCTCCTGTGGAGTGTACTGACGGCCATCGATCTCAACACGTGGAGTGTTGTTCTCACCCTTAACGATTGAGTATGGTGCGCGAGCGATATCTGCTGTAACCGCATCGTAACGCTCACCCATAAAACGCTTAATAGAGAATACTGTACGCTTAGGGTTGGTGATAGCCTGACGCTTTGCAGGATCGCCCACCTTACGCTCACCACCCTCGGTGAATGCTACGACTGAAGGAGTTGTACGATGACCCTCAGCATTAGGAATTACGACGGGCTCGTTACCCTCCATAACTGCTACACACGAGTTTGTTGTACCCAAATCAATACCAATAATCTTGCTCATAGTTTTTAAAGTTTTATATTGTTAATTTTTTATTCTGCTTGTTTTGCTCAGTTTGGTCTGGTATTGAACAAAGGTAGTGCCAAAAGAAAAAATGCGCCAAAAGTGACGCATTTATACATTTTGTATGACAGAATCGCAGTGTGCCGTGTCCGAAAGAGTGACAAAATGTCAGTTCGGACTTTGGCACGTCCACTAATACTCGCGCATACCAAAGATAGCCGTGCCGATACGTACCATCGTCGAGCCATACTCCAAGGCCAATGGATAGTCGTCGGACATACCTATCGAGAGGGTGTCAAAGGCCTCACCAAAGCGGGGCTTCAACTCCTCGAAAATATTGCGTATATGTTGGAAGTCGCGACGCACAACGCTCTGGTCGTCCGTGTTCGAGGCGATAGTCATCACGCCCCTCACTCGGATATGCTCCATACGTTCCAACGCCCCAGTAGCCAAGTAGTTATACAACTCCTCTTCGCTCCAGCCCGACTTGGTCTCCTCCTCGGCAACGTGTACCTCAAGCAGGATATCTATCGTGCGGTTATACTTAGCCGCCTGCTTCTCAATCTCCTCGATCAATCGCTCCGAATCCACCGACGAGATCATCGAGACGAAGGGGGCAATCATCTTCACCTTATTGGTCTGCAGATGGCCAATCATATGCCACTCAACATCCGCGGGGAGTTGTTGATATTTCGATGCCATCTCCTGAGGACGGCTCTCGCCAAATACTCGCTGACCTGCCTCGTAGGCCTCCTGCAATCGCTCTACGGGGTGAAATTTCGATACAGCAACTAAAGTAACACCCTCAGGGAGTTTCGACAAAATGTTATTTAAACGCTCTTTGATGCTCATTGTTCTATTGGTTTTGATGCCACAAATTTACAAATTATTAAATAAGATAGCAATGGTTTCAAAATAAATTAGTATCTTTCGAAAATTTTAATAACGTATAATATTAATAAAAACAAAAACCTAATAGAATTATGAACAAACTTTTCAAGGCTATTGCCCTTGTGGGCGCATTTATTGCAGGCATCGCCACGGCGGATGCTTGTACTAACTTTATCGTTACACGCGGAGCATCTACCGATGGCTCAAATATGGTGACCTATGCGGCAGACTCTCACGGTCTCTACGGCTCACTCTATAGGTATGTACCTGTGAAGTTCACCGAGTTGATGGATGTAACCGAGTGGGATACAGGTCGCTACATCGGCAAGATTAAGCAGGCTCCTGTAACCTACCGTACTCTCGGCAACTCTAACGAGCACTCGCTCTTCATCACCGAGACCACATTCGGTGGCCGTCCAGAGTTGGAGGATCCAAAGGGTGGCATCGACTATGGCTCACTTATCTACATCACCTTGCAGCGTGCCAAGACTGCTCGTGAGGCTATCGACATCATCGTAGACCTCGCCAACACCTATGGCTACTGCTCTTCTGGCGAATCGTTCTCGTTGATCGACCAGCAGGAGGCTTGGATTATGGAGCTTATCGGCAAGGGCCCTGAGAAGAAGGGTATCGTATGGGTTGCACGTCGTATTCCTGACGGCTATGTATCGGCTCACGCCAACCAGGCTCGTATCACAACATTCCCTTGGGATGACCCAGAGAACTGCCTCTATGCTGAGGATGTTGCAGATGTAGCACGTGAGTTCGGCTGGTTCGAGGGTAAGAACGAGGACTTCAGCTTTGCTGATGCCTATGCGCCACTTGATTTTGGTGCTATGCGTGGTTGCGAGGCTCGTGTATGGGCCTTCTTCCGCACCGTGGCTGACGGTATGGACCAGTATGAGGACTACGCTATGGGCCACAACAAGGAGAACCGTATGCCATTGTGGGTTATGCCACGCCAGAAGGTCTCTCCAAAGCTGTTGATGGATTGTATGCGCGACCACTATGAGGGCACTAAGATGGATATGACTACAGATATCGGTGCTGGTGGTGAGGGTTGCCCATACCGCTGGCGTCCTATGTACTTCGAGGTGGATGGTGTTGAGTACTGCAACGAGCGCGCTACAGCTACACAGCAGACAGGCTTCTGGCTCGTAGGCCAGGCACGTCCTGAGAAGGTGGGTATCCTCTGGTTTGGTACCGACGATGCTGCGACCTCACCATTGACCCCTATCTACGTAAACTCGTTGGAGGTTCCTGAGTGCTTGCGCGAGGGTAACGGCTCTATGTTGGAGTACTCTGATACCGCAATGTTCTGGATTACTAACCGCGTTGCACAGTTCGCTTACTTGCGCTACAACAGCGTAGGCAAGTATGTTCGCGAGATGGTCGATGCTTGGGAGAACGAGATGCTCAAGGTGGTTGCTGATGCCGACGTAAAGATTGCAAATATGTCGTACAACGACAAGAAGGTGCGTAAGTTCACCACCGAGTTCAGCGTGAAGTATGCGCAGTTGGTATTCGACCAGTGGGTAGCACTCGACAAGTACCTTATGGTTAAGTATATCGACGGCAATGTCAAGGGCGAGGAGAACGGCAAGTTCATCGACAATGGCAATGGCAAGGATATCCCTGGCAAGATCGAGCAGCCTGGTTACACCGAGAATTGGAAGCGCGCCGTGGCAGCAGACAAGGGTGAGATTTTGAAGGTCGTAAAGTAATTTTATAAGCAAAAAATCGTATGGACAACAGATATGATATTATCGTTATCGGCTCAGGCCCAGGTGGTTATGTAGCCGCTATCCGTGCCGCACAGTGTGGCAAGCGCGTGGCTATCGTCGAGAAGGCCGACGCTGGTGGTGTGTGCCTCAACTGGGGTTGCATCCCAACCAAGGCTCTTGTGCGTTCGGCTCAGGTATATGCCGATTGCAAGGCAGCAGCCACCTTTGGTGTAACCATCGAGGGCGAGGTAAAGCCCGACTGGACAAAGATGGTGGAGCGTGAGCGTATGGTTGCTACGACGATGAACAAGGGTGTTCAGTTCCTCCTCAAGAAGAACAATATCGACGTTATCGCAGGCTTCGGTCGCCTCAAGGCTGCCGACATCGTGGAGGTCGAGGGCGTAGAGTACGAGGCCGATAACATCATCCTTGCTACAGGTGCCCGCCCACGCGTGATGCCTTTTATGCCTGTTGATGGCAAGCATATCATCTCCTCTAAGGAGGCTTTGGTACTCCCTGAGTTGCCAGAGTCTATGGTCGTTGTAGGTTCGGGCGCTATCGGCTCGGAGTTCGCCTACATCTACGCTACCTTGGGCGTGAAGGTCACCATCATCGAGTATATGCCACAGATTATGCCTTTGGAGGATGAGGATACCGCCAAGGCTATGGAGCGCGCCTTCCGCAAGTTGCGCGCTACGGTTATGACCTCTACCACCGTGAAGCAGGTCAGCGTGAACGAGGCTGGCAAGTGCATCATCGACATCGAGGGCAAGAAGGGCGCACAGACCATCGAGGCAGACATCGTTCTCTCGGCTGTGGGCATCAAGTCTAACATCGAGGATATGGGCCTTGAGGAGGTAGGCATCGAGATCGAGCGTGACAAGATTAAGGTCGATGAACACTTCAAAACCAATATCGACGGCGTATATGCTATTGGCGACATCATCGCTACCCCAGCCCTTGCGCACGTAGCATCTACCGAGGCTATCCACTGCGTAGAGCATATCTGCGGTCTCAACCCTGAGCCTATCGACTACTCGACTATCCCATCGTGCATCTTCACATCGCCTGAGGTTGCCTCAGTGGGTATGACCGAGGCACAGGTGAAGGCTGCGGGCATCGACTACAAGGTCGGCAAGTTCCCATATACCGCATCGGGCAAGGCCACTGCGGCAGGTGAGCGCGACGGCTTCGTGAAACTTATCTTCGATGGCGAGGAGAAGTTGCTCGGCGCACACTTCGTGGGCCACAACGTGACTGAGATGATTGGCGAGCCTACCTTGGCTAAGGTATTGGGCGTAAATGCTCACCGCATCGCTCGCACAATCCACGCACACCCATCTATGCACGAGGCAGTAATGGAGGCTGCGGAGGATGCTTTGGGTTGCGCTATCCATATGTAATCTCTGAAAAGGAGAAAGGAGAAAGGGGAAGTTTATTCTTGATTTCTCGCTTTGACAAGGGGCTATTCGGCAGATGTCGAATGGCCTCTCTCTTATTTATATAGGGCTAATACATAGCAAGAATAAAATATTATCCTTATCTTTGCATAAAAGATTGAATATTGCTATGGCACGTTACTTTATCGAACTACAATACGACGGCACCGCATATTTTGGGTGGCAACGCCAGCCCGATGCTACTACCGTCGAGGGTGTCATCGAAGAGAAATTGTCGATGCTCCTGCGCATACCTACCGAGATTGTAGGTGCTGGACGCACGGATACGGGTGTAAACGCCTCGTTCTATACCGCCCACTTCGATAGCGAAGCTATAATCGACTGCACACAACTCTGCTATAAGCTCAACAAGGTGCTACCCGTAGATATCGCCATTATGCGCATCTATGAGGTAGAGCCTACGCTCCACGCCCGTTTCGATGCCAAGGAGAGGGAGTACACCTACTTCCTCACGCCACATAAGTCTCCCTTCCGTCGCTTCTCGGCTTGGCACTTTACGGCAGAGATAGATGTTGAGAGGATGAACCAGGCGGCACGCAAACTCCTCGAATATGACGACTTCACCTCGTTTGCCAAACTAAACTCCAACAACAAGACCAATATCTGCAACATATCGCACGCCGAATGGGTCGTTGAGAGCGACGGCACTCTGCGCTTCACCATACGTGCCAACCGCTTCCTGCGCAATATGGTACGAGCCATTGTAGGTACGTTGGTAGATGTGGGGCGTGGCAAGTATAGCGTTGCGGAGTTCGAGGATATCATCACCTCGCGCGACCTGTCGCGTTGTAGCGCTGGCGCACCCGCCTGCGGACTATTCCTATCGGGAGTGAAGTATTAATATATATAAGGTATCGTAACGATAAATGGCGCGCCCCACAGGACTCGCCATTTATTATATGTTTTTGCTAAGACAGTCTTATTGCCTAACCCTCCTATTGCTAAGAAGTTATATAACAAGAGCTAATTTTAGGCGCACGAAGTTCGAAAAAGCGGAGTTTACACACACCAGCCCCTCCCACTTTGATGTTAGAATAGTGCAGACACAACGCTCGGCGAATTTCGAGGCGATGGAACTTTACCATTAGAAGTTGTATAACAAGAGCTAATTTTAGGCGCACGAAGTTCGAAAAAGCGCAGTTTACTGAGCGTAAATGAGCATTTTGAGAACAAGTGCAACGCCAAAGTAGCCTTGTTAGACGACTTCTTCGCCGAAGAGTGTTGCTGATGAACATCCAGTAATACGTACCTTCACATAGTCGCCAATCTGGTGATTGCCCTTGTCGAAAACAACCATCTTGTTCTGGGATGTGCGACCAGATAATTGCTCGTCGCTACGCTTTGAGGTACACTCAACCAAAATCTCAAACTCCTTGCCTACATCACGCTTATTGCTCTCTTCAGAGAGTCTGTTTTGGAGGTCGATAATCTCAGTTAGACGACGAGTCTTGACATCCTCAGGGATATCATCGCCGAGGTTGCGCTGAGCAAAAGTTCCTGGGCGCTCAGAATACTTGAACATATAGGCGAAGTCGTAGCCCACCTCACGCATAAGCGAGAGGGTCTCCTGGTGCTCCTCCTCGGTCTCGTGGGCAAAGCCTGCGATGAGGTCGGTGGTAATAGCGCAATCGGGCATATAGCGACGAATAGCTGCCACACGCTCAAGATACCACTCGCGTGTATATTTACGATTCATACGTTTGAGCATCTCCGTAGAGCCTGACTGCGCAGGGAGGTGGATGGCCCTGCATATATTTGGCATTGAGGCCATCGTCTCAAGCAACTTATCGCTGATATCCTTTGGATGAGAAGTTGCGAAACGCACTCTGAGGAGTGGCGATATCTCGGCAACACGCTTCAACAACTCAGGGAAGTCCACCTCACCTGTGCGGTACGAGTTCACGTTCTGACCCAAGAGAGTCACCTCACGATAGCCGTTCTCGAAGAGTGTGCGGGCCTCAGCAATGATAGTCTCGGCATCACGGCTGCGCTCGATACCTCGTGTGTAGGGAACAACACAGTATGAGCAGTAGTTGTTACAGCCACGCATAATGGCGATGAAGGCACTTACACCATTCCTATCGAGACGAACAGGGGCAATCTCTGCGTAGGTCTCCTCCTTCGAGAGCTCCACGTTCACACCCGTAGCACCATTATCCACCTCGCGAACGAGGCGTGGGAGGTCGCGGTAGGCATCAGGGCCTGCAACGATATCTACGCCTGTGCCACCCTTGGTCAAGTCCTCCTTGAGGCGCTCAGCCATACAACCGATGACACCAATGATGAGCGAACCCTTCTGCTTGCGCATACGGCGCATCTCGCTGAGGCGACCCCAGATACGTTGCTCGGCATTGTCGCGAATCGAGCAAGTGTTGATAAGGACAATATCTGCCTCCTCTAAACTCTCGGTGTAGCGGTAGCCCTCCTGCTGCATAATAGAGACCACAATCTCCGAGTCGCCAACATTCATCTGGCAACCATAGGTCTCAATGTATAGTTTACGTCCATTGCCTGTCAATGGTCGCAAATTATTCATCATCATACTAAATCTATCGATTTTAAATTACTCCGTAGGCATACCATCCTCCTGTGGGAATGGCTTGAAGCCCTGACCAAATGTGTCGTAAGCATCGGTAACGACAACGAAAGAGTGTGGATCGAACTCCTTGATCTTCTGCTGCACCTTACGCACCTCCTTACGGCTAACCACCAAGAAGATCATCTCCTTCTCGTTGCCAGTGTACATACCCTTAGCCTTGAGGTAGGTACCACCACGATCCAAATCCTTGAGGATGTAGTCGCGCATAGCGTCGGAGTGGTTCTCGCAGATGATATAGAGGAGCTTGTCGCGCGAAGCACCATCGATGGTGTAGCCCAAAACCTTGGCATTCACAAAGATACATACCGCAGAGTAGAGCGACAACATAACACCCTCACCTGGACCCTCGATACCGACACCGAAGCCAATGACGAGCAGACCACTGAATACGATGATTGCATCCGAGAGGAGTACGCCGTTGGCGAACTTCATCTTAGCAAAGCGGTGAAGCAACATACCAGTAATATCTGTACCACCCGTAGCAGCGTTGTTGCGAATTACTAAACCAACACCGACACCAGAGAAGCAACCACCGATGATGGCAGCAAGCATAAGGTGAGACGAGAGGTCGATCTGACCACCAAGCAAGAGCTGTGGATCGAGAGCCTCGATAGCCTCCTGAGATGGGTAGACAAGGTAGTCGAGAATATTCATAATACCTGGTGTGATGAACGAAGCAAAGATTGTACGACCTCCGAACGTTCCACCAAAGAGAATCAATGCTGTGAGGATAAGAGGTACATCGAACATATAACCAAACGTACCAACCTGAATAGATGGGAAGAGGTTGTGAAGCACCAATGCCAAACCATAGATACCGCCAGGTACCATATTGTAAGGGTTGATAAATACCACGAAAGCGACTGCTACGAGGAAACAGCCAAATACGATTTGTCCGATGGAAGACCACCAACGCCAATCAGTTACAGACTCTTTGAACGAGGTCGCGAGATTGGCAAAGCTAAGTTGTAGTTTCATAAATATGCAATTATGTATTATTCTATAACAAATATAGATATTTTTTTTGATACACGACAACATCGACCCATTTTTTTTTGCAGTTTTGTTGAAGATCTCACCTACAATAGTTGCAAAAAATTTTGTTCTTAACCTTTTTTTTGTAACTTTGTGTTATCAGTATAATTGTGCATAATGCACAAACTACTGACAATCAACCGCTAACAGAAAAACTATTAGAGATATGGGAACGTGGGAAGCAACAACGTGGCTATCGATTATCGCACTTATGATTGCGGCCTATCTACTTGGCTCGATACCGAGTGCCGTGTGGATTGGCAAGAAATATTATGGCATAGATATTCGCGAGCACGGCTCAAAGAATGCTGGTACTACGAATATGCTCCGTGTGTTGGGTAAGCGTGCTGCGGCCCCAGTGTTTATCATCGACTACTTCAAGGGCTTTATCGCCGTAATCCTCACGTCATTAATGCGTTACGACAACAATGTCAGCGAAGACTGGATTATCAACCTGCGTATTATAGCAACCGTATTCGTGGTGCTTGGCCACATCTTCCCCATCTTCGCGGGATTCAAGGGAGGTAAGGGCGTAGCCACACTCTTGGGTGCTGGAACAGGTATTTATGCTCCTATCCTCCTACTCTGCTTTGCCGTATGGTGCTTAGTATTTGCCATCTGGCACTATGTCTCGTTGGCATCAATGGTGGCAGGCTGTTGCTACCCTCTCTTGGTGATGATATTCTCCACGATGACCTACAACTCATCTGCACCATTCCTCAGCGTGCCATTCATCATCTTCTCGTGGGTGGTAGCCATCCTTTTGGTGTGGACCCACCGCAAGAACATCAGTCGTCTGCGCCACGGCACCGAGTCGCAAATCTTCCTCTGGGGTGGCCCCGACGCGGAGAGTGGCGAAAAGAGAGAGGAGAACACCGAAAATAGATAACATAACAACTTAAATAACAAGAACTACAAAGATGAAACGAATACTATTTACTCTGTTGGCCCTACTCTGCTCTGTAACACTCTTTGCTCAGGAGTTCGAGGAGCGATTCGAGGACGTTACCCTCCGCATCGACTACACATTCAGTGGCAACGCCTCGGAGCAATACGTGGCCCTCGACCGCCTCTCTGCAACTGAAAACTGGTGGGGTCGTCGTATCAACCTTACCACCAACCCACTGCTCGGCAATGGTGACCTCACGTTAGTAGATAAGCAGACCAACCAGACCATCTACACCACCTCCTTCTCATCACTCTTCCAGGAGTGGATAACCACCGAGGAGGCACTCACCAACACTCGTAGTTTCGAGTTTACGCTTCTTGTGCCTATGCCACGCAACGAGGCCGTAGCACACCTCGTCCTTCGCGACAACACAGGCAAGGAGTCGAAACATAGTTTTACTATCAACCCTAAGGATGCCCTCATTCGTGACAATAGCGGTGTCGAGCCACTCCCCTACACCTATATTCATAAGGGAGGTGACTCAAAGAGCGCTATCGACGTAGTGATTCTTGCCGAGGGCTATACCGCCGAGGAGATGGAGCTCTTTATGGAGGATGCCCGCATCACTGCCGAGGAGATTCTCTCTTACGAGCCCTTCAACAGCCACCGCGAGAAGTTCAACTTTATCGCCGTATCGACACCTTCATTGGATAGCAATGTGAGCGTTCCTCAGCAGGGTGCTTGGCGCAATACGGCCATGAGTTCACACTTTATGACCTTCTATATGGCTCGCTACCTCACAACCAGCAACGTCTACGATATGTTCAACTTGGTGACCAACATCCCTTGCGAACACTTCGTAATCTTGGCTAATACCGACACCTATGGTGGCGGAGGTATCTACAACTCATACACCCTCACCACCGCTCACCACCCCGACTTCCGTCCTGTTGTAGTCCACGAGTTCGGCCACTCGTTCGGAGGTCTTGGCGACGAGTACTTCTACGACAATGCTGACGACAACGACAATATGCACTCTATCGCTCACGAGCCTTGGGAGCCTAACATCACCACGTTGGTCGATTTCGACTCAAAGTGGGCCGATATGGTCGAGGAGGGTGTGGAAATTCCATCTGCACCAACCAAGGAGCGCGAGGAGAACTACACCGTAGGTGTCTACGAGGGTGGTGGCTACCTCACTAAGGGCATTTTCCGCCCAGCTGTTGTCTGCCGTATGCGCAACAATACAGCAGAGCGCTTCTGCCCCGTCTGCGAACGAGCAATCGAGCGTGTGATACTCCATCAGGCAGAGTAGGTTATGCACCTCACCCAACACTATAGGAGACTATCGACAGAGGATTGTTGATGGTCTCCTAATCTTTTACCCCTCCACACACCACACCCCAAGCAACAGACTACCCCAGCCAGATAACAATGGCACTCGCTTTTTTATGAAAAATATTTGTTTTTTAGAAAAAAATTGCTTATATTTGTTATTCGAATAACAACACAATGAATCACTCCTTGATTAGTTGAATAGTTTTCTATAGAGGAAACCTCTAATAAGGCGTGGGAATTGGCTGGAAATGAGCAGACTAAAACCTAAAAAACTAACAATATAAACCTTAGTGAAATTATGACAAAGACACTAAAGATTCGTGATCTTACGTTGCGCGACGGCCAGCAGTCGTCTTTTGCAACACGTATGACTCAGCAGCAGGTAGACCGTTGCCTTCCTTTCTACAAGGATGCAGGCTTCTACGCTATGGAGGTATGGGGCGGTGCAGTACCCGACTCTGTGATGCGCTACCTCAATGAGAACCCTTGGACTCGTCTCGAGACCATCAAGAAGGCTGTAGGCGATGTATCGAAGCTCACAGCATTGTCACGTGGTCGTAACCTCTTTGGCTATGCACCCTACACCGACGAGATTATCGATGGCTTCTCTCGTAACGCTATCGAGAGCGGTTTGGGCATTATGCGTATCTTCGACGCTTTGAACGACGTAGACAACGTGAAGTCTACTATCAAGTATATCAAGCAGTATGGTGGTATCGCCGACTGCGCTGTTTGCTACACCGTAGATCCTAAGTACAACGACGGCGAGGAGCACGAGATGGTATTTACCGATGCGTACTTCCTCGACAAGGCTCGCCAGATGGCAGAGCTTGGTGCCGATATGATCACTATCAAGGATATGTCTGGTCTTATCCCACCAGCACGTGTAGCAGGCCTTATCAAACTCCTCAAGAAGGAGCTCGGCGTGACCGTAGATTTCCACACTCACTGTACTCCAGGTTATGGTCTCGGTTCTGTATATGCTGCTATCGTAGCTGGCGTAGATATCGTAGATACAAACTGCTGGTGGTTTGGCGGTGGTACAGGTGCTCCTGCCGTAGAGTTGGTTTACCTCTTCTGTAAGAAGCTCGGCATCGAGTTGGGTGCTAATATGGAGGCTGTGGCTAAGATCAACGAGCAGTTGAAGGATATCCGCAAGGAGCTTGAGTTGTCGGTATTTGGTGCTGAGAAGCCACTTCCAAAGCCATTCAACCCACTCACTGACGAGACTCCAGCAGAGGTTGATGCTTTGCTCGACCGCTGCGTGAAGGCTGCTCAGGAGGAGAACTGGGAGGAGTTGTTGGTAGCATCACAGGCTATCGAGGCTTACTTCGGCTTCCCTGCTCCTAACAAGCTCGTTCAGGATGCTGAGATTCCTGGTGGTATGTACTCAAATATGGTTGCACAGCTCAAGCAGTTGGGCGCTGAGGATATCCTCCCACGCGCTATGGAGCTTATCCCACCAGTACGTCTTGCAGCAGGTCTTCCACCTCTCGTAACTCCTACTTCACAGATCGTAGGTGCTCAGGCAGTAAACTGCGCTATGGACGAGAAGGCTGGCCGTGCGATGTACACCAACAAGTCGGCTCAGTTCGTAGGTTTGGTTAAGGGTGACTACGGCCGTACTCCAGTTAAGATTTCTGAGGACTTCCGCGAGAAGATTTGTGGTTTCCGCGAGGAGCGTCCATACGATACATCTAAGTACCAGAAGCAGCCAAACCCAGTATTGGAGAAGGCTGGTGGCGTTCTCTTGGCCGAGAACGAGAAGGAGGAGCTCTTGTTGGAGTTGTTCCCATTGGTTGCTAAGGCTTACCTCACAGGCATCAAGGAGGCTGCATACGCTGAGAAGGTTGCTGCTGACCCATCACTCAAGAAGGAGGAGACCGTTGAGCTTCAGCCTATTACCGGCGACACCATCGTAGCACCACTCCCAGGCCGTGTTATCGAGCTTAAGGTTA
>CAJGEC010000032.1 GCA_904502285.1 uncultured Alistipes sp. | reverse complement strand
TTGGCAAAAAAATTAAGGGCGAGTCCTCCAAGCTGAAGGACGCGCCCTTTATTATGTTTAAGCGTAACCTACTGGCGAATCCAGCGCCATAGGTCGCCCCACGATGGTCGCTTGCCGTGCATAAAGATACCGACACGGTAGATCTTCGCAGCCATCCACGTAGTAAGGATGAAGGTGGCGTAGAGTATCAATAGCGATGTGACAATCTCCCACGTAGGGATGCCGAATGGTATTCGGGCAACCATAACCACAGGAGAGGTAAATGGTATCATAGAACCCCAGAAGACGAGTGACGAGTTAGGGTCGTTGAATACCGATGTCATAACTATTATCGAGAGGATGATAGGCAACATAATGACGGTGTTGAATTGCTGTCCGTCCTGCACAGAATCTACCGCTGAGCCCGCTGCAGCATAGAGCGAGGCGTAGAGGAGGAAACCACCGAGGATGAATAGCAAGAGGTAGGTAAAGAGCATAGCGATATAGCCCGTATCGCCCAATGTGCCAACCACCGAGCCAAGCATCATATCGTTCGTAGCGGCGATATCGGCTGGTAGAAGCGTTGGGAGCAAAAACTTCGAGGATGATATTACGAGGAGGGCCCAGATGCCAATCTGTGTGATGGCTACAAGGGCGATACCTAATATCTTACCCATCATAAGTTGGAATGGGGTACACGTTGTGACCATAACGTCGAGAACTCTCGACGCCTTCTCCTCGACTACGGAGGTAAGCACCATCTGTCCATAGAGCAGGATGACCATATAGAGCAACATACCAAGCACCAAGCCAAGTATATAGTTCATACCCGACGAGGTACTCTCCATACTCTCCTCGGCACCTGTGCCGTCGTTGAGGTAGGTGCTTAACTCAATGTGGGTCTCTACGTTAGCCAATATCTCGTCGAGGTTGTCGATGTTGTAGGCCAGGAGCTTCTCTCGCTCGACAATAGAGGATATCTGTGTCGCTATATTCTCTTCGAGCATTGGAGAGAGCGAACTATTGGTGATGAGTTGCACGGAGTCTCTGGCCTCGATCTCTTCGCCTATGTAGAGGACGCCAAAGATGCCACTCTCCTCGTTATAGACGTTGCAGGCCTCGGCCTTGCTTAGAACACTCTCCTCGACAAATAGAATCTCGGCCGAGGGTTGTAGCTTGTCGGCAACACGGCCCGACTTGTCGATAACGACAATCTGCTTCTGGTCGCTGGTGCTGTAGAGCATCATCAACGTAGGGGCAATCATAAGGCCTATCATAAGGATAGGCATAAGGAGTGTGACGATGATAAAGGACTTCTTACGAACGCGCTCCAAATACTCGCGCTCTATAATGAGATACATCTTCTTCATAACTGCACGCTTTAAAGTGTACCATTCACGGCACGGATGAATATGTCATTCATTGAGGGCATAACCTCGCGCAAGGCTCTTAGCTCGCAATTGTCGTTGAGCGAGGCGATGACCGCACGTATGTCTCTGTCTTCGGGGATATGTATCTTCGTCTGGCGGAAGCCTCCGACCACACCCACACTCTGGCCAATGGTCGTAGCACGTCCTGCCAAGGCTTGCTCGAACGTGGTATCCGAGGCGCGGTGGAGTACCTCGAAGTTGTTACCTCCTGCCGAGCGACGAATCTCCTCTACAGAGCCTGAGAGGATGTTATGCGACTTGTTGATAAGGGTGATATGGTCGCAAATCTCCTCAACCGATGCCATATTGTGGGTCGAGAATATCACCGTAGCACCACGGTCGCGAAGTCCCAAAATCTCCTCTTTGAGGAGGTTGGCATTGATGGGGTCGAAGCCCGAAAATGGCTCGTCGAAGATGAGCAACTTGGGTTCGTGAACAACGGTGGTGATGAACTGTACCTTCTGAGCCATACCCTTAGAGAGGTCCTCGACCCTCTTATCCCACCAGTCGGCGATGGAGAGTCTCTCGAACCATTGGCGTAGGCGACGCTCCGCCTCGCGGCCCTCTAAGCCTCTGAGACGTGCAAAGAATAGGGCTTGCTCACCAACACGCATCTTCTTGTAGAGACCTCGCTCTTCGGGCATATAGCCTATCTTGAAGATGTCGTCGGCGGTGAGTGTCTTGCCATCGAGTAGCACCCTGCCTGAATCGGCCAAGGTGATGCGTGTGATAATACGTATGAGAGTGGTCTTGCCAGCACCATTAGGGCCAAGGAGTCCGTAGACCGCTCCGCGAGGCACGTTTAGCGACACATCGTCCAGAGCCTTATGTCCTGTATAGCTTTTGCTGACCTTCTCAATTTGAAGAATGTTGTCCATAGCATATTAATTTTACACAAAGGTAATAAATATAGAATAAATAAAAAAGGGGATTCTTGGTTTTTTATTGCAAAGGAATCACTATCTTTGCGACAATAAAACAGAGGGATTATGCTAAGAAATATAGCAAATGTGGCAATGCTCGCCATAGCACTGATTATCGGAGTGGAGGCGATGGCGCAAGCGCGCATAGCTCGCACGGAGTTCGTATGTTACGACAAGCGCGAGGATGCCAAACGGGACTTAAGGAGCGGTATAGACAAATATATAGCCATAGCACCCCTCTTGCAATTCGAGAATGCAACGGGAAGTGTGCGTGCCGTTTACGAGCAAACCGTCGAGGTCCCAGCCTCTTGGAACGACTATAACGCCTATCTCCATACAGAGAATGTTGGGGCGGACTACACCATATTCGTAAATGGCAAGCAGGTGACTGAGCCGATAGATAGGTTTACACCTACGGAGACCTTCATTTCGCCATACCTCGACCAGGGGGAGAATACCATAGCAATAGTGGTCGTGGAGGAGTCGTATATGTCGCTCCTTGACGAGGGGTTGGAGCAGAGTAGACGTGCTAAGTTCGAGAACTGCTACATCTTTGCTCAGCGTAAGTTGGGCCTTTACGACTTCAACGTGCGCCTTGTGCCAGATTCGTTGGAGCGTTTCGCACAGTTGCAACTCGATATCGTTGCGAACAACTCGTTCTCTACCGACGAGGTCATAGAGCTTGGCTACGACATCTATGCTCCCGATGGTAAGTTGATTGACTATAGCGTAAATGGCTATGAGGTAGCGGGTTTCTCGCGAGACACGGTGAGCTATACCCCTTGGGTCTATAACTCGAATCCAAACCGCTGGTCGCCATCAAATCCTAAACTATACGACCTTACGCTATACATAAAACTCAGTGGTATCCTCAGGGAGTATATTCCACTAAAGGTGGGCTTTGCCAAGTATGGCTTTAACGCTCAGGGTGAGATTACTGCCTTCGGAAAGCCTATCGCGATAAACAGAACTCGCTATAACGCAACTGCAGATAGGGCAACGGTCGAGCGTGAGGTAAAGGCATTGAAAGCCAAGGGTTTTAATACGCTTTGCCCCGACTACCCACAGCCAGAGTGGTTTTATGATATTTGTGATAGTGTTGGCATCTATGTTATCGACTGCGCGGCGATATCATCACCCTCGAAGGCCGAGGATCGCTCGGTGGAGGGTACGCCAGCAAATATGCCGTGGTTGGAGGAGGAGTATCTCTGGCGTGTCGAGGCTATGTATCGCAGGGCGCAAAACCACGTCTCGATAATCGCCTTCCGCCTTGCGGGGGATGGTTCGGGAAATGGCTACAATATGTATAAGGCATACGAGAAGTTGAAGTCGTTTGGCGACGAACGCGCTATAATATATGAGGGGGCTGATGGTGAATGGAACAGCGACCTCGACTGGTAAGATATAGGGCATATCCAATTTCGGATACGCCCTATATCTTTTAGATGTGATTACTCTCGGTTGGTATAACTCTCTGAGTCGCTTTTGAGAAAGTATTGAGTGAGATAGTCTTTGAATCTATTGTTTTCTGCGATATCCCTCCAAAGAGAGAATGGATTATACTGTATATATCCACGGCTATTGTTGAGGATATAATTGTGGCAAAGGCTCTTGCAGTCGGATACATTCTCCTCCTTGAGTAGGATATCGACGATAACGGCAACCTCTTCCAGGTCTTGATTGGCCTTGGTGTAGACCCTGCTATAGTTCTTAATGGCGTCCTTCAAGCAACTCTTCTTGCCACTCTCGTCGTAGCAGAAGTTACCATCAAACCAATCGATAATGGTGCTTATAAGGCGTTTGCGATCGCATTGTTCGGCAAAATAGGTTACGGTCTGCACATCTATATCTAACATCCACGCCTCGGTGTCGTGGTTAGCATCAAGGAGTTTATAGATATCTATCTTGCGTTGGTTGTAGATATCTCCCCAGCAGTTGTTGAGGATCTTTGTAGCTTTGGCAGAATCTGTCGTCACATCAAGTAGGTTGCCCTGCTTGATTAGTAGTAGGGCATAGATATAGGCATTTACCACCGTTATATTAATCTGCTCGGGGTTATTCAGGATATCGGCCTTGAACTCCTCGATGGTGTTTGTTTCGCTTATTCTGTCGTAGGTTTTTAGTTGTTGTACGTAGCGTTTGTTGATTAGTTTGTACATACGCGCGCCAATAGCCTCGGTTCTATAGCGTAGGTTGTCGAAGCCATACGTAGTGAATATTTCGTCAAGTTCTGCCTCTGTTCTTGCAGTAAGTATCAGTGATATACACATCTGGATACTGCGGAATAGACTTTGTGTAGAGCCGTCTTTGATGGAGTCTATATTATTCAAGAACTTAATCATCTCATCAAAACGGTTGTCGTTGGATTTATCCTGCTCGATGGCTCTAAACGCCATATTTACATACGTCTGGGTCAGTGCAATACCGTTATTCTTGCGGTACTCCTCCACTTGATCTACCGTAAGCCAACGCTTCTGAGTGGTGTACCACAACATCTTGATCGTTGGGATGTTGAACAAGATGTTGGTGTCGATGGTGATAGTGCCATTAACTCTGTCTGTCCAGAATAGTTTGCGACGTACGTGCTTAGGTAACTTTTCTATGCTGAGGAAGTCTACACCCTCGCGGTTGCGGCGGGCCACCTTGGCCATTAGGTCGTAGATATCATTATGCACACTACACTCCATCTGCTTGAGGGTGTTGTAGATAAACGTGCCGTCGATATAGGCTATATTATTGACCATTAGGTGGTTTACATACTCCTTGAAGTTGTTCCACAAGATGCTGTCATCTTCGTAGGCAATCTCGACCGATTTATCAAAGTCGCTGATAAACGAAGGTACGTAGTGGTAGAGTTCTGCCATCATCCTTACCACCTCGTCGCGAGTGAAGTGGTTGGCAAAATAGGTGTAGGCATCTTTTAAAATCTCGTTGAGCAGGTTGAGGTCTTTATTCTCTTTTGCCCACCATATCATCAGCTCATAGATATTGTTATCCTTGCGGAATGACGGATCCCGAATAGCGTCGATAAATTTTTTAGTGCTGTCATAGTCGGGGAATATATCCCTGTTTTTGAGATATACCGAGAGAATGCCGTTGTGGGCATTGAGGTTGTAGTCTATAACGATAGGTCGCAACTTGTTATCTTTCACAAGTCTATCGTAAAGGTCTTCGAGCCTTTTGGTATAGCTCGTATTTCGATTAGCGCGGTAGAAGAGTTTGTTGTAGAATACGGCATTCATACGCACAGAACCTATCTCCGTATCATTTAAGCCATATCTGGCCATATAGTCGATATTTTGGCCACAAGGGTCTAAGATGTCGAAGATATCGTCGATGCTCAACTTGTCGAATACGGGCACAAGGGCCATATCCGAGAGTACTCTTTCCTTGTCTACGTTGTGCCAATTGCGGAGGATATCGAAGCAGGTGTTTGCTCTGATGCTCCTAATCTTTATGTAGCACGAGAGGGCCGCTTCGTCTCTTAATTTCGATGGATCGGCATCATGAATCTTCATCAGTCTAAGGCAGGTATTGGCATCGCTTAGAGTCTCAGCTTTGCTCATCAACTGGTTGAGGGTGATGAAGTTAGTCTGCTTATCTTTGCCGTTTACCAGTGGCAACAATTGCTCGAAAGTGAGGAACTTATTCTTGAACAGATGCGACAGCGTGCTGAAGTCGTGTCGATCGGACTTAATCATCTTGTCGTAGGCCTGCAACGCATCGAACTCGTCGAGGAGAACAAGAAGTTGATTCAGTGCGCCTATTCGTACTGGGTTGAGGTCGTATTCTCGGTCAATCTCCTCTTTGCCAATGATAGTGTGGGTAACATCTAAGTCGAATACGAAGTAGAAGAGTCTATTGCGATCCTCGTAACTGAGGCGCTTGGCGATAGTCCTAATCGCTCTGAGAAGTCTCCAAGAGAAGTTCCCGCGAACGCTATCTTTGAGGTAATCCTTACGATAGATGTCGCTCTCGATTTTGTCAAGCATCTCACGAAGTTCGTCGTAGCTGTCTACCTTGCATAGGGCAGTAATCAATGCTTCGCCTACACGAGGGATAAAGACCTTGTTGTAGATCTCCATGGTGTTGTCATCAACAATCTGCTTTTTCTGTCCGAATCGCTGTTTTTCAGTCTTCACTTTTGGAGCGAAGATTGATTTCATATCGTAACCATAGAGCGACGATTCGGCAATGTAGTTAATAACCTCTTCTGCGCTCATAGTGAGGAGAGGGCAGATGCGTCTAAGGTTGAATATATCGTTGAGGTCATCTTCCGAGAATGGCTCCTTCCACGACCAGTCCTCGTTGAAGATATAGTTCAAAAGGGTCTGCTCTTCGGCCATACAGAGTGCGCGATTGTTCGTTGAGAACATTGCGTAGATAACACGTTTATAGAGCGTTACAACGGCATCGCTATTCTCGTTATTCTCATTAAGGTCGTCTATATACTCTTTAAGTTTGGTGATATAGCCTTGGGCTTTTGAAAAATCGTGAATGTTGGCTATGGCCGTCTCACAAAAGACGGTGTGGTAGGTTTTGTCGATTTTACTTATCTCAACAAGGTGTATAATACGGACCTCGTCATCTATACATTTAACTCCCAATATTTCACGGATTGCCAAGTCGATAAGATCTATAATCTCGTCGTCGCGAAGGTTGTTGCGGTCGCAAAGCAGGAAACACATCTTGGCAACAGATGGAATATTGTCGCTGGATTGCTTCTTTGCATACTCGACCAAGGAGTGATTTAGAACCATATCACCAGAGAGTTTATCACTCTTTAGAGCAGAGGTGACAAACTCGTGGCAGGTCTCGATGATATACCTGTCAATGTCGATACGGTCGTTGCTCTTAATGATTAGACCGTTGGCTCTAAGAACTTCAATATCAGTGTCGAAGTTGTCAGTATGGCCTCCATAGAAGAGGTATAGGCTACGTAACTCGTCGAGGTTTAAGAAGAAGCGAGTATCTTTGGAATATTTGTAATTGCCGACAATGGTCTTGAGAATAGTGGCCTTGGTTCTATTCTCGCCATCTGGGATGTCATTGTAAAGGCTTTTTATTTGGGATGTGATATCCTCCTTTTTGATAAAGAGCGAACCAATAGTGTAGTTGCCCTGCTGTATCTCGTGACCTAAAACACCATCTTTAGGCAGTGCGCCACTATTCTTCATATGGAAGACCATATTGAGGAAGGAGCGTCTGTCGTAGATGTCGAAATTGACCGAGATTCTATTGAGGTACTTATTCAATTTATCACCCTCTGTGCCAAACATCTTTTTGTATAGCGCCATCTTTCTCTCGGCTTGCATAGTGCCCGATACGGTGATTATAATGCGGGTGTTGCCGAAGTCCTCTTTTGTGAAGCCATTGCCATTATTGATTCCATTAAGAACTCCCCATAACGAGTTCTTAGCCGTGTAATCTATGCTCTCGATATCCCCCTGGATGATGTCGTTGATATCGTCAATTAGGTAAAGGTGTCCTTCACTTTGGTCTCTTAGGTCGAGACGTATGTTGTTGAGGTCGTTGGTGTTATGGCGGTTGTTGAAGAGGTGAAAAGAGTAATCCCTCCACTCTGTGAGTCTCTCCATTACGTGGTATGCCGCACGAGTCTTGCCGCTATAGGGGCTACCCTCCAAGATAATGATTGGCGACCACTCTAATATCTCATCAATCTCACCATCTAAGTTATCTCGACGGTAGTAGGGGTTTTCGGATTTACGAATAAGTCCTTGGCCGTTTTTGTCGATGTGGACTCCGTATGATAACTCGTCTTGAGAGTAGTTGTTATCCAAGCCGTTAGGGGTGTTTATTGTGAGCCACTTTTTGAAGAAATCTATGAACTTGTCGCGTTCTACAATCTGGGTATATCGCTTTGAATCTTCGTAAAGTCGATCCTCGAAATTGTCATATCGAATACCATTCTCTACGTATGGCACACTAATATTCGCCTTGTCGTCACTCTTTTCAGTAATGATAAAGGCTTTGATAAGAGGCTTATTCTTAATCTTTTGAGACTGTGAATGAGCCGTCACATACTCATTAAATGTGTACTCTCCAATCTGCGTGCCGTTGCTGGCTATGAGGATGAAGAGGTCGGAACGGGCAGCGATGCCATCTATTTTGACCTGTGTATCCTGTTCTGCATCTTTGATAGGCTCCTCTCCATAGATTTCAGCCTCGAGGGTAACGTCTATACCATCACTCTTAAGGGTGTTATTAACCTCTTTAATAGCGTCACGGATTTGGCCTCTAAGGTTCTCCTTCATCGACGAGGCAACGAAGATACTATATGTGGTCTTTGCCATAATAGGTGGTGTTTGGAGTTAGTTTGGTTTAGCACAAAGTTATAAAATTTTACCATAACGCCAAGCAGAATGTCCCAATAATTATTCTTGTTAGAGAATAAATGTGCGCTGAAAATTGCGAATTATGAATTGTTTTGTATCTTTGTGTGTTATTTACTACATTGGCATAATCTAAACTTATAAAATATGATGAAAAAATTTACTAAGATTCTTTGCTTCGTTGTGGCTATGTTCTCGCTCTCTGCGGTGTCTGCACAGCAGGGTTATGAGAAGAACAACGAGATTTTCCGCCTTGGCGTCGAGGCGCGTTTCGACTACCTCAACGAGGCTGTTTCAGGTGTTCAGAACGATGCCGCTTCGGGCTTCAAGGTGCGCTACCTCAATATCCGTATGGATGGTCAGATCACTCCAAAGTTCACCTACTCATGGCGTCAGCGTTTCAACAAAGTGAACTCTGCTGCCGACTTTGTGAACAACACCGACTGGCTCCATTTGACCTATCGCCCCAACCAGAATTGGGCTATTTCGGCAGGTAAGCAGGTGGTGATGATTGGTGGTTGGGAGTACGACCGCGCCCCAATGGATGTCTACTACTGCTCGGAGTATTGGAACAACGTAAACTGCTTCCAACTCGGTGCAAGTGTGGCATTTACAACCAACGAGGGTAACGACACCCTCACCTTCCAGGTGTGCCAGAGTCCTTATGATTCGGGCATCACCGACTACTACGCCTACAACCTCTATTGGATGGGTTCACACGGCTTCTACTCAGCATTACACTCTGTAAATTTCTCGCAGTATGCACCTGGCAAGTACGACGCCTATGTTGTGTTGGGTAACCAGTTTACCTTTGACGACCTAAGAATCCAACTCGACTTGATGAATCGTGGTACTTCTGCAAGTGAACTTTTGTTCGACAACTTCTCGATTATGGGTGAGATCGACTACCTCATCGCTGACCGTGTGAATATCTTTGCTAAGGTAACACACGACCACGTAGGTTACAACTACGACAACAATATGTATCTATGGCGTGGCACCGACATCACACGTGTAGGTGGCGGTGTGGAGTACTACCCAATGGGTGCCAAGGGCAATCGCGATGTGCGCCTTCACGCTGCATACGTCTACAATATGGGTAACAACACCAACCCTGGGGGAACAGCCGTGAACGAGGGTTCGTTCTTCACCGTGGGTCTCACTTGGAAGATTGATGTTATCGAGGGTATCACATCGCTCATCGACAAGCGTCAGGCCAACCGTGCATCAAAGATGTAATAACCAATTATAAACTAAAGATATGGAGAATAAAACTAAAGGCTTTAAGAAGTACCTCGTTGGTATAATTTGCTTGGCTATCGTTGTCGGCATCTTTGGCGGTATCGGCTCTGTTATGGGCTTGCCAAATATGCTTAACACTATTATGAAGACGGCTCACGACCTCTTGCTCAACACCGTCTTCTACCTTATGGCTATCTGTGTTATCACAGGTGCTTTGGGTCGCATCTTTGTTGAGTTTGGCGTTGTTAGCCTCTTGGAGCGCATCTTGCGTCCATTGATGAAGCCACTCTTCAACCTTCCTGGCGTTGCGTCGTTGGGTGCTGTTATGACATTCCTTTCGGACAACCCTGCCATCATCTCGTTGGCAAAGGATAAGCGCTTCAGCTCTTATTTTAAGAAGTTCCAGTTTATCTCGCTCACCAACTTCGGTACAGCATTCGGTATGGGACTCTTGGTTATCGTGTTTATGATCTCTCAGGGTTACTTCGTTGAGCCATTCCTCGGTTTGTTGGGTGCGTTCATCGGTTGTATCGTCTCTACTCGCCTTATGCAGCGTTTCATCCTCAAGCAGTATCCTGAGTTCGAGGAGGAGTTCGCCGCAGTTCTCGATGAGTCGGAGTTGCAGGCCGACGACGAGGTTAAGGAGACATCACTCTTTACACGTATCCTTAACTCGTTGCTCGACGGTGGTAAGACAGGTGTAGATGTAGGTCTCTCGATTATTCCTGGTGTGCTTATCATCTCTACCTTGGTGATGTTGCTCACCTTTGGTGCTGGCGACAATGGCGTCTATGATGGTGCTGCATACGAGGGTGTTGAGTTCTTGCCTTGGCTCTTCGGTCAGGTGAACTTTATTTTCGAGTGGTTGTTTGGCTTCGAGCACCCAGCCCTTATGGCATTCCCTATCACCTCTTTGGGTGCTGTAGGTGCTGCGTTGAGCCTTGTTCCTGAGTTCTCTGCTCAGGGTATCATCAACGGTAATGCTATTGCAGTATTCACTGCTATCGGTATGTGCTGGAGCGGTTACCTTAGCACACATACTGCTATGCTCGACTCTTTGGGCTACCGTAAGCTTACCTCTAAGGCTATCCTTGCACACACTATTGGTGGTCTTGTTGCTGCTATTGCTGCTCACTGGTTGTTCTTTGCCTATACCCTTGTGTTTGGTACCCCTGCAACCTTCGAGGGTGGTGCTGACCGCTATACGACTTCACCTATCGTTATCGAAATCGAGAGTGAGAATCAGGTGCGCCTTGGCGATAGAGTATTTACCGACGAGGCTGACGATACTCCAGAGGAGGATGGCTCTTTGGCACGTGCTATCGAGGGTATGCTCCTCTCTAACCACGACCAGGTAGAGCTCGTTGATGGCGTTAAGATCGATGCAGCAGACTTCATCTCTGCCGAGAAACTATCCAAGGAGACTCGTGAGAGCCTTGAAAGTGAGGTCGAGGCAGGCTTTGCTATGTATCGCAACTCCATTGCTAAGCAGATGTATGGTAAGGAGTTGAGCGAATTGACTGAGGAGGAGGTTGTTGCTCTTAACGAGGCAATCCCATTCCAGTTCTCTAAGGTTCAGAGCGAGGAGGAGATCGTTGCAGAGTAGTATTAATTTGTTATAATCTACGTAAAATAGGGTGTTTCGGCTATTGCTGAAACACTCTATTTTTTTTGCACTCGTATAAGCAAAACTTATCAATATATATGTTTTTTTTATGTGATTATATTGCTATTTCGCATAAAATATATTACCTTTACCCTCGATTTAATAGGATATATTTTGTCTGTGGGTATGACATCGACACGAATCTTGGCATACGGCGTTGTTGCAACGGCACTGCTCTCAATAGTTTTGGAGGCTACCATTGGTAGTTTTCCCTATGCTATTTTTAGCGCTCCGTTGAATATCCTTTGTGCCCTTTTGTGGGTGGTGGCCATAGTTGTTGCCTACCGCAAGGGTGGGGAGTCGCGCTTTGCAAAGGTGATGCTCAGTAGGGGCGCTACGTGGCTCTCGTTGCTCATTATGGCGGGTGTAGGTATTGCCCTTGGCTTGGAGCGCACCCCTTCGAGCAGTGCGTGGTTTGTGGTCTTGGGTCTGCTCTTTGTTCTGTCACACCTTAGTTTTGTCATCCTTCGTGGGTGGCGCAGTGGGGGCAGTATCCGTTGGCGCTTCGTGCTTACACACGTGGGCCTATGGCTTGCCCTCGGCGCTGGATTCTGGGGAGCGCCCGATAGGGAGGCGTTGCGTTTGGCGGTGGATAGTGTCGCTACTAACGAGTGCTATACCGCAGAAGGCGCAATCCGCAGACTACCTTATGAGGTTACGCTTGAGGAGTTGGTCGTAGAGCGTAATGAGATGGGAGCGGTGACAAACTACAAGGCTGATATAGATATCTCTGGCGACGTTGTAGAACTGCGTGTAAATCACCCTTATAACCTCTCGTTTAGCGAAAAGGTCTATCTTGTCTCCGTTCCTGAGAGTGGCGACTATGCCGTCTTGGAGATTGTCGCAGAGCCTTGGCAGTGGCTCTCGGCCTTGGGTATTGTGATGCTTATTGCTGGAGCGGTGCTCCTCTTTTTGCGTGGTCCTCGTCGAACGATTAATAGTGTGGAGCGATGATGATGGGTTGGAACATATTTCCCTTTGTGGCTATTGCTGTAGTCCTACTCGCGGCTGTCGGAGCGGTTGTTGCGCTCCGTAGCAGAGAGCGCAGTGGCTGGGCTATGCTGTTTATGGGTTTGGGTATTGTTGCTATGACACTCTTTATCGCCCTGTTGTGGCAGACACTGCAACGCCCTCCCCTACGTACTATGGGTGAGACGCGCTTGTGGTACTCCTTCTTCCTGCTTGTGGCGGGCCTCTTCACTTATGCCCGTTGGCGCTACCGCTGGATTATGCTCTTTGCCACAATCCTCGCTACTGTATTTATCGTGATAAATATACTAAAACCAGAGATTCACGACCAGACCCTTATGCCAGCCTTGCAGAGCGCTTGGTTCGTGCCACACGTCTCGGTCTATATGTTCTCCTATGCCCTGTTTGGGTGTGCTACGCTTCTGGCCGTTGTGGCCTTGGTGCGCCCAGCCCTTGAGTTAGATGGGGTTATCGAGAGACTTATCTATGGCGGTATGGCATTCCTCACTATCGGTATGCTTACGGGTGCTCTGTGGGCAAAGGATGCTTGGGGTGCCTATTGGAGTTGGGATGCTAAGGAGGCTTGGGCAGTGGCTACGTGGAGCCTCTACCTCGTGGCCATACACCTCGCACCGAGTGTTATGAACCATAGATCAAGACGACTCTTCTACATAACTCTTATTTTTGCCTTTCTGTCGTTACAGATGTGCTGGTATGGTGTGAACTATCTGCCTTCGGCCCAGACGAGCGTACATACGTATAACCAATAATAACCTAATAAACTAAAGTCCTATGAAAAAATTATTGAAGACCCTGCTTTTGGTGGCATTGGCACTCGTGGTTGTGCTGTTTGTCATCTACAGAGTGTTGCTGTCGCTCTCTGCACCGAGCCAGGAGCTTGCTCCCGATGCTCGTGTAGCGGCTATCTTGGAGAATAGCGGATGCCTTAGTTGCCATACCGCAAATCCTGAGTTGCCCTTCTATGCCGATGTGCCTGTGGCTGGAAAACTCGTTAAGGAGGATATCGAGGCTGGTTATCGTGCCTTCGATATAACGCCCTTGATGGAGGCCCTTAAGGGTGGCACAACGCCTAATGTTGTGGATGTCGCTAAGGTCGAGAAGGTGGCTTTGGACAAGAGTATGCCTGAGGCTAAGTACTACCTTATGCATTGGGGTAGCCAGATGACCGATGCCAAGGCTTCGGCTATTGCTGAGTGGGCTCAGAACTTCCGTGTTGCCTACTACAATGATGGCCTTGAGGGCGAGCGTGCTGGTGAGCCTATTCGCCCAATCATCCCATCTCAGAACGTCGATGAGCGTAAGGCGGAACTTGGCTTTGCTCTCTTCCACGACCCACGTCTCTCGGTGGATAATACCGTATCTTGTGCTTCGTGCCACGCCCTCGATATGGGTGGCGTGGATAACCATCAGTACTCTCACGGTGTAGAGGAGCGTTTGGGTGGTGTGAATGCCCCAACGGTATACAATGCAGTCTACAACTTCGTGCAGTTCTGGGATGGTCGTGCTAAGACCCTCGCAGAGCAGGCCGCAGGACCTCCATTGAATCCTGTGGAGATGGCGTCGGAGTCTTTCGACGAGATTATCGCTAAGTTGCAACAGGATGAAAACTATGTTAAGCTCTTTGCAGAGCTATACCCTGAGGGTATCACCGAGGCTACGATTACGAATGCTATCGAGGAGTTTGAGCGTACGCTCGTTACCCCTAACTCGCAGTTCGATAAGTGGTTACTTGGTGATGATAACGCCCTGACAGCTCAGGAGTTGCGTGGCTACGAACTCTTCAAGGAGTATAGTTGTGCTACGTGCCACACTGGCGTAAACCTCGGAGGTGAGTCTTACGAGCTTATGGGCTTGCGTCGCCACTACTTCGAGGAGCGAGGTTTGGAACTCACGGAGGAGGATAATGGCCGTTATAAGCAGACCCAGGATGAGCGTGACCGCCACCGTTTCAAGGTGCCAGGCTTACGCAACGTAGAGCTCACTTGGCCATACTACCACGATGGCTCTCGCCTAACGATGGATGATGCTGTGCGTGATATGGCACTCTATCAGTGCGATGTGGAGCTCGCCGAGGGTGAGGTTCAGGATATTGTGGCCTTCTTGCGTACGCTTACAGGCGAGTACAAGGGAGAGAAGCTCAGCAATAAGAATGAGTATGGTGTGATTGTGGTGGATGACCACGACCACGAGTAGCCTATAAAGGTACTAAACGAGGGCTGTCCAATCGTAGGGTTGCGACAGCCCTCCTTGTTTTGTGTAGCGTGTGATTTTATTTGGGGGTGAAGGGTGATATTTCACAAAAATTACTATCTTTGTAAATAATTGCTCCGTGTAACAAATAATTAACTAAAAAATAATCGTACTATGAAGAGATTTTACACTACTATTATCGCCCTCTTCGTCGCTTCAGCAGCGATGGCGCAGGTGAGTATTGATGAGGTCGCTACCTCGCCAGAGCAGAAGAGTATCGAGACCGATATGAAGTCGCAGGCTGTGGATGCTAACTACGTGTCTGAGGCTGCCGAGCGTGCCGAGCGTCTCGCTATCCGCAAGGAGCGCAATACCATAGATTTTACCGCTAACCTCCACGGCTCTCTCACAGCATTCAGCGAGTCTTGGCAGGCCGCAGGTGATAACACCATTACCATCTTGGCAAACCTCAACTTCTTGCACACCTACAAAAAGGGTCGCTTCTCTTTGACAAATACCGCTTCTGCGAAGTTCGGCTACAACAATATGAAGATGGAGCTTGAGGGTAAGCAAAAGGGTGTATGGTTTAAGAATGTCGATGAGGTCGCAATATCAACCTCTCCACAGTGGGCCTTGGTTAAGGATTGGTCGTATGGTGCAAATGTGAAGTTCCGTACACAGCTCGCCCCTGGTTATGGTGAACGTGGCGATAAGCAGAAGAATAACCCCCGTGCATCTAACTTTATGACCCCAGGTTATCTTGATGCCTCTCTCGGTTTTACTTATATCCTTCCTTCGGAAAAGTTCCCACTCAAGGTAAACCTCGCGCCTATAGCGATGAGTGCTACCTATCGTGACGATATCCGCACAAGCAACAACTACGGTGTCGAAGAGCCTAACCGCTCAAAGTATGAGGGCGGTCTCTCTGTTCAGTTGGACTTCGACAAGACTTGGGGTAAGAATGGTTGGTTGCGCTACCGCACTACAGCATACTCTTTCTACGGTTGGATTACCGACCTCTCGAAGTGGTCAAAGGCTGAGGATAGAGCAGCTTACGAGCACGTGGTGCCAACGCTTCGTTGGGAGAATACCATCGATATCAAGGCTACAAAGTATATCTCGACACAGATCTACGTTCAGCTATACTACAACAAGGCAGAGATTAACAAGCTTCAGGTACAATCTATGCTATCTGTAGGTCTTACCTACACATTTAAGAATAAATAGTAGCAGCACCTGAGGGTAGGGTGGTGCGTAAGACGCGATTATGGAAGAGAAGAAGGAGAATAAGAGAAGGGTGTGGCTCGGTGTAGCCATCGCTGTTGGCTTGGCCTGCATAGTGTGGATAAGCATTGGCATAGGTCGTGTCATCGAGAACTACCGCACACGTGTCATCATAGAGCACCTCTCCAACCAGATAGGTACCTATGAGGATGGTATGGCTGAGTTTGCAACCGAGGCGAAGGCGTTGAACGACATAATGTCGGGCAACGACAAACTCCTTCAGACGATTCTCACCATTCGTAATAACTATGTAGACCCCATACCCCTCGACACACTCTACGAGAAGGCTATCCCCGCACTGCTCTCGGAGTTGGACCCCCACTCGGAGTATATCCCAGCCAAGATGTTCGACCGTGTGAACGAGTCGTTGGAGGGTGAGTTTGATGGCATCGGCATCGTCTTTAACGCCTTGACAGATACCATCACGGTCCTCAATGTCATACCCCAAGGCCCATCCGATAAGGCGGGTGTGCGCCCTGGTGACCGTATTATGCTCATCGATGGGCAGGAGGTGGCAGGCAAGGGGCTTGCGCAGGACTCTATGGTGCGCCTGATGCGTGGCCCGCGTGGCTCGAAGGTGAAACTGTCGGTTAAGCGTGGTGCGCTCGACAAATATGTAGACTTCACAATCACACGTGCCCCCATCGAGTTGCATAGCGTGGAGACCGCCTTTATCCTCGACAAGGAGGCAGGCATCGGCTTCGTGCGTCTGTCGCAGTTCTCTCGTACCTCATACGCTGAGGTGCGCGAGGCTTTGGATAGTCTCTCAGAGCAGGGGATGAAGAGTCTTATTTTAGATCTTCGAGGTAATGGCGGAGGATTCCTCGACCAGGTGGTCAAGATCGTAAACGAGATACTACCTAAGGGAGATCTTATAGTATATACCGAGGATCGCCATAAGCAACGTATAAACGAGTATAGCAATGGTGTCGGTGGCTACCACGATATCGACGTTGTGGTACTTGTCGATGAATTCAGCGCCTCGTCGAGTGAGATTCTTGCTGGTGCGGTGCAGGATAACGACAGAGGCCTTGTAATAGGCCGTCGCACCTTTGGCAAGGGTCTGGTGCAGGCGCAGATACCTTTCGCTGATGGCTCGGCCGTGCGCCTCACCGTGGCACGTTACTACACCCCTACGGGCCGTTCGATACAGAAGCCATATACCAACGGCGACGAGAAGTCCTATCAGATGGACTTGATTAATCGCATCAACCACCACGAACTCTTCTCGGCCGACTCGATACATTTCGACGACTCGATGAAGTTTACTACGCCTAAGGGTCGTACTGTCTATGGTGGAGGTGGTATTATGCCCGATATCTTTATTCCTGTGGATACGCTCTACTACTCGCCCTATTATAATAAGGTATGGGACGGTAACGTACTCTATCGCTATACCCTCGACTTCAGCGACCGCCATCGCAAGGAGTTGGATAGGGTGACAACCATCGAGCAACTCGATAGCCTGTTGGACGGATGCGACCTCCTTGAGGAGTTTATAGCCTATGCCGAGCGCAATGGCATCCCTCGCAACGATGCGGATATCGCAAAGTCTAAGGAGGTCATCAAGGCGCAGATTAGGGCCTATATTGGCCGTAATTGTATGGGTGACGACGCTGGCTTCTACCATAATATATATCCAGTGGATGATGCCTTGCAACGCGCAGTGAAGGAGATTAAGAGAGGAAACGCTAAAATTAAGAGATGATGAAGAGAGTTGTAGGAACGCTGTTCTGCCTTGTTGCTATTGCCGTTATGGTCTTTGCCGTTCTTAACTATGGCAACTATCGTTCTATGTGCTTCGATGCTTCGGAGAGTGCGGAAATGGTGGAGGAGACCGAGGATTTGCCTTGTGTTGAGGCCTGCGATAGCCTCGCCGTAGAGCCAGTTGTGACCCCAGAAGAGGTCGTTGAGGTGGTGGAAGAGCAGAAAATGGAGAGCCTCGATACCGAAAATTAGAGGAAAACATAGCAAAAATCAAAGAAAAACGAGACTCGCTACCACAAAAAGTGAGGGCTCATAAAAATAGTTTTGAGAAATTTTACGACTTTGTACCCAAAAACCACGAAAAAAAGTGAAAAATTCTTCAAAAATCTTGATTGTTGTAATTAGATGATTATTAGATGATTATAAGATTTTGACGAAGAACTGCGAAAAAAAGTTGCAAAAAAAGTGAAAAAAAGTTGCAAAATAATTTGCAGAATAAAAAAAATGATATACCTTTGCACTCGCAATCGAAAAGGTTGTAGTCGTAAAATTTTAAGATGTTAGTGTTGCGGAAATAGCTCAGTTGGTAGAGCACAACCTTGCCAAGGTTGGGGTCGCGAGTTCGAGTCTCGTTTTCCGCTCAACGAAAGA
>CAJGEC010000031.1 GCA_904502285.1 uncultured Alistipes sp. | reverse complement strand
CGTGAATATCCTGCTCTTTTACCCTTTTTTATTGTATCTAAAAAACCACAATGGGGACAACGTTTTTTGCGAGATTTTGCCATAAAAATAGAGATTAGTAGAAAACGTTTTCTACTAATCTCTAAAATATCGCTGTAATTTGCAAATATTCAGCTAATTATGTTTTATCCCAAGCGCCGCTTTTTGCATCATTACCCTTATTTAGGTCCAAAGACCCATTTATTATTAGATGCGCTGTTACAAAGACTTGCCTACTGATGCACCCTTCTTCACCTTAGAGCCATCAATCTTAGCATCCAACTTTGGTGCCTCTGCTGACTCCTTAGCGTTGTTTGCATCCAAGGAGATAGACTCTGCCTTCTTAACCGCCTTAGCCTCGGTAACACCCTCGAACTGCTTAGTCTCTACCTCCTTCTGAGCCTTGAGAGTAGTAGTTGCTGCAGGAGTAGTTACCTTGTACTCTGGAGCCTTGTCAGCAGTTACAACATCCTTCTCAGGTGCTGCTACAGCCTCAACAGTTGGCTCAGCCTCAGGAGCAACCTCCTCAACTGCCTCCTCTACTGCCTCAACAGCTACCTCAGCCTCAGCAGTCTGCTCGTCGTTTGTGTTTGCCTGGTTACCGCCACAAGCTACAGAGAAAGCGAGCATTGCAGCAAAAAAGAAAATCTTCTTCATAATTTTGTCTGTTTTAATTATTGGTTTAAGTTTCTGCGTTTTAAAATCTTACACAAAGATATAATTTTTTTTCTGTTCTTAGGAAATCCACCCAATATTTTTTTCTTCGGCTACCTCCTACGTGGCTTTGGAGTTGGCTTGCCCGTAGGTTTTGCCGTTGGTCGGCCCTGGGGAGTACCTATAGGACGGGCTGTTGGTCGAGCAGAGGGTTTGCCCTTGGCATTTCCCTTGGGGTGAGGGGTGCGGCTCTTGTCGGTGGGGAGCTCACCGCCGAAGAAGTAACTCTTCTGCTTGCGCTTATCCTCCTGAGAACGAGCAACATATACCTGTTCTCCAGTATAGGGGTTGATACCCGTATAGAACATCACCGACGAGAGGGTCATAGGCGTAGGGGTGAGGTCCTGCACCTGCTCGAGAGTGAAGTGGAGGTTGCCCAAGACCTTATCGGCCAAAGCACTCATATCGCGCTCCGTACAGCCTGGGTGCGACGAGATGAAGTAGGGGATGAGTTGGTAGTTTAGGCCCTCCCTGCGACAAATCTGCTTGAAGCGGCTGTTCATCTTCTCGAAGAGCGCAAACGAGGGCTTGCGCATAAGGCGCAAAACGCCATCCTCGGTATGCTCAGGTGCTACCTTCAGGCGACCCGAGATATGGTACTTGACCACGGTATCGAAGTAGTTCGACTCGTCGAAGAGGTCGTAGCGGATGCCACTGCCGATGAAGGCCCTCTTCACACCCTTGGTCTCTCGAATCTTGCGGTAGAGTTCCAAGAGGCGCGTGTGGTCGTTATTCATATTGGGGCATAGCTTGGGATGGAGACACGAGGGTCGCTTACACCTCTTGCAGAGCGTCTCATCCCTGCCTCGCATACCATACATATTGGCCGAAGGTGCGCCAACATCCGATATATAGCCCTTGAAGTCGGGCATAGCAACAAGTCTCTTAACCTCCTCAAGGATAGAGCGTTCCGAGCGCGAGTTGATGAATTTACCCTGGTGGGCCGAGATGGTGCAGAAGGAGCAACCACCGAAGCAACCACGGTGGATATTTATCGAGTGCTTGATCATCTCCCACGCTGGGATGTCGCCCTTGCCACGGTAGCGAGGGTGTGGGGCTCGCTCATAGGGCAGGTCGAAGGAGTGGTCGAGTTCCTCGGTGGTGAGGGTCTCGTGGGGCGGTGTGATGACAACATACTTGTCGCCCACACGCTCCAACAGCGTAGTGTTGCACTCCATCATATTGCTAAGTGTCTCTATCTCAGTGAAGTTCTTGCCGAACTTAGCCCTGTCCTCAAGGCACTCCTCGTAGGAGTGTAGGCGTATGGTGCTGGTGTTGTAGAGGCGCTCGACGTAGTTCTCGTCGGCGAGGAAACCCACCTGGCGCAAGCCCCTCAACAGCTTCATATTGAAGCCATTACGCAAGGCCTTAGCCACCTCCCTGATAGGCTTATCGCCCATACCATAGATGAGCAGGTCGGCACCCGACGTGGCAAGGATAGAGCGCTGGAGCGAGTCGGTCCAGTAGTCGTAGTGGGTCAGGCGGCGGAGCGAGGCCTCGATACCTCCCACAACCACGGGGGTATGGGGGTACAACTCCTTGAGTATCTTGGTGTAGGTATCCACCGTGCGGTCGGGGCGGAAACCAGCCTTGCCCCCTGGGGTATAGGCATCGTTAGACCTAAGGCGCAGGTTGGCCGTATAGTGGTTCACCATAGAGTCCATAGCTCCTGCGGTGACAGCGAAGAAGAGGCGTGGCTTGCCAAACTTCTTGAAGTCGCGCAGATCGTCACGCCAGTTGGGCTGTGGCACGATGGCGACACGGTAGCCCTCAGCCTCGAGGATGCGTCCGATGACGGCAGGACCAAAGGCCGGGTGGTCGATATAGGCATCGCCCGAGAAGATTATGACATCGAGTTCGTACCAACCTCGTGCGTCGGCCTCCTTGGTGGTTGTAGGTAGAAACATAGCGACTCTGTTTTATCGTTTAACTCTGTGGCGCACAGCCAATTATATCTCTTCGAGGTCTAAGCCCACAGCATCGGTGTAGGTATCCCACTTCTGGAGCACGGTCCTCAGATCCTCGGGCAACTCCGACTCGAACTGCACATACTCACCTGTGGTGGGGTGTACGAAGCCCAAGGCGCGAGCGTGGAGGGCCTGACGGGGGAGTAGCTTGAAGCAGTTTTCGATGAACTGCTTATACTTCATAAAGGTAGTACCCTTGAGGATGCGGTTGCCACCATAGCGCTCGTCGTTGAAGAGGGGGTGACCCTGCCACGACATATGGACACGTATCTGGTGGGTACGGCCCGTCTCCAAACGGCACTCGACGAGGGTGACATAGCCGTAGCGGCGCAACACCTTGAAGTGGGTGACTGCGTGTTTACCCTCCTCGCCATTCTCGAAGACGTACATCTGCAACCTATCCTTGGGGCTACGGCCAATATGTCCGATGATAGTACCCTCATCCTCAGCAAGATTACCCCATACCAAGGCCACATAACGGCGGTAGATGGTATGGTCAAAAAATTGCTTGGCCAAGTGGGTGTGGGCGCGCTCGTTCTTAGCCACGACCAACAGACCCGAAGTATCCTTGTCGATGCGGTGGACAAGGCCGGCACGGGCATTACCCTCCGAGAACATCTCCAAGTCGCGGAGGTGGTACGAGAGGGCGTGGACCAGAGTGCCACTATGGTTGCCCACGCCTGGGTGAACAACCATACCTGCCTCCTTGTTTACCACGATGATATCATCATCCTCGTAGACGATATTGAGGGGTATATTCTCAGGTACAATCTCCTCCTTATGACGCGGATAGGGCATCACGATAGAGATTTGGTCGAGAGGTTTTATCTTATAGCTCGACTTCTGGGGCTTGCCATTGACCAAGATATTGCCCCCATCGGCAGCCATCTGTATACGGTTGCGCGAGGTGTTCTCTAAGCGTATGGTGAGGTACTTGTCGAGGCGCATCATACTCTGCCCCTTATCCACGGTGACGGCGAAATGCTCGTACATCTCGTCACCCTCACCCTCGCCATCGCCACCCTCAAGGTCGATGTCGATATCGACCATAGGCTCGGCCTCAAGGCACTGCTTCATCTGTTCTTCTGCCATCTATACTCTTTCTAACTGCTTAATTTCTATTGTATTACACTCACAACACTACCCTACTCCTCGCCCTCTTGTGCTTTGAGAGCCTCCTGCTCCTTACGGCGCTTGGTTTCGAGTGCCTTGAGTTGCTTGGTGGCCTCGACGCTGAGGCTATCGACCAACTGCTCGTCGCAACTGAGGTAGAGCGTAACCTCCGTACCGCGACCGAGGCGTGAGCCAAGGCTCTGCGACTGCTTATATACACGTGCCTGGCGGCGCGAGATGATGTCATCGACACTCTGGTCATAGACTATCTTACCTACGTTGAGACCATTATCCCACAGAGCGCTCTTGGCCTGCTGCAACGAGAGGCCCACAAGGCGTGGCACGGTGACGTAGAACTCATCCTGGCGGTAACTAACCCTGAGCGTAACACCCGTACCGACGGCTGCGGTGCGCTTTGTCGTAGGGAGAATCTCGCGGCCACCCACATACTGGCGCAAGACATAGTCCGTAGAGGTCATATCTGGTTCGTAGACCAACTCGTTGATGGTGAGGCCTGCACGCTCCACCTGGTTGAGGGCCTGGCGCAGGGTCTGCTTAGCCACAAAGGGGATATCTACCATACGGCGACTATAGGCGTTGATCGTGAGGTATATCTTACGCCCTGGCTTCACCGTAACATCGCGCACGGTAGAGGTGCGGGGCAACTGGTCCACCACCGTACCTCCAGGGAGGTCCACATCGAAGATGGAGTCCCTGACGATAATGTTAAGACTCTCATCGTCAGCCACTTGGCGCGCCTCGTCGATATTCATACCCACGAAGTTAGGCACCTCGATACTCTTGCCGTGGCGCGTACCCTGCTTCAAGAAGCCAAGCAACAGCAAAATTGCCACGATGCCGAGGATGACCATCAGGATAAGGTGCGAGATGATGGGGTAACGCTGGTAGAAGCCCACGATACCCTGCTTAGTCGAGGTACTACTCTTAGGTTTGGGCGTGGTCTTAGGCGTGGTCTTGGGGCGTGGTGTAGGTGTTGGCTTGGATGTTGGTTTTGGGCCACGCGATATCTCTTTATTATCCATAATCTCCTCTGTTTCAGTAGTTTCTATCACACTCTCTTCGTCGCTATCCTCCTCCTGTTTTAGGGCATCGTCGTCGTAGCGCTCCACGGGGTTGTAGTGCGAATCGCGCTCCACGGGGGTAAAGCCTGCCGAGCGCACCATAGCCTCAAGCTCCTCGACACTCATCGTAGGGCGCTCAACACCACCAGCCATAGAGTATATCTTGGTGGTATCGCCAATGGTGCCGTCGATGTCGTCAGCACCAAAGGCCAAGGCCATCTCCGTAGTAGCCTTGCCATAAGAGACCCAGTAGGCCTTGATATGGGGTATGTTGTCGAGGAAGAGGCGGCTCAGGGCTATCATCCTCAAGTCCTCCTCCACCGAGCACTCGCCAGCCTCACTGAGGCGGTTACCGCGGCTGTGGTACTTCAGCGGTATGAAGGCGTCGAAGCCTGGGGACTCATCCTGCAACTTGCGCAGGCGGTCGAGGTGGTCGATACGTTGCTCGATGGTCTCGATATGGCCATAGAGCATTGTCGAGTTGGTGGCAATACCCATATTGTGTGCGGCACGGTGGACAGCGAGCCACTCCTCGGCGCTACACTTTTCGGGACATATCCTCTTGCGGAGCGAGGCATCAAATATCTCGGCACCTCCACCAGGGATGCACTCCATACCTGCCTCCTGCAGACGGCGCAGACCCTCCACCACAGAGACTCCCTCCTGGCGTATCATATAGAATATCTCCACTGCGGTATATGCCTTGACGGTGACGTGGGGCAGAGCCTTCTTCACCCTGCGTATCATAGCGCAGTAGGTGTCGAGGTCGTGCTTGGGGTGGACACCTCCCACAATATGTACCTCGGTGATATCTGCTGTGCGCAGAGCCTTGGCGCGCTCCTCAATCTCGTCGAGGCTCATATACCAGGCATCGGCATCGCCCTCCCTACGACGGAAGGAGCAGAACTCGCAGTTGAAGAGACATATATTCGTCGGTTCAAGGTGTACGTTGCGGTTGTAGTAGACCTCCTGGCCACTCACCTGGCGTTTGCGATCGGTAGCCAACTCACCCAACAGCCAAAGGGGTGCTTCGTGCCACAGCATAAGGGCGCCCTCGGTGGTGAGGCGTTCGCCACGGCGTAGTTTATCGGTAATATCTTGTATCGTAACCATCTGTTATTTAGGGGCTTTAAAGTAGACGTAAAGGGCTATGAAGGCGAAGATGAAGTTGGGTAACCACACTCCCAACCAGGGGGCCATACCTCCGCCGAGGGCTACTTGCTCGAAGACGCGGCCCAGCATAATATATCCGAAGCAGAGGGCGATACCCACGCCGAGGTGCATACCCATACCACCACGTACCTTGCGCGAGGCCAACGACACGCCGATAAGCGTGAGGATGAAGGTGGAGAAGGGGTACGAAAAGCGCGTATGGCGCTCCACCTCGATAAGGAAGAGGTCGTCGCTACCCTTGCGCTGTTGCTGGGCGTAGAAGTCGTTCAACTCGGCATAGTCGAGGGTCTTGACAAGGCCCTTGGTATCGACCAACTCCCTCACGTCGAGGTTTACCAAGGTGTCGAGGTTGCGGAACTGCTCATAGCCCAACGAGCCATCCTCGGTGCGCGAGTAGATGACGTAGCGGGGGGCGGTCCAGCGGCCCGACTGCTCGTCGAAGGTGGCACTCGCAGCGTTGAGCACCTCCACCATCTGAGAGCCCTCGTAGCGCTCCATAGCGAAGAAGGGGACACGCTCCAAGTGGGGCGAGAAGCCACGCACATAGACAAAGACCCCTGGCTCTACCTGGCGGTATATGTTCTGGTTGTACTCCAAGACCTGCTTGCCCTTGAAGTACTGCGCCTGAAAGGCTACGCTATCCTTCTGTCCGTCGGGGATGACCCAGAGGCTCAGCGAGAGGCTCGCCACAGCGATAACCAAGGCTCCCATCATATAGGGCCAGAGCAGGCGTCGGAAACTTACACCTCCCGACAGGATGGCGACAATCTCGGTCTGCATAGCCAACTTCGAGGTGAAGAAGATTACCGAGATGAAGGTGAACAGCGCACTGAACTGGTTGATGAAGAAGGGGACAAAATTGAGGTAGTAGTCGAAGATTATGGCGCGCCAGGGGGCGTGTAACTCCGTGAAGTCATCGACACGCTCAACATAGTCGAAAACGACCAAAATAACGGTCATCATCATCAGACCGAAGATGTAGGTTAGGAGGAACTTCTTGAGGATGTAGCGGTCAAGAGTCCTGAATCCTGGTATCGAGGGAAACTGCATCGTATTAGTTTAACTCGTTAGTAATCAATTCACTATGCACACCACCTTAGAGTCTCTGCGACAACTTCACCACCATCATCTCCTTCCACGTCTTGAAGTCGCCAGCGATGATATGTTTGCGCGCCTCGCCCACGAGCCACAGGTAGAAGGCCGTGTTGTGCAGTGAGGCTATCTGTGCCGCGAGCATCTCCTTGGCCACGACCAAGTGGTGGAGGTAGGCCTTGGTGTAGGTGGTATCTACGAAGGCTATGCCATTGGGGTCGATGGGCGAGAAGTCCCTCTCCCACTTCTTGTTGCGTATGTTGATAACTCCCTCAGAGGTAAAGAGTTGGCCATTGCGACCATTGCGCGTAGGCATCACGCAGTCGAACATATCGACACCCCTATCTATCGCCTCAAGGATATTCACGGGCGTACCCACACCCATCAGGTAGCGGGGCTTATCTTCGGGCAACACGGCGTTGCAGACCTCAATCATAGCGTACATAACCTCCGTAGGTTCGCCCACGGCCAAGCCTCCTATGGCGTAGCCATCGGCATTGTACTGCAAGACGTTACGTGCCGCAGCCTCTCTGAGGTCGGGGTAGCCAGCGCCCTGCACTATGGGGAAGAGGGCCTGGTAGTGACCCCACTTAGGCTGGGTCGAGTGGTAGCGGTTGAAGCAGCGCTCTAACCAGCGCTCGGTGAGTGCCAACGACTTCTTGGCGTAGTCGTAAGGGGCATCGCCTGGAGGGCACTCGTCGAAGGCCATCATAATATCGGCACCTATGGTGCGCTCGGTGTCGATGACACTTTCGGGGGTGAAGAGGTGGCGTGAGCCGTCGATATGGGACTGGAAGTGACACCCCTCCTCCTTGAGTTTTCGGCACGCGGCCAACGAAAAGACCTGGAAGCCACCACTATCCGTGAGCATAGGCTTGTTCCACGACGAGAAGCGGTGGACACCCCCTGCCGCCTCGATGATATCCATACCTGGGCGGAGGTATAGGTGGTATGTGTTGGCCAAGATAATCTGTGCCTTAGCCTCGTGTTCTACGTCGCGATGAAAGATACCCTTCATCGCTGCTGCCGTGCCCACGGGCATAAAAATAGGGGTCTCAATAGGGCCGTGGTCGCTCTCCAAGAGGCCCGCGCGCGCCTTACTCTGGGGCGCAGTATGTTGCAAAGTGTATTTCATAGTATCGGTTTAACGTACAAAGGTAGTAAAAATATTTCATATTTTTCGCTCCTTGGAAGAAATAGTCTCTAAATTCCCCTTGTCACAACCCTTGTCACAAGGCTTGTCACACCTGTCACATACCCCACCCCCTGTGACAATGTGACAATGTGACAAAGCAATAACATCAGAACGGAGGCTCTGGGAAGAGGTCGAGAGAGGTACCATAGATTGGCTGGGGCGTAGGCTCAGATGTAGGTTCAGGTGTAGGTTCAGGCATTGCCTCTGGCATAGATTGTGGTAGTTGGACAGTAGGTAGGCACACAAGGTTATCCTTGGCGATGAGTACCCCCTTGTCGATGAGGCGGTGGATGCGCATCTGTGCGGTAGAGTGGTTAAGACCCCTCTGGCTAACCAACTTCTTGACCAGCACAGCACGCTCGACGACACCACCAAAGGCGTTGGTGAGTATCTCAACCACCTCGTCGCCTACCGTAGTACCCTGCGTAGGGAGGTCGCACAACTGAGGGATACCCTCCTCAGATATGTTGAAGGCGAAGCGCTCGAAGGGCTCATTACGGCAGTACTGAGGCTCAACTATCGAGCAATCCTCGGCACGGTGTACGAACAACACCGACTCGGCCTTGCGCTGGAGCGAGGAGCCGAGGTGGCCTCGCGCCTTGTCACTACCAGGATTGGTATGCAACACACAGATTATATGTGCATCAATCTTGGTACTCAGGGCCATCAGCGCACCTACCAACGCATCGCTCTCCTCAAGGTCGTTAGTGTTGCGTTGCAGGTCGGCAATACCATCTATTACTATTAAATCAAATGGTAATGGATAGTGGTAGATGGTATCGACCATTATCTTGTAGCGCTGGGCAGGCTCTAACTCCCTGAGCATAAGGGTCGTTAGTCGGGGCTCTGCCACAGCACCTCCGAGCTTGGCTCCAGTCATCTCGCTGATACGCTCAACCACCTTGCGCACGTGGCGTTCACCCTGCTCGGTATCAACCCATAGTACGTTGATATTCATATCTTTATCAACATTCTTGAAGTTGTTGATAAGGCGCGAGGGTATCGCCATTGCCGAGGCTACGAGGGCCGAGGTGAGGAAGGTCTTCTTGCTCTTAGCCTCGCCCACGATGGCCGAGATGTTACCGCGCGAACAGACGCAACTACCATCTATAGATATTAGTGGATGTTGCTCTGGTAGCTCCTTCGTCATATCGACAATGTAGGGGGCAAGATGCTCCTCCATAAGGTCGTATTCGAAGTCTTTGATGGCGCGCTCAAGAGCCTTGCCTGTTAAATCATTGTACGCCTCAGGTAGGGCTACAATCTTGCCGTTAGGGTCGGTTACTGTCATCTTCTGCATAGTCGTAAAATATTATGTTTATCTAAGTATGTCTATAGACATAAGGCGTATAGCGTGTGCAGGTCACTCGAATGAGAGGTAGGCTATACGGCTTGATTCGACGGTGCAAATATACAACAGAAAAGTGGACTTGTCAAGTATTTTAACAATTATTTTTGCTTTTGGGTTAAATTTTTTACTGCGTCTACTCACTTTGTCACATTGTCACAGGGGGTGGGGTGTGTGACACGGTGTGACAAACAATAGAGGGCAAGGCATTGCAACGCCCAGCACAAAAAAAGTATGAAATCTCAAAAAAAATTACTACCTTTGTCAAGATATATATAACATAACGACAGTGACACACTTTTTTAGCAACATATTAGACCATTACACGTGGCAGGGGCTGGCCCTCTGTGGCGTGGTTATCATCCTCTTCTTCACGCAGTTATACTACTACGCCATAGCCTACTACCGCATCTACAGTTTCCGCCTTTTGCGCCATCGCAAGCGTAAGCGTAGCAACCCTGCGGTATCGGTGATTGTGGTGGTGCGTGGCGAGAACGAGCAGTTCCTCTCGAAAGAGCTCCCCACACTGCTCCACCAGACCTACTCCTCATTCGAGGTGGTGGTGGTATATGTGGGTAGCGACATCGAGTACTACGACCAGTTGCAGAGCCTCCGCAACCACTTCTCCTATATGCGTCTGACGAAGGTGGGTGGCCACAACCACTTCTTCATAACCACCAAGCAGGCACTCAACATAGGCATCAAGTCGGCGCAGTACGACCACCTCCTCTTCACCACTCCAGGCTCTATGCCTCGCTCGGAGCGCTGGGTGGAGTATATGGCCAAGGGCTTCGAGCGTGGCTCTATCGTCGTGGGTAGCGCCGTGCCCGACTTCCAGCGCAAGGGCCTTAGGCAGTACCTTATGATGATGACCGAGTACCACAATATGCGCAACGCCATATCGCGCGCCGTGGTCGATGAACTATACTACGCCCCACAGAGCAACTACGGCTTCACCAAGGAGCTCTACTACTCGACCCGCGGATATAACCACCTCGGCATAGACATCGGCGACAACGACCTCTACATCCAGGACCTCGTGCGCCTCAACCCCCAGAGTATCGCCGTGGTGCTCTCGCCCCACTCCATAGTAGATGAGCGACGCTCGGATGTGTGGAGCGAGTGGATGGAGCATACACGCTACTACGGCTCGACATACAACGACTACCCCTTAGCGGTGCGCACCTTCATACGCCGTGAGCGCAACAGCCGACTCCTCTACTTCGTAGCCTCGTTGGTGGCCTTAGTGGTCTTGCCCCTCGAACTCAAGATTGGGGCCTTGGCGCTCCTCCTGTTGCGCTACCTCGCAGTGGTATGGAGTAGCCACCGCACAGCACGCAAACTCGGCTTTAAGGATGTAGCCCTCAACTACTGGATCTACGACCTCGCAGGACCCGTGATAGAGAAGATAATAAGGAGCAAGGAGAGTAAAAACACACCACGTATATGGACATAGACGACTATATCGTAGCCACGGACGCATCCCTCGTAAACCTCGCCTCTCGGGGCGACCAGCAGGCCTTCGAGTACCTCTTCACCCGCTACCGCGATGCCCTGAGACACCTCTTCGAGCAACGCCTCAGCGACAAGGAGATGGCCAGCGACCTCCTGCAGGAGACATTCCTCAAGGTATACCTCCACTTAGGCAACTACTCCCAAGAGTACACCTTCGGCCAGTGGATATACACCATAGCGCGCAATACGCTGGTGGACCACCTGCGCAAACGCACCGACGACGTCTCGATAGATAACCACCTGCACACCTCCCTCGCAACCACACCAACCCCCGAAGAGTCGGTGATAATAAACCAGAGCCGCCTCCACTTCGACGACGCTCTGGAGGAGTTGCCCGAAGAGTACCGCAAGGTGATCGAGATGCGCTTCTTGGAGGAGTACTCCTACGAGGAGATAGCCGAGAGGTTGAACAAGCCGCTCAACACCGTAAAGACACAGATACGTCGCGCCCGTGCGATGGTCTGCAAACTGATAACAGAAAAGGAGTAACACCCTAACCCATAGGGTATTACATAACACATACCGACACAAACAACGACTATGGACCACACAATAATCGAGCGCTACTTCCCAGGGATAAGCCCTAAGCAGAGCGTACAATTCGAGCGTCTTGGGATGCTCTACCAGGAGTGGAACGCACGCATAAATGTCGTCTCACGCAAGGATATGGAGCACCTCTACACTCGCCATATCCTCCACTCGTTGGCCATCGCCAAGGTGTGCCAGTTCGAGGCTGGGGCTAAGGTCATCGACATCGGCTGTGGCGGAGGCTTCCCCTCAGTACCCCTTGCCATCCTCTTCCCCGAAACCGACTTCCTGGGTGTGGACTCCATCGCCAAGAAGATACGTGTGGTCGAGGGCATAAAAGAGGGGCTCGAACTAACCAACCTGCGCACGCTGAACTGCCGTGCCGAGCAGGTCACAGAGAAATTCGACTACGTGGTCTCTCGTGCCGTTACGGAGATGGCACGATTTATGCCGTGGGCGTGGCCTTTGCTACGTAAGGGCAAGCGAGGCTCTCTCGACAACGGCATCCTCTACCTCAAGGGCGGAGACCTCGCCGAGGAGTTGGCCCTGACCCGTCGCCACTGGACCCTCTTCGACATCCGACCTATGATCGACGAGGAGTTCTTCGAGACCAAGAAGGTAGTGTACACACCATATAAATAACTGACACACAACGCTTTATGTCACACTATAGAATCACCACACCCGACGAGCGCAAAGCCTTGGAGCGTCGCGGTTGCTATGCCGAGGATTGGGACCACGTATTGGTTGCCCCCGACTTCAGGGTGGAGCAGTTGCGCGGTGTGCGCTTCGAGGGCAGTGTGACCATAGGCTCGAACACCCGCATCGCCGACTCCACGATATCGAACTACGTCATCGGCGCTAACTGCTTCATCGACGACGTGTTACGTATGGAGTGCCGCCACGCCACCTCCTTTGGTGAGGGAACTAAAGTGTCGGCCGTGAACGAGAACGGAGGGCGCAGTGCCATCATCTACCGCACGATGACCTCGCAGGTGGCCTACCTGATGACTATGATGCGTAACCGCGAGGCTATGACCTCGGCCCTCTTGGCCTTGGCCACCCAGCGTAGCGAGTCCCACCGCTCGACAATGGGCTATGTGGGCGACAACTCCACCATCGTAGGTGCGCGCTTCATCCGCGAGGTACGCATCGAGGAGTGCGCAACCATAGAGGGGGCTTCGCACCTCGAAAATGGCACCGTGGGCTACGCCTCAACCGTCGGTATCGACGTCAGAGCCAAGGAGTTCATCATCGACAACTACGCCCGTGTGGAGGGAGCTTCGAGCGTCGAGCGCAGCTTCATCGGCGAGAACAGCATCGTCGAGAATGGCTTCACGGCCATAGATACGCTGATGTTTGCCAACTGCCACTTCGCCAATGGCGAGGCCGCCTCGGTCTTTGCAGGACCCTTCACCGTGTCGCACCACAAGTCGTCGCTCCTCATCGCAGGCATCTTCTCCTTCTTCAACGCAGGCAGTGGCACAAACCAGTCGAACCACCTCTTCAAGAGTGGTGCTGTCCACCAGTCGGTACACCAGCGAGGCACGAAGTTCGGAAGTAGCGCCTACGTGATGTCCCCCGCCATCGAGGGCCCCTACACCGTGGTCTTGGGTCGCCACACGCGCCACCACGACACCCAGGATATGCCCTACTCCTACCTCATCGAGGAGGCGGGCCAGTCGTTGCTGATGCCAGCCCTCTCGCTCAAGAGTTACGGCACAGTGCGCGATATCGCCAAGTGGAAGAGCCGCGACCGCCGAAGCCTCAAGCGCGACAATATATGCTTCGAGGAGTTCAACCCCTTCATCACGGGCAAGATGCTCCGCGGTCTCGACATCCTCACCCGATTGGAGGAGGAGGACCCTGAGGCTAAGCAATATACCTACAACCGCACGACCATCCGTGCCACGGTGATACCACGTGCTAAGCGCCTCTACAACAGCGCCATAGCCGCCTCGATAGGTGCCATGCTCGAAGGTGGCGACTACACCTTCCAAAGCCCCTACAAGGGCGAATGGATAGACCTCGCAGGTCAGTACCTTCCGCTCGATGCCGTGGAGGAGATTATGACGCTCATCGCCCAGAACGAACTCTCGTTGGAGGGCATCACCGAGCGCCTCAACGCCCTGATGGCCAACTACTACGATATGGCCTCGGCCTACGCCTACACCCTCCTCGGCCAACTCACGGGTAGCGCCCCAACCAAGGAGGAGGTCGAGGAGGTAATACGTTCGGGCCACAACATACAAGAGCGTATGCGCGAGACCACGGATGCCGACCGCCAGCGCGACACGGGAGGTGATATGATGGTGGGCTACGGCTACGACTTCAGAGAGGAAGAGGAGCATAGTGCCGACTTCAGAAACACACGCAACTAACGACAGTAACTATAACATATACAACAACTTATAACACTAAAACTTACTACTATGGAGAAAGTAAAAGTATTGATTATCGGTAGTGGCCCTGCAGGCTTCACCGCAGCTATCTACACCTCACGTGCTAACCTCTCACCAGTACTCTACGAGGGTATCGAGCCAGGTGGTCAGCTCACCACAACCACCGAGATTGAGAACTTCCCAGGCTACCCACAGGGTATCACAGGTACTGCTATGATGGAGGACTTGCGCAAGCAGGCTTTGCGTTTCGGTGCCGACGTGCGTCGCGGTATCATCACCGACATCGACCTCTCACAGCGCCCATTCAAGGCTACCGTAGACCACGAGCATCAGATTGAGGCTGAGGCAGTTATCGTATGTACAGGTGCTTCAGCAAAGTACCTCGGTTTGGAGTCTGAGGCTAAGTATCGTGGTATGGGTGTCAGCGCTTGCGCCACTTGCGACGGCTTCTTCTACCGCAAGCAGGATGTAGCGGTAGTGGGTGGTGGTGACACCGCTTGTGAGGAGGCTACCTACCTCGCATCTATCTGCAAGAAGGTCTACCTCATCGTGCGTAAGAACTACCTCCGCGCCTCTAAGGCTATGCAGGAGCGCGTGTTCAACACCCCAAACATCGAGGTACTCTTCGAGCACAACACCGCTGAGGTCTTGGGCGATGAGGATGGCGTAACAGGCGTTCGCGTGGTTAGCACCTCAGGTCAGGAGCGTGTCCTCGACATTATGGGCTTCTTCCTCGCTATCGGTCACCACCCTAACGTAGAGGTACTCAAGGGTCAGCTCGAACTCGACGAGCAGGGCTACATCAAGGTTGTGCCAGGCACATCTAAGACCTCTGTAGAGGGTGTCTTCGCTGCTGGCGACGTCAAGGACCCACACTACCGTCAGGCTATCACCGCTGCAGGCTCAGGCTGTATCGCGGCTCTCGACTGCGAGCGCTGGTTGCTCGCTCAGTAGGCCAATGTCGTTCACAGTAACGATACTCGGCAACTCCTCGGCTAAGCCCACCCCCAAGGCTCACCCCTCGGCACAGGTGGTAAACTTCCACGAACAACACTACCTCGTGGATGCTGGCGAAGGAGTGCAACAACAGCTCATAAGGCGTGGCATAAATCCGCTACGCCTTAGGGCCGTTTTTATCTCACACCTCCACGGTGACCACTGCTTCGGACTCTTCCCCCTCATCGCCACCCTCGGCCTTGAAGGTAAGCGCACACCGTTAGAGATCTATGCCCCTGCCCCTATGGGCGAAATCCTCGACTACCACCGTCGCTACTTCTGGGACGACCTCCCCTTCGAGGTCAAGTGGCACGAGGTGCGCACCACGGAGCATCGCATAATCTTCGAAAACAGGAGCCTTGAGGTGTGGTCTATCCCCCTCAGACATAGGGTCCCCACGGCAGGCTTCCTCTTTCGAGAGAAGATGCCCGCACTGAACGTCGATAAGTTCAAAATCGTGAAATACAACCTCTCCATCGCCCAGATTGTCGAGGCCAAGCGCGGAGAGGATATAACCCTTGAGGATGGCACGGTGCTTCCCAACAGCGAGGTAGCCTACCTACCCCACCAGCCCCGCTCCTACGCCTACCTCTCGGATACCAACTACTCGGCAAGGGCCGCAGAGCGTGTGCAGGGTGTCGATCTTCTCTACCACGAGACCACCTACTCCGCCAACGAGAGCCAATGGGCCAAGGGCCGAGGCCACAGCACTACCCACGAGGCCGCACGGGTGGCACAACTCGCAGGGGCTAAGCGCCTCATCATAGGCCACTTCTCCTCGCGATACAAGGACCCAATGCCCTTAGTCGAGGAGTGCAGAACAATCTTCGAAAACACAGACCTCGCCACCGAAGGCGAGACATTCACCATAGAGTAGCAATGACCAAGGCAGAGATACAACATATACGCTCGCTTCAGGATAAGCGCAACCGCGATGAGGAGGGCCTCTTCGTGGCCGAAGGTGCAAAACTCGTCGAGGAGATAGCCTCCTCGGCCCTCACCATACGTCGCATCTACACCACACGCACAGACCTCAAGGGCGGCAACGTGGAGGTCGTGGACACAAAGACTATGGAGCGCCTGTCGGGCCTTAAGAGCGCCTCAGACACCCTCGCCGTGGTGGAGCAACCACGCTACCGTCTCAACCTTAACACACTGACTAAGAGCCTTGTACTGGCTCTTGACGGGGTGCAGAACCCTGGCAACCTCGGCACTATAATACGCCTTGCCGACTGGTTTGGCGTGGAGGACATCCTCTGCTCGAAGGAGTGTGCCGACTGCTTCAACCCCAAGGTCATACAGGCCACTATGGGGGCGATACTACGTGTCCGCATCCACTATGTGGAGAACCTACCCCACCTGCTCAGCAAGGCCCACGAGGAGGGTATGCCCATCTACGGCACGCTCCTCGATGGCGATAATATATATGGTACGACGCTCACGCCCACGGGCATTATCGTTATGGGCAACGAGGGCCGTGGCCTCAGCCAGGAGTGCCGCAAGGCCATCACCCACCGCCTGCTCATCCCCGCCTACCCCGCCGAGCGCCCAACGTCAGAGTCGCTCAACGTGGCAATGGCCACAGGCATCACCCTCTCAGAGTTTAGACGACGATAGTAGGAGCAAGACTTTGCCTTGCAACCCAAAAAAGCAAACCCCACGGAGTCTTCCGCGGGGTTTCACTTTTACAGATGGTCACGAGGACCGCTAAAGCCTACTTCTTCGACTTTGGTGCCAAGATCATATTCATCTTCTTACCATCGAGCTTTGGCATCATCTCTACACGAGCGATCTCCTCAAGGTCGTTTGCGAAGCGCAACAACAGAATCTCGCCCTGCTCCTTGAAGACGATAGAGCGGCCACGGAAGAATACATAGGCCTTAACCTTTGCACCCTCCTTGATGAAGTTCTCGGCGTGCTTGAGCTTGAAGTTGTAGTCGTGGTCGTCGGTCTGTGGACCAAAACGAATCTCCTTAGTCACAACCTTCACCTGCTTAGCCTTGATCTCCTTAGCCTTCTTCTTCTGCTGGTAGAGGAACTTCTGGTAGTCGGCAATACGGCATACAGGAGGCTCCGCCTTAGGCGAAATCTCGATGAGGTCGAGCTCCATCTCGTCGGCCAAACGCAACGCCTCCTTGATAGGGAGTACGAGGTTAGGCTCTACGTTATCACCCACGACACGTACCTGTGGTGCGGTGATCTCGTCGTTGATACGATTGGGGTTCTCCTGCTGTGGGCGACGACCACGCTGGTCGCGCTGCTGCTGGCTGTTCTGCTGGTTGTTATTCCCCTGCGCCTGTGGGCGTGGGCGGAATGGTGTTTGTCCTGCCAAATTAATTAGTTGTTAGTTAGACTTATAGTTATTCTCTTGTCATTCAGCACGTTATGCGTTAGCCTCGATCTCGGCACTTACCAACGAGCGCATAAAGTCGATGAACTCGGCGATGGTCATCTGACCCTTGTCGCCCTCGCCCTGAGCGCGTACTGATACCTTGTTCTCCTCGGCCTCCTTCTCACCTACGATCAAGAGGTAAGGGATGCGCTTAAGCTCGTTGTCACGAATCTTACGGCCAATCTTCTCGTTGCGGTCATCCACCTGAGCGCGTACATCGGCGATGTTGAGCTGGCGTGCCACCTCATTAGCATAGTCGTTGTACTTCTCCGAGATTGGCAATACCACCACCTGGTCTGGGGTGAGCCACAATGGGAACTTACCGCCAGTATGCTCCAACAACACCGCTACGAAGCGCTCCATAGAGCCGAAAGGTGCGCGGTGAATCATAATTGGGCGGTGCAACTTATCATCCGAACCCTTATAGGTGAGGTCGAAACGCTCTGGGAGGTTGTAGTCTACCTGGATAGTACCCAACTGCCAGCTACGGCCGATAGCATCCTTAACCATAAAGTCGAGCTTAGGGCCATAGAAGGCTGCCTCACCATACTCTACGATGGTGTCGAGACCCTTATTCTTCGCTGCCTCGATGATAGCGCTCTCGGCCTTCTCCCAATTCTCATCCGAGCCGATATACTTCTCGGTGTTGTTAGGGTCACGCAACGATACCTGTGCGGTGAACTTATCGAACTTCAAGGTACGGAAGATGTACAACACGATATCGATAACCTTCTCGAACTCCTCCAAGAGCTGGTCTGGGCGCACGAAGAGGTGGGCATCATCCTGAGTGAACGAACGTACACGTGTCAAACCGTGCAACTCACCCGACTGCTCGTAGCGGTAAACGGTACCGAACTCAGCCAAACGCACTGGAAGATCCTTGTATGAGCGTGGCTTAGAGCGGTAGATCTCGCAGTGGTGAGGGCAGTTCATAGGCTTGAGCAAGTACT
>CAJGEC010000030.1 GCA_904502285.1 uncultured Alistipes sp. | reverse complement strand
GTACGGCAAGTCTAACACTGACACAGGTTCTCCTGAGAGCCAGATCGCATTGTTTTCATACCGTATCAGCCACCTTACAGAGCACCTTAAGAAGAACAAGCACGACTTTGGTACGCAGCGTTCATTGTTGCGTTTGGTTGGTAAGCGTCGCAAGTTGCTTATGTATTTGAAGGAGGTTGATATCGAGCGTTACCGCGCTATCATCAAGACTCTTAACCTTCGTAAGTAATACTTCGAAAGGAGCGATAAGGGCTGTACGGATTGTTTTTGGCCGACAGCCCTTATTTTTGGAATGGCCGTCACTTCAGAGGCCATTTTCTTGGAAACATTTTTTTTGACGATTATAAGATTTATGGAAGCACAAAAGTTGTACAACGCTGTACAAAAGACCATCACTTTGGCCGATGGTCGCGAGATTACCATCGAGACTGGCAAGTTGGCAAAGCAGGCTGACGGCTCGGTAGTAGTTAAGATGGGCGACACTATGTTGCTCGCAACAGTAGTAGCCGCTAAGGACGCTAAGGAAGGAACAGATTTTATGCCTCTTCAAGTGGAGTATAAGGAGAAGTTCGCATCGTGCGGACGTTTCCCTGGAGGTTTTATGAAGCGCGAGGGTAAAGCCAGCGATGCCGAGGTATTGGTGGCACGTCTTATCGACCGTGCTTTGCGCCCATTGTTCCCATCTGATTATCACGCTGACGTTTTCGTTACCGTTAACCTCATCTCAGCTGACAAGGATATTCAGCCCGATGCATTGGCAGGTTTGGCTGCATCTGCAGCTTTGGCTGTATCGGATATCCCATTCGGTGGCCCAATCTCTGAGGTACGTGTAGCTCGTATCAACGGTGAGTATGTTATCAACCCTAACTTCTCACAGATGTCAGAGGTTGACCTCGACATCATGGTAGGTGGTACTATCGACAACATTTTGATGGTTGAGGGTGAGATGAACGAGGTGTCTGAGGAGGTTATGCTCGGCGCTATCAAGTTTGCTCACGAGGAGATCAAGAAGCACTGTGCTGTTCAGATCGAGCTCTCTAAGGAGCTTGGCAAGGACGTTAAGCGCACATACTGCCACGAGAACAACGACGAGGAGTTGCGTCAGCAGATCATCACTGAGCTCTACGACAAGGCGTATGCTATCGCAACCAGCGGTACAGCTAAGCACGAGCGTTCTGAGGCCTTCGAGGCTTTGGAGGCTGAGTTTGCTTCACGCTTCACTGAGGAGGAGTTGGAGGAGAAGGCTCCACTTATCCACAAATATTTCCACGACGATGTACAGAAGAAGGCTATGCGTAACATGATCCTCGATGAGGGTAAGCGTTTGGATGGCCGTAAGACCGATGAGATTCGTCCTATTTGGTGCGAGGTTGGTTACTTGCCAGCAGCTCACGGTTCTGCAATCTTTACTCGTGGTGAGACACAGTCACTCACAACAGTTACATTGGGTACAAAGCTCGACGAGAAGATGATCGACGAGGTTTTGGTACAGGGTTCTGAGAAGTTCACTCTCCACTATAACTTCCCTCCATTCTCAACTGGCGAGGCTCGTCCAGCACGTGGCGTAAGCCGTCGTGAGATTGGTCACGGCCACTTGGCATGGCGTGCGTTGAAGCCTATGATTCCTACAGGCGAGCAGATGCCATACGCTTTGCGTGTTGTATCAGATATCTTGGAGTCTAACGGTTCTTCATCAATGGCTACTGTTTGCGCAGGTACATTGGCATTGATGGATGCTGGTGTTAAGATCAAGAAGCCAGTATCAGGTATCGCAATGGGTCTTATCTCAGACTCTGCAACTGGCCGTTGGGCTGTGTTGTCTGATATCTTGGGCGATGAGGACCACCTCGGCGATATGGACTTCAAGGTTACAGGTACACGTGACGGTATCACCGCTACACAGATGGATATCAAGGTTGATGGTCTCTCATACGAGGTATTGGCTAAGGCTTTGGAGCAGGCACGTCAGGGCCGTCTCCACATCCTTGACAAGATGATGGAGACTATCTCTGAGCCACGCGAGGACTACAAACCATTCGTACCACGCATCGTTCAGATTGCTATCCCACAGGAGTTCATCGGTGCTGTTATCGGCCCTGGTGGTAAGGTTATCCAGGAGATCCAGAAGACCACTGGCACTACCATCACCATCACTGAGGTTGATGAGAAGGGTATCGTAGACATCTTCGGTAAGGACAAGGAGGCTTTGGATGCTGCTTTGGCTCGCATCAAGGGTATCGTTGCCATTCCAGAGATTGGCGAGACCTACAACGGTAAGATTCGCTCTATCGTAGACTTCGGTGCTTTCGTTGAGATTCTCCCAGGCAAGGACGCTTTGTTGCACATCTCTGAGATCGACTACAAGCGTTTCGAGACTATGGAGGAGACAGGCCTTAAGGAGGGCGATATGATCGAGGTTAAGCTCATCGCTAAGGACCAGAAGACTGGCAAGCTCAAGCTCTCTCGCAAGGCGTTGTTGCCAAAGCCAGAGGGTTGGGTAGAGCGCGAGCCACGCGAGCGCAAGCCTCGTGAGGGTGGCGAGAAGCGTGAGAACCGCGGACCACGCCACGAGCGCAAGTAACAATAACTTTAGCCTCTCACGTGCGTACGCATAATAAAAGAGGTATGAGCGACGTTACAATAACAATAGAAAATAGACAACTACGAATAAATTTATTTACTAACAAAACTTTTAGACATCTATGAAAAATCTTTTCAAAATGAGCGCAGTTCTCGCTGTTGTGGTTTTGACACTTTCAGGCTGTAACTGCTTCAAGAAGATGGCAAAGCACCAGGACGAGGTTAATTTGACTTGCACTCCTGAGGTTTTGGTATTGAACGATGGTAAGGTTGATGCTGACATCACCGTAACTTTCCCAGAGAAGTACTTCAACGCTAAGGCTGTTTTGAAGGTTACTCCAGTTATCGTATTCGAGGGTGGTGAGGTTGCTGGTACTACTCAGTACTTCCAGGGCTCAAAGGTTGATGACAACTACACTGTTATCGAGAAGAAGAACGGTGGTGAGTACACTATGCACGTAACCTTCCCATACGACGATCGTATGGCTTGCAGCGAGCTTCAGCTTCGTGCTGAGATCAAGTGTCCTAAGGGTGACTGCAAGGAGTTCACTTTGGTAAACTTGAACACTGGTGCTATCCCAACTGAGGAGGAGGCTGCTATCTTGGCTGCTGACGGTGCTGAGGCTTTGGCATTGAAGCGCGCTTTCGGTCTTACCGTTGCTCAGGGTATCAACACTTTGCAGCGTGACATCAACTACTCTACAGCTATGGAGGCTATGGAGTCTGGCTACAAGAACGTAATCACTGAGGTTACTAAGGCTAACTACGTTTACGAGATCAACTCTTCACGTCTTGCTAAGAAGGCTAAGACAAGCGAGGAGCTTACAGCATTCCAGCAGAAGGCTGCAGAGCAGAAGGACAACGATCGCATCAAGCAGAACATCTATGTAAATGGTTACGCTTCTCCAGATGGTCCTGAGAAGTTCAACGACAAGCTCTCTGCTGCACGTAGCGAGTCTGGTAAGAAGGCTGCTGAGGCTTTGCTTGAGGAGCTCGGTCTTACTCTCGACGCTGCTTCATACGGTGAGGACTGGGACGGCTTCAAGGAGTTGGTTGCTGCTTCTGAGATCGAGGACAAGGAGCTTATCCTCTCTGTTTTGAACAGCTACAACTCATCTTCTGAGCGTGAGGAGCAGATCAAGAATATGAGCCAGGTATTCGGTGCTTTGAAGAAGGAGATCCTTCCACAGCTCCGTCGTGCACAGCTCGTAAACAGCTCTGACATCAGCGGTAAGACTGACGACGAGATGGCTGCATTGGTTCGTGAGGGCAAGTTCGCTGAGCTCGACGAGAAGGAGATGCTTCACATCGCTTCTACTGGCAAGCTCTCACAGGCTGAGAAGATCGCTGTTTTGGAGGCTGCTGCTAAGGAGTACAAGAGCGTAGCTGCTTACAACAACCTTGGTGTTGCTTACGCTGAGGCTGGCGAGGGCGAGAAGGCTGCTGAGGCTTTCGCTAACGCTGTTAAGGCTGGTGGCAACGCTGCTGCTATCAACACTAACCTTGCATTGGTAAACCTTATGAACGGTGAGACTGAGGCTGCTAAGGCTTACACTGCTAACGCATCTTCAGAGGTTAAGGCTTTGGCTGCAGCTGCTGAGGGTAACTACGCTCAGGCACAGTCACAGCTTGAGGGCTACAACGCTGCAGTTGCTGCTACTATGAACGCTGACTACACTGCTGCTAAGCAGTTCATCGCTAACGACACTACTGCTGAGGCTGACTACTTGCGTGCTGTTATCGCTACTAAGCAGGGCGATATGGCTACTGCTACTGCAGAGCTCAAGAGCGCTATCGCTAAGGATGCCTCTTACGCAGAGCGTTGCAAGAAGGATGTAAACCTTCGCAAGTACATCGGCAACGAGATTCAGTTGTAATAACCGATAAGAGGGGGGGGGCGAGAAGGACAATTAGTCTAATTGCCGACACCCAAAAGAGAGAGGGCGCGACCAAATGGTTGCGCCCTCTTCAGTTTGTGTAATACCCTAATGAGTAAATACTCTGCCTCGCTGCTTCTCCTGCTTCTCGTAGGCCTGACGTGAGGCTGTTGGATACTTCAACTTGTTGAGCTCAGCAACACCGTTCTGAATATCCTTTAGCAACATATCTGCCATATCGCGCGACATACCCTGACGCACGACGATACGCATAACCACGATATCCTCAATATCCTTTGGCAAGGAGTAGGCTGGAACCATCCAACCACTCTGCTGCAGGAGGGCCTGCAAGTCGTAGAGTGTCCACTTAGCACTCTTGAGATACTCCTCGCTAAGCGACCATACGAAGAGCGGGTTCACCACCTCGTCGGAGTAGTTCTCGAAACACTCCATCTCGCCGATACGCTTATGGCAGTAGCGCGCTATCTCCATAGAGTTTTGCTGAACACGGGTGTAACCCTCACGGCCGAGACGGATGAAGTTGTAGTACTGGCCAAGCACCTGGGCGGCAGGGCGCGAGAAGTTGAGACCCACCTGTGTCACCTCGGCACCAAGATAGTTCACCGAGAAGCTCATCTCCTCAGGCAGATAACTCTTATCGCGCCAAATAACCCAACCAAGACCTGGATAGACCAGACCAAACTTATGACCCGATGTTGAGATCGAGATTACGTTCTTTAGACGGAAGTCCCAGCGCGTTTCAGGACTTACAAATGGTAAAATAAAGCCTCCTGAGGCAGCATCTACATGGATAGGAATATCGTAGCCCGTACGCTTGTTAAAGGCCTCCAACTCCTTGTCTAACGCCTCAATGTCGTCGTTGAGACCAGTCCACGTAACACCCGCAATAGGGACTACGCAGATGGTATTCTCGTCGCACATCTTAAGAGCCTCCTTTGGACATAACGTACGGTTCTCTCGTGAGAGAGGTACTTGGCGTAACTCAATCTGCCATAGTTGGCAGAACTTCTCCCACACTACCTGCATACCAGCACTCATCACAAGGTTTGGCTTGGCTGTCGATTTACCCTCCTTCTCTCGGCGTTTGCGCCATCTTAGCCACGCGGCAACGCCTCCAAGCATACAGGCCTCAGAGGAGCCAATACCGAGCGCACCACACTTAGAGTCCCCCTTTTCGGGTGTATTCCATAGGTTAGCCAAGATGTTGATGCAACGACTGGTCATCACCGCTACACGTGGATACTCCGTCTGGTCGATATAGTTCATCGAGATAGCCTCGTTCATAAGACGTGTGGCATACTCATCCATATAGGTAGTGACGAAGGTGGCAAGGTTGAGACGGGGCTGAGTCTGTGCATAGGTCTCATCCTTAACCATACGGTAGGCTATTTCAGGAGTTGTCATCTCCTCAGGGATTGTCATCGTAGGTGCAGGACGCACCATCTCTTCTGAGCCATAGACGGCTGTTGTTGCTGTAGAGTGTTTTGTGTGTGTCATAAAATAAAATTTTAAGATTATCACCACACTCAACGGCATATTCTATGCCACAAACAGACTCTACAGGGAGGTATTTCGTAGGTATATAAAAAAAGCAGCGGTAACCTTTCGATTACCGCTTTGTGACTCCGCCAGGATTCAAACCTGGAACCGCTTGATCCGTAGTCAAGTACTCTATTCAGTTGAGCTACGGAGCCATTCCTTTGCTTTTGCGAGTGCAAATGTATAACAAATTTTTCGTTCTACCAAATATTTTTGTGAAAAAATTAGAAAAAAAAGTGACGATTTTTCATCGTCACTTTTTATAACAGCTGATTATCAACACTTTACTTGATATGCTCAGCAAGGATTTTTTTCACCTCCTCGCCACGCAAATTCTTTGCTACGAGCTTTTTCTCTGGAGAGAACAAGAAGTTTGCTGGAATAGAGTTCACGTTATAAGGCTCACCAACACTCCACCTACCCTCGGCATCAGTTCCCCAAACATTAACCCACTCCATACCGTTCTGCTGAGTGAACTCCTGCCACTTCTGCTCGTTACCATTGCGGTCGAAAGATACGCCATAGATCTCAAGACCCTTAGGACCGAACTCCTTGTATGCCTCAACAAGGTGAGGAATCTCACCACGGCAAGGGCCACACCAAGTTGCCCAGAAGTCCACCAAGACCCACTTACCATAGTCGCACAACTCCGACACTGAAATCATTGTGCCATCGGCCTGTGGCAAGCACAAGTCTACGAGGTCAGCACCGATAATGGTGTTGCGAGTATTCTCGACATAGGTCTGCATCTCGACGTACGAAGGCAAATAGCTAAACTTAGAATCGATCATAGCGAAGAGCTCTGGGATACGCTCAGCGTCGCCATAGTAGTTCATATAGCGCAAGATTGGCAAGGCTATAACACTATCCTTGTTAGCAAGGAATGCTGTCTCGATATAAGCAGCCATCTCCTCATATATCTGATCTGCCTCCTCCTGACTCTGGCAGGTATAGAGACGTGCCATCATATTTCCACCGATCTCATTCTCGAAGTTGGTATAAGCATCGTGGTTTACTGAGCCTGAAACAGTGATAACATCACCCTCTACATCATAGTCTACAACGACATCCGTACCTGAGGTGATAATTGTGATATACTTAGTCTCATCCATCCATAGGCTAACAAACTGCTCTGGCTGAGTGGTAATCTCAGTCTCGAAAGCGAGGTTAGCATCAAGTTTTACGCTCTTAAGCACCTCGTCATCCACCTTCACCTCAAATACATCGCCCTCGGCAACGCTGTCAAGGCCTGCAAAGTCTCCCGAAATCTTCATAGTCTGGAGACCATTAGTACCGCACGACACAAGCATTACGATACCACAAATCAATGCAAATACTCTTTTCATACTCTTCTCTTTTTAAATTATTAATCTCTTCTTATGTTTTGCCACAATGGGCTACATAGTCACTCTGTCGGGGTTGGACTCCACGAAACTCTCCCACGTCTTGCTACCCTTGCGCGACTTACTGTCGCCACCCAAGCCCTTACGCTTATCGCCACCAACGAGGCTATTCAGGCGATTCGACGTAGTGAGCCAATGACACAACGCCACAGCCATACCATCCGTAGCATCGAGTTTACGGGGTTTATAGTCGGTGCCAAGCATCGAGTTTATCATCGTGGCTACCTCCTGCTTCGAGGCCTGGCCACGGCCCGTAATCGCCTGCTTGATACGTGTGGGGGCATACTCGGCAATGGCGATACCCTCCCCAGCACTCAACACCGCAGCGATAGCGACACCCTGCGCACGACCCAACTTAAGCATCGACTGCACATTTGCACCAAAGAAAGGGGACTCGAAGGCTACCTCCTGGGGTGAATACTCCACGGTAAGCGAGCGTACCCTCTCGAAGATATAGCGCAACTTATGGTGTGCATCCTTAACCTTGTGAAGGTCGATATCGCCCATAACAACTGCACGGGGTTTGCCATCGACAATCTCGATGATGCCATAGCCCATATAGTTGGTTCCTGGGTCGATACCCATTATGCGCTGAGACTCCCCCATCTACTACTCCTCGCTCTTAAGCGCCTTGAGTGCCTTCTCCAACTCACGGAGCTTCTGTGCCATCTCTGGCAACTGACGGAAGACGGCAAACGAGCGGTGGTACTGGATACCTGGAAGTGCTGGCGAGCCGAAGCGAATCTCGCCATCAGGCACACTCTTATCGAGGCCACTCTGCGAGCCAATCTTACAGCCATTACCAACGGTGATATGGTCGGCAAAGCCCACCTGACCACCGACGAAGCAGTTAGAGCCAATCTTGGTAGTTCCAGCGATACCCACCTGTGCAGACATCACGGTATTTGAGCCAATCTGCACATTGTGGCCTACCTGAATGAGGTTATCCAACTTAACACCCGAACGTATGATTGTTGAATCTGTCTTTGCTCTATCGACACAGGTATTAGCACCCAACTCCACATTATCCTCGATGATTACATTACCGAGCTGTGGTATCTTTGCGAATGTGCCATCCTCGCGTGGTGCGAAGCCAAAGCCATCAGCACCGATAACAACGCCTGCGTGGAGGATACAGTTCTTACCTACGACACATCCCTCATAAATCTTTACACCAGGATAGATCTTCGTACCCTCGCCAATAGTCACATTGTCGCCAATGTAGCACTGAGGATATATCTGAACCTTATCGCCAATCTTTGCCGTAGCCTCAACTACGGTGAAGTCTCCTACGTAGCAATCCTCGCCTATAACTGCCCCCTCGTGGATAGAGGCGAGCTTCGAGATACCCCTCTTCTGTGGGCGCGAAGCGTTATACATCTCCAAGAGGTTGAGTACACACTGTGCCACGTTGTCCACCTTGATAAGTGTGGTCTTAACCTCCTCCTTAGGCTCGAACGTACTATCAACGAGTACGATACTTGCCTCTGTAGTATAGATATACTGCTCATATTTTGGGTTGGTCAGGTAGGCCAACGAGCCAGCCTTGCCTCCATCGATTGAGGATACGGTAGACACGGTAGCACCCTTGTCACCAACGATTGTTCCGCCAAGAAGGCCCGCGATCATCTCTGCTGTAAACTGCATTATTATAGTTGTATTAAGTTATTGTTTATCTTCTACTTCGTTTCGAGATACTCCTCAAGTCTTATGCCCGCAGGCAACAACGACTCGGTGGAGTGGTTAAAAGCGTGTAACTCACGCACTAAGGTCGAAGAGATATGCTCCACATCGGCCGATGCCACCAACAATATGGTCGTGAGGTCTGGATAGATATGGTTATTTGCCCTATCCAAAGTACGCTCATACTCGAAGTCGATGCTATTACGTACGCTACGCAAGATTACTGTAGCACCTACACGGCGCGCCTCATCGCCCGTAAGACTCGTGTAGGTAGTAACCTCAATACGTGGTTCATTCTCAAAGACCTTCTCTATCAAGGCCTTACGAGCCTCTACACTCAAGAATCCTCGCTTAGCCGTATTGTAACCTATGGCCACCACTACCCTATCGAAGAGCCCCAAGGCCTGCTTAACGATAGACTCGTGACCACGTGTAAAGGGGTCGAACGACCCAGGAAATATTGCTACTCGCTGCATACTCTTTGTCATATACCACATTATATTCTCACAAAGATAAGAAATATATTGATAATTTGACAAATATTGCGTATTTTTATTTCAATTGCTATATTTACGTCGGTATTGAATATAGTATTAGGGGATATAATGCAAGCCTAAGCCCGTTATACCCCCTAATTCTAATGGTTGTAGATGTGTCGTGATTAGTTATTTACGTTCAAAGGTAAATTCATATTCATCATCCAAATCCAATATTAATACTAATTCATCTTCAGATATAGACTCTATTATAAGTTCATATTCATCTTCGTATACTTCACCCTCATCTTCCCAAAACTCTGTAATATACAAGATATCATCCTTGCGTCCTTTCTCATACTCCCATTCGATTTCTACGACGTAAACATCTGGGTCATCAGGGTATTCACATTTCGATCTACCATCTCCATCTTCATTTAATTTCAACTCGATATACATATCGACGTCATTGTCCTCGTCACTTTCCCATTTTCCAACAAGTAACTCTTCAATTGAGGGCTGCTTTACATCATTAGACCCCTCCTTTGAACAAGATGCAGCTGCTACACAGAATAGCGCAACAATCGCAAAATAGTAGATTTTTTTCATAATAATGAAGTTTGTTTATTTTCGTCACACCTCCAATGACGTAGTAATAAAAAAGAAAGTGTGGAGATGATTAGTCTATCTGACGCGAGGTTCTGGAATACCTATGGAACAAATAAACAATACCCCACACCCGTATTGAGTATAGGGCAAGAATTACCCCAGACAAGTCAATACAGAGTGACGAGTGTGTTGCTGTCCTTGTTCCATTGTGAAATTTTCCAGATTTCGCGCCAAGGATAAAAGCCAATACACTTTCATCAAAAATATGTTTGCCAAAAGAGCTCTCTTGGCACTACAAATTTAACTATTTTTTCTAATCGAGCAAAAAATATATCGATTTATTTTTATTAGCCACTATATTCTATAATGTTACGACACATTTAGTCTATGTTATTTTCGTTTTCATTAATTAATTGGATGAATGCTTGCACAATTGCCAAAAAATATATATCTTGCGTGATATTTAAGCGATATGCTTGAACTGTCGACATAACGATTTAATAACATAAAACCAACAAACTATGGCTACTAATTTTTCAGGTAAGACTCGTCTTGAGAGCGATCTTATTGGCGAGATGGAGGTTCCTGTTGAGGCCCTCTATGGTGTTCAGACATTGCGCGGTATTGAGAACTTCCCTATCAGCCGCTTCCACCTTTCGGACTACCCATTGTTCATCAATGGCTTGGCTATGACAAAGCTTGGTGCTGCTGAGGCTAACCACCAGCTCGGTCTCTTGACCGACGAGCAGTTCGACGCTATCTCTAAGGCTTGTCTTGAGATTATGCAGGGTCAGCACCACGACCAGTTCCCTTGCGATATGATTCAGGGTGGCGCTGGTACTACAACTAATATGAACGCTAACGAGGTTATCGCTAACCGTGCGCTCCAGATTATGGGTCACCAGCCAGGCGAGTATCAGTACTGCTCTCCTAACGACCACGTAAACTGCTCACAGTCTACAAACGATGCTTACCCTTGCGGTATCCACCTCGGTCTCTATGCTACACACCAGGTATTTATGAAGCACTACGAGGCTCTTATTGAGTCTTTCGCTAAGAAGGCTAAGGAGTTCGCTAACATCCTTAAGATGGGTCGTACTCAGCTTGAGGACGCCGTGCCTATGACCCTCGGTCAGACCTTCGGTGCTTTCGCTCAGATTTTGAAGGAGGAGAAGAAGAACCTTGAGTTCGCTGCTGAGGAGTTCCTCACAGTAAATATGGGTGCTACTGCTATCGGTACAGGTATCTGCTCTGAGCCTGAGTACTCTGAGAAGTGTATCGCTGCTTTGCGCCAGATCACTGGTTGGGACATCAAGCTTGCTGAGGACCTCGTAGCTGCTACATCTGATACTACTTGTATGGTGGGCTACTCTTCTGCTTTGCGTCGCGTAGCTGTTAAGTTGAACAAGATCTGTAACGACCTCCGCCTCTTGGGTTCTGGTCCACGTTGCGGTCTCCACGAGTTCGACCTTCCAGCACGTCAGCCAGGCTCTTCAATTATGCCAGGTAAGGTAAACCCTGTTATTCCTGAGGTTATGAACCAGATTTGCTACAAGGTTATCGGTAACGATGCTTGTGTTGCTATGTGCGCTCAGGAGGCTCAGATGGAGCTTAACGCTATGGAGCCTACAATGGCACAGTGCTGCTTCGAGTCTGCAGAGATTATGATGAACGGCTTCGACACCTTGCGTATCAACTGCGTTGATGGCATCAAGGCTAACGAGGAGCAGTGCTTGAAGTATGTTCAGGATAGCTTCGGTGTTGTGACTGCCCTCAACCCAGTTATCGGCTACAAGAACTCTACTAAGATCGCTAAGGAGGCTATGGCAACTGGCCGTCGTGTTTACGACCTCGTTCTCGAGCACGGCATCTTGACTAAGGAGGAGCTCGACATCATCCTCTCACCAGAGAACTTGATTAAGCCTGTTAAGCTTGACATCAAGCCACGCAGATAATCCTGTACCTATATTAAATAAGAGGAGCGTGCCCCATTCGGGACACGCTCTTATTTGTGTGGAGAGCCTCGAATCAAAGACTCTCCGTTATATAACTCGGCAACTACCTTCTCGACTGGTATGGCTTAATCACACCTCGCTTTGATCCACGCACAAACTCGATAAGTTTGTTACGCTCAGCGCTCTCAGCAACCTCGGCCTCAGCCTTGTCGCAACCAGCCATATAGTTCAACTCGCTCTGGAAGAGGATACGGCAAGTGTTGTGGATAGACTCAATCTGCTCCGGAGTGAAACCACGACGCGAAAGACCAACCTTGTTGATTCCTGCATAGTGAGTCTCACCATTTGTAGCGATGATAAACGGAGGAACATCCTGAGTAACAAGCGCTCCACCCTGAATCATTGCGTGGTCGCCGATATGAATCCACTGGTGCAAAGCGGCGTGGCCACCAATAACAACCCAGTCGCCAACCTCGACCTCACCAGCCAAAGAGACACGATTAGCAATAACACAATGGCTACCAACAACGTCGTCGTGAGCAACGTGTACGTATGCCATAAGGAGGTTATGATCTCCAACAACGGTAGTGCCACGAGAGGCTGTACCACGTGCGATGGTCACACACTCACGAATATCGTTATAGTCGCCAATGACTGCTGTGGTCTGCTCGCCAGCGAACTTCAAGTCCTGTGGCAAACAAGCGATACAAGCACCCGGATGCACCTTGTTACCCTTACCGAGACGAGCACCATTATATATAATAGCGTGTGGACCAATCCAACAGTCGTCGCCAATCACCACGTCGCCCTCGACGTAGGCAAATGGCTCAATAGTCACGTTCTTGCCAATCTTGGCGTCTGGATGAACGTAAGCCAAATTACTAATCATACTGATTCTCAATTATATAGTTAAATTATTTCTTCTTGGCAATCTGTGCAGTGAGCGTAGCCTCGCAAGCCAACTGACCTCCAGTGAAGGCCTTACATACTGCGGTGCAAATACCGCGACGCATATCCACGATATGGCACTCAAGCTGCAATGTGTCGCCTGGCACAACCTTCTTCTTCCACTTAACACCATCGGCCTTAAGGAAGTATGTAGAGTAGCTCTCAGGATCCTCAACACGGCTCAATACCAAGATACCACAACACTGTGCCAATGCCTCGACGATAAGCACACCTGGCATCACTGGCTCTTCAGGGAAGTGACCCACGAAGAATGGCTCATTCATAGATACATTCTTGATACCGCCAATAGCATTATCCTCGATATGGAAGACACGGTCTACGAGCAAGAATGGAGGGCGGTGTGGCAACAACGACTTGATGCGATTGATATCCATAAGTGGCTGCTCCTTAGCGCTATACTTAAATGCAGGCTTCTCACCGCTACGACGGATAGCACGCGAGAGTTCCTTCATAAACTCTGTATTGGCGAAGTGGCCTGGACGGGTTGCCCAAACACGGCCCTTGATACGCATTCCGAGCAATGCGAAGTCTCCCAACAAGTCGAGAAGCTTGTGACGAGCCAACTCGTTGTTAGCGCGCAACTGCTGGTTGTTCAAGTAACCACCTGTGATATGGATATCATCCTTACCGAAGATAGTTTTGAGGTGGCTGAGCTGATCCTCTGATACTGGATTCTCAACAACCACAATAGCGTTATCCAAGTCACCACCCTTGATGAGATTCATCTTCATAAGTGGCTCAAGCTCGTGCAAGAAGACAAATGTTCGGCACATAGCAATCTTCTCCACGTAGTTATCCTCCTTGCAATAGGTGGCATACTGGTTACCAACAACCTTAGAGTTGTAATCTACGTGTACCGATACTGAGTACTCATCGTCGGGATAGATGACAATGGCAACACCCTTCTCTGGGAGGGTGTAGACCTGCTTCTCCGTAACCTCGAAGTACTTACGGTCAGCCTCCTGCTCCACAGTTCCCACCTCGATAATTGTTCGTGCATACTCCTGAGCCGAACCATCCATAATAGGGGTCTCAGGTGCATTGATATCGATGGTTGCGTTATCCACTCCGAGAGTCCAGAGTGCCGACATAATATGCTCGATGGTGCTCACCTTAGCCTCACCCGACTCGATTGTTGTGCCACGCGAGGTATCGGTAACATATTCGCAAAGCGCTGGTACTTCGGGACATCCCTCGATATCTACACGACGGAAGGTGATACCGTGATTAGCCTCTGCAGGGTTAACGGTCATCTTAACCTGCAAACCTGTATGCAATCCCTTTCCCTCAAACGATATTGCCGAAGCAAGTGTTCGCTGTTTATTCGCCATAATAGTTCTGTTTTTATGTTCATATTCGGAGAGTGCTACTCCAAGGAGTAGATATTATCTCCATTAATTTCGTCATAATGGCACAAATATACTAAAAATATTAAAAAAATTACTATTTTTGCATTGAATTATGTCCGACAACAAGTTTTGAGATATGCAACAACGTAACCAAAATATGCAAAATGCCACACGCCATCGCAAAAATATAAATCTCGGCGACACCCGTTCCGAGACTTTTGGCGAGTGGCTATATGCTCATCGTGTGGGTCTATTGGTCGTTATTGCTATATTTATGATTGGCGGAACATTCTTAGCCACAGCACGTTACAACGTAGAGCTGCGTCCTCAAGAGTATATCATAGAACTTGTCGAAGAGATTCCCTCGGAGGAGGAGGTCGAAAAACTTAAGAAGCGCCGCGACCAACTTCAGGAGGATATCAATCGTCGTATGGCAGCCATCGAGAAGGTGAAAAATTTGCAGTCTAACGATGCTGCCGAGACGGCTGGTTCTAAGGCCGAGATGAACTACGACAGCGATATGCAACAGATGATGGATAAGATCTCTCAGGATATGTCGGATAATCGTAGTAACTACGAGAGTGGTATGCGCGAGGTATCCTCTATGGTTAAGGGTGGCTCTGGAGGTGGCTCTGGAGGCGCTAAGGGAAGTGGCGACAAGGGTAAGTTTTCGGGCGCTGTGACCGTGGCCTACAACTTCACCGACCCCGTACGCCACCACCGCGACCTATACGTTCCAGCCTACCGCACAAAGAGCGGAGGTGTCGTAGTGGTAGATGTGTGGCTCGACCGCAATGGCGCGGTGACTGCGGCACGCATCAACTCCTCGACAAATGCGGAACTCAACGAGCAGGCCTTGGCCGCGGCTCGTCACCACCGCACACTCTTCAAAATCGATGGCTCGGCTCCTGTATCGCACCGAGGAACAATAACTTATACCTTCGTGGCACAATAAACAAATACCGTATGAGCAGGATAGTGTGGATAATTCTTGCGACAATGGTGTCGCTCTTAGGCCCTACAAAGAGTAGTGCCCAGGAGTTCAATGTCGCAAAATCGCACTACACCCCCTCTACTCTGCCAGCAACATCCGACACCGAGGCAACATTCAATTGTTGCTACTCGAAGTTGGTATCGACCCCACCATCGGCACCACTATCGCAGAGTGTTGTCCCTGCATCACGCACACTATCACGCTCTGCACGTTATGATACTCGACAATTTCAACATCTTAAGGCTCCGAGTCTTATAGACAGCACAACGGCGGCCTCACGATATGGATTGTATAACCATAAAATATTGTTTGTCTCTCACGCACGACAGCACTACCTACTGCGTCTGGTGAGGCTTATTATTTAGTTGATTCAACACCCTATTACCGCCCCACACGGCACAGATAACAAATTGAATAACAACTAAATAATACTATATATGATAGCAAACGATATTTGCAAGGCGCTCTGTGCCTTGCCTGGTGATGGTGTGGAGTTACGCCATCGCCCCATTACAACACCTATAACAATAATGGTTATTGGTATAGTTCTTTTGATTATTAACATCGTAGCCATTGACGACAAGTCGAGCGCACTGAGTATGCATCTGCTTATTGCAGGTATATCGATGCTTGGATATGGAGTTTTCACAACCATTATGCGTCGCACAAACGACCAACTTGTGCCATACCTTACCTCAACAAAGCGTTATATGGACTACCGCGAACGCTATTATGACCGCTCTCAACTCGACACCCTACAGCACTACCTTGCCGTAGGTGATGAGTCGAAATTGGAGGAGATACCCACGAGCAACATATCGGCAATAGTTCTTGCCGAATATCGAGCAAACGACAACAGCATCGTGGCCTACGCACTCTACGAGTATGTAGACTTCGACTATCGATTGATTGGCGACGTGAAAATAATCCTCTAACCAGAGATATGGTCATCTTTGAGATTCGAGAGATAAAAACTTATATATTATGCTGACTGACAACTTCCTTGTAGTAGTAGCCTTGTTGCTCTTTATCGCTGTGCTTGCCGGAAAGGCGGCATACCGACTTGGTGCCCCCGCCCTGCTTCTATTCCTTGGTGTGGGTATCCTCTTTGGCTACAACGACTTCATAAATTTCAATTCGTCGGAGTTCGCAGAGTTCGTCGGTATGATAGCCCTCTGTATCATCCTCTACTCTGGTGGTATGGATACGAATTTCAAGGAGATACGTCCTGTGATGGCACCTGGCGTGGTTATGGCCACGCTCGGTGTTATCCTCACCGCCCTTATCGTCGGTGGATTTATATACCTCGTCGCACCCCTCTTTGGCTTAGAGAATCTAACCCTACCATTCGCCCTGCTCCTCGCCGCCACGGTGAGTTCTACGGACTCGGCCTCGGTATTCTCCATCCTACGTACCAAGAAGCAGGGGTTACAACAAAACCTACGTCCTCTGCTTGAGTTGGAGAGCGGTAGTAACGACCCTATGGCCTATATCCTCACCGTGGTCTTGGTGAGCATCGTGAGCCAAGGTACGGACCTCAACCTTTGGAGTGCCGTGGGTACTTTCATCGTGCAAATGCTCCTCGGTGCAGGCCTCGGCTACGGCTTTGGTCGCGTTACGGTGTGGATGCTCAACAATATCAACATACGTAGCAATACCTCGCTCTACTCGGTACTGCTACTTGCCTGTGCCTTCTTCACCTTCGGCATTACGACGATGGCCTACGGCAATGGATATTTGGCCGTCTATATCGCTGGTCTTGTGGTTGGTAACCTCAAGATTGTCCACCGTAATATGCTGCGCACCTTCTTCGATAGTTTCACGTGGCTTTTGCAGATCGTGCTGTTCCTGCTCCTTGGTCTCTATGCCGACCTCCAGGATCTTCTTAGCCCAGAGGTAATATTTATGGGTATTGCTATTGGTCTGTTTATGATATTCGTGGCACGTCCCGTGGCAACACTCATCAGCCTCTCACCCTTTAGGCAGTTTACTACCAAGGCCCGACTTTACATCTCGTGGGTGGGACTCCGTGGTGCTGTGCCAATCATCTTCGCCATCTATACTATTAATAATGGTGTGGAGAACTCTGACTACCTCTTCAACGTGGTCTTCGTCATTACCATCATCTCGCTCCTTGTTCAGGGTACTACGGTGAGCGGTATGGCCAACTGGCTCAACCTCTCCTTCACCGAAAAGGAGCGCACCTTTAAGCTCGTCGTTCCCGACCATATTAAGAGCGAGTTCTCGGAGATAGAGATTAACAACGCTATGCTCAAGCGAGGCAACACTCTTAAGGATATTCGCCTTCCGGGCCATACCCTCGTTGTTATGGTCTACCGCGCGGGTGAATACTTCGTGCCGAAGGGCGACACCATCCTATCGAAGGGCGATAAGCTACTGGTTGTTTCGGATAACAACGACGAACTTATCAAGCAAGTAACCGAAATGGGTGTAGAAAATATAATCAAGATGTAATATTAATACATCGCTCATTCATAAATAGTTACGCTTATTTAGGCAGTTTATTTGACAAACTAACATTGCTCTTAGCATAAAAAAGTGGGCAAAAAATTTGCAGTTTAGAAAAAACTTATATACTTTTGCGCACTCTTTCATTGGAGTAGGGTTTATTATTGCTGTTGTAGCTCAGTGGTAGAGCACTTCCTTGGTAAGGAAGAGGTCGTCAGTTCAAGCCTGATCAACAGCTCACGAAAAACAAGTGTTGCCTTTGGGTAACACTTGTTTTTTGTCATTTATTGGGTTGGTTGAACTGGCGACCTCTAAAGCCCTCCTTTTCAAAGGAGGGTTTGGGAGGATTGTAAATATAACCCTACGGGTGCATAAGCATCCGTCAGTTCAAGCCTCGTCAACAGCTCAGAGAGATGAAAGATTATAGTAGTGCCACCGCAAGGTGGCATTTGTTTTTTAGGGCAATACCTTATGCTTGCATATACGGTATTGCCCTTGAAAATAAATATCGCTATCTGCGGCTATTATAATCTTTTGATCTCCTTAGCGCCACAAGGCTAAACAAGCGAAGCGCAGTTAAGCCTGATCAACAGCTCAAAGGAGAGAAGACATCGTGCTTCTCTCTTTTGTTTTATATATACCTCTAAATCAGCCTATAAGCCCATTTATCAATGATTAACTTACATCTTACATTATAAGAAAAGAGTTAATTTATTTCCTTATTCCATTTATATTATCTATCTTTATCGTGAGTAAAACAGAGTAAATACAGAGTAAATGGAGTAATCTATGGCAACCTTTAACTATGTACTCGGTCGAAAGAAGGATGATGGCACATATCCGGTCTATCTCAAAATACGCCACCTCAACACAAACACGATGCGGTCAAGCGTTTCATTGCCGAGGTTGAGGCTGAATAGCGACACTTCAGGTGTTCACTTTCAATAATCTTTATTACCTTTGTATATTAAGATATATACTATATGACTGTAGTAGAATACATTAAGGAACTCAACGC
>CAJGEC010000029.1 GCA_904502285.1 uncultured Alistipes sp. | reverse complement strand
TGTGGTACTTGCGAGCAAGCTTCTGGTACATACCGTTAAGGAAACCGATCTCACGGCCACCAACACCTACGTCACCAGCAGGAACGTCAGTATCTACGCCGATGTTGTTCCACAACTCCTGCATGAATGCCTGGCAGAAACGCATGATCTCACCGTTAGACTTACCAACTGGGTTGAAGTCAGCGCCACCCTTAGCACCACCCATAGGAAGGGTAGTCAAAGCGTTCTTGAAAGTCTGCTCGAAACCGAGGAACTTCAACATTGAAGGGTTAACAGCTGGGTGGAAACGCAAACCGCCCTTGTAAGGACCGATAGCTGAGTTGAACTGAACACGGTAACCGAGGTTAGTCTGTACCTGACCTGCATCATCAACCCATGTTACACGGAAAGTGAAGATACGATCTGGCTCTACCATACGCTCTACGATCTTTGCTGCCTCGTACTCAGGGTGCTGGTTGTATACCTCCTCGATAGACTCCAATACCTCCTGAACTGCCTGCAAGTACTCGCTCTCGCCTGGGTGCTTGGCCTCCAAATTGGCCATAATAACTTTTACATCCATAGTTTTAGTTAAGTTAAAAGGTTATAATATAAAAGATTAACTAGTTTATTTTCTTCTGTCAAGCGTACAATGTCCGCTAATTCTCTACAAATATATAACAAATAATCGGAATTGTACCCCTCTTTTGACTTTTTTTACCGAAAAAAAGTAAAATAGGGGATTCGGCGCACCAAAAGATGCACCGAACGCCCAATTTTTGTCACATTAAACGAAAGGCAAACGTACTACCTCAGCCTTCAAAAGACGGCCACGTACCTCTACTGCGATCTGTGTACCAGCCTTTGCGAACTCTGGCTTAACGTAACCCATACCGATACCAATCTTAAGGCAAGGAGACATAGTACCTGAAGTCACGTGACCGATGTGGTTACCCTCAAGATCGGTCAATGGATACTCGTGACGTGGCACACCACGGTCGATAAGTTTGAAGCCTACCAACTTACGGCTAACACCACTCTTCTTCTGGTTCTCCATCAACTCACGGTCGATGAATGGCTTGTTCTCTACGAACTTAGTGAGCCAGTTAAGACCTGCCTCGATAGGAGAGGTAGTGTCGTCGATATCGTTACCATAGAGGCAGAAGCCCTTCTCAAGACGCAAGGTGTCGCGAGCGCCAAGGCCGATGTTCTTCAAACCGAACTCCTCGCCTACCTTCCACATTGCCTCCCAGATAGTGTCTGCATCCTCGTTGTACATATAGATCTCGCAACCGCCAGAGCCAGTATAACCTGTGGTAGAGAGAATTACCTCGCAACCAGCAACCTTGCAAATCTTGAAGGTGTAGTACTCCATATCCTCAACCTGCTCCTCGGTCATCTTCTGAACGAGTTTCATAGCCAAAGGACCCTGGATAGCGAGCTGAGCAGTCTTTGCAGAGCTATTCTCCAACTCCTCGCCAGCCTTCATACCGAACTCCTCGCCCTGCTTGCAGATATGCTCCCAGTCCTTCTGCTCGTTAGCAGCATTAACACAAAGCATATACTTCTGCTCGTTGATACGGTAAACCAACACATCGTCTACGATACCACCCTTACCATTAGGCATAGTAGTATACTGAACCTTACCGTCGTAGAGGTCACATACATTGTTAGTGGTGATGCGCTGAAGGAACTCTGTAGCGCGTGGGCCCTTAACCCAAATCTCGCCCATGTGGCTAACATCGAAGACACCACACTTCTCACGAACATTGATATGCTCGTCGTTGATACCTGAGAACTCGATAGGCATATTGTAGCCTGCGAACTCTGCCATCTTAGCACCATTTGCGATATGGTACTTGGTAAATGCTGTTGTTTTCATTGGTCTATTATAGTTTTAAGTTATTGGTTTTTGCTCTATATATAATATATGGTATGGCTATGCCTCCTGTGGTGCGTCGGCCTTAGGTCGTGGTTTAAGACCTATGCGAGGACAACGTGTGAACTCCTTGGTGCGATCGAAGAGGTAGCGATAGGTGGTGTGCATCTTATGCTTACGAGCACATATATAATGTTCAACCATACGATTCATCACAGGATTGAAGTCGCCAATCCACGCAAGCTCAATAGTACGATAGACATTCTTCTCGGTGCGTACATAGTTATCAAGCATCGCCTTCATCAGACCCGACTCAACGCCCTTACCTTGAAACTCTGGGGTGACACCAAAGACAATAGCAAAGATGCGGTCGCACTTCTTCCTTATCTTCAAGTCCCACATAAGGCGCAACTTATTGATTAATCCGAACTTACCATTATACTTACCAATCAAGCGATTGAGGTCTGGCACCATAATAAAGAAGCCTATAGGTTCATCGTTGAAGTAGGCGAAATAGATGAGGTCACGATCTACTATCGGACGCATCGTATCGGCCATAGCACGAGCCTCCTCAAAACTCATCGACTGAACACCCGTAAAGAGCGCCCACGCCTTATTGTATATCGTGCGGAACTTCTCCACCACCGAGTACAGATCCTCGTTGCCAATAGGGGCAAACCTATATCCTGGGGTAGACATCAAGCGATTGACACGCTCGAAAACCACCGCATTGACATCGTCGTTGTAGGCATCCCACACATAGGTATTCTGGTTGAAGTAGTTCTGGAAGCCGTAGTTCTCGAACAACTCCTTATAGTAGGGCGGGTTGTAGGGATTCTCAAAGAGCGGCTGATAGTCGTAGCCCTCGACAAGCAGACCCCACCACGCATCACGTGAGCCGAAGTTGATAGGGCCATCCATAGCCTCCATACCTCGCTCCTTGAGCCACTCGCGCGAAGCATCGAAGAGGATGTTTGCAACCTCCTGGTCGTTGATAGCCTCGAAGAAGCCACAACCTCCCGTAGGTTGTTCGTAACTGTAGGCGTGGAGGTTGTCGTAGAAGGCAGCGATACGACCTACACACTCACCAGCCTCGTTGTACAACACCCAGCGGATAGCCTCTCCATCCTTGAAGAGTTTATTTTTGGTCGGGTCAAAAACCGCTTTAATCGAGGTATCAAATGGGCATACCCAATTGGGATAGTCCTTGTATATGCGCTTGGGCAGATCGAGAAAATCGCGCTCTGTGCGACCCTCGCCAACCTTAACCTCAACTAATCCATAACTCTTTTTTGCCATATCTGTCGAATCCTACAACTCTGAATATATGTTTTGCTATAACTATAGACATACAAAGATATACATTTTTTTGGAACTACAGCCACGTGTCCGAAAAAAAATGCGCATATTTATCTCATTAGAGACCATTATTTCTACTCTATTTCAGATTTTTTAACTACCTTTGGGGTATGAAAATATTGATAATAGAGGACGAAGCATCGCTCAGAGAACTTATCGAGCGCACCCTGCGCAACGAGGGATACGTAGTCGAGAGCGCCAGCGATTTCATCTCGGCAGAGACCAAGATTTCGGGATACAGCTACGACTGTATCCTCCTCGACATCATGCTTCCTGGTGGCTCAGGTCTCCAACTGTTGGGGCATCTGAAGCGTATGGGACGCAGGGAGAATGTCATCATCATCTCGGCACGCGACTCCGTGGAGGATCGTGTGGCGGGCCTCGAACTGGGCGCCGACGACTACCTCGCAAAGCCCTTCCACCTCTCGGAACTCGTGGCACGCATACGCAGTGTCCTACGCCGAGGCCTCAGTGGCGGAGAACTCACCATCGAGCAGGGCAACGTGATCCTCTCACCCTCATCGCGCCAAGTGACCATCGAGGGACGCGGACTCGACCTACTAAAGAAGGAGTTCGACATACTGCTATACTTTATGCAACGCCCTGGTCACGTGGTAGATAAGGCCGTACTTGCCGAGGCCGTCTGGGGCGACTTTGCCGACGAGTCGGACAACTTCCAATTCCTCTATGCACAGATTAAAAACCTACGTCGCAGGCTCAAGGAGGCGGGTGCCACGATAGAGATTCGCTCGGTCTATGGCTTTGGCTACAAGTTGGCCCCTATCGACGTAGATAACTCCGACAACGAACTATGAGGCTCACTCCACGCATAATCCGAGGCTTGGCCATCGTCACACTACCCCTAATCGCCATTTGGGGTACGCTCTTCTATTTCACGATGATAAACGAGATAAACGACGAGGCCGACGACTCGTTGGAGGACTATGCCACACTGATTATAACACGTTGCCGTGAGGGGCGCGTACTCCCCTCACTCAACGATGGCTCGAACAACAGCTACTCCATAACCCCCGTGTCGGCCAAGGAGGCAGAGCAATACCTCAAACCCACCTTCTACGACGAGGAGGTCTACATCCCCGAAAAGATGGAGACCGAGCCAGCCCGTGTGATGACACAGGCCTACGAGGATGGGCGAGGCGGCTACCTACTCATAAAGGTTGCTACGCCAACATTCGAGCGCGACGACCTGCTTGAGACCATCCTCTACTGGACAATCGCCCTCTTCCTCATCTTGGTAGTCACCGTCATAGCCCTCGCCACACTCACTATACGTCGTACGCTACGCCCACTATACCAACTACTCCACTGGCTCGACAACTACACCCCTGGCAATGGCAACCAACCTGTGCCTAACAACACAGATATCAAGGAGTTCCAACAGTTAAACCTCGCGGCACAGAGTGCCGTAGACCGCTCCGAGGAGTTACTCGAACGACAGAGGCAGTTCATCGGCAACGCCTCACACGAGTTGCAGACCCCATTGGCCGTGATTAGCAATCGTATAGAGTATCTCATCGACAGCACCAACCCCACAGAGGAGCAGATGGCCGAACTCACAAAGATTGAATCGACCCTACGCCAGAGTATCCGCCTCAACCGCATACTCCTACAACTGATGCGCATAGAGAGTGGCGAGGTGGCCGAGAGTGAGACCGTGGCGATAGCCTCCATCATCAGCGATGCGGTGGAGACCTGCAACGACATCTTTGCCGACAAGGTTCAACAATGTAGCCTCGAAATCGCCAACGACCTAAACATATATATAAACGAGTCGTTGCTCCGCACCGTAATCACAAACCTTATAAAGAACGCCTTTATCCACAGCTCTAAGGGTGCCGAGATTGCTATTACACTTAGGGGCAACACCCTCACCATAGCCAACGATGGCACCGAGCCCCTCGACAAGGAGCGACTTTTCCAGCGATTCTATACCAAGGTATCGCGGGAAGGCTCTACGGGTCTTGGGCTCGCCCTATCAAAATCTATCTGCGACCACTATGGCCACGTGCTAACCTACCGCTTCGAGGCGAAAAAGCACCTCTTCGCCATAGACTTCAACACTCGCCAACGAAAATAATTTCATATTTTTTGTCGCCACGCATAAAAATTTCAAATTCTTTTCAACTTTGTGTACGACCTTTGCAGTAGCAATAGCAAAGAACTTATAAACGTAAAACACAAAAAATAGAAAAGACTATGAAACGATTTATGACACTCTTGACTGCGCTCCTCTTCGGTTTAACCAGCGCAATGGCAGTAGGACTAAATAGCAGCGACGACTATCCTATAAAGTACGACGAACTCCCAGCAGAGGCTAAGACATTCATTGCCAAGAACTTTGCTAAGGAGGAGATCTCACACATCACCATCGACAAGGGCATCCTCAACGACGAGTACAACGTAATCTTCATCTCGGGCATAAAACTTGAGTTCAGCGAGGATGGCAAGTGGACCGAGATAGATTGTCGCTACAGCAATGTCCCTGACAACCTCGTTCCCGAAAAGATTAGAGAGTACGTGGCTACACACTACCCCAAGAATCAAATCACCGAACTCAAGCGCGACCACAACGAGTGGGAGGTGAAGATCACGGGTGGCTTCGAACTCACCTTCAACAAGGATATGCACTTGGTGGATATCGACGACTAACGGTTATTCGGCTAACTATATAAATTACAGGTTATGAGACGATTAATGTTTGCAATTATGGCTATGGTGGCCATCGCAATCGTGGGTTGCGACCACTACAATGCCCCCACCTCCATCCGTAACTCCTTCAGCTCAGAGTATCCTACGGCTGTGGATGTCGAATGGAAGAAAAAACATAGTTATGCCGTTGCGGAGTTCTACCTCCCAGGCCAGGGAGAGTGCGAAGCGTGGTACACCAAGGATGGCGCTTGGGTGATGACAGCCTACGATATGAGGTATAGCGACCTCCCCGTTGCGGTGCGCGACTCCTTCGAGGCTGCGTACGGCTCTGAGACCCCCGTAGACGATGTCGAGCGCTTGGAGCGCAACAACAACGACACCATCTACTTCATCGAGGCTACGATATTTGTCAATGGTTTCCTCACGGATATCTACCTCGACTACTCAGCCGATGGCACACTCCTACGCACAACCATCGACGTAGAGGATTACGACTACCTCTACTACTATCTGTAGGTTACCACTACCACTCTAACGATGAGGCTCTCGGACAATTTGTTCGCAGAGCCTCTCTTTTATTAAAAAATTTTGCTACCTTTGCACATTATATAACTATATTCCAACTGAGTATGAAACGTATTTTGGAGACATCATACGACTCCTACCCCTCATTGGAGGAGTTGCCTGCGGAGGATTACGCCTTGGTTAAGGAGGCCGAAGAGGCAACAAAGAGTGCTAATGCCCCATTCTCGAACTTCCACGTGGGAGCGGCCCTAAGACTTCGCAGTGGTCGCACACTCCACGCCTCGAACTTCGAGAGCGAGGTATATCCTGCTGGCCTCTGTGCCGAGCGTTCGCTACTCTTCTATGTCGAGGCCAACTACGGCGACGACATAATCGAGGCCTTGGCCATTGCCTCAAACCCCTCGGAACGAGAGTGTTACCCCTGCGGACAGTGCCGACAAGTGATTGTCGATGTGGAGCGCAGACAGCAGAGCCCTATTCGTGTAATTATGACAGGAGCAGGAAGTGCTACGGTGGTAGACTCCGCCGAGAAGTTGCTTCCATTCACCTTTAAACTATAACGATGTTTACGATTAATGACATACTCTATGAGGATAACCACCTCCTCATAGTAAACAAGCACGCTGGCGACTTGGTGCAGAGCGATCCCGATGGCACGGAGGCTATCGAGGATCAGATTAAGGCGATGATAAAGATACGCGACCACAAGCCTGGAGCCGTATTCCTCGGCGTGGTACACCGCATCGACCGCCCTGTGAGTGGTGCTGTTATCTTTGCCAAGACCTCGAAGGCTTTGGCTCGTCTCAACGAGATGATTCGCGACCACAAGATTCGCAAGACCTATTGGGCTATCACCGAGGCTCGCCCCAACGAAGAGGAAGGAACACTCCACCACTGGATAGTGCGCAACCCCAAGACCAACCGCTCACACGCTCACCAGCGACCAAAGGGCGATGGTAAAGAGGCTATTCTCGACTACCAGGTGTTGAGCGCCTCGACAAACTACACTCTCCTTGAGGTGGACCTCAAGACGGGTCGTCACCACCAGATTCGCGCCCAACTCTCGGCCATAGGTTGCCCCATCAAGGGAGACTTGAAGTATGGTGCAAAGCGTTCGAACAAGGATGGAGGCATCTCGCTTCACTCGCGCCGTGTAGAGTTCCAGCACCCTGTGGGAGGTGCTACCATAGCCATCACAGCCCCTGTGCCACAGGAGGATAACCTTTGGAGATTCTTCGAGGAGGCCCAGCAATGAGAGTGTTAATTCAGCGTGTCACCGAGGCCCGTTGCAGAATCGATGGCGAGGTATTCTCATCTATCGGCAAGGGCTTAGTGGTGTTGGTCGGCATAGGCACCGACGAGACACAGGAGGATATAGCGTGGCTGACGAAGAAGATAGCGCAACTGCGCATCTTCGACGACGAGGCTGGCGTGATGAACCTCTCGGTAGAGGATATCAAGGGCGACGTGATGATAGTCAGCCAATTCACCCTCCACGCAATGACCAAGAAGGGCAACCGCCCCTCGTGGATTAAGGCAGCCCCCGAGGCCATCTCGCGCCCCCTCTATGAGGAGTTTGTGAGGAGTGTCGAGGGTGCGTTGGGTCGCAAGGTCGCAACGGGAAGTTTCGGCGCAGATATGAAGATAGAACTCATCAACGACGGCCCAGTAACAATATGGATTGACTCTAAGAACAGAGAATAATGAGACTTAAATTACTTATTTTTAGCATTGTAGCCTCCCTTGCTACCATCGTTGCTTGTAGCAAAGAGGAGCCATTTGCCTGCACCCTCGTAGATAGCGAAATTGTGGAGGTAGGAACAAACTATGTATCCCTTAGTGCAACCATCAACGCCACAGATTTTGGCGCTATCGAGCAGGTGGGATTTATGATTGCTCGCCAAGGCAGCGATAATTTCAAATGGTTTCCCGCCAAGCGCGGTCGCGTGATAGATCTCCGTGTGGAGGAGTTAAAGCCAACGACATCCTACGAATACCGCGTCTTCGTGCGTGCCAATGGCGATAGTTGGACCTTCAAGGGCGAAAAATTCAAAACTCTTGCCGAGGGCGAAACTCCAACTCCTGGACCAGAACCTGAACCAGAGCCTGAACCTGAACCTGAACCTGAGCCTGAACCTGAACCAGAGCCAGAGCCTGAACCAGAACCTGAGCCAGAGCCAGATCCCACACCAGACCCAGGTCCTGGAGATGAGACACCTGTGGAGGGTAACACCTACCGTATGGGATGGTATGAGTTGCCTATCGAGTGCGACACCGACCACAATGGCGTAGACGACAACAACGACTCATACTACTACGCCCACCACCTCTGCGACGGAGGTGAGCGCAACGCACAAAACAGCGGCAAGGCTCGTAACTACTCGGTATGCTTCTCTTCGAAGCACCATTGCCCCGTATGGGTGGCAGCACCACGCCACTCAATGTATGTAGGCTCGGCAAACCGCACAGATGCCTACTCGCACGACCCACAGATTCCAACCGAGATCCAGTATGTTCGTAAGGATGCTGACAGCGGCTGCAACAACGGCCATATGCTCGGCTCGGCAGAGCGCACATCCTCTTCGGCAACCAACCGCCAGGTATTCTACTTCTCGAATATCGCACCACAGTATAGCGACACCTTCAACACGGGAGGTGGTGCGTGGAACAACCTTGAGGACCACATCGACGACCTCGTATGCCGTGACACACTCTACGAGGTTGTAGGTTGCTACTTCGAGATCTACACCGACAAGTATGGCAACACTGGCAAACCTGCCAAAATTTCGTTTGGTGGTCGCTCGGACGTGTCGCGCCCAACGATGTTCTACTACGCTCTGCTACGCACCAAGAGTGGAAATAGTGGCAAGAGTGTGAAGGATTGCTCGGCATCGGAGTTACAGTGTGCAGCCTTTGTGATATGCCACGAGCAGGACAAAGGACACAAACCAGAGGCCCGCGACCTCATCACCATCGAAGAGTTGGAGCGCTTGACAGGTTTCACCTACTTCGAGAATGTGCCTAACGCCCCAAAGAGTACGTTGAACACTTCAGATTGGTTATAGCCTATGTTGATAGCACTTCAAAAACGCAGAGAAAATATCGCCGAGTACATCCTCTACATCTGGCAGATAGAGGATCTCCTCCGTGCCTTGCAGTTCAGTCCTGAGGCCATCTATGCTACCCTCGTGGCTAAGACCGAGGGCACTGACGAGCAGCAGCGCGAGAATATTTTTAATTGGTATATGCAGATTGTGGAGCTCCTACGCAAGGAGGGCAAGGAGAAGCAGGGACATATCGACCATACACTCCACCTTATTGGCGACCTTCACAACCTGCACCTCCAACTGATGAAACTCCCCGTGGGTGAGCACTACCGCAATACGTATGCCCCCTTGGCTGTGCAACTACCCCATCTACGTACCATTATGGAGAACGAGGAGATGAACGACACGGAGCTATGCTTCCGCGCCCTCTACGCCTCGCTACTCTACCGCATCAAGGGTGGTGGCGAAAGCGCCATTGCCGACACCTTGGCGGTGATTTCTCCCGTAATTGGTGAGTTGGCAGCGATGTATGGCAAGGCCGAACGTGGCGAAATAGACCTCTTCGAGGAGGCCTAAATAGCAGGTTCATAGCAACAAAAGGGGTGGGAGGAGAGATTTTTTTGCGATTTTCTTTGCAATTATAAAAAATCGTTGTACCTTTGCACCTCGCAAAAGAAGCGTTAGAGCGGAAATTAAAGGAAACAAAACAATAAAAAACAGATACAACTATGGCAATGAAAAGAACTTACCAGCCTTCTCGTCGTAAGAGAATCAACAAGCACGGTTTCCGTCAGAGAATGGCTACTGCCAATGGCCGTAAGGTATTGGCTGCACGTCGCGCTAAGGGTCGCAAGAAGTTGACCGTATCAGACGAGGCAACATTCAAGTACAACTAGTCTTTGGGGATTGGTAAAAAGATTACGGATGGAGGTTACTCCATCCGTTCTTTTTTTTATATCTTTGTGCAAAGAACAACCTAAAACAATAACGATATGAAAAACTTTAATTATGCACTATGCGCCTTTTTGCTACTCTTTGTAGCTTGCTCAAAGGATGAGGACAACAATAAGACTGAGAACACCCCAAAGGTGGAGATGACTTTCGACATCAATGTATCGAATGTAACGGGCATAAGAGCGAATATAAGCATCACGCCCGATAACAAAGAGGAGAGCTACTTCTACTGGGTTATGCCTTTGGAGCAGTATCAGACAAAGTTTGGCGGTGATGACTCTGCTGTTGTGGCATACGACATAAGCTACTGGCAGGAGTTCGCCTCTATATCTCAGGGGGCAAGCTGGCTTGACTTAATGAACGAGGACTTGGTCTTGGGCGACACACTCGTCGATACCGACAACGAGCAACACGTCTTGATGTGGGGCACAGAGTATATCGTCTACGCCTATGGTCTTAATCAGGAGGGTGAGCAGACAACAAAAGTGCAGACTCAGACATTCAAGACACAGAGTCCTGAGAACCACAACACTACCTTTGAGGTTGAGATTAGCGCTACCGAGTGGGATAGTTCATACAACAAATATGCTGTCGACGCAACTATCACTCCATCGAATAACGACACAAGATATTTTGTTACCATCACCAATATGGATTGGTACGAGTGGTACTTTACTGATAATAACAAGGGTCGTAGCGATGAGACATACATCATTCAGCAAATACTTCTAAACGTGGGTAAACCATCGGCAGAGATACTTAGCGACTATACTACAACTGGTGTGAGCGTATACAAGCCATACGAGGTGCGCAACCAATACCTCAACCCAAGCAAGCGTTACGGTGTCTTTGTCTTTGGCATTTCTACCAATGGAGCTACCACGCCGCTCACCGTGCACGAATTTACCACACCCGAACGTCCTGAATAATTTGTATTTCGCCTGAAAATTACTATCTTTGCGCGCTAATTAACAAATTAACAACACTATGGCTCTTATTGACGAGATTACACGACGACGTACATTTGCAGTTATTGCACACCCTGACGCGGGTAAGACTACCCTTACGGAGAAGCTACTCCTCTTTGGTGGTGCTATCCACGTGGCTGGTGCTGTGAAAAGCAACAAGATTAAGAAGGGTGCTACTTCGGACTTTATGGAGATCGAGCGTCAGCGTGGTATCTCGGTGGCTACCTCAGTGATGGGCTTCGAGTACAAGGATGTCAAGATCAACATCCTCGATACCCCAGGCCACGAGGACTTTGCCGAGGATACCTACCGTACCCTCACCGCCGTAGACTCAGTAATCATCGTTATCGATGGTGCGAAGGGTGTTGAGACCCAGACACGTCGCTTGATGGATGTCTGCCGTATGCGTAACACCCCTGTTATTGTCTTCATCAACAAGTTGGACCGACCATCGAAAGATCCATTCGACCTCTTGGACGAGGTTGAGCGTGAGTTGAAGATTAAGGTGCGCCCCTTGGCATTCCCAATCTCTTCGGGCGACACATTCAAGGGTGTGTACAACATCTATGAGCGTAACCTCTCGCTCTTCACTACCGATGAGCGACAGACCGCCGATGCCGACACCGTTGAGATTAACGACCTCGCGTCTAACGACTTAGATAAATATATAGGCGACAAATTCGCGTCACAGCTCCGCGAAAATATCGACCTCGTGGAGGGTGTGTACGACACCTTCGACCGCGAGGCATACCTCCGTGGCGAGGTTGCTCCAGTATTCTTTGGCTCGGCAGTCAATAACTTCGGTGTCAGAGAGTTGCTCGAATGCTTCATCCGCATCGCCCCATCGCCACGTAATGGCAAGACCGAGACCCGTATCGTAGAGCCTCAGGAGGCGAAACTCACAGGTTTCATCTTCAAGATTCACGCAAATATGGACCCTAACCACCGCGACCGTATCGCCTTTATGAAGATATGTTCGGGACGCTTTGAGCGTAACAAGAACTACCTCCACGTACGCAGTGGCAAGCAGCTGAAGTTCTCATCACCAACCGCCTTTATGGCCGAGAAGAAGTCGGTCATCGACGAGGCCTTCCCTGGCGATATCGTGGGTCTTCACGACACAGGAACCTTTATGATTGGCGACACCTTCACCGAGGGCGAGAAGCTCAAGTTCACAGGTATCCCATCATTCTCACCTGAGCACTTCCGCTATATCGAGAATGCCGACCCTATGAAGTTCAAGCAGTTGGCTAAGGGTATCGACCAGCTTATGGATGAGGGCGTGGCACAGCTCTTCACCTCGTCGCTCAATGGTCGCAAGATTATCGGCACGGTGGGTGCGCTCCAGTTCGAAGTTATCCAGTACCGCTTGGAGCACGAGTATGGTGCTAAGTGTCGCTGGGAGCCTATCTCGATACACAAGGCTTGCTGGATTGAGTCGGATAACGAGGCCCAGTTGAACGACTTCAAGCGCCGCAAGCATACCAATATGGCTGTCGATAAGCACGGCCGCGATGTATTCCTTGCCGACACAAGCTATGCCTTGGCCTTGGCACAGGAGAACTTTAAGGATATCCGCTTCAAGTTCACATCCGAGGTATAATGCGCAGTAGGGAGAGGATAATATCGTTTGTACTGCTACTCATCATAGGTCTCTATGTGGGTGGTAGTACTCTCTTTATCCATACCCATAATGTTGAAGGCAGAAGCATTGTCCACTCCCACCCCTTCAGTGGTACTCCCACCTCACACAGCCACTCGGCAACCTCTTTTGACACCATCTCACGCCTGACAAATAGCGACTACGTAGTAGACTCTACTATAAGCGTTGAGTGTAGCATAACGACACAAACACCCCTCTATAGAGCCACTTACAGCGAACATTGCAACTCGACAAAAGGCTCTATCTACTCGCTCCGAGCCCCACCCTCATTGGTGTAATAACCACTATCACAACACCTTAACACAAGGACACTTACACCTTTTTCACTGCACAATGGCAACATTGCCACTGTGCCAAAACCGTTGCTTTTTTCCAGAAAGGTAACACAACTTTTTACACACAATGAGAAACTTTTTATTGACTTTATTAGCCATACTACCCCTTGTAGCCTACGCTGCAACCGACAACCCTACATCGCCTATTGTCGAGGTGCGCAACAAGCCACAGCGCTCCAACGACACCAATATCTTTGGACACATAATCTCGGCAAATAGCAACGAACATATCCCATACGCCACAATCGCTGTAAAGGATACGACACTCGGCTGTGCAGCAAATGGCTCTGGACACTACACCCTCAACAACCTCCCTTCTGGTAAGATTACATTGGTAATCAGCGCCATAGGTTTCCAAACAAAGGAGATTACTCACACCACCATAGACAATGAATCTCAGGAGTTGAACATCGCTCTTGTGGAGACTACAACGATGGTCGATGAAGTGGTTGTCTCGGCCACACGTAACGAGACCAACCGCAGAAATACGGCTACTGTGGTGAATGTGGCATCGGCAAAACTATTTGAGGGAACAGCCTCATCTAGTCTCTCGGAGGCGATGAACTTTCAGTCAGGCCTGCGTGTGGAGAATACGTGCGGTAACTGTGGTGCGCCACAGCTTAGAATCAACGGCCTGGAGGGTCAGTACTCACAGATTTTGCTCGATAGCCGCGCCATCTTCTCATCGTTGGCAGGCGTCTACGGCCTCGACCTTATGCCCGTGGCGATGGTTGAGCGTGTGGAGGTCATCCGTGGCGGTGGCTCTGCTCTCTTTGGCTCGAATGCCATTGGTGGTGTGGTGAACATCATCACTAAGGACCCTGTGCGTAACACCCTCTCGCTCTCGAACACCACAAACATCATGGAGGATGGCACGCCCGATATTAACACCTCTATCGGTGGAGCATTCGTCTCGGACGACTATAAGCTCGGCACCTATATCTTTGGCCAGGTAAAGAGCCGTGGAGGCTACGACCGCAACGACGACGGCTTCTCGGACCTTACGAAACTACGCTCTGAGACCCTCGGCTTCAGAGGCTACTACAAGACATCTACACACTCGCGCCTAACGGCTGAGTATCACCATATTCACGAATTCCGTCGTGGTGGCGACAACTTCGAGGAGGCCCCTCACATGGCGTGGATTTGTGAGCAGTTGGACCACAACATAGATGGTGGTGGCCTTAAGTTCGACCTCTTCCCTAACTCTCGCCACCGCTTCTCGGCCTTCATCTCAGCACAGGGCATCAACCGCTCAAGCTACTTCGGTACGGATATGAACCCTAACGCCTACGGCACAACACGAGACTTTACGGCGGTGGGTGGTGCGCAATACACCTATAACTACAAGGCGGGCCTCCCCTCGGAACTCACCGTAGGTGCTGAATACAACTATAACAACCTCTACGACAACTACGTAGCAACAAATCGCATCCTCAAGCAGACAACCTCAACATACGGCATCTATGCTCAGAATGAGTGGAAGAGCGACCAGCTCAACATCCTTGTTGGCTTTCGTCTCGACAAGCATAATATGATAGACCGCCCAATCTTTGCGCCACGTGCCAACCTGCGCTATAGCCCTATCGAGAATCTCGGCCTACGCCTAAGCTACTCAAGTGGTTACCGCGCCCCTCAGGCCTATAACGAGGATCTCCATATCGATGCCCTCAACCACGCCGTGTCGCTCATCGTGCAAGACCCTAACCTTCGCCCAGAGTTCTCGCACTCGCTAAGTGCCTCAGCCGACTACTACCATAACTTTGGTCGCTTAGAGATGAACATCCTTGTCGAGGGCTTCTACACTATGCTCAACGACGTCTTTACGTTAGTAAACAACGGCGAGAAGGTGAACGAGGATGGCTCAACCACGATCTACCGTATGCGTACCAATGCCTCAGGCGCACGCGTGGGAGGCATCACCACCGAGGTTAAGTTGGGCATCCCTAAGATTTTTGACCTTCAGTTGGGCTACACCTACCAGCAGAGCAAATATGTTGAAGCCGAGCAGTGGAGCGATGTCGTAGAGGCCGAGCGCCGTATGTTCCGTTCTCCCGACCACTACGGATATCTCAGTTCTAACTTCTTCTTCACCAAGCGTTTCAGTGGTTCGCTGTTTGCCACCTTCACTGGCCCAATGCTCGTTCAGCATAATGCCCATAGCGTAGGCGATATCGACTTCGAGGATTGCAACGTCACTACCCCATCGTTCTTCGATGCAGGCCTAAAGTTGTCCTACACCTTTAACCTTACAAACCTTATCAACTTGGAGATTAATGGCGGTGTCAAGAATATCTTCGACGCCTACCAAACCGACTTAGACTGGGGCGCAGGTCGTGACTCTACCTACATCTACGGCCCATCGATGCCTCGTACATACTTCATCGGCATCAAGCTTTCGTTATAACCCTTTCGGTATGAAACAGAACAAGAGTGCAGATACCCTCTGCACTCTTGTTCTATTATGTTCGCCTAAGAGATTATCCTTTAATAAGTTGCGCGGTCTTTACTCTGAGACGAAGGAAGGTGAGTATGGCAGCAGCGCTAAGACCAACAATAAGACCTACAACCAAGCCGTGACACCCCATATCAAGACCGAACGCAAGCCAGCATCCAATCGGTATGCTTAGGACAAGATAGCTGCATAACACTATCGGCATAATAATCTTGACATCCTGAAGGCCTCGCATCATACTTATCGAGAGGCCCTGCACAGCGTCCGAGAACTGGTAGACTGCAATGAGCATCATCAGCTCCGACGTAAGCACCACAACTGCCTCGTTATCAGTGAATAGTTCAGCCATCGGCCTGCGCAAAACTACAAAGACTACAGCCATAATAACTGCCCAAGCTAAGCCTAAATGGTAGGTAGCCGTGACCATAGGGCGAAGTGCGCGACGGTCGCCACTGCCGTAGATATGCGACACAAGGATAGTGGATGCCGAGCCTATAGCCACGGTAATCATCCACGCTATATTAGCGATGCTGAACGAGACCTGCATAGCTCCCGCAGCTGCCTCGCCAAACGACAACGCAAGGATAGATGCAAGGATAAAGGCCGAGGACTCCATAATCATCTGGAATGATATCGGATAGCCGACCTTGAAGAAGGCTCTCAAATAGCTAATTTTCAGAGCATCAGGCTCAAAGAATACCCTATATAGGCGCAAGCGACGCGATAGAAAGAAGTAGGCTACGATGGCTACCATCTGTGCCAAGCGCGATAACAATGTAGCGAGGCCCGCACCCTCAGCTCCCATAGCCTCGATTGTCGTAGTGCCAAAGATAAAGATATAGTTGAGATAGATATTTAAGATATTACCGCCCAGCGTAATCCACATCGCCGTCTTAGTATTGCCAATACCCTCCAAAAACTGTTTTACCGAGAGGAACACCATCAGTGGCATAATGCTCCATACCAACATATCGTAGTAGGGGAGAGCCATCTCGGCCACCAACTCAACATTCTGTCCCGGAGAGCTCATCCACTGGCCAAGTACCGAGATAAAGGGGCGCAACAATAGAGCAACAACCGTGGCCACAACACCGATAAGAGCGGTGTATAGCACACTGTTTTCGAACAGACGGCCCACCTCGCGCCTATCACCACGGGCATAATGCTCTCCCACGATAGGAGTTATGGACAAGCTAAGTCCCAGAGCTGCAAGGTATATCAGCAGGAACAGCGAACTTCCTATAGCCACAGCGGCCAAGGGCACAGGATCCTCGCCACCAAAGTTACCCACCATCGCCGTATCGGCAAACTGCGTCGTTAGCTGTCCCACCTGAGCAAGCACCACGGGGGTCGCAAGGGCAAGAATCTGTTTGTAGTATTTCGAATATTTCATTGTCATAGAGTGCAAAGATAATCCAACTTTGGGAATTAAGCAACGCCAACCCCAGCCCTCACCACACAACAAAGAGGCGTTTCACTACGAATCTTCCAAACTTAACAACAAAACCCCACCCCACAACCTCCCATCCCTCGCCAAAATAGCCCCATTCACTCCCGATTTTCTACCATTTGGAGCAATAATGGCGATACTTATTAAAATAATTTAAAATTATTATTCTTTATTAAATAAATGTATTATCTTTGCAGTCTGATATATATTCTCTTATGTAAACCACTAAATACTAAAAGAATAGAATATCACGGAATTAGACGAAAATCTATAATAATAACGGATATGAGTAATGTTAATTTAACCCCCGACTACCTATTTGAGGTGAGTTGGGAGGTGTGCAACAAGGTTGGTGGCATTCACACGGTCATCGCCTCGAAGGCACCGACTGTAAAGAAGATGTTGGGCGACAAGTACATCACCATCGGCCCAGACTTCTCATTCGAGACTGCAAACCCAGAATTCCAGGAGGATACAACCCTCTTGGCCGCTTGGCGCGAGTCGCTCTACAACAAGGGCGTACGTGTTCGCATCGGCCGCTGGGCTATCGACAGCAACCCTATCGCAATCCTTATCGACTTCAAGTCGTTCATCCGCGAGAAGGACAACATCCTTAAGCAGCTTTGGGAGTCATACAACGTAGATTCTCTCTCAGGCCAGTGGGACTATATCGAGCCAGTGCTCTTCGGTCACGCTGCAGGTGTGGTTATCGCATCGTTCGCTGAGACCTTTGGTGCTACAACAAACAAGGTTGTGGCTCACTTCCACGAGTGGATGGCAGCAGCAGGTTCGCTCTACTTGCGCGACAATGCCCCTTACGTAGCAACCGTATTCTCTACCCACGCTACGGTTATGGGTCGCTGCATCGCAGGCAACCGCCTCCCACTCTACAACGACCTCCACAAGTTCAACGCCGACGAGTTAGCTCGCCAGTTCAACGTGATGGCAAAGCACTCTTTGGAGAAGTCTGCAGCAACCTATGCTGATGCATTCCTCACCGTGAGCGACATCACCGCTAACGAGTGTAACTACTTGCTCGGTCGCGAGGTGACACGCATCACCCCTAACGGCTTTGAGAATGGTTTCGTTCCTGAGGGCAAGCTCCTCGAGCAGCAGCGTGAGGCCTCTCGCAAGAAGATCTTGGAGGTGGCAAGCGCTATGTGGGACTACAACTTCGGACAGAACACCCTCATCGTAGGTACCAGTGGTCGCTACGAGTTCCGCAACAAGGGTATCGACGTATTCCTTGAGTCGTTGAAGCAGCTCGCAACAAGCAATATCGACCGTGACGTATTGGCCGTTATCGCAGTTCCTGCTGGTAATGTAGGTGCACGCCGCGACCTCATCGAGCATCTTGAGAACAACACCCCTATCGACAACTCGCAGAAGCGCTACCTCACCCACAACCTCGAATCAGAGGCTTGGGACCAGGTTGTTCAGAGCGTCGATGGTAGTATCCTTTCGACTTCAGCATCACGCGTGAAGGTGGTATTCATCCCAACTTACCTCAATGGTCAGGACGGCATCTTCAATATGCCTTACTACGACTTCTTGGCAGGTTTGGACCTCACCGTGTTCGCATCATATTACGAGCCTTGGGGCTACACCCCACTTGAGTCTGTAGCCTACGGCGTTCCTACCGTGACTACTACCCTTGCTGGCTTCGGTATGTGGGTGGCAAAGCACTCTTCTCACGAGGGCGTAGATATCGTTCGTCGTGACGACTACAACGAGCGCGAGGTTGTCCTCCAGATCACCGACGTCATTAAGCACTACCTCTCGATGAACGAGAAGGAGCTTAGCGAGGCACGTACTGCAGCACAGCAGATCTCGACTACAGCGTTGTGGAGCAAGCTCTTCAACGAGTACAAATATGCATACGAGGAGGCTATGGACAACTCTGTATCACGCACCAACCGTGTACTTATCGACGGTGGTAGCCGTGGTGAGCAGATCAACTTCGTGCGCCAGCAGCTCACCTCAAACCGCCCATCTTGGCACCGTCTTATGGTCGAGAAGGGTATTCCAGCACGTCTTAAGCCATTGGAGGAGTTGTCACGCAACTTGTGGTGGTGCTGGACAGCCGCTGCTCGCGACTTGTTCGAGTCTATCGACGAGGCTTTGTGGGTAAAGGTTGATCGCAACCCTATCGCTTTGTTGGACAAGCTCTCAACGGCTCGTTGCGAGGAGTTGTCTAAGGACACTGAGTTCCTCAAGCGTATGGACGCAGTATATAAGGAGTTCACCGAGTATATGGCCGAGAAGCCAGCACCTGAGCACGCTAAGGTTGCATACTTCTCTATGGAGTATGGTTTGCACTCATCACTCAAGATCTACTCTGGTGGTCTCGGTATCTTGGCAGGTGACTACCTCAAGGAGGCTTCTGACCGCAACGTAGGTATGGTTGCTGTGGGTCTTTTGTACCGCTACGGCTACTTCACCCAGCGTCTCTCGGCTCAGGGTGCTCAGGAGGCTACCTACGAGGCTCAGAACTTCTTCAAACTCCCTATCTCGCCTGTTCGTGACGAGTTCGGCAACTGGATTACTACTCAGGTAGCATTCCCTGGTCGTACCCTCACAGCACGTGTTTGGTTGTGCCAGGTAGGTCGTACCGACCTCTACCTCTTGGATGCCGACTATGAGGCTAACCTTGAGGAGGATCGTCAGGTGACATACCACCTCTACGGTGGCGACTGGGAGAACCGTCTCAAGCAGGAGATCTTGTTGGGTATCGGTGGTATCCGCGCCCTCGTAAAGATGGGTATCAAGCAGGAGGTTTACCACTGCAACGAGGGTCACGCAGCCTTCATCGGCATCGAGCGTATCCGCAACCTCATCTCTAAGAAGCGTTTGTCATTCTCTGAGGCTATGGAGGTTATCC
>CAJGEC010000028.1 GCA_904502285.1 uncultured Alistipes sp. | reverse complement strand
GCGAGGATGATCTCAATGTTGTACACCTCTTTGAGCAACTTTGCAAAATACTATAACAATACGAAACAAATAAAACTCAAACAATATGAAAATCGCGTTTAAGAATTTTTTAATGACATTACGTCGTTACAAGGTCGCTTCATTGCTTAATGTGTTGGGCCTAACCCTCGCCTTTGTGGCATTCTACATCATCGCATCGCAGGTGTGGTACACCGTGACCTACAACCACTCGCTCAAAGATGCAGACCGCACCTATCTTATCTCGCCAAACTTTGGTGGCGATAATACCGAGATGAAATGGAGTTCCAACTCACCTGGCGACTTGGCTTATGTCGCTGCCGAGCAATTCCCCGATGCTGAGGAGGTAGCTTCGTATGCACCATACGCCGCCATCAGCCGCATTTGGGTAAAAAAGAGTGAGTATAACTTTGAATCTTTCAACGACCAGATATTTTATGCTACTCCAAACCTACCATCGTTCTTCGGTTTTGAGTGCTTGGCTGGCGATTTTGGCGAGCTCAAAAATCCAAATACGGTGATTATGTCACGCTCCGAAGCTGAAAAGTTGGGCTTAGGTGTAGGCGATGTTATCTACCTTGAGGGTGGCCGTATGTTTGACGACGGCAAGCCAACCGTGCAGAATACAATTGTGGCGATATATGAGGATATGCCAAAGAACTCAATATTCGGTCATTGGAGTATTGTGCAGGGCGACGAGCAGGTACACACCTCGGGCACTAATAATTGGAACTACACCAACTTTGTTCGTATGCGTGAGGGTGCCGACCTCAATACCTACATCGAAATTTTCAAAAAGGGTTATGCCGATTGGTTCCTCGGTATGGCGCAGGAGTGGATTGCCGAAGATCCTGAAGAGGAGGCGTTGCTTAAGGAGGAGATTGAGAATGGCGCTCATATTCTCGCCACACGCCTTGTGCCTGTTGATGATATGTACTACACCGAGTTTGACGAAGCGTACAACTTCCAGACAGGTAAGAAATCGACACCTATTATCCTCTCAAGCATTGCATTTATTATCGTGCTGATAGCCTTTATCAACTTTATCAACTTCTTCTTCGCCCTTGTTCCCGTGCGTATGCGTGCAGTGAATATCTGTAAGGTGTTTGGCGCAAGTCAGGGCACACTGCGTTGGAACTTCCTCTTTGAGGCAATCGGCTTGGTACTGCTCTCGATGGCTTTGACATTCTACCTGATGATTGTGATTCAAGATAGCTTTATCACCAACTATTCTATCTGTTCGCTGGCTCTTGGAGATAATATCGCAGTTATTATTATGATGGTCGCACTTATGGTGTTGTTAGCGGTTGTGGCAGCAATGTACCCTGCATTCTACATCACCCGTTTCAACGCATCATTGGGTGTTAAGGGAGGTTTTGCACAGTCGGCAACTGGTCGTCGTTTGCGCTCTGTGATGGTGGGCGCACAGTTTACCGTAGCAATGATTTTGATTATTGTAACCGCTGTCTTCTTCTTGCAGTATCGCTATATGATTAACTACGACTTGGGCTTCGACCGCTCAAATATTGTAACCTTCGCTTCGTGGGATTTGCGAGATCGTTCAGAGACGGTAATCGAGCGTCTGCAACAGCACCCAGACACTGAGGACGTAACCGCCTCTTGGGCAAACCTCTTCAGGAATAATCAGACTTGGGGACGAGCCTATCAGGATAAGAATTATCAACTTAAGGCTAATCCCGTGCGCTGGAACTTCCTCGACTTCTTTGGCTTTGAGGTGGTTGAGGGTGTTGGCCTAACCCCTTCATCAGGCGAACGAGGTGAGATGATTATTATGAAGTCATTAAATCGTGAGGTGGGCATTCCTCTTGGCTATCATTTCCAAGATGGCTTTGATGTCGTGGGAGTGATTAAAGATGTGCGCCTAACATCGTTAAGTGTTAATGATGATCACCACGCATTCTACTGCAATAGCAACAGTGATTTGTGTTATTACTACATCCGCCTACAGGCTGGAGCTGATGTTGAGGCCTTTGCCGACTATGTGGCTAAACTCACAAAGGAACTTGCACCTGCTGCGGATGCTGCCGAACTATACTACTTGGAGGAGTGGGTCGAGGGCCTATATCAGCAAACTAAAAAGGATATGGTATTGATAGGTATGTTTGCTGTTTTGGCAATCATCATTGCACTGATGGGAGTCTTTGGTATCGTGATGTTCGAGACGCAGCACCGCCGCTCGGAGATTGCCGTTCGCAAGGTCTATGGCGCAACGACACGCCAGATTGTCGAGATGCTTAACCTGCGTTATGTGTGGATTGTAGTGGGTTGCTTTGTGGTGGCAGCACCTGTGGCGTGGTATATCACCTCTCGCTGGTTGGAGCAGTTCGCCAACCGCATCGCTTCGCCTTGGTGGCTCTATATTGCCGCCCTCGTGATAGTCCTTGCCGTAACGGTCGGTCTTGTAACCCTCCGCTCGTGGAGAGCCGCAACCGAAAACCCAGCTGACGTGGTAAAGAGCAACTAATTATCATCCCTCCACGACACTTTCCTGCCCTAAAATTTGGAAAATTCGTGGGGGGGGTAAATTTGTAGGCTTAAACATCAAAAAGAAGCGATATGAGCAAATTTTATTTATTGATGGTGATATTGCTTATCATTGCAATAATCAACCTTGTAAGGGCGTTAAAAGAGAAGAGCTCTAAGGACAAAGTGCTGGGGATTACAATAAATGCTATAAGCATCGTGTTACTCTTGGTGGCTGTTATGATCTCGTTCTTACAGTAAACAGAAAAAACTATTGAGATTATGAAAAAACTTATCTACTGCCTTATGGCAATAGCTATGGTGAGCCCTTTTGTGGCGTGCAATAAGAGCAAAGAGGATGTACCTCCACAGCAGGAGCAACCTACTGATGAGGGTGAGACATCTCCATTAGAGATGTATGTGACGTTGGAGGAGGCTGGATGGGATAATCTGCTCTTTAGCACAGACGAGATAGGTGGTTGGTGGTATGGTTCGACAGGCCCATTTACTTTTAAAAACAATACAACCTACGAATTGATAACCTTCAGACTTGAGCGTGGTAATATCGCATTCGAGCATTATGGCGGTGTACAAGAGGCATTCCTGGAGTTTTATCTCAACTTCCCTCTTGCCGAGCCATTGATGTTGGGCACGAAATACTATTTTGGCGATTATGACGAAGAGATCGATGCAGATTTGGTGGGCGACGGCGTAGTAGTTCCCGATTCAAAAAATGCTGATTATAAGAACTATATCGAATTGCGTACAGGTATGTATAACGTAGTCTCTACAAGGGGCTGGGTGAAGTTCACGCGTCTCGATAGCGACGAGGCCGAGGATGTCGATTGGCTGAATATGGAGTTTGAGTTCGACGGCATTGCCAAGGATCGTGATAACGCCGAGTGTAGGGTAGTGGGCGGTAAGATCGTCGATAATCCCGGAGAGTGCAAGGATTGGCCTTTGGCCGAGTAATCAATGAAACGTAGCCCTTTTTACTACTATTTACGAACTAATTAAACCCAAAGAAGATATGAAAAAGTGTCTAATAATCCTTATTATTGCGCTATTCGTAGGTGTTTATAGCGCCGAGGCGCAGGAAAGCAAATCAGCCGAGAAACCTCGATATGAGCAAGTGGGCTCACACCACACATTCTCCGTATCGACACCCTATCGACTGGAGTATAGTTATGAGTATGTGTGGAATAGCGGTATGTCATTGATTGGTCGCATCGGTGCCGGTAGCGAAGCTTATTCGCCACAAAAATACAACTATGAATGGAGTAATGGATTCCGTCTAACGATTGAGCCAAGATACTATTTGAACAACGAAGATTTCTTCGCGGCAAAAATCAGTGGAGCAATCTTGATTCCCAACACCCCTTTTAGGACTTCATTGGTGCCAGTGTACGGTATCAAGCGAGAGTTTACGAAGCATTGGTTCTGCGAGTTTACCATTGGTGCAGGTGTTGGCTACTATTCGGGCAATTATGGCCGCTTCTACTTCGAGCCACACTTGCAGTTTAGATTAGGCTTTAAGCTATAAACGTAATATCATTGATACAAATGGCGACCACTCGATATTGAGCGGTCGCCATTGCTTATATATTACCTCCAATCCCACGCGGGGTGTGCTGGGTCTTCGGCCGTGAGGGCCTCGGCAAGCGAGAGGCCTAATGCCTTTGCTACGCCCTCACCGTAGGAGGGGTCGGCACGGTGGCAGTTGCGGATATGGCGTTGCTTTATAAACACCTCTGCATCACCCATAGCACGGGCGGTATTCTCGCAAGTGGCTCGTTGGTCCTCCTTTGACATCAGTCGCCACAGCTTACCAGGCTGTGTGTAGTAGTCGCTATCCAACTCGCGCTCGTCGTAGTTATATACCTCGCCCGAAACCGACAATGGTGGCTCTTTGAGGTGGGGATTGTCTTTCCACTCGCCATAGCTATTTGGCTCGTAGCCTATCGTGCGACCAGCGTTGTCGTCGGTGCGCATCTGGCCGTCGCGGTGGTAGGAGTGGAACGGACAACGAGGCCTATTTACGGGTATCAAGTGGTGGTTTACACCCAAACGGTAGCGTTGAGCATCGCCATACGAAAACAAACGGCCCTGCAACATCTTATCGGGCGAGAAGCCTATGCCATCGATAACATTCATCGGGTTGAACGCCGCCTGCTCGGTCTCGGCAAAGAAGTTTTCGGGGTTGCGGTTAAGCTCCAAGATACCAACATCGTGTAGCGGAAAATCACCGTGATACCACACCTTCGTAAGGTCGAACGGATTGATGTGATACTCCTTCGCTTGCTCCTCGGTCATTAGCTGAACCTGCATCAACCAACGTGGGTAGTCGCCTCGTTCAATTGCCTCGAACAGGTCGCGCTGATGCGACTCTCGATCCTTCGCAATCACAGCCTCTGCCTCCTCGTCGGTCATATTTTTTATGCCCTGCAAGGTGCGCAGGTGGAACTTTACCCACGTGCGACGGTTGTCGGCATTGATAAAGCTATATGTGTGGCTGCCAAAGCCGTGCATATGGCGGAAGGAGTAGGGGATACCGCGTGGCGACATCGTGATAGTCACCTGATGCAGAGCCTCAGGGAGCAGTGTCCAGAAGTCCCAATTGCTATTTGCCGAGCGCATACCCGTACGTGGGTCGCGCTTAATGGCGTGGTTGAGGTCGGGGAACTTCAGAGGGTCGCGCAGGAAGAATACGGGTGTATTGTTACCTACCAAGTCCCAATTACCTGTGTCAGTATAAAACTTCATTGCAAAGCCGCGAATATCGCGCTCGGCATCGGCAGCACCGCGCTCACCCGCCACGGTCGAAAAGCGGACAAAACAGTCGGTCTTCTTGCCTACCTCCGCGAATATTGAGGCGCGAGTGTACTTTGTAATATCGTGTGTCACGGTGAATGTGCCGTAGGCTCCCGAACCCTTGGCGTGCATACGCCTTTCGGGAATCACCTCGCGGTCGAAGTGGGCCAACTTCTCCGTGAGCCACGGATCTTGCATAGTTACTGGGCCTCGCACACCAGCCGTCTGTGTATTCTGGTTGTCGGCAATAGGGCGGCCATTCTCGGCCGTAAGATGTTTTTTGTCGTTCTGTTTCATAGTGGAAAAATTGTAAGTATCTATCACAACATTCCCAAAATTGTGCCATAATCGATGCACCCTTAGCTTAGCGAGCCTTGTGAGCAATAAACAAACTTAGCCCCAAAAGTCTATTGACTCTGGGGCTATTTCATACTGCGAGTATGTTTCGAGTTTGGGATGATGCCTATTGGCCGAAGCCTACGACAACCACATCTCTAAGTTGTGACTCGCTTGTAGCATTGCTACTACTGCTTGTTGAGATATTTCCATCCGAATCTGGAAGTTTGAACGAAACGGGAATTATAAATTTCACCTTTACGGGCTTGCCCATCTGTTTACCAGGAGTCCACTGAGGCGATTTGCTTAGCACGCGTATAACCTCATTGCGCAAAATCATATCTTCGTCGCAACTGGTGTCGTAGAACTCCAAGGCGTCTGTATCGATGTAGCCGTTGCTATCGACAACAAAACCACAGGTGATCTTGCCTTGCAAACCTCGTTCAATAGCCTTTGCTGGGTATCGTAGGTTTTGCATAACCCACTCTATAAATGTAGAGGTGTCGCCATCCATAAACTTTGGCATCTCATCAACCATAATCCACACCATATCGTCCTCCTCTTGCTCGGTATAGATATATACCACGCCATTTGTTACATCGCCCAAATGTGCGTATCGACTAACATCTGTCTCATTCTTATATACCATCATCGATGTTATCTTCTTTGTTTTGAGGTTGTTTACATCCTCCAAAGAGGCCTTCTTTCCATCTATGATATATAGAGGTTGCTGATCGCCAGCCATTGCACAGAGAATGCTGAGCGTAAAAAGTGTTGTTAAAAGTAGTCGTTTCATAGTTTTACAGTTTTAGTGGTTAGAGCAGCTGCATTTTTCTTAGTGCAAAATTATAATCGGGAATGTGATGAACAAAATTTTTTGTGTTAAAGATTGTTAAACCAAATGTTAAGAAGTGTTAAAGTTTCAGTGGTTACACTCCATCATTTGCTATTTTTTATAACTTTGTGGTATGAAAAAGCGACTATTTACCATCGTACTTCTCTGCGGTATTTTCTCCTTAGTATTTCTTGCTACGGTGGAGACTCTATGGTCTGTAAGCAGTTACCGTGCGATGCGCAATAACTATAAGCACCAGTTGCAGAGCATCCTTGAGGAGGCTTCGTGGCAATATGTGGTTATTGATAAATATATGGAGTTTGGCAGTGTCGGCCGACTACATACGCTTGTGGGAGACCAGCTCACCGCAGCGGGCATTAGCACGGAGTATGTGGTGGAGGTGCTTTCATCGACAGATGCCGAGCCTATAGTGCTGATGGCTAAGGGCGACAAGAGGGTGATAGATAGACCTATGTCTGTGGATAAGTCTCTTAGCCCCATAGTTCTGCGCCTAACGGTGAACGACCCTCACAACGACATCCTGAGTAGTATGCGTAATATTCTACTACTTCAACTACTCTCAATACTACTCCTCGTTGCCATATTCTACTACCTTGTAAATACGCTATTTAGGGCCAAGACCATAGAGAAAATACGTCAGGACCTGACACATAACATAACGCACGAGTTAAGGACACCGATAGCTGCTGCCTATGCTACAACCGACCTATTGCTAACATCGGAACAGATATCCGAGCAAAAGAGCCTCCGTGACGAATACCTCGGTATGACCCTCAAGGAGTTGAAGCGGCTTAATAATATGGTTGATGAGATTCTGCGCTCTTCGACAGATGTGGGCTTAGCCTTAAATTTGGAGAGGTGTAGTCTGAGGAGTATAGTGGAAGATGTGCGTACCATGCTCAGTCTTAAGTTTCAATATGCCGAAATAGAGTGGGTTATAGATGTGGATGAAGAGATAGTGATCTATGCAGATAGGTTTCATCTTGAGTCCTCGATTAGTGCCTTGGTAGATAATGGCATAAAGTATAACGAGTCAAGGCCTAAGATCACAATTTCGGCACGAGTGAGTAAAAATCACACAACGATAGTTGTCTCGGATAATGGTGTAGGTATCCCTTATGCCGAGCAACGACATATATTTGAGAAGTTCTATCGCATACCCCAGGGTAATCGTCACGACACCAAGGGCTATGGCCTGGGATTGTCCTACGTGAAGAGTGTTGCCAAGAGCCATAATGGCACTATCGAGCTATCCTCAAAGGTGGGTGTAGGCACTTCGTTTTACTTAACGCTGCCAAACTATGTCACAAAAAAGAGTACTAATAGTTGAAGATGAGGCTACACTCCGCCGTATTATTGCCGATGCCCTAACCTTGGCTGGATATAGTGTCGTTGTTGCCGAAGATGGAGAAGTGGGGTTGCAGCGGTATATGGATTTCAATCCACATTTGGTTATCGCTGATATAATGCTACCGCGCTTAGATGGCTATGAGATGGTACGCAAGATGCGTAAGATTGGAGGGACGTCGCAATACCTATTTCTGTCGGCCCGAAGTCAGGTCGATGATGTGGTTGAGGGTTTCCGCGCTGGAGGTAACGACTATCTGCGTAAACCATTCGATATAAAGGAGCTTATCGTGCGAACTGAGGCGTTGCTGAGCCGTGTGGATGCTGGGATGAACGATATATTCCATATAGGAAACTATACCTTCAATAGTGGTACGCAGCAACTCACCATAGCAGATTTTTCACGTCACCTCTCGACGCGCGAGAGTGAGCTACTTAGGGCCTTAGCAAGCAATATGAACAGGAGGATTAGCTCCAATAAACTACTCGTTGATATATGGGGAGATGATAGTTACTATAATCTACGATCGATGAATGTCTATATCTCCAAATTGCGCACTTATCTATCCGATGACCCCACCATCGAGATTGTCTCTATCCGAGGTATTGGCTATGCTTTGCGTGTGATTGAATAGTTTGGCGATAAGCCTAACTCTCTAAACTCTATAGATGAGAGGGTTGTGGCACAACTCTTAAAGTCTACTATAGTTGTATCCACCTTGGGCGTAGTCGATAACTATGCGCCAAGAGTCAGTGCCATTGGATAGCGTTGCTGTTGTTGTTCCTTCGTCGAAATAGACCGATCCAAAAACGGGTATACCCTCGATATACTCCTTTGTATTATGTCCCGTCACGCCATCAAGGGTCATATATACATCGGGGCGAGGGAGACGGTCGTAGTCTACCTTTCCCGAAGCGACCGCCATTATATCGCCATTGAACGAGTAGCGCAACGTCTGCTTTGTTTCGTAGATGTTATTGTCGATGTCGGTGCATACCATTACCTCTGCTACGGATGTTGTAAAGTGCATATCGAGGAAGTTACTCATCGTAAAGAACTCGTTGAATACGCCATTGTGTATCATACCTCCCGACAACGTATATACACCATTTTCGCGACTAACAGCCCATTGGCAATACTCTTCTACGGGTTGCTGGTGAGCATCCCAGAAGCGCTGCATCTTGCCGTATGCAACCCACAGAGACCCATCTTCATCGAGAGATATTCCATTGTGAGTGATGTAGTGTTCGGCCTGTGTTTCGAACCAACATATCTCACCTAACTCATTGACCTTGGGAGGCTTAAGATGAGGATTGGAGAACTGGCGCTTTATGACAGCATTAACGTCACCACCACATAGCAACGAGTCGCGGTAGGCCGATGCTTGAAACATAAAGTCGAGGTTGTCTACGGTTTGACGACAGATGGTGTTGTCAATCCAAGTTGCATATTCGGATATGCGATTCTCATCATTCCAGATATACTCTGTCTCGGTTTCACAGCCTATGAAGAAGATGATGCTAACGAGCATCAAAAGGTCTCTTGAAAGTTTCATATTGCGTACGAGTATCTTATCTATTTCCGCTACAAAGTTACCCCCCCCCACTAAATTTCCAAATTTTAGGGGCAAAAAAGTAGATTTTCCACATCATTTTTACTCCCCACCTCGCATCATTGATAGAGAGAGGCGTCTATATACCACCAATGAGATTAACGATGAAAAAAAGCGAGTTGCCCCGCCTTGAATGTTTTCACAATGGGTCAGTGTGTTTGATATGTCAAAGGTACAAATTTAAAAGCAAATCACAACTATCCTCCATAGAGGCATTGGGTTCTTGCCATTGCAAAAGAGAAAAGGGTAGTCGCCATGGAGCATTGATAATGACTATACAAAACCCGAAGATGGGATGGGACTTACCCCCCCCAATAAGGTCTTTTGTGGTTTTTTTTGAGGTGAAGAATGCTATATTTTGCACAAATAATTAGTAGAATATAGTTTTTTTTGTTACCTTTGTAGTACCAATTAACTAATAAAACCCAAAAGTGTAGTTATGAAAAAATTTTACTTTATCCTTGTAGCTGCGGCTATGTTTGTCGCAGTAGACGCCAAAGCTCAGTTGGGTGTGGGTGTCGGTTACAATCTTCTAAACACAACAACAACCGTTGCAGATGAGTCGGAGAGTAGTTCTCTCAATGGATTTTACATTGAGACTGCGTACAACTTCAACTTGTTGGATGAGCAGTGGGGAACTCTTGGTATCCAGCCAGGTATTCGTTACACCTTCGCAGGCGAGGCCGAGCAGGAGGAGGTTTTGGGCATCAAGACACGCGCAAGCTTCACCGAGCACTACCTCGACATCCCTGTACAGGTTAAGTATGGCTATGAGGTTATCTCGTCAAAACTAAATATAAACGCTTTCGCAGGACCTATATTTTCTATAGGTTTAGCCTCTATTGTTAAAAGCTCAACGGATGATTCTGTTGTAAAAGCCAACGCGTATAAGGATAGTGACTATGGTCGCTTTGACCTTAAGATTGGCGTTGGCGTAGGTGTAGATCTATTTGAGAAGCTCAATGTAAAGGTTGGTTATAACTTTGGCTTGCTCAATCGTTATACAGGCGAACAGATAGATGAGTATAAGTACAAGAGTCACACTGGCGTATTCTATGTCGGCGTAGGCTATAACTTTTAGGCGCTGATTATTTCATCGTTGTAAGGCAGAATAGGACGTATATCTTGTCGTTATACTAAGCCATGATATGAAAATAGCCCGAATAGGTAGTATGCAAAAGTACTATCCATTCGGGCTTTGGTTTGAGAGGTAGCAGATGACCGATTATTTTGCAAGATGACAATGAGTTTAGTTTCTTGTCAGAAGTCGTGAGATATGGTAGCAAATGAGAACTCCCCGGATAGGATATACTAAGCGTATTTCCTATTCGGGGAGTTGAGTTTGATGCCGCAGATTGCGGCTTATCACAAGAAATTAGTTCATTGCCTGCTGGATAGCTACCGCGATGGCCACAGTTGCACCTACCATTGGGTTGTTACCCATACTTAAGGAACCATCATCTCAACGTGTGCTGGAGCCGACGACAAACCGAGAGCAGAGACTGCTTGCAGGCTATGCCGAGGTGCGAAGGAGGAAAAGTCGGTACGAATTAACTGATGAAGAACCTGCAAACTGTGCGTCAGAGTGCATACGACCCATTGTGTCGGTCATAAATTCCAAAGCCATCCGTGGGTATATTTATACCCACGTAAACCTTTGATAATCAAATCCGTATGCTGCAAACTTAGCCAAACTTCGGGTGCGACTTCTGCAGTCGGGTGCATAACGGGTGCATCACCCTCTGTAACTTTCTCATCTTAATGGAGAAACCGTCGTATTAAAACTATATCGCATTTTGAAACAACTATTACCACAGCAATAATATTATATATATTTTATAGCGGATAGAAAGTACCGTTTCAAAATAATCGTAACATAAGGTCTTTGCTTATTTTTCAGTATCCACACAGAGTTCTTTGATCTTACGAATCGTATTCACCGAAGTACTGGTGATGGATGCGACATTACGCAGCGAGATTCCCTTTTTGAGTAGTCCAATCTCCTTTTGATACTGCTGTTTATAAGTGTCGAGTTCCTTCTTATATGTAGCTGGTCTGCCCATTTTGATACCCTCTCGTCTGCACCTCTCAATATACTGCGTTCTACCACTATTCATTCTCTCTCGGATAGTGAGTCGTTCCATCGATGCAATCTCCAATAGAATGGTACATATAAGACTCGCAACGGGATTCACTGAACCATCACTATTGAGTGTTTCGAGTGAGTAGTTCTTAATGTAGAGACTCACTCGGTTCTCTTTGAGTATCTGTATAACCTTCAGAGCTTCGAGAGTATTACGACCGAGACGACTAATCTCCAAGCACACGACCCTCTTCACTTCATTCTTCCGTACAAACTCAACCATTTCTACAATCTCCGTTCGGTTCTCGATGGTCTCCGCACCACTAACCTTATTGGCAAATGTACCCACAATCTCCCAATTCATCTTCTCGCAGAAACCCTTAAGCTCGTTGATTTGTCTACGGTACTCCTGTTTGTCGGTACTCACTCTCGCTAATAGAACAACTTTTTCCATAATTTACACATTTTCTGCCATTTATATACATAACAAAACACTATGAAAAACACAGGGAAAAGTGTATTTTTTTGAAAAAAATCGGTGTGTTTGGAGATGATGCCACATCCATCGGTGCTTTCCGATATAGAGGCAAGGACTATGTTGCTGAAGACTACTGTGATGCAGGTAGTTATGGTGATTGCAAGTTTGCCATTTTCAAGTGGAACGAAGAGAAGAAACGATACGACCTTCTCGCAGAGATGTAGTAACAAGTTTAATGACCCACTAATATTGACCGAGATATTTTGTCTCGGTCTTTTTTTGTGTGGAAAGATCAGCTTGGGTATAGATGTGTTATCTTAGAGCAGAGATGATATAGTTTTGTCGCAATATTGATTTTGTATTACGCTCACCCCTCACATCACCGATAGTTTTACTGCGATGTTATTGTTCTGGGCGAGATTCGTGGGGCGAGTGGTGTAAAATTGTCTCAAAATTTTGTACGAAGTAAAATATTTCTTACCTTTGTATGTAACTCAAATGGAAGATATTTTGAATAAAGGACGTAATACACTGATAATGAACTACTTATATAACGGGGGGGGTATTTTGTAAAATACGCTCACACTGATTGTGTACAGGGAGACATTTAGCCGATGGGGCTGAGTGTTTCCCTTTTTGCATTTTGCTGACAAACAAATAATAACAAATAAAAATTTACACTATGAAAAAGCTTTTCACTTTGGTAGCTCTTGCTACAGCACTCGTCTCTTGTGACAACATCACTATTGAGGCCCCTCAGCCTGAGGAGCAGAAGATTCCTATCTCTATTTCAACAACCCTCACTCGTGCTACTGACTCGGCTTTCGAGCAGGGCGATAAGGTTGGTATCTTTGTTGTCAATGAGCCAGACACATTCGTCGCATCGGGCAACTATGTAGACAATATGGGCTTCACTTATTCAAGCAAATGGACACCTGATACACCAATCTATTGGCTTGACCAGACTACAAAGGCAGACTTCTACTGCTACTATCCTTATGCCGAGGGCGTAAGCACAACTGCTCACACTTTTGCTACCAAGGCGGACCAGTCTTCATTGGTAAACTATAAGGCTTCGGAATTCTTGTGGGGTAAGACTTCTGGCATTGCTCCTACAGAGGAGGCTGTAAACATCACTACAAACCACACATTCAGCAACGCATTGGTTATCCTCAAGCCGGGCGATGGCTATACCGAGGAGAGCCTTGCCGCAGCAACCAAGTCGGTAAAGATTTGCGGTGTTAAGACAAATGCTACTATTAACCTCGCAACTGGTGTGGCAAATGCTAGTGGCAACGCCACAGAGGTTACTCCATATTTGGAGAATGGTCAGTACCGAGCCCTTATCGTTCCACAGACCACTGCCGAGGGTGCTTTGATTGTTGTAACTGTTGATGGCGTTGATTACACTTTGACTCGCTCAATGACCTTCAAGGCTAACAAGCAACACAAGTTCACCGTAACACTCAACAAGGTTAGCAATGGCGTAAATGTTGGCATTGGCGGTTGGGAGACTGACGAGGAGGACTATGGCGGTTCGGCAGAGTAAACAAATTAATGACTATGCGTAAAACAAACTATATATCGCCCGAAATTACCTTGCTTGACATAGAGGTCGAGCAGGGCTTTGGCGCAAGTCAGGGCTCCCCTGATGTCAATATCGGCATTGGCGGGTGGGAGACCGATGACGAGGATTATGGAGGAGATATTTAATAGGATATGCATTATGAAAAAATTATATTTAACACTTTTTTGTGCAGCACTGCTCTTTGCGGGCTGTACACAAGATTTCGATGAGCCGATTATCGACTCGCCAACACCTTCTACCCCCAGTGGTGATTTGAGAATCGATATCGAAAACAACATCAACCAAGTTAGTAGCACTCGCGCTACAGATAGTGGTTTTTGCGATGGAGATGCTGTTGGTATCTATGCAGTAAACTATGTGGATGGTGCCCCCGGCACGCTTCAAGTGGGGGGCAACCAAGCCGACAATGTGAGATATATGTTCGACTTCGAGGAGTACAAGTGGATTCCAGAGTATGATGTCTATTTCCTTGACGACGATACCGCTGTAGACCTTATCGGCTACTATCCATACGCTAATCCCGAGTCGGTTACGAAGTATCCTTTCGAGGTGCAGCGCAAGCAGAATACCGAGGCTGGTCACGGTCTTATGGCTGGCTACGAGGCATCAGATTTCTTGTGGAGCAAGGCTACGAATGTTGCTCCTACCGAGAAGCGTATCAAGATGACCTTCTATCACCGTATGGCGGGCGTATATGTAACGCTTGTCGAGGGTAGTGGTTGGGGCGATGGCGAGTGGGCACAACTCCAGAAGGAGGTGCTCGTTAAGAACACCATCCGCAAGTCTACTATCGATCTTGCTACGGGTACGGTAACTCCTACGGGCGAGAAACCTGCCGACGACATTATCCCATTTGTTGATGGTGGTAACTATCGTGCTGTGGTTGTACCGCAGAGTGTTGGCTCGGGCGAGTCGCTGTTCTCGATTACTGTTGACGGTACGCCATATAATTACAAATATAAGGTAGATGGTGTGCCTACTACCTTTGACTATGTGTCGGGCAAGATGCACAAGTTCACTATCGAGGTGTCGAAGAAGGAGCAGACAGGCATCGAGTTCAAGGAGGTTAGCGTTGCTATCACTGCTTGGGAGGCAGATAACGCTTCGCATCAGGACGATGCCCGTGAGTATGTAGTTGTGCATAACCCCATCGCAGGTCAGCTGGAAGCCCAGATGATTGATCGCTTGGAGATGGACGTTACAACTATTAAGAACTTAAAACTTACGGGTAGTATCGATGCAGATGACTACACCTTTATGCGTGAGAAGATGACATCGCTTATGAGACTTAACCTTAAGGAGGTGGAGAGTAAGATTGAGGGAGTATATATGATACCAAGGGAAGCATTCAGTGGTAGAAACACCCTTATCAAGTGCGTTCTTCCAGATAAATTAGAGCGCATTGAGGGCGGTGCATTCTCAGGAACCTCACTCACTGGTACAGTTCTGTTGCCAGAGGGTTTGAAGTATGTCTCTGGTTTTAATAATACCAAAATTACCAATGTCCAATTCCCTTCTACTTTGGAGGAGATTGGTTCATGGGCATTTAGCAGTTGTAAATCGTTGATGTGCGAGATGTCCCTCCCAGCATCACTAAAGAAAATAGGTGATAGTGCTTTTGAATATTCAGCTATCAAGGGTAGCCTCGCATTACCAGAGGGCTTGGAGTATATTGGCTCATCGGCATTTCAATATTGTTATGGTCTGACTGGCTCTTTGACTATTCCGAGTGGTATTAAGATTGTTAATTCAGGTTCTTTCTCTGGTTGCGGTTTCACTGGAAACCTTACCTTGCCTATGGGTTTGATAGAGATTCAGTCAGTCGCATTTAGTGGTACAAAGTTCAAGGGCGAGTTGAATATTCCGTCAACTGTTACCACGATTGGAGGTAACGCATTTGCGTATACAGAGTTCAACGGCACACTTATTTTACCAAAAGATTTGATTTCATTAGGTTCTGGTGCGTTTAGTAGCTGCTGGCGATTGAGTGGAGTTGTTGAGATTCCAAAGAATATTACAGTTATTCCATCATATTTGTTTGCAGGTTGTAGTAATATTGAAGGTGTCGTACTTCATAAAGATGTAGAGGTTATTGAATCGGAGGCATTTGCTAACTGCTTCTATATTACCTCATTCGTCAGCAAAGCAAAGAATCCTCCAATGGTTGATGCAAGTTGCTTTAATGGTGTTGCAAAGGATAATTTTGTGGTAGAGGTTCCCGAGGAGTCGGTAAAGAAGTATCAGTTTGCTTCGGGTTGGGATGAGTTTAAGCGTATTGAGGCGCACCGCGAGTTCTCTATCTCGCGCAATCTGCTCCGCACTCTCAACGCTGAACATTCCAAGAGATTCCTTGTACGCGCTAATGCGGGCGAGGCGTGGTCGGTAGAGTCTGCACCGGAGTGGGTAACCGTTACCCCATCTTCGGGTGTAGGTAAGACCGAGGTGACTGTCACCGTAAACGAGATGGCTACAGCTGATGTCGGTACATTTGAAGTTATTCAGGTTATGGATAGTTTTGGCAACACTACTACCACCACCCACAATGGTCGTGCGGGCGAGATTGTATTCTTGCTCGATGGCAAGGACTATCGTTCACGAATGACTGTTGAGCAGTACGATTACGAGTATGGTGATGGCGACCTTATCACCTTGCAGGAGAAAGGCGTTGGCAATGGTGTGAATATCGTGATTATGGGCGACTGCTTCGATGCCAAAGATATTGCTGAGGGCAAGTATCTCCAAGCAATGAAGGATGCTTATACATACTTCTTTGATATTGAGCCATACTTGACCTACAAGGACTACTTTAATGTCTATACTGTATTCGGTATGTCAGCTGACAGCGGTATGGGTACGGTCAATACCATTCGTGAGGCTCGTTTCGGCTCGCAATATACCTTAAATGCAGGAGTTGAACCTAACTTCGAGACCGTATTTGCAGGTGCGTGTGTGGCTCCTATCAACGACGATGTGGCTACTACGCTTGTAATCCTCGTTGAGAATAGCAATGAGTACAGCGGACTCTGTTATATGTATGGTGATGGCTCGGCGGTAGCTGTTGTGCCTATGAGTACCGACCCTGCGCCATACGACTTCCAAGGTTTGGTACACCACGAGGCTGGTGGTCACGGCTTCGGTAAGCTCGCGGATGAGTATATCTACCATAACACATTTATCTCTGCTTGTGGTCTCGGTTGTGGTGATTTAAGACCTGCTATTTGGAATATGAAATCGTATGGCTTCTATGAGAATATCTCACTAACGGGAGATTGGAACGAGATAGAGTGGTCGCACTTGATCTTTGACCCGCAATACTCGAATGTGGTCGATGTATATGAGGGAGCATTCATGCACACTCGCGGTGTATATCGCTCGGAGGCAACATCGTGTATGAACAACAATATTGCCTACTACAACGCCATTTCGCGCGAAGCAATGGTTAAGCGCATTATGAAGTATGCGGGCGAGGAGTATTCGTTCGAGGCATTCAAGGCGAAGGATTACGAGTCGCTACCATCGAGCGCGAACCCAGAAACCCGTGCAGCGTGGAATGGAGTTAGTAGCACAAGTGGCTCTTCGCAGTTCAATCAGCGACCACCGAAGTTTATGGGCGAAAAACCAGAGTTTGACAAGAGTAAATTTTAATGAAGCATAAGAGTATGAAAACTAAATATTTAGCAATAGCAGCATTGGCATTGGGTATGGTTGCGTGTGAGCAGGCGGCCAACAATGCCGAGATACCTACCGACAACCGCATGCTATTCGATGTGGCATCACCCGCAGCACATACGCGCGTAAGCAATGGCGCGTTCGAGGCGGAGGATAAAATTGGCGTATATGTTACCGACTACGCAGATGACACAACCCCTATGCTACTTCAAATTTCGGGTAACCGAGCCAATAACGAGGCTATGGTATTCGATGGTACATCGTGGGCAACCGAGCGCACAATCTATTGGGGCGAGGGCAAGAGCGATGTATATGCCTACTATCCGTATATGGAAATAGCTGATGTTGATGAACAACCATTCTCTGTGGCTCTCGACCAAGATGCGGATGGAGCATACGAGGCCTCTGATCTACTTTGGGCAAAGGCTGAGGGCGTAGCACAAACCGATGGTGCAGTATCTTTGCAGATGCAGCACTCTATGAGCCGCCTTGTCGTGAAGATTATGGCTGGCGAAGATTACAAAGGCTCGTTGCCTGAGGATGCAACCGTGCATCTTCACTCAACCGTAACCGATGTATTGTTCTCGCTTGCGACTGGTTCGGTGGTAAAAGATCCCTATGCTGGCACAAAGTCTATTAAGATGCGCAACTGCGGTATCCACACCTTTGCCGATGGTGAGGCAGTGGTCTATGAGGCTATTGTTGTGCCACAGATGCTGTTGGGCAAAGTGCCTCTATTGGAGATTAACTCAAAGAGTGTGTCGTACCTCTTGGAGGACTCTTTCAACTTTAAGCCCGGAACATCCTACACCTATACAGCCGTGTTGAACACCTCTACCATCTCTATCAAGATTGATATTGGCTGCGATATTGATGACTGGAACAACATAGGTGGAGGCTCTGGTGACGATGAAGGTGGCGAAGGTGGTGTTGACCTTTCTGGTTACACCGACCTCTCGGCAGAGGGCACGGCTAACTGCTACCTTGTAAAGGCTTCGGGCAACTACAAGTTTAAGGCTACTCTGGGCAACACCGAATACTCGGTAGGTAATGTCAAGAAAACCGAAGTGCTTTGGGAGACATTCGGCACAGATGTTATGCCAAATGTGGGCGACTTGATTGCCTCAACTGGCTATCAGGATGGCTATATCTACTTCTCTACAGCCGAGAATTTCAACAATGGTAACGCTTTGATTGCTGCCCGCAACTCCAAGGGTGTAATCCTATGGTCTTGGCATATCTGGTGTTCGGAGGAGGGTTGGAACGACCAGGTCTATGCTAATAACGCTGGCACAATGATGGACCGCAATCTTGGTGCAACTTCTGCTACTCCTGGCGATGTTGGCGCATTTGGTCTCCTATACCAGTGGGGACGAAAAGATCCATTTATGGGGTATGGTTCTAGTGAAGTTGGTAGTAGGGATGCTGCGTCTACGGGGAATTGGACATCTATTAGTGGTCCCAAAACATCTGTATACGCATTGTCAAATCCAATGACATTTATTAGAATTCCCTGGGGAGAATGGTGTGAAGGTTCTGGTTTTGGCTTGCAAATAGGTGATTTGCGATGGTCTGAATCTAAAAAGACCCCTTTTGATCCTTGCCCTGCCGGCTATCGCGTACCTGCTGGTGGTAAGGATGGTATCTGGGCAAAAGCGTATGTTAATTCAAAAGGTAATGGTGATGGCTTATATTGGGAACTTGCGGATAAAACTATGGCTTGGTATCCCAGTACGGGAATACATCACTATGATGATGAAATGCTTGACGAAAGAGTCTCTGAGAATGGTTACTGTTGGTCGGCGTCAATTAGCAGCCCTGAAAACGCACACTCATTTTCTTATAGCCCAAATGGTTATTTATATGGTAATCCACCTGGAACGGAGGGTGATTATAGAGCATTTGGAGTTCCTGTCCGTTGCATAAAAGAATAAAAACAGGTAACTCAATTTTAATATCGGTTGGTGGTGGATCGTAACCACTACCAACCTTAAAATAGAAAAAGCTATGGGGAAAAAGATAAATAAACCAATTTCTTATGTCGGTTTACCCAATAAACCCCAAAGAAAGCAGATAAACAGACCATTAGTTAAAATTATCGAGTATGCGCTAACGAGTTTACATCTTCAGAGACCCAAGCATAGCTATGGAGTGAGTTATCGTTATTTGTTAAATCAGTGCATAAGGCAATATTTAGTTCCAGATAGTAATATTCATATTTCGGTAGGTGCTGGGCAAGTATGGCAAAATATGGGGTTGAATCTTGGCGATATTTACAAATATACTTATCAAGATGTTATCGTACCTCAAAATAACATTCAGGTAGATACTTGTGTAGGCACAAAGAAGAAATCTGTGATAACAAAAAATATTGTTGCTGGACAACCTATTGCCTACAACTCGGTATTTATTGATGAACACACAACGCCGGTCAAGGATGTTACCGAGGCACTAAAACAAGCGTATATTAGTAATCCATGTACATCTACTATTATAGGCATTCTCGACAAGATGCACATTACCAAAATGCTTAAATACGAAAATGCCAATATAAAAAAGACTACTAATCGTATTTGTCCTAGTTATGTCATAAACAATGCATCTTCGCAAATTTTAAATAGTATTATTAACGACCCAAATATTAATTATCCAAGGATTATACCATAGTGCTGATAGTGATAATGATGCCCGTTTTGCATTTCGCATGACGGGCTTTTTTATTTTCTATAAAAGGTCTCAACTCCCTACCACAAATACATACACCCACGAGCACATAGCCCGTGGGTGTTTTTATTATTTCTCCGCATCACTTTAATGCTTTATCTTAAATCGCTGCGAATGGAAATATCCCAATATTAGTGGTTTAAGTATTAAATCGACACGGTTGAGGTTTTGATGCAGAACTACAAAAAAACACCACTACAACTAATTGCTGTGGTGGTGT
>CAJGEC010000027.1 GCA_904502285.1 uncultured Alistipes sp. | reverse complement strand
TTCATCTTTTTGCTGTGATTCTTCGTGGTGCCACCGGGATTCGAACCAGGGACACAAGGATTTTCAGTCCTTTGCTCTACCAACTGAGCTATGGCACCATCGTTTATGTTTGCTAACTTTGTTTTAGCGAGTGCAAAGATAGATACTTTTTTTGAATCTGCAAATTTTTTGAGCAAAAAGTTTTAAAAATTTTAGAAAAACTCTTTTTTCTCACTCTTTACTCACCCCTTCTACCCTACTCCTACGCTCTACAAGCGGACACAACGCACGGGCAAGGCGTTAGCGCGGTGCATTGCTCGCTTTGTATCGATGACATTATTAGCACGTGTTGGCGTAGTAAGATCGAACCATAGGGCCGAAGCATCATCGCCATCCACCGTAGCAGTCCAATAGTAGCCAGCCCAAGGTACTGGGAGGCTTGGGTTATCGTTGATAATGTCGAGGCGGCAATCGAGGTAGTTGCGACGACCCTGAGCCGTGAAGAAGTGCTCCGTAGAGGTAGCTTCATCCACAAACATAAGGCCATAGCGCGCCTGCGCCTCCTTCCAATCCATCTCATCGTTAGCCGTAGCGATGGCAAGGCCCTCGAACACCGAAGCATCTGCCACGCGCCAGCCTGCAGGGCAAGGGTCAGACTCTGTCTTAGAGGTTGCGCTCCAGAGGTTATCGTCGTGGGCCTCATTAAGCCAGTCGTAGCCATTATCCTTATTGCCCTTAATCAGCGCTAATGGGTTGCGGACAGCCCAAGCTACGTTACCATTGGTGGCATTAGAGGCTACATATTCATAATATATATTCTTGCCGTTGTAGTTATACATCGCATTATCGCTATTCGATGGGAAGGTATAATCCTTAGGACCCAAGAATGGCTCCTTCCTACCCCACTGGTAGTATGTTCCAAATGAGTCGAAGATGGTTTGACCATCTGTAGAGCCATTACTATTACACTCCGCACCAAGGTTGATATTCATCACCTCCATACCGCCCAAGGTAATAGTATTCTCCGAGGCTGTAGGGTCGTTATTGGTCATCCACAAGTGCCAACTCCAAATAAGTTCGTTCGACGAATTATAAGCGCCTACAAGAGCATTTCCTGGCTTAAGCAGACTCTTATCCTTATCCGTAGCATCGAGATAGAATACAACCTTACCATCACACATATCGAGATACTTCACAAGATCCTCGCTACTCTGCCACAACAACTCCACGTATGCAGTTTCAAGGGGGGTAGCACAACCACCGACCATAGGGTCGAAAATGTAGCGAGTCAAGGGCTTTGACGCCACGTAGCAGTTAGCCGAGGCATCGCTATAATCGACCTCCTCGGTAATGAGGGCTACATTTATTGAGAGCGACATCGTTGTACCAATAGGTGTTACACCCTGGAGTGTGAGCGTTCCGCTCTCCTGCTCGCCATCGTCGAAGGTGGCAGGGGCTGTGACGGTGATAGTATTGCTATACATATCGATATTTGTTACCGACCAACCCTTAGGCACTGATGTTGGCACGACAGAGCTTATGTTATACTCCTCGAAACTTGTAGAACCCGAACCTCCAGGCACCGCCACGACGATACCCTTAGATGGCACGACAAAGCGTAGTGTCTCCTCCTTCTTGCACGACCAGGCAAAAAGCAAAGAGATGATGAGCGTGAATGATAATAGTATATTCTTCATAGTATTATATATTTCGTTACTGTATGTCGAGTTCCAAGACTGTGCTATCCACATCGGGGAACTGCTCGGTAAGCACCTCGACGAGGTGTGATGCATCTGCTCTGCTGTTAAATGTGCCGATGACAAATTGTGAGCCACGGCGGGAAATCATCTTGTCGGGTGCTGTGGCCTCTATCGCGCTACGCATAGCATCCTCCATAGTCTCACAACCGACCACCACCATATAGCGACTTAGCACTATCTCGTCTTGGTCGTCATCCTCCCTCTGCTGAGAGATATTCACCATCTGGCCATCGGTCCAACGGCAAATCTCAGGTTGCTTGAAGCCCTTATCCTTGAGGAATAGCTGAGTCTCTTCTGCCTTAATCAACGAGTCGAAACCTCCAGTGTAGTACTCGTAGTTGCCCTCCTCGTTGGTAGTGATATAGAGCGGTTGCACACCCTTGAAGAGGGTCATAGGCTGCTTACTACGGAAACTACCGAGAAGTATGCGATAGATAGTACCCTGCTCGTAGACCTTGAGTTCGGGAACGGGGTTGGTGGTATTATAATAGTTGGTACGACCGATAACCACTGGCTGATAGTCGATAAATAGACGCTTAGTGAGTTGCAACGCCTCGTTGCGGTACTCTGGAACGCTAAGTGTCGAGCGCACCTGCTTAAGCGAGTCACACGCCTCCTCAAGGTCCAACTCCTGGGCTACGGCAATCTCGAAGTCGAGAAGCGTAGGACGACCTATGGCGTAGTGCATAACGGCATCCGACTCATAGAGTCCCTCGTGGTGGCTACCATCTATGCGCATCTGCGAGAAGGCCTCCGACGAGGAGTCGAGCAGGTCGTACTTATGATTGAGTTCAAGAATATAGCCGTAGGCGTAATACTTAGTGTCGATGATATAGTTCCACCTCTGCTCAATGTCGTCGTTGAGCTCCGAGGCACGACGCTTGAGGCTATGGAAGCAGTCAAATAAGGAGTCGGCTTCGCTCTCTATCTCGGTCTGGCGATACTTTCTGGCCGTAGAGTACAACTCAGCATAGAGGTCGTTATATCGGTTGCAGAGAGAGTCCATCTGACTATCGAGGTTATGTGCCTCGACGAGTTCCGTATAGTCTGCCGTATTGAGAGCATCGCTAAAGATTCTATTCTTTATCAACTCCCTATACTCCACTGGCGTAACTACCTCCTCAACAACCTCTTGAGCATCCTCTTTTCCCTCCTCCTGATGGGCCTTAGAATACATATGGGCAAGGATATACTCCTGTTCGATGTTGTTAATCTCGGTAATCACGTCGCCACGCTGCTCGCGCAACTCGAAGATGTCGCTCTCAAGTTTTAGTATATAAGAGGCGAAGGCATCTATTGCGTTATTTGCCATAATAGAGTCGCGGTGGAGGTCAAACTCCTCACGTGCTGTGGCGATAAGTTGCTGTATGGAGTCCTCTCGCTCCAGCAGTTGTGCGCTACGTTGCTTGAGCGACATATAGTGGCTATTACTTTCAAGTTCCGGGAAATCGGGTTCTTGGGTATGTGCCACGGCCAAGGCCGTAGTCACGAGTGTTAGCAGTGCTATTATGTATAGTCTCTTAATCATAATCATCATTTAAAACATTTACTATCTCCACGAGCGGATGAAGAGCAACTGGATAAATCCAAATATCTCCAAACGACCTATAAGCATAAGGAGCGTAGAGTTGAGTTTCAACACCCCAGGCAACTCCGAGAAGTTATCCATAGAGCCTATCTCGCCAAAGCCTGGACCCACGTTGCTTATGCACGATATCGAGGCCGTAACTCCTGTGATGAGGTCGCATCCGAAGAGTGTATAGACCACCGTACCCAAAATCACCAACATTATATATGCCACGATAAAGGTCATCACAAGGCTCTGGGTACTCTCCTCCTGAACGATACCATCCACCTTAGTACGTATGACAGCGTTGGGGTGTAGCTGTATCTTCATACGGTTGCGTATCACCTTCGAGGCGATAAGCAATCTATCGACCTTCATACCTCCCGACGTAGAGCCTGCGCATCCGCATATCACCGAGCAGAAGATGAGCAACATAATGGCTAACGGGGTCCACGTATTGGTATCCGCCGTAGCGAAGCCCGACGTAGTGCTTATGCTCACTACCTGGAATGCCGCGTGACGCATAGCCGTACCAAAGTCGGGATAGATGTCAGCAGCCACCAGACTCACAGCAATCATCAGAGATATGATGAGCATCATCCCTATAAACGTACGAACGACCTCCGACCTAAAGATATTGTTTTTACGACCCGTAATGGTTGCGTAAAGGATGCCAAAGTGTATTGCCGAGAGGGTCATCGCGACTATCAAGATAACCTCTATCCAGGGGTTATCCCAGAAGGCGATAGAACTATTCTTGGTACTGAAACCACACGTACCACACGAGGTCATTGCGTGGGTCACAGCATCGAACCACGTCATACCAGCATACTTCAACGCCAAGGTAGTGATGAGCGTAAACGAGGTATAGAGGCTAATCAAGATGCGGAAGATAACCTTCGAGCGATAGTGGAAATTGTCACGCGCAATAGTGCTTATCTCCACATTCGAGAGCATATGGCGGCTCTTACCCATCGAGGGCAAGATGACCAAGGCAAACATTACGACGCCCACACCACCAATCCACGCCGACGAGGAGCGCCAGAAGAGCAATCCTCTGGGCAGGTATTCGATATCGTTAAGTATGGAGGCTCCCGTAGTGGTGAAGCCCGACACACTCTCAAACCAAGCATTTATCATCGTAAACTCGCCACCCCAGATAAGGTATGGGAACATACCGACGATACAGGCGACAAGCCAAGAGCCTACGACGATACCGTAACCCTCCTTTATAGATATCTCATCGACCTTCTCGACGAAGAGTAGCGGAAATGTGCCGAGGAGCGCAGTGATGAACGACGAGAGCAGGAGCGGATAGTATGCCGAATCGTAGTCGTTGAGCCACGACACCACTGCCGACAGGAACATAAATGCTGCAATGAATTGCAACACCATACCGACATATCGTATGACTACGTTGATTCTCATACTCTACTCCTTATCGTTGCTTCTGGATTAGTGCAAGGATTCTATCGCGCAACGTCTGAATCTCGTCGCGGCAAACAATATTTCTGTCGAAGTGCGTCCTATAACGGAGGTAGTCACCCAACTCATCGTTGATACGCAATACTGGGCGGATGAGGTATGAGTGGATGAAGTAGTAGAACATCAAGATTACCACCGTCATCACCACCAAGGCCAAGAACACGGGAGTCACCGCACGACGTGCCGTATGGCTCAGACGATTGACATCGGGGCCAAGGGTACTCTCCGAGCCAGTCATATACTTGGTTATCTGGGTAGAGACGGTGACATACTGTGGCTTATAGCTATTCACATACCACGAGTGGGTGGTCATACGAGAGGTGGTATCGCTGGCAATGGCACGGTGTACGTCTCCATTGATGTAGGTCGTAGCCAACTCGTTAATACGCTTGGTATAGACAGCCAATGAGTCTGTAATAGAGGCAGACTCTGTATCTTTCATTCGTCTCTGCGCTCTCTCCGATGCCTCGCTGAGGCGCTTTATCGACTCCTCGCAAGGGGCTAACTTTGGGGCAATATCCTTGAGCGTACCTCCGATAACGGCCATCTGAATCATAGCGTCGTTCTGCTCGTTGAGAGCCGAAATCATCTCGCTGGCAAGATCAACATTCTCCTTGCTGGCCAACAGAATCTCCTCGGTATCGTGGCTCACGCGCTCCAGCTCAAACAGCGATGCGGCTCCCGAAAAGAAGAGTAGTAATATGATGCTCGCAAAGGCGAGTTGTATGCGTCGCTTTATCGATTTTATGGTAAATACGTCCCTAATCCACTTAAACATAGCATCGACATTTCAGTTAATAGATTCGGCCAACTGACCAACTATCCGCAGGCCTATCGGACAAAAGTAATACTTTTGTGCGAATTATCCAACTATTTCGGATGTAATGTTGCCCTCGGCATCGAAATCCAAAAGGCGTACCGCACAGATATTGTTGATAAGAGCAGTGTCGTAGGGGGCTGAAACACGTAGGTAGTTATCCGTATAGCCATACATCAAACCGTTGCGGTCGGTACTCTCGAACAGCACCTCACGTACCGAACCTAAGTACTTCTCTGCAAAGGATTTATGTAGTCTATCGCTAAGCTCTTCGAGGCGTGACACTCGCTCGGTAGAGATGCGCGACTGCACCTTGTTTGGCATCTCCACAGCGGGTGTTCCAGGGCGCTCCGAGAAGGGGAAGATATGGAGAAACGATGCCCCCACCTCCTCAAGCAAGCGGTAGGTCTCCATAAACTCCTGCTCGCCCTCGCCAGGGAAGCCCACGATAACATCGACACCGATGAAGGCATCGGGCATAAGTTCTCGAATCTTGGCAATACGCTCACGGTAGCGCTCGGCGGTGTATCTGCGACGCATAAGTCCGAGGATATGAGTCGAGCCACTCTGGAGCGGTATATGGAAGTGTGGAACAAACTTAGGCGACGAGACGCAAAACTCTATAATCTCGTCAGTTATGAGGTTGGGCTCGATGCTCGAAATACGATAGCGCTCGATACCCTCCACCTCGTTCAAAGCACGCAAGAGGTCGATAAATTTCTCACCCGTGGTGCGTCCAAAATCTCCCGTGTTGATACCCGTGATGACAATCTCTTTCTGACCCGCCGCAGCTATCTCCTTTGCCTCCTCTACGATATCCGCAATTGGCATATTTCGGCTCGATCCACGAGCATAGTGGATGGTGCAGTAGGCACACTTGTAGTCGCAACCATCCTGCACCTTGAGGAATGAGCGAGTGCGGTCGGCAGAGGAGTAGGCCGCAAAGAAGCGAGTGAGGTTCTCGACAGAGCAACTAAAGACCATCGCCTTGCCCTTCTCGCGAATCTCCTCAACACGCCTAAAAAGGTCGCCTTTATCGTTGTTACTCAACACGATATCCACACCTTCGATGGCTGCGATATCGTTGGGTTTTAGCTGTGCGTAACACCCCGTAACAGCGATTATGGCATTGGGGTTGCGACGGTGGATTTTGCGTATTATGTTACGACATTTTTTGTCGGCGTGCTCCGTCACCGAACAGCTATTTATCACCGCCACATCGGTAGGCTCCGAAGGCTCGACACGGAGGTAGCCACCACGCTCAAATTCGCGCGCCAAGGTTGAAGATTCCGAGAAGTTGAGTTTGCATCCCAACGTATGAAAGCTGACCCTTTTTTGTCCCATAACTAACCTAATTTTATCAATCGTTTTAGCCATAAATAGTGGCTATTTTGTGGGCGAAGATACAAAAACTTATACTAAATTTCGTAGTATCGCAAAAAAAAAGTAAATTTGCGCGTTTGTAATAGAGTATATGTTAGCCACTTTAGAGAACATATTTGCCTACGACTTCTTGGTCAATGCCTTCGTTGCCTCGATACTATCGGGTATAACGTGCGGTATTGTAGGCTGTTACGTCGTGGCACGTCGCAAGGTATTCCTTAGCAGTGGCATCACCCACGCCTCGTTTGGAGGCCTCGGCATAGCACTATATGCTGGCCTAAACCCCATCTTGGGTGCATTGCTCTTCGCCATAATATCGTCGGTGGGCATAGAGTATGCTTCACGTCGTGGCGGTGTGCGCGAAGACTCTGCCGTAGGCATAATCTGGTCTGTGGGAATGGCCATCGGAGCCCTATTTATGTCACTGCGCCCAGGCTACGCCACCGATCTGACGAGTTACCTCTTTGGCAATATCCTGCTTGTCGATAACAGGGATATCGTGTGGCTAACGCTCCTCACTCTCTTTGTGGTCATCGGCGCTATCATCTGGTTGCGTCGCATAATGTTCATAGCCTTTGACGAGGATTTCGCTCGTAGTCAGGCAGTTGCCGTCACAGCCGTATCATACCTAATGGCTATCATCATTGCCATAACCATAGTCCTATCGATAAAGGTTATGGGTATCATACTGCTCCTATCGCTAACCACTATACCCGTGGTTATTGCCAACAGCCTGACCAAGGACTACCGAAAGATAGCCATCCTCTCGGCAACGATTGCCGTGGTAGGCAATATAGCAGGCTTCTTATTGAGTTATCACTACGACATCCCTACGGGAAGTTGCATAATATTTATCCTTGTTTTGCTCCTCGTTGGCGTAAAACTATTAACCTTGTACAGAGGAGTTAGAAGAGTATGAAAAAGATACACAAACTTGTTTTAAAGGCATACCTCGGTCCGTTGTTGGCGGTCTTCTTCATCGTGCAGTTTATCCTGATGATGAACTTCGTATGGCGATATATCGACGAACTTACGGGTAAGGGTCTTGAGGCTTCGACCATTGCCGAGTTGCTCATCTGTGGCTCGATAAATATGATTCCACTGGGATTACCACTGGCGATGTTGCTCTCGGCAATTATGACGATGGGTAACCTTGGTGAGAACTTCGAGTTGCTGGCTATGAAGTCGGCAGGACTATCGCTTATGCGCATCCTAAAGCCACTGTTGGTCTTGGTATTCTTTATCTCGGTGGGTAGTTTCTTCGTGCAGAACAACCTCGTGCCCTACTCCAACCAGCGTATGTACGACATCCTCTTCGATGTGCGAGAGCAGCGACAGGAGCTTAAATTCCAGGATGGTGTCTTCTTCAACGGCTTGCCCGATATGAGTATCCGCGTGGGCCATCAGGACGACAAGACAGGTCTTCTGACAAACGTACTTATCTACGACACCCGCTCCAAGAATGGCGATATGACCACTACGTTGGCCGATTCGGGATATATCCATATGTCGCAGGACAAGGCCTACCTCTATGTCACGCTCTTCAATGGTCGCACCTACGAGCATACTCGCAACTCGCAGTGGTACGACAAGAATACTATGCGAGAGCATATCTTCGAGCGCCAGGATGCCACCATCCCCGTAGATAAGGTGTCGATGCGTCAGGGCGATATGTCGAAGGAGTTCTCCGAGTCGCAGACACGAAATATGGCTGAGCTTGAGGAGCTTATGGACTCTCTCCACATCCAAATCGACAATGCCACATTGGCCACCTATGGTCCTCTGTTGCGTGACCACATATTCTCGCGCGACACGACCATCATCCCTAACGACAGCATACTCTTCGACCGCTCGAAATACAAGGCGATAAACTTCTACGACTCTATTCCTGAGTTGGCGATGCGAACACGTGCCAAGGTCTACTCCGTAGCCTCGAACACAGCACGTTCGGCCCAGGGTTCGTATAGTTTCGACGAGCAGTCATCGAAGGTGTGGCTGACGCAGTTGTATCGTGCTGAGACTGAGTGGCATCGCAAACTAACTCTACCCTTCTCAATCATCGTGTTCTTTATGATTGGTGCCCCCTTGGGTGCTATTATCAAGAAGGGTGGTTTGGGATTGCCTATCGTAATCTCGGTAATCTTCTTCGTCATCTACTACGTCATCAGCATCTCTGGCGAGAAGATGGCTAAGGAGGGTACTTGGGAGTCGCTCTACGGTATGTGGCTACCCGTGGTGGTGCTTACGCCCGTGGCGATATATCTCACCTACAAGGCGACCAACGACTCGTCGCTACTCGATATGGATTGGTATGATGTGCGCATCAGAAAGATGCGACGTGCGCTCTCGAAGCGACTACCTGCGTGGATGAAACGAAATAAAAAATAGAAAAATATGGAGCCTAAGAGCCTTAGAATAGTATTTATGGGAACTCCTGAGTTCGCCTCAACATCGTTGCGCCGACTCGTGGAGGAGGGTTATAATGTAGTTGCTGTAGTCACCACACCCGACAAGCCTGCGGGTCGCGGACAGAAGATGCACCAGAGCGATGTAAAACTCACCGCCCTGGAACTCGGACTACCTATCCTACAGCCAGAGAGGTTGCGCGACGAGGCCTTCTTGGAGAGCCTCAAGGAGTTAAACCCCGACTTGGGCGTTGTCATCGCCTTCCGTATGTTGCCCGAAGTGGTGTGGGCGATGCCTAAGTTCGGCACATTCAACCTCCACGCATCCCTACTGCCTGAGTATCGTGGTGCTGCACCCATCAACTGGGCTATCATAAACGGCGAGAAGCGCACAGGAGTTACCACCTTCTTGCTCAACCACGAAATTGACAAGGGCGCTATCATCGAGCAGGAGAGCATCGACATCCTCCCCGATGATAATATCGGCTCGCTCTACGACAAACTGATGAACATCGGCTCAGCCCTTGTGACACGCACCGTGGACAAGATTGCCGAGGGCAACTATACCACCGTCGAGCAGATGCACATCGACGAGAGCACCCTCAAGCCAGCCCCAAAGATCTTTAAGGAGGATTGCCGTATCGACTGGAGCAAGGGGGCTGAGAGCATCCACAACCTTGTGCGAGGCCTCTCGCCATACCCTGCAGCGTGGTCGTCGCTCTTTATTGATGGCCAGGAGTGTGGCTCGATGAAGATATTTACTACACACACCGAGCAGGCTAACATAGGCGTAGCACCTGGCACGGTACGCACCGATGGTAAGAGCTATGTTGCTGTGGCAGCTGCGGATGGCTGGGTCTATATCGACGAGGTGCAGATGGCTGGCAAGAGACGTATGGCCATTAAGGAGCTGTTGCTCGGCTGGCGCGACGTGGAGAGAGTGCGCTTTATGCTCTAAGCCACTCTAAGCCTTTAGCCATACGCTACTACACCACTTTGCAGATGAAGAACTTAGGAATATTACCCTTTGTGGTAGGCTTGATGCTACTATGTAGTCTGGCGTGTCACGCCCAGACCACTACTCCTATGGAGCATAGTGCCACTCAGCGCACCACAACGCTAAAACTCAATATGGCATACGCCATCGTCGGCGTGATAAACCCACAGGTAGAGTTTCGCCTAACACCACATTCGGCCTTTCAAACCGAGTTCGTCTACTCCCCCTGGCAGTCGTTAGGTGGCCACCCTATGCACTTCGGCATCTTCCTCAACGAGTACCGCTACTACATCTCCGAACACACCAAGGGTCTCTACGTAGGTGCAAATTTTGGAATGATGGCCTTCAAGATGTCGAAGCCCGAAATAGCAAACTGGCATATCGTGCTGCAGGAGCGCTACTGCAAGGGTTATGGCTTTATGGGAGGTGCTGTGGTAGGCTACGAGTGGCGCTTCGGCAAGCGCTGGATGGTGGATGCCTTCGTGGGTTTCGGCTATATGTATAGCAACTATAACGGCTATACACTCGATGGCAAGATAGAGATGCACCCACACCGACCCGCAGATAAGCAACCCCTTCACCCCGACCCATTCAACATATCGGCCGAATGGCTACCTAATAAGGTGGGCCTATCCATCGGCTTCTTACTCTTCGACTAAGGTCTACACCTATATATATTATAGGGGGGGGACGGGTGGACTATATTATCTCGGCTTATTGGTCAAAATTAGTACATAAAATCGGGGCAATCGATTGATTTTTATATATTTGCACTATTTGCGTTAGAAATGGATAAAAAGTTTGCCCAAAATGTGGGCATCGCACCCTCGTCAGACACGGCTACAACGGGGGTAAACAGCGATATTTTTGCGCTAACTGCCATCACCATTCTGTGTTGCCAATAGCTCGCCGTAGTACCTCGCCCAAGAGTCTTTACGAGGAGTACGTAAAGGGCAAGCAAACTCTATCCGAAATAGCTGAGCGACACGGCCTTTCAGTAAGTACTGTGCAGCGAAGAATGCGCCAAGTTCACACCACTCGCATTGTGTCAAAATACAAAGAGGTGGTAATACTTATGGATGCTACCTATTGGGGTAAGAGCTTTGGTGTTCTGCTAATTGTTGATGCCTATCGCAAGCGACTCCTGTGGCGCAAGTTTCTAGATAAAAAGGAAACCATTGCAGACTACTTGGAGGGTATAGAGTGGCTGCGTGAGCATAAATTCAAAATACTCGGCATTGTGTGCGATGGACTATGGGGATTACCACAAGCTCTTGCACGATATAAAGTGCAATATTGTCAGTTTCACCAAGTTAAAACCGTGGATGAATACCTCACAAAGAATCCTCAAACTGATGCTGGCATAGAATTACAGAAGATAGCTCATCTACTTTGCCATACAGATAAGGAGTCTTTTATTGGGATGCTGGAGCAGTGGTATGAGAAATGGGGCGAGTGGCTTAAGCATAGAACTCTCGACAAAAAGACAGGCAAGAAATCATACACGCATCAGCGAGTTAGAAGCGCCTATTTCTCTATGAAGAGGCATATGAAATGGCTCTGGACCTGGTACGATTATCCTGATACTCCAATCCCTAACACGAACAATATCCTCGAAGCAATCAATACAGATCTAAAAACAAAATTGAGGGTACATAATGGAATGTCAAAGAGGTATCGCAGGCTGTTTATAGATGAATATTTCAGACTCAAGTACAAGTGAAAAATGCGGACAAATACCCGATTTTATGTACTATTTTTGACCAATAAACAAAAACTGCCCCGATTTTATGTACTATTTTGACCAATAAGCCATTATCTCTCAAGACAGGAGACAAAAAAAAGAGAGGAGAATCGATTAACTCTCTCTCTTCTCTCTCCCCCCCTCTTAGTAGCGAGACCCAGGATTGAACTGGGGACCTCATGATTATGAATCATGCGCTCTAACCAGCTGAGCTATCTCGCCATTGCTGTAAAAGCGAGTGCAAAGATAGAGCAATTTTCTAAACTTGCAAAATATTTGGCAACTTTTTTTAAGAATATTTCAAAATTTATTATTTTTTGTATCTTTGTGCTTACAACAGAGCTACCCACTAACGATGGGGATGTCTCGTTTTTTTGAACTATGAACGACACTATTCGCCAGCATATTAAGGGTTTAGTCTCGGCACTGCCCCACTCTCCGGGTGTTTATCAGTTTTTCGATAAGCACAACACTATTATATATGTAGGTAAGGCCAAGGACCTCAAGCGTCGTGTGTCGTCATACTTTGTCGAAAATAGGGAGCATTCGGCAAAGGTTATCGTCTTAGTCAAGCAGATTGTCGATATCCGCCATATCGTCGTGGATAGCGAGCAGGATGCCCTACTCTTGGAGAACTCGCTCATCAAGGAGCATCAGCCTCGCTATAACATCCTCCTTAAGGATGATAAGACCTACCCCTGGATTGTGATACGCAATGAGCCGTTCCCTCGTGTAGAGTCCACCCGCCAGATTGTGCGTGATGGCTCACACTACTTCGGACCCTATAGTTCGATATCTATGCAACGCGCCATCCTCGACTTCATCCGCGATGTGGTGCCGTTGCGTACCTGCAAACTAAACCTCTCGGCCTCGGCTATAAAGTCGCGCAAGTATGGGGTCTGCCTACAATACCACTTAGGCAACTGCAAGGCTCCCTGCACAGGAAACGAGAGCGAGGAGGAGTACAAGGAGACCATCGCACGTGTGCAAGCAATCCTCAAGGGCGACCTACGCCCCGTGCGCAAGTGGCTTGAAGAGGAGATGTGGAGCGCTGCCGAGAGCCTCAACTTCGAGGTTGCCGAGCGATATAAGCAGCGCCTGAACTCCCTCACGGAGTACCAAGCACGCTCCGTGATAGTGAGTTCGACTATCGTTGATAGCGACGTATTCTCCCTTCTTAAGGAGGACGATATGGTCTATTGCAACTTCCTCAGCATCCGCAATGGCTCTATCGTTGCCGTGCAGACCGTGCGCCTAACGCCTGGTGTGGACGATAGCGACGAGGAGATACTATCATACGCCATCAGCCACATCGTCGAGCGAATGAACATTAGGCTGGCCAAGGAGGTCATTGTTCCAGTGATACCCTCCGCCGCCATCCTCTTCGACGGCATCACCTTCATCACCCCCAAGCGTGGTGAGAGGGCTAAGCTGATGGAGTTCTCCGAGCGTAGCGCACGCATTTATAGGGCCGAAGTGCTAAAGAACTTAGAGATTAAGAATCCCGAACGCCATACCGAGCGCCTTATGGAGTCTATGCGCCGAGAACTACACTTAGAGAAGCAACCGCGCCACATAGAGTGTTTCGACAACTCTAACCTTCAGGGTACTAACCCCGTAGCCTCGTGCGTAGTCTTCCGCAATGGTAAGCCTTCGAGGAAGGAGTACCGCCACTTCAACATAAAGAGCGTGGAGGGTCCCGACGACTTCGCATCTATGCGCGAGATTGTCCACCGCCGCTACTCACGTCTATTGGAGGAGGGTGCAGAACTCCCCGACCTCATCATTGTCGATGGTGGTAAGGGACAGCTATCGAGTGCCTACGGCGTACTCAAGGAGTTGGGCATAGACGAACGAGTACCCATCGTGGGTCTTGCCAAGCGCTTGGAGGAGGTATTCTACCCCAACGACTCCACCCCCTACTACCTCAGTCGCACGGGTGAGCCACTCAAGGTGATATGCCACATCCGCGACGAGGCCCACCGCTTCGGCATCACCTTCCACCGCCACAAGCGCGACAAGTCGTTCATCAGTAGCGAGCTGAGCAACATCCCAGGCATTGGCCAAAAGAGTTTGGTCGAGTTGCTCAAGAGATTTAAGAGCGTGAGGGCTGTGCGCGAGGCATCGCTTGAGGAGTTGAGCGCAGTGGTGGGACAGAGCCGTGCCAAGGCCATTGTCGAGTACTTCAATAAGTAGGCGACCACGGCTTGAATCGCCCCTAAGGGGCAATAAACCACAAGACTAAGGCGACTTTTCACCACCTTTTTTAGCCATTTCACCCCCTCGGCAAATCGCCACCGAAACGCACAACGAAAGGCGTAACACGCTGTGTGGCACGACTTTTGCCCGACACGGCATAAGATTTTTTCGTGCAAGGGCAGAGCGAGGCAAAGATGTGGAGATTTTGTGGTTTGATTTTTTATTTATAAATTGCAATCGAAAAATAAGTTAATAACAATTAAAAACGCACTGCCTATCGAAGAAATTCTACTCTTGAACTAACTAATATAGAAGAGTATGAACGTGAATGTATTGAGCGATCGTGTATTGCTTAACAACTACCTTTTGGGAGATAGGAGTGCTATATCTGAACTTATCGAGCGTCACTCGAAGCGAGTACGTAACTATATCGGTATGATGGTCAAGGATGACGACATCGCCGATGATATTTTCCAGGAGACATTTATTAAGGCCGTGAAGGTGATTGACGAGGGTCGCTATACCGACTCTGGCAAGTTCCTTTCGTGGATTCTGCGCATCGCCCACAACCGAGTTTTGGACCACTTCCGTCGCCAGAAGTCGAGTCGTCAGGTCAATGAGTCGGAGGCTGGCTACGACGTTATCGGCACCCTGCGCTTCGCGGAGCCAACCACCGAGGACGAGATGGTACATAGCGAGATGGAGCAGACCATCCGCGACCTGGTAGAACTCCTACCCGAAGAGCAGCGCGAAGTGGTGCGCCTGCGCTACTACTCGAAACTATCGTTTCAGGAGATTGCCGAGCAGACCGAGGTGAGCATAAACACCGCGTTGGGCCGTATGCGCTACGCCCTAATCAACCTCCGCAGGATGATTAAGGAGAAAAATATTGTATTAAATTAGCCGAGGCATACAATATCCGTGTAGGCAGGTGCGTTTGTAGTGTAAAATCGTAATACACTTAAAAACAAATTTGCCTATGAGTGAACTTGACCCGCGCACATTGCAACTCTTCAGCGAGGAGCAGATTCTTATGAACGAGGTGGTACAGGATGATGTCGATTTACTCTTCTTAGACACCTACCTCACCGACCTGTTCAAGTGTAACAAGGGGCTTGCCAACGAGTAAGTTGGTTAGCCCTAATTTGTTATGGTGGCTCAGGCTGTGGTGGCTTTGGAGAATTGTTTGTACGAATGTACAAAATCCTATGTTTTTGTACATTCGTACAAAGTATAAATCATTTAACAAATATCAATATGATTAGTGAATGTAGATATCAGTTGGAGAGGTATCGTGGTACTCGATACAACTACCCTCAGTGTGGTAGTAAGTATATGTCAATGAGAGAGTAGATACTATCTGTTACCATACTCTCTCTCTACATATATCTTATTGATATTAGCATTAATATTAATATCAATAGTGTGATAGAGTAATACTTTGAGGATAATCCGTGGTTGAGAGATAGAGAATCTTGTACGAATGTACAAAAACATAGGATTTTGTACATTCGTACAAGCACATCCTACTTATTCAATACATATTGAACAGATGATTTGCTTTTATAGCCTAACTCATCGGCAATCTGCTGTAGGGTTTTGCCCTCGTTGCAAAGAACCATAATTTATGCTCCATATCCTGCTACAGAGTAAGAGAGATGGGCAAAAGTGATAAAAATTATATTTTTTTTTCGCTAATTGCGAAGATTTAGAATAAAATGTGTATTTTTGTGCTGATTTGTGGTAGTATTACCCATTGCAGATGGATAATTGATTAAACCTGAAATACTTAACTTAGTTAATTTACAATGAAGCGCATTTTGGTCGTAGGTGCCGGTGGTCAGATTGGATCTGAGTTGGTGCCATATCTTCGCTCAATCTATGGTGCATCGAATGTCGTTGCTACCGATGTTAAACACAATGCTGTACTTGCTGAGGCAGGTCCATTCGAGTCGCTCGATGCTCTCGACGCAAAGCAGTATGCTGAGCTCGTGGAGAAGTACAAGATCGACTCTATCTTCAACCTCGTGGCGTTGCTCTCTGCTACAGGCGAGAAGAACCCTCAGTTGGCTATGCGCATCAATATGGGTGCTTTGGAGAACTCATTGGAGATTGCTCGCGAGAAGAACTGTGCAGTATTTACCCCAAGTTCTATCGGTGCTTTCGGTGGTGACTTCCCACGCGACAAGACCCCACAGGATACCGTTATGCAGCCAAACACTATCTATGGCGTATGTAAGGTGACTGGTGAGTTGTTGTCGAACTACTACCACTCTCGTTTCGGTGTTGATACCCGTTCGGTACGTTTCCCAGGTATCATCTCTAACGTGACTTTGCCTGGTGGCGGTACTACCGACTACGCAGTAGAGATCTACTACGAGGCTGTTAAGGGCAACAAGTTCGTATGTAACATCGCTCCAGATGTATATATGGATATGATGTATATGCCTGATGCTTTGCGTGCTACGGTTGAGCTTATGGAGGCAGACCCTGCTAAGCTTAAGCACCGCAACTCATTCAACATTGCCGCTATGAGCTTCACCCCAGAGATCATCCGCGAGGTTGTTGAGCGCCACGTGCCTGGTTTCCAGATGGAGTACAACGTAGACCCTGTTAAGGATGTTATCTCACGTAGCTGGCCTAACTCTTTGGACGACACTTGCGCTCGCGAGGAGTGGGGTTGGAAGCCTGAGTGGGATTTGGAGTCTATGACCGTAGATATGCTTAAGGCAGTTCGCGCTAAGAACTTGTAGTCGTAGGCTTTAGCAAATAGTGAGGCTGTCTAATACTCTTAGACAGCCTTTTCTTGTAGCAAGTCGTATATTTGCACAGTTAATGCAGTTGTAGCAATATGATAAAATACCAACAACGAATTCTGCCTAACGGCCTAACTATACTTGTCAATCGCGACCACGCCTCGAAATTGGCGGCTATAAGCATACTCTATAGGGTTGGAGCGCGTAATGAGAATCCCGAAAAGACGGGATTTGCCCACCTCTTCGAGCATCTTATGTTTAGGGGTACGGAGAGTGTCCCCGACTTCGACCTGCCCGTGCAGATGGCTTGTGGAGAGAACAACGCCTTCACAAATAACGACTACACCAACTTCTATATCACTCTGCCTAAGGAGAATATAGCGACAGCCCTATGGCTTGAGAGCGACCGTATGCGCAACCTCAACATCTCCGAGGAGGCATACCAGGCCGAGAAGAGTGTCGTCATCGAGGAGTTCAAACAGCGATATATCAACCAGCCCTACGGCGACGAACTATTGCTACTGCGCGACCTCTGCTACAAGGTACACCCCTACCGTTGGCCCACTATCGGCATCTCGCCCGACCATATAGCCTCGGCAACGCTGGAGGATGTGCGCTCGTTCTACGACCTACACTACCGCCCCTCACAAGCCATCTTGGCCATTTCGGCCGATATCGACGAGCAGGAGATGCTCGACTTAGCTATCGAGTACTTTGCCGACATCGAGGATATGGGCGCAGAGATAGCCCCCATCCCCAAGGAGCCTAAGCAGTGTGAACCACGCCGCTTGGAGGTGGAGCGCGACGTGCCAGCCACGGACATCACCATTGCCTTCCATATGGGCAACCGACTATCAAGAGAGTTCTTCTACGGCGACCTCGCCTCGGACCTCTTGGCAGGTGGCGAGTCGTCGCGTTTGGTAAATAGACTCATCAAGGAGCAACGCCTCTTCTCGAACGTAAACGCCTATATCACAGGAAGTATCGACGAGGGACTCTTCATCATTAAGGGTCGTCTGATGCCCACAACGACAGAGGCCGAGGCAGAGCGCGCACTATGGAACGAACTTGAGGAACTCAAGCGTGGCGAGATCTCGGACTACGAATTGGAGAAGGTAAAGAATAAGTTTGAAGCAAATATGCTCCTCGGCGAGATCAACGTGATGAACAAGGCGATGAACCTATGCTTCTACGCTATGACGGGCCGTCTGGAACTCATCAACGAGGAGGCCACAATATTCCGTTCGATAACACGCGAGGAGGTGATGGAGTTCGCCTCGGAGTGCTTCACCCCAAACAACTCCTCAACACTTATTTACAGAGCAAAGCAATGAGAGTACAACCCGACATAGTTATCCCCGACAGCGTGGAGATGCCACGCGCCAAGTTACACACGGCACATAGTGGCGTAAAGATATACAGCCTCGAGGCCAACGACTACGAATTTGTGCGCTTCACCTTCGTCTTCCGTGCCGGAACATCGATGCAACATAAGCCATTCACCGCCTCGGCTACGCTCAATATGCTTAGCGAGGGTAGTCGCTCGATGACCGCACAGCAGATAGCCGACGAACTCGACTTCTACGGCTCCTACTTCGATGTCAATATCGACAGAGACTACGCCTATATCTCCTTCGTGACCCTCTCGAAGTTCTACAAGGAGACCTTCAAGGTGGCTCGCGAGATATTGCTCAACCCAGCATTCAACGACGACGAGTTGGAGGCCTACTGCTCGAAACGTAAGCAGGGACTCACCATCGAGCGACGCAAGGTAGATGTGCAGTCGCGCGAACTCTTTGGCAAGGCCCTCTTCGGCTCTGAACACCCCTACGGCGCTACGGCAGAGGAGGCGCTTTACGACAACATCACACGCCAGGATATCGTCTCGCTATACGAGGAGTTGTACACCGCCGAGAACTGCTTTGTGGTATGCAGTGGCAGGGTCGAAGAGTCTATCATCGAGAGCATCGAGGAGATAGCCTCCTCGCTCCGTCGCGGACAAAAGCCTGAGGTAGAGCTACCTACACCCACCGTAACACACCAGATGCACAAGGCTGTAGAGGGTGCCGTACAGTCATCCATACGTATCGGTCGCTTGCTCTTTCCACGCACCCACTCCGACTTTGTGGGTATGCAGGTCGTAGCAACAATCCTCGGAGGATACTTCGGCTCACGCCTTATGCAAAACCTACGAGAACAACACGGCTACACATACGGCGTGATGGCTGCAATGATAAATTTCGATAGGGAGGGATACCTCGCCATCGCCACACAGGTAATGCGCGAACATACCGACGATGCCCTCAACGAGATATACTACGAGATTGAGCGTCTAAGAGAGGAACTCGTCTCGGAGGATGAGCTACAACTGGCCAAGAATATGATGATTGGCGAGATTCTACGCATCCTTGATGGTCCATTCGGCATTGCCGACGTAACCATCGAAAACATTATGTGTCAGATGGATAACAGCGCCACGGAGCGTAGCGTGGAGGAGATTATGGCAATAACTCCTGAGGACGTCTTGCGCCTGGCCAAGAGATATCTCTCGCGTGAGGAACTTGTCGAAGTAGTTGTAGGATAGACCGAAATATGATAGACGCAAGACTACGCAGATATGTAGAGGAGGAGATTCTTCCGCGCTACGACAAGCACGACGCTGCCCACCGTCGCGACCACGCACTGACGGTCATAGAGCAGAGCCTTGCTCTGTCCAAGCAGTTCGACGTAGACGAGAATATGGTCTACGCCATCGCGGCCTACCACGACACGGGCTTAGAGTTCGGACGTGAGCACCACCACACCGAGTCGAAGCGTATAGTCCTTGAGGATGAGCGCCTTAGGGAGTGGTTCAGCGAAGAGCAGATAGCCACTATGGGCGATGCCGTGGAGGACCACCGTGCCTCATCGAAGCAACCCCCACGCACCATCTATGGGCGCATCGTGGCGGAGGCCGACCGTATAATTGTGCCGAAGAGTATCATCCGTCGCACGATACAATACACCCTTGCCAACCATCCTCACCTTAACCGCGAGGAGGGCTATGAGCGTATGGTGGAGCACCTCAACGAGAAGTACAACTACGGAGGCTACCTACGACTCTGGATCGAAGAGTCGGCAAACGGCAAGCGCCTCGAAGAACTTAGGCAACTCATCGCCGACAAGGAGGCCCTACGCACACTCTACGACTCCATCTACACCGAGGAGACAGCCTCTAAACACCTGTGTAACAACTAATAACGACACTCTATTATGAAACCATACGCCATAGAGGATAGCACCAATATCGAGGTCGATATGTTGGGTGAGGTACGTGCTGGCTTCCCCTCACCTGCCGACGAGGAGCCTCGCGAAAAACTCGACCTCATAAAGCTCCTTGTGCGCCACCCCGCCTCCACCTTCTTCTTCCGTGTGGGTGGTACCTCGATGATAGATGCCGAGATGGACGAGGGCGATATCATCATCGTAGACCGTAGCATCGAGCCTTATAACGGTTGCTCGGCCGTCTGCTTCATCGATGGCGAGTTCACCGTAAAGCGCGTGGAGCGCCATAGCGACCATACTATGCTCATCGCCGCCAACCCTAAATTCGAACCTATACGCATCAGTGCCGACAACGAGTTCGCCATCTGGGGCGTAGTGACATATATCATCAAGAGGGCATAACCCCTTTTGTAGCCAACGTATGTTTGCCCTTGCCGACTGCAACAACTTCTTCGTCTCCTGCGAGCGAGTCTTCCGCCCCGACCTCGAAGGGCGACCCGTCGCTGTGCTCTCGCGCAACGATGGTTGTGTCATCGCACGTTCTAACGAGGTCAAGGCCTTAGGGGTAAAGATGGGTGAGCCACTCTTCAAGATACAAGAGCTCGTGCGCAAGCACAACATAGCCATCTTTTCGAGTAATATGGCCCTCTATGCCGACTTCTCGCGACGTGTGCGCTCCATACTCCGTGAGGTAGCTCCACAAATCGAGGTCTACTCCATCGACGAGGCCTTCCTCGACCTCAGAGGTGTGGAACGTATGGAGTTCGACACCTTCGCCAAGGAGCTCTCGGCCCGTTGCCGTCGCCTCACGGGAATCCCCGTATCGGTGGGTGTAGCACCCACCAAGACCTTAGCCAAGATAGCGGCCCAGTTGTGCAAGAGTTACCCCAAATTGCGTGGTGGTTGCTTTATGCACCGCCCAGAGGATATCACCAAGGTACTCAAGAAGTTCCCTATCGAGGATGTGTGGGGCATAGGCCGTCGCAGCGCACCCCGCCTCAAGGAGGCTGGCATACTTACAGCCTACGACTTTAGCCAGTGTAGTGCCGAATGGGTACAACGCCGAATGGGTATCACGGGCCTCAGGACCTGGCGCGAACTAAACGGCATCCCCGCCATAGGCTTCGAGAGTGTCGCCGAGGCTCGCCAGTCGATATGTAACTCACGTAGTTTCGCTAACGAGATATACGACTTCAACGATCTCTCGGAACACGTCGCTAAGTTCGCCACGATGACTGCCGAGAAGTTGCGCGAACAAAACACACTATGCTCTCGCATCACGGTCTTCGCCACAACCAACCGCTTCCATACCGACGAGTTGCAACAGTATGGCCATATCTGCCTACCACTGCTCGAACCTACGGATAGCACCTTGGAGATTGTGCGCACGGCACGTGAGGCCCTTTCGGAGATATTTGTGCGTGGCATCGGGTATAAGAAGGCTGGAGTTATCGCCTCGGATATCATCCCTCGTCAGGGGGCACACGTATCTATGTTTTCTGCCGAGCAGAACGAGCGCCACCACCGCCTTATGCAGGCCGTAGACCATATCAACCGTTCGTCGAATGGCTCTGCTATCACCTTAGCCTCGGCAGGCTTGGGCGATATCAAGTCGAATAGCCAGCACCGCTCACCACGCTATACGACCAATTGGGACGAGATTCCTGTTGTTAAGTTGTGAGATTAACTCGCCGTCTGTTATTGGGTTATCACCCTAATTAACAAAGAGATATACCCATACACTTAGCAAACGAGCGTATTTCTCGATAAAAATATTACACGAAAATTTTGCATAATAGAAAAAAGTGTGTATATTTGCACACCGATTCGGAAAACGAGTCGATTATGGTGGATGTAGCTCAGTCGGTTAGAGTAGAGGATTGTGGTTCCTAAGGTCGTGGGTTCGAATCCCATCTTCCACCCAAGCAAACAAAGCAATAAGGTGTCGGAAACGACACCTTTTGTTTTTCTTGCACCCTGTATGCTTGCATACAATGGGGGCAAGGGGGACAAAAGATGTTACGCAGTAACTTATTGCGGAGTGATGCTTGGTAGCGCCTCCGCGGCAAGCGGAGGGGAAAGACAAGCGTAGCGCAGTCAATCCCATCTTCCACCCAAGCAAACAAAGCAATAAGGTGTCGGAAACGACA
>CAJGEC010000026.1 GCA_904502285.1 uncultured Alistipes sp. | reverse complement strand
CGATGGTCTCCTTTGTCGAAACGGCGGACCTGCACAAAAACACGTGGTCATTCGACATATCCTTGAATGCCACTAAACGATAATTCTCTGGATGAATACCCTTTTTCATTTTCGTCTTTTTGTTATAATTAATATTGCAATCATTAATTCGGCGACAAAGGTAATACAATTTTTTGTTTCTGCAACAGATATCCCACAATATTTTATACTTTATTATAAAAACAGATACTTCTCTCACCCACACTAACTCACTATAACCATTTTTGTCAGAGATTTAATCAGACATTTAAATAAATTAATATCCTTGCGACAACGGCCGAGTAAGGGGTGGTGAGCTTTTTCTTATCATTTTTCTTGCTCGGCTCGATTTTTTATACTACCTTTGCACTGATATTGTGGTGGGCTAAAACCACCGTAGAGGTCTAATTAATTACTAATAGCTATGGACGATGGCAATCATTCCAAAAATAACAGCTGTGTCGTATCTCAATACGATACCCTTCGTCTATGGACTAAAGCACGCAGATAACCTACGTGCGGAGTTGCTATTAGCACCCCCAGCCGACTGTGCGAAAAACTACATTGAGGGTAAGGTGGATATCGCCCTGCTCCCTGTCGCTGTAGTGCCACAACTTGAGCAGACAAATATCATCACCGACTACTGCATTGGTGCAGTGGGTGCGGTGCGTACGGTTGTGGTTATGTCCAATACCCCTATTCAGAGTGTGAAGCGTATCTGGCTCGATGCTCACTCACGTACCTCAGTGCAGCTCTGCGGCTACTTGGCAAAGAACAAGTGGCGCATAGCTCCAGAGTGGTTGGCGATGAGCGACTATTCGGTGGTGGATAATGCACAGCCAGGCGATGCCTTCCTACTTATTGGCGACAAGGTCTTTGGCTACGAGAACCACTTCAAGTATGTCTACGACTTGGCTGTGGAGTGGCGCGAGGCTACCAAACTCCCATTTGCCTTCGCCGTATGGGTGGCACGTAAGGGTGTGTCGTATGAGATTACCGATGAGCTTCAGCATGCCCTCACCTTTGGCGTGGAGCATATCTGGGAGGCGGTGTCGGAGTCTAACTATATGGGCTCGGACAATGGTGTTACGGCCTATGACTACCTCACTCGCAACATCGACTTCATCCTCGACGAGGAGAAACATAAGGCTTTGAAGAAGTTCTGGGACGCCGGCATAAGGATAGTCCCCCGATCCTATTAAAGAGGTCGAGCGAGATGCCTTGGGCATAGAATATTATCGCACGACTTCTTACCTCCGACCTATGGGGCGTTCATTGTATTCCGCCCCAAGTAAAGCCCCAATTCGGGGCAAAGTTGAATAAAAAAGAATAAAACTTATAGGAGGAGATATGATCACTATCTATCTTAAGCAATACAACAAGATTATTCGTAACGCAGATACCGATCTCTTCGACGAGCTTGGCTTTGACGATATTCTCTGGATCGACCTCTTGGAGCCATCTATCAAGGAGCAGAAGGCTGTGGAGAACTTTATGGAGTTGAGCCTCCAGACAAAGCAGCAGGTCGAGGAGATTGAGTCTACTTCTAAATATTCGGAGACCGAGAACGCTATTATTTCGAACTCCAACTTCTTTGTGCCTCAGGGCGATTCGTTCACTGTGGAGCCAGTGTCGTTCATCATCTCGAACGAGGGTGTGCTTGTGTCGATGCGTCAGGCCGAATTCCGTACCTTCCGCGAGGCAGAGAAGCGCTTGCAGATGAACTACCGTTCCTACTCAACGGGCTACCATATCCTTATCTCGTTGCTTGAGGTGCGTATCGACTACGATGCCGACCTTGTGGAGATGGTAGGTAAGCAGGTTGCCGCTGTAAGTAAGGGCATCAGCAGTGGTGAGAAGATCGACAAGGAGGTATTGTATCGCATCAATGCCTTGCAGGAGAACACTATGTTGCTCCGCGAGAATATCTTCGACCGCCAGCGTGTGTTGTCCTCTATCTTGCGCTCGGAGCGATTCCCTAATGATATCTATCCACGCTTGCAGTTGATGCTCAAGGACGTGAACTCACTCATCAGCCACGCCGACTTCAGCTTCCAGCGTCTCGACTATATTCAGGATGCAGCCCTCGGTCTTATCAATATCGAGCAGAATGAGATTGTTAAGATCTTCTCTATGGCGGCGGTTATCTTTATGCCTGCTACGTTGGTGGCAAGTATGTATGGTATGAACTTCAAGTTTATGCCCGAATTGCAGTGGCAGTATGGCTACATCTGGGCCTTGGCTCTTATGCTCGTGGTGTCGGGCGTAACCTACTGGTACTTCAAATTCAAGAAGTGGCTGTAGACTAATGCTATAGTGACGGTTGATGAATGTCGGAGAGGGTGTCGTGCAACGAAGTTAGGCGCGGCGGTCTCTCCGATATTTTTTATATCTGCAATCGCGTATAGTGTTTGGTGTGTTGATAAATCTAATTTTTTTGAAAAATATTTAAATTTTCGTACTTATTTTAGAAAAAAATTTATTATCTTTGTATTACAAACTATTAAACAGAAGATACGAAGATGACATCATTGGCTGCGTTTTTCAATATCAACGAAAACGAATCCCTCAAGGGAATTACGCATAAGAATAATATCATCAAGCGAAACATTATCGCCTATATGGCGGTGAATGGCGAGTGTACACTCTCGGAATTGACTCGCGAGTTGCATATCAGCGTACCTACCATCACCAAACTCGTTCAGGAGCTTGTCGATGACCACATCGTTATCGACCTCGGCAAGGTGGAGACCCCTGGAGGTCGTCGCCCCAATGTCTTTGGTTTGGCTAATTCGGCTATCTATTTCATAGGTATCAACGTGGGTCGCGACCATATGGCCTACGTAGTTACCGACTTGCAGAATAATGTCATCAGCGAGCGCACGGATAACTCTTTTGAACTCGTGGATCGTCCTCAGTGCTTGGAGCGTATCTGCCAAAATATCGAGCATTTCGTGGCCGAGTGTGGTGTGGATAGGGGTAAGATTCTCGGAGTGGGAGTCTCTATGGTGGGCCGTGTAAACCCTGAGACAGGTCGCTCGTATAAATATTTCACATCGAGCGAGGAGTCGCTAACTGACATTATCTCCTCTCGCATCGGTATCCGTGTGATGCTTGAGAATGACACCCGCGCCCGTTGCTATGCGGAGTACACTACGGGTAAGTCGAAGAACGAGAGCAATGTCATCTACCTCAATATGGGTCGTGGAGTGGCCATCGGCATTGTCATCGATGGTAAGCTATACTACGGCAAGAATGGCTTTGCTGGTGAATTCGGCCATATCCCCTTCTTCGACAACGAGATTATCTGTGCCTGTGGCAAGAAGGGATGTCTGGAGACCGAGGTGTCGGGTATAGCTATCGAGGATAAGATTGTGCAACTAATCAAGAGTGGTGTGAATACTCGCCTTAGGGAGATGTACGATAGGGGTGAGAGCATCCATATCAACGATATCATCGCCGCAGCGCGCAACGACGACAACCTCGCCATAGAGCTTATCGAGGAGGCTGGTGAGAAGGTGGGTAAGGCCGTGGCCTTCCTCATCAACACCTTTAACCCTGAGACCGTTATCGTGGGAGGTAACCTCGCACAGGCTGGTGAGTATCTTATGTTGCCGTTGAAGTCCTCGACCAACAAGTATTCGCTCAACCTCGTCTATAAGGATACGAAGTTCCGTGTCTCGAAGATGGGTGACTATGCCGATGCGTGGGGTGTAGCGATGCTTATCCGCAATAAGATTATAGGCTTGTAATATGGCAGATATGCGCCACGCGAGGTGTCGCCTTAGGGCGATGGAGAGGGGAGATGTAGAACTGCTCTATATCTGGGAGAACGACCCTCAGGTGTGGCGTGTCAGTGGCTCTGTAGCCCCCGTGTCAAGGGAGCGCCTGCTGCAGTTCATCGAGGAGCAGACCTACGACCTCTATGCTACACGCCAGATGCGCCTTGTTATTGACGTTGAGGGGGTTGCTGTGGGCAGTGTCGATATCTTCGACTTCGACCCTCAGCACCTGCGCTTTGGGGTCGGTGTGCTTATCTATGCCCCTGAGGATCGCTGTCGGGGCTATGCACGTATGGCTATCGAGCAGGTCAAGGAGTATGCCCTTAATACGCTCAACCTTAAGCAGATATGGGCTACCGTCGCCGAGGATAATGTGGCGAGCAGGACGCTATTCGAGGGTTGTGGCTTCAGACTCTGTGGGCAACGTCGGGCGTGGCTCAACCGTGGCGGAGAGTTCGTTGATGAATTAGAATACCAATGCCTCCTGCGATAGTGAGGCGAGATAGATGGGGCGGGCTTGAACTTCTTGCTCACCCCAAACTATTTCCCTAAGGTGTGTAAAATTACTCTTTTTTTGGGGTATAGTGTTCTGTTTCACTATTTTTTTCTTAACTTTGCCACGAAATTTAGAACAATTAAATGAAATAACGCAAATGAAACACGCTTATCTATTCCCAGGTCAAGGCTCACAGGCCGTTGGTATGGGTAAGGACATCTACGAGAATGTCCCAGTGGCAAAGGAGATGTTCGAGAAGGCAAACGAGATTCTCGGTTTCCGCATCACAGATATTATGTTTGCTGGCACTCCAGAGGAGCTTAAGCAGACTAAGGTTACACAGCCAGCCGTATTCCTCCACTCAGTAATCTTGGCTAAGGCTTTGGATGTTAAGCCAGATGCCGTTGCTGGTCACTCGTTGGGTGAGTTCTCAGCCCTTGTTGTTGCTGGTGCGCTCTCTTTCGAGGATGGCTTGCGCTTGGTCTCTAAGCGCGCTATGGCTATGCAGAAGTGCTGTGAGCAGCAGCCTGGAGGTATGGCAGCGGTTCTTGGCTTGGACGATGCTACTGTCGAGCAGGTATGTGCCTCTGTGGATGGTGTTGTTGTAGGTGCTAACTACAACTGCCCAGGCCAGTTGGTTATCTCTGGTGCTGATGCTGCGGTGGATGAGGCTTGCGAGAAGCTCAAGGCTGCGGGCGCACGTCGTGCCTTGCGTCTCCCTGTGGGTGGTGCCTTCCACTCTCCACTTATGGAGCCTGCGCGTCAGGAACTTGAGGCCGCTATTGCCGAGGCAGAGTTTATGACACCTATCTGCCCTGTCTACCAGAACGTAGATGCAAAACCTTATACCGATGCAGAGCAGATTAAGGCTAACCTTATCGCTCAACTCACTGCTCCAGTTCGCTGGACCCAGATCGTTGAGAATATGGTTGCCGACGGCTTCGACGAGTATACCGAGGTAGGTCCGGGTACCGTACTTCAGGGTCTTGTCTCTAAGGTTAGTCGTGAGGTAAGGGCTGAGTCAAAATCCACTCTATAGGGGGGTGTTATACAGCTTCTCGGCTACTGGTCACGGGTTTTGCCCATCGGCTTGAATTTAGCCGAGCGTTATATCTGCACCACTCTAACAACACAATGGTCACGCGCCAAAGAGTGACTTTTTCGAATGTCGCGAGCTCAGCAATAGGGTAGTGACACAATGCAAAAATAGGGGTATCCAAATCGGATACCCCTATTCGTTTGGTTATGCTATCGACTATCGGTAGAAGATAGATGAGATAGATTTGTAGTTGTGAACGCGCTCGATAACCTCGGCAAAGATTGGAGCAACGCTCAATACGGTGAACTTAGACAAATCCTCGCCCTCCTTCAATGGAATGGTATCTGTGGTGATAACCTCCTGGATAGCACTCTCGTTGATGCGGTCGTAAGCCTTGCCTGAGAGAACTGGGTGGGTAACAGCAGCGCGAACGCTCTTAGCACCCTTATCCATAAGCATATTGGCAGCCATACAGATAGTACCTGCGGTGTCGATCATATCATCAACGATGATGACATTGCGGCCCTCAACATCACCGATAGCGGTCATTGAGCCAACGACATTTGCCTTAGCACGCTCCTTGTGAGAGATGATGATAGGTGCCTGGAAGTGCTTTGCGTATGACGAAGCACGCTTTGCACCACCCATATCTGGTGAAGCAATAGACAAATCAGGAATCTGTAACTTCTGGATGTAAGGCACGAAGATACCCGATGCGTACAAAGCATCCATTGGCAAGTCGAAGAAGCCCTGAATCTGGTCGGCGTGCAAGTCCATAGTCATCACGCGCTGAACGCCTGCTGCGATAAGCATATTAGCAACCAAGCGTGCGGTGATAGGTACACGTGGACGGTCCTTGCGGTCCTGACGAGCCCAACCGAAGTAAGGGATAACGGCGATAACCTGGTGAGCCGAAGCACGACGAGCAGCATCTGCCATCATCAAGAGCTCCATCAAGTTGTCTGAAGGTGGAAAAGTAGACTGAATGATAAATACTGTACAGCCACGAATAGACTCGTGGAAGCAGGGCTGGAACTCGCCGTCGCTAAACTGGAGAACGTCCGAGTCACCGAGCTTAATGCCATACTCGGCAGCAATCTTCTCTGCGAGGTAGCGTGAACCTCGGCCAGCGAAGAATTTGATTTTGTGGATCGCCATAATATAATTTAAGTAAGGTTGAATTAACTTCGTACAAAGTTAGGGCAAACTATCCGAATAAGCAACTTTTTTGTCGTTTAATTTATCAATAATTTGCCAAGCACCCCTCAATGAAATTGAGAATCTCTTCGCGCCCCGTGCCCTTCTCGCTTGAGGATCTGAACATTGGGGGTAGTTCCTCCCAGTGTTCCAAGAGGCGCTGCTCGTAGGCCTTGATGTTGCGATTGGTCTGGGCTTGAGAGAGTTTATCGGTCTTGGTGAAGATTATACCAAAGGGTATTCCATTTATCCCAAGGAGTTCGAGGAAGCGAAGATCGATATTTTGAGGTTCAAGGCGCGAATCGACAAGCACGAAGAGGAAGTGCATCTTCTCGCACTTCAGAACGTAGTCGGTGATGAGTTTCGAGAACTCGCCACGGGCAGTCTTCGACACACGTGCATAACCATATCCTGGCAGATCCACCAAGTACCAACTATCGTTAATGAGGAAGTGGTTGATAAGTTTTGTCTTACCTGGTGTACCAGATACCTTAGCCAATCCCTTCACCCCCGTAAGCATATTCACCAACGACGACTTGCCGACGTTGCTTCGTCCGATGAAGGCGATATCCTTGAGGTCGTCCTTGGGAACTTGAGAGATGCGCTCGGAGCTACACTTAAATTTTGCCTTGATGGTAATTGCCATAGTCAGTATCAATATTTTTATTACTACGCAAAAGTAGTAAAAAGAAATTTAAATGGCGAGGTTTTTGGGTGAATGATTGAAATTTTTAAATAAAAAAGTGAGAATGTTGAAATAATTTCATATATTTGTAAAAGGAAAATGACTAAAAGAAGAGTATTGATGCATACTAAATATTATCCAGCGGAGGTCTGAGATAGAGGTTGCTCAATATCTAATGACTTGACAATTAAATATTTAAATAAATCGCATTATGAAAAAGTTTTTCTATTTGTTGCTTGCATTGCCATTGGTATTTGCAGCGTGTGAGCCTGATGCTCCAGTAGAGCCAGGTAATGATGGTGGTAATGAGACTCCTAAGGAGTACGCTGTGGAGATTACCTCAAATGCAGAGATGGAGTTCCCTGCTGAGGGTGGCACTGGCGTTATTGAGTGGGGGTTGAAAGAGGTTACTCGCAACTCGCCAGTACCAGAGCCAGTGCCTGCATTTACAACCGAGGCTGAGTGGATTACTCTTGATACAGAGAATTTGGGTGCATTCACCGTTGCTGCCAATGAGGGTGAAGCACGTGAGGCTGTAATCGTTGTAACATACCTTGAGCAGGTTGAGCAGGTTAAGGTTAAGCAGGCTGCTAAGGCTGAGGTTCCACAGCCAAGCGACGAGGTTGTGTTTGAGGCTCCTATGCTTGTTGGTTACTACTACCACGACGAGTTCACCCCCGATGCAGGTAACTACTATATCTTCTTCACCGACAACGGTTTCGATGAGGATGGTGATATGCTCCCTAATTCAATATATTATGCACTTGACGTATATGCTCCATTGTGCGAGGACGAGCCTACAGGTGATTTCGTAGCACTTGCTGAGGGTACTTATACTTTTGATGCTAATGATACTATGGTGGTTGGTACTATCGGCAACGAATATTCATCATATACTAAGACTAACGACACAAGTGTTGAGGTGGAAGAGTCTTTCGAGGAGGCGGAACTCGTTGTTTCGGCTGATGGCTCTTATGTGTTGAATGTTGTCGTTGCTGGTGTGAAGCACACTGTAACATTCTCTGGCGAGGCTCAGATTGCCGACACTCGTGAAGTTGCTGGCGGTGAAGAGGGTACGGTTAAGGAGTTTGAGGCTGCTGAGGCTATGGCATACTACCGTGGCGACTACTATAGCCCAGGTGTTGCTGACAACTTTACTATTATGCTTAGCGATAACGGTTGGGATGCAGATGGTTGGGAACTTCCTAATTCAACGTACTGCAACTTCGATATCTATACTGAGATTGTTGATGGTGAGTTGGTTATTCCTAACGGAACATATACAATCGACCCTTATTTCACTCTCGATCCTTATACCATTGATATTGATTACTCATTCTATTACCTCTTGGATGATTCTGGTTGGGACTATGTTGAGGTTTCATACTTCAGCGAGGGTACTGTAACCGTTAGCGACAGCGGTATTGTGGCAGAACTCCTTGGTGAGAATGGCGTAACATACAAGGTGACCTATAACGGTGTAGTTACCAATATCGATGATGTCACTGACGAAATGGGCGGTGGCGGAGAAGGTGGCGATGGTTACCTCTCTACATTGGAGTCTGATTTGAATTGCGACTTCACTGGTTGTGAACTCGATTACACTTGGTATGGTGACTTTTATGAGGTAGGTTGTGATAACTGCTTGCTCTATGTATCACCTACTACAGAGTCTGGTGATGGCTTGCAACTCGACCTCGTTTCTGACACCCTTGAGTCGTATGTACTCTCTGGCGAGTACACAATCACCACCGAACTCGGAGCCTTCACTGCATACTGTGGTTGGGATAACTACGGTTATATGGAGGGCTGTTGGTATTACAAAGCAGACCTTACTCAGTATGCTCCATTGATGTCTGGTAATGTGACAATTATAAACAATGGTGACACCACATTCACTATCGAGGTTAATGCTTATGACGACCGTGGCAATAACATCACAGGCTCTTGGACAGGCGTTGATCCTAACCAGGCTCCTTCTGAGCAGGCGATGTCGCTCGTAGTAAAGCAGAAGCAGGGCTTGAAGCATCAGGTGTCAAACAAGATGGCTAAGAAGTCTCTTAATCGCTAACATAGAATTATCGAAAGGCTGGGGATTCAGCAGAGTTCTCAGCCTCTTTTATTTACCTTATCAGTATTAGATTCAAAAAAAAATGAAGAAGTGGATTCTTAGCGCCCTTTCGTTGGCGCTGTTGTTTGTTGTGGGTTGCCAGAAGGAACCCGTGGTTGAGAGTGCTACCTTCTCGTTTAATCGCGACGTTGTGGAGGTCAAGGCCGAGGGCGAGTCGATGCGCCTTATTTATGAGGTGTTTGCTCCCGTCGAGGGTATGACTCTTGAGGTTAAGTGCGATGCCGAGTGGATTACCGATTTGGCTATCTACCCATCGTTCGTAGATTTCAAGGTGACAAAGAATGACTCTGGCGCAGAGCGCTCTACCTCGCTAAGGTGTAGCTACAATGGCTATTCAACAGTGTTGAAGGTGGTGCAGGCGGCATGGAGCGACCCTCTGACTCTCACCATAGAGGAGGTTGAGGCTACGGCAGTTGTGATATCTGTTGCCACCAAGGAGGAGGATACCACGTGGATTGGTCAGGTTGTTGGCAAGGAGTGGTTCGAGAGCTACAGCGAGGAGGATATCTTTGCCGAGGATATGAACTACTACTATAGCGTTGCCGAGGATAGAGGGGTGACCCTTGAGGAGTTTCTCTCTACCATCCTCAGTCGAGGCTCTCACTCTGGAATACGTATGAGTGGCTTGGATACGGAGACCGACTATGTGGTATATATATATGGTATGAATACCAATGGAGAAAAGACCACATCTATCTACTCAAAGACATTTACTACCACTGCTCCATATCAGGGCAATGATGTTACTTTTGACTTCGATATCACCTGTGAGCGAGCCATTGTCGACATTACTATCACCCCTTCGCACGAGGGCGTGGCATACTACAACAACCTCATCACACGCGAGGACTTTGAAGCTTATGGTGGCGATATCAATGCAGCCGCAGATGCTGTGATAGCCAAGACTATAGAGGATTATTTGGCGTGGGAATATACCCTTGGCGAGGTCTTTGAGTATAATACCGACTATGTGGCTACTAACTACCAGTTCGAGGCTATTGCTAACACGGAGTATGTGGCCTTTGCCTTCAAGTGGAACGAGCAGTGTGAGCGCTTGAGCGAGGTCTCTTACGAGTGGTTTACCGTTGGCGATATTCCACCATCGGATAATGTGTTGAGTATGGAGATTTCGGACGTTACGCAGACTACCTTCTATGTCGATATCACCACGACCAACAACGACCCTTATGTGATCTTTCCTGTTGAGACAATGGAGATTGCAAAGTTGCGTAACGATAAGGATATCTTTGCCTACTTGCTCGAAACTTATGGCACTTCGGGACTCACCTACTACCTCTGTGAGGGTGATGTGTCGGGTACGTTTAGTGACCTTGAGGCTGGTACTGAGTATGCGGTGTTGCTCTTTGGCTACGAGGCGGGAGTGCTTACCACATCTATCGTTCGTCAGGATATAACCACAGCCAAGGCTGGCGATATCAACGCCTGCATCTATGATATCGAGATTAGCAATGTCGATGACCGCGAGGCAGATGTCACCATTACACCTTCGGACTATAGCGTGTGGTACTACTGGAATGTGTTCGAGGCCGATGCTACCGAGCAGGAAATCTTGGCCTATATCGAGGATACCTACAATCGCGACTACTATGCCGACTACTGGGAGTTTAGCTACTATGAGATTTGTCAGGGTAAGGTCGAAAGTCATCTTCGTCAGCTCTCTCCATCGACTGAGTATAAGATTGTTATCGTGCCTATGAATCCCGATAGGTATGAAATTACGGGCGAGATGCGTTTTGGTGGTGAGTTTACGACCAACGATGCTGTGATTGCCGATATTAGCATCTGGGCAGGTTTCAAGAACTATTACGATGGCGACGAGGCGTATGCCATTAACCCCGACTATATGACCTCATACAAGGGCTATGTTATTATCCCAATGACCGTGGAGGTAGAGGGTGATTGCTCAGGCTTCTTGTACTCTATCTTCGACTATGTCGAGGGCCTTGAGGACCCTGAGCAGTATGACGATAATATACTTATCGACAACCTCTATAACGTAGGTGCTTACTGGTCTCCAGCCTATTTCCGTGGTGTGTGGGATAAGAAGATGATGATTGCTGCAGTAGCCTTCGACAAGGATGATAACCCAAGCCCAGTATATCGCCATTGCTTTACCTGCGTAGAGGAGGAAGCTGGTGATGCTCAGGAGTTTATCGACCTCTATATGGGAGGCATTACAACCTATGGCTCACAGCTTAAGAGTGTGGTCTTTGACGAGGGTATGGGCGTCGCTCAGTTGGAGGCAAAGGTTAAGGAGGAGCCTTGCAAAACTATGGTGAAGAGGGAGCGTCGTTCGGGTGCTATTTTTAGCCGTTAGGATGACTATATTATAAATATGGTTTTTTAGATTATTTGGTCTAAAAGTATAAAATTCAGTAGAAAAGGGTGGCTACGGCGACGAAAAGTCGGGTAGTCACTCTTTTTATATTGTATAAATAGGGGTGTTCGTTGAATTTATTTTTTACGTAGGGAAGATTATTTTATCTTTGCGAGGTTTAATTTGAAACAATTTACGTAAATTTATGAAGATAGTTCAAACACTTGCCTCACTCCTTGCCATTGCAACAACCCTTGTTGCTTGCACCAGTGAGGTTGATTCGCATCCAACACTCCCAACCGCCGACAATGAGGTATCTCTCTCATTGCCCGTAGAGACTACTCGTACATCCATCGAGTCTGATGGTCGTAACACTCGATGGGTCCCTGGCGATAAGCTCGCAGTATGGGCTATGGATGCTAACGGCGAATATGTATTTAGCAATGCGTTATTCTCTATGCGCCACTACTCTGCGGAGTATGACCTCGCCTTCTTCTCAGGAAGTGTGGCTGAGATGGCCAAGGGCGACTACACCTACCTATTGTCGTATCCCTATCCTCAGTCTGTAGAGGGTACTAAGGCTACCTATCGCGTGTCGGCTACGCAGTCGGGTAATTACGACGGTAAGTACGATATTATGGTTGCTGAGCCTGTGGTTGCTAAGGCCTTGTCGGCTAAAGAGCGCGTGGAGCTTAACACGGTGACTAAGCACCAGATGCACGCCCTGAAGATCAATGTTCCTGAGGGTCGTAACCTCTACGGCGACCGTTTCTACCGTCTTGAGATCACCTTCCCTTCGGATGTTGTGGGTGATATCACCGTGGATGTTTCAGACCCTAATGCCGAGCCTACCTACACCAACACCTCGAATGTTATCGTTGTGGAGCGCGAGGAGGGTTTCGATGTAGGCGAAGATATATGGGTATTTGTGCTTCCAGGCACTGTCGAGGGAGATGTAACCTACCGTGTGCGCGGTGAGCGTCGCCACTCGGAGTATACCACCTTCCCTATGAGTCGCACTTTGGAGCGTGGCCACGTGACCCCTGTGCGTATGATGATTCCTGTGGTATATCCAATCTATACATCGGTAAATATCTCGGTGGAGAAGAATAATCTCGGAGAGGATTTCAACTATTTCGATGTCTATGAGGGTGATGCGTATATCGGTAGATATCAGCGCAATACCTCAAATAAGTATGTTGTATTTGATCAAGAGGGTGAGTTCAATACAGATGCTTTCGATAATAGAAGCCTCCGTATAGTCTTTGACACTGATAATGCAGTGGTGGAATCGACCACAAACACAGGAGTTGTTACTGCATACGTTGAAAATATATGCAACACTACAATTCCCTACCTCTTTACTGAGGATTTCAGCACTCTGCAGGTTTACGATGGCGACTATGAGGCGGGACCTTATACTTCTGTTGAAGGTGCAAGTACCGTCGCTAAGGATTTGTCTCAGTATGGTATCCCTTCTGGCTGGACTGGTGCGCGTACGGGATGTGATGCCGTGGGTTCTGCAATTCTTGTTGGAGGTCGTGTAGACTGCGTTATAGCGGGCGCCACACGAGCTTACGGTCGCTTGGATTCTCCTGCGATGAGCAAAATCAAGGCTGGTAAACAGGTCAATGTCAAGGTGTCGTTTACCTATAGTGGTAGCCGATCGGGAACTTCAACCTACTATCCAGTAGGAAGGTGTGGTTATACCACAACACCCGATGCTATTAATGGTTACGCTACGCAGTTTAATAATAATGAGGCTTTTAAGGATATCGATGGTGCAGTTACAATTCCTAATATCCCTACCAATGGCTCAGCCGCTGCAGCAACTGCAGAGATGACCTATACAATCGCTGGTTGTACCTCGGCGCACCGTCTCTCTTGGCATGTAGGTCATATGGGTTATAAGTGGTTGAAAATTGATGATGGTAACGGCTGGATGTATGTCGATAACATCAAGGTTCAGATAGTAAAATAGAACATAAAATATAAACATTAAAATTAAACAATTATGAAGAAGTTTTTCACTATTGCGACGCTCGTTGCGCTCTCTTTGGTATCGTGTGCCAAGGAGCAGTCTCAGGGCGGAGTTGAGGGCGAAGGCCGTGTGAAGCTCAACCTCTCTATCGACAATGTCGTTGAGGTTACACGTGCTACTACCGTTATCGAGTGTGAGACCCCAAGTGAGGAGGATTTCTCTGTGACAATCGAAGGCGTAGGTCACACCTTTAGCGAGTCTTTTGCAAACATTGCCGAGCTCGACGACTACTACTTCGTAGGTGGTAAGTACAAAGCTACTGTTGTTGCAGGCGATGTTACTGAGGAGGGCTACAACAAGCCAGTATTTGTTGGTAGCCAGGAGTTTACCATCCAGCCACGTAAGCACGTTGAGGCGGAGGTTGTTGCCTACATCGCTAACGCCTTGGTTAAGGTGGAGGTCACTGAGGCCTTTACCAACTACTTCGTTGGTGGCTACACCTTCGATGTTGTTACCGAGGCTGGCAATACCTTCGAGGATGTGATGGGTAATGAGGAGCCACTCTTCGTTGCTCCAGCACCTTTCACCGTGAAGGGTACTGCAACAAAGCAGGCTAACCAGTCGGGTAGCGAGGGTGTAACAGTAACTCTCCCAGAGTTCGAGGCTGAGAGTGTTGCACCTCAGACGCTCTACACCGTAAAGTTTGATGTCGAGCACGCTGGTCAGGCAACTCTCACTATTTCGCTCAACGACGAGCCTGTGGAGAGTGTTGTTATCGACACTGAGCTTAATGATAATGCACAATAAAAAAATGGAGATATATATGAAATCTGTTGTACGATTTTTGGGTGTTGCTACTGCACTTCTTCTAACGCTTGGTGCTTGTAGCAAGGATAATATAGATTATAAGGAGACCGAGAATGGTGGTGCTAATAACACAGGTTATTTGGCACTTGGCGGTATGTCAGTAACCGTGATGGAGGATACCGATAACGTGACCTCATCATCTACTACACGTGCCGAGGAGGTTGATATCAACAACTTCGACGTTGTGGTTACAAACAATGCTGGCGATACTATGGCATCATTCAAGTATGGCAACCGCCCAGAGAAGATCTCTCTCGATGGTGGTGTATATAAGGTGGCGTTGTCATCAGAGCCTATGGTTGATGCTGAGTGGGAGAAGCCTATCTATGGCGTAGAGAAGGAGGTTATCGTTAAGCGTAAGGAGACCACTACGGTTAATGACCTTATTTGCCGTTTGCAGAATGTTAAGGTTTCGGTAGACTATGCTGCCGACCTTCGTGATCAGCTCGACCTTGAGCGAACCACTATGACCGTAGCCTTGGAGGAGAACTCTTTGGTCTATGCCAACGAGGAGACTCGCGCAGGATACTTTGCTCCCGTTGCTAAGGAGAATACCCTTAAGCTCACCTTCGAGTGCTACTACAAGGGTGAGGATAAGAAGATCACTATGACCAACGAGATTAAGGGCGTTAAGGCTGCTGAGTGGCGCAAGATTTTGGTTGTTGTTCAGCACGCTGGCGAGGGTACTGGCTCTCTTGGCATTGTTTGTGAGACTTGGGTTTACGATGAGGAGTTGCCTTTCGACACAAGCGTAATGCTTATGGAGGAGGAGTTGGTAGATGATACCGACTTGCCAGTAATCAACTGGGAGGGTCACGACCTTGCTGAGGACTTCGTTATTACCGATGATATGTTCGATGCTGACGGCAACTTCAAGTCGAGCATCAACCTCGACATCACTGCTAAGGCTGAGATTAACTCTGTAGTTGTTAAGGTTACCTCTGACAACCCAGACTTTACGACTGCTTATTCAGAGATTATGCCTTTGGAGAGCGACATCTGCGACGGTACTGTCTCTAACGCTTTGCTCCGTATGATGGGTTATCCAACCGATGCTAAGGGTGCTACTGCTACACGCATCAAACTCGCTGCTCAGGCTGAGATGCTCTGCACATACAAGGGTACACACACCTACGAGATTACCGTTACCGACGTCAATGGTGGTAAGAGCGTAGCAACCGTAACACTTAAGTATGGCGAGGCTGGCCCTGTTGCTGCTCCATCTATCGTATGGACTGGCTACAATATCGACGAGCGTCAGACCTACGCTCTCGGTATGACTTGTGATTTGGTTATCAGTGCTCCAGGTGTTATCGATGACTTTGTGGTAGAGATTATCTCTAATGATCTTACTGATAGCGAGTTGCAGGGTGTTGGTTTGGCTGCTAAGTTTAGCCTTGTAAACGCTTCACAGTTCTTCGCATCTCTCGGAGCGCTTGGCTTCCCAGTGGGTGATGCTGTTAAGGGTAAGAAGGAGCTCAACCTCTCGATTACCAACTTCTTGGTAATTCTTTCTGGTTTCCCTGGCGACCACGACTTTATGATGACAGTTAAGGATAGTGCAGGTGTTGAGACAACTAAGTCGATAATGCTTCATTTTAACTAATTGTAGCATAATTAATATATAAGGAGATTATGACTATGAAGAGGATATTAGCATTTTTGAGCGCGGTGCTTATTTTAGCATCTTGTTCAAAGGATACAGAGCCTGTAGTTGAGATGGCGATTAACGAGGGTGCTATGCGTTTTGGTGTCGCTATGCAGGCGGAGATTGGCGCAGAGGATGATGTTCTCGTTAAGATTTATAAGGTCGAGAATGGTGAGCAGAAGCTTATCCGTCGCTATGAGGCATTGAGCGATATTCCAGAGTATCTCGTATTGCTTTCAGGCGACTATGTGGCAAAGGTGCAGGTAGGTGAGCGTCAGATCGCTTCATTCGACCAGCGCTACTTCATCGGTGAGCAGCCATTCACCGTTACCGATGGTGAGGTTGTTGATGTAGATGTTGTCTGCCACTTGCTCTCTACCACCGTATGTGTTGAGTATGACGCTACTGTAGCAACGGCCCTCAACGAGGGTTACTTCACTGCTGTAGCCGTAGCTGATAACTACGATGCTCAGGCTATCGAAATCGGTGATGTCTTTGCATTGAACTACGAGACTACTAAGGAAGGTTACTTCGTAATGCCTGAGGGTCAGACAACACTCTTCTGGCACTTTGAGGGTACTCATCCAGTTGAGGGAGATATCGTTAAGGAGGCCGCTATCGCAGAGGTTAAGCCAGGTTATAAGTACACCGTTAAGTTGAAGTACTCGAAGGATGCTCCAGGTGACCTCAAGATTGAGGCTACCGTGGATGTCAGCGTTGAGGAGAAGGATGATACCATCATCTTTAGCCCAGATCCAACCGTTATGTCGGATGGTACATTCGAACTTACTGATGTTCAACTCTCTACAACAGAGTCGCGCACTTACCTCGTGTCATCGTTGGCTGATATCAACGTACTCAATATTGAGGTTGCGGGCGATGTATTCGACCTCTTGCAGGGTAATGTTTCAGGCGTTCAGGTTGTGAAGAACGACGCTACTAACTATAACGTAGTGATTACATCTGCTTTCTTCAACGAAATTGATGGTGGTTCATACGACCTCACCTTCCATATCGAGGATGTTGATGGTGGTAAGCTTAATAAGAACATTGCTTATAGCGTTCAGGGTATCTTGCCTCTCACCGCTGAGCAGTGTAGCTTGTGGGCTCGTAAGGCTACTTTCAAGGTTAATGTCGTGAATAGCGAGGCAACAGATGTTGTTGTGGCATATAGCACCGATGGTTCAACTTGGAGCGAGGCTGTAGCAACTAAGGGTGCAGATGGTTTGTACACAGCAGTTATATCAGACTTATCTACAAGTAAGAACTACACCTATCGTCTTAAGATTGATGGCGTAGAATTTGGCAAGAGCTACTCGTTTGCTACTGAAGAGGGTGTTCAGCTCCCTAACCCAGGCTTCGAGGAGTGGAGTAATGAAAAGACTCCAGCAGGTCTTTGGAACTCTGGTAACAACTTATTCATAACCTTGACAACACGTAAAGAAGAGGCTCACTCAGGTAGTTATGCCGCATTCTTGGACTCTCAGGCTACTATGGGTAAGTTTGCTGCGGGTAACCTCTTTACTGGCGACTTCCAGCTCAACATTTCAACTATGAGTGGTGTTGTAACCTTCGGTAAGAGCTTCTCATTCAACGCAAGCCCTAAGAGTTTTTCGTTCTGGATGAAGAACAAACAGGGTACTATCAATAACGGAGATAAGGCCTCTGGTACAGATATCTATACCGCAATGGTGCTTATCACCGAGGGTAACAGATATGCCGTAGATACTACCGACGAGTCTTCGTTCCTTGCGTTTGATAGACTTGGTACTTTGCCAGGCATTATCGCCTATGGCTACGTTTCTGACACCGACTCTAATGCGGATTGGGTACAGAAGACCGTAACCCTCAACTACGTTGATGGTTGGGAGACTAAGACTCCAAAGATGGTTGTCGTGTCGTTCACTCCATCGGGTTATGGTGACTACTTCTGTGGCTCTACCGACTCAGAGATGTATGTCGATGACGTTCAGTTTAACTATTAGTAACTAATGGGGTAGTGGCAAATCTGTTTGTCACTATCCCAATACCTTTATCGATGAAGAAATTTTTACTATCAATACTTCTCGTAGCGACATCTGTTGTTGTGATGGCTCAGGAGGGTGTTGAGGCTACTGAGCCACAGGCTATTGCCGAGGTGGAGCAGACAGCCCCCGTGATGCTCACTCCCAACGAGGCACGTGCTCAGCGAGGATTTACCTCCGACACTAACTTCGTGCCTAAGGGACAGTGGATCTTCGGAGGTTCGGCCTCTTACTCCAACCACAAGAATGAAAACTATCGCCTTGCTATTATCAACGATATCGACTCCGAGGGTTATACCGTGAAGGTGAGCCCAATGATTGCCTATGCTCCTTGGCGTAATATGGCTGTGGGTCTCCGCTTCGGCTATGGCCGTTCGATGCTCGCGTTGGATAATGCTGCTCTATCTCTTGGCGAGAGCCTTAACTTCGCTGTTGATTACTACCATCAGGTTAAGCACTCGTTTGTTGGTTCACTCTTCTGGCGACCATATATCCCACTTGGAACAAGCAACCGTTTTGCTATCTTTGCCGAGGTGCAGCTCAACTTCACAGCTACACAGTCGCGCTTAGTAGCAGAAAATGGTGTTGTGGATAACTATGTATCTTATCGTGGTGCCTACTCTGAGAGCTATGGTGGCTCTATCGCTTTGCAGCCAGGTATCGTGGCCTTTGTAACCAATGACATCGCTTTGGAGTTGTCTATCGGTGTCTTTGGCATCGGCTATGATCGTACTAAGCAGGTACAGAATCAGGTGGATACAGGTGTTGTCTCACAGAGTAATATGAATTTCAAGGTCAATCTCCTATCTATTGGCTTTGGTGTATCGTTCTACCTTTAATATTACAGCACTATGAAGAGAATGTTTTTACTTTTGGCTGTAGTGTTTAGCGTAGCGACAGCCACAGCACAGCAGGAGGTTAGCACCTCTGAGGCTACAGCAACTTCGGTTGTTGTGGACGAGGTTGCTAAGAGCAGATTTCTGCCTACCACACGCCGTGTAGATAGAAATATTGACCGCAATAAGTTTGTCTATAAGAACGAGGTTATGCTCGGTATCGCGGCATCGTATGGTACCCTCGACGTTTCGGATAGCGACCTTATGTTGTTGGTGGATAACATCAACCTCGGTGTGCGCCGTGCTTCGGTTATGCCATTTATCGCCTATGCCTACCGTGATAACCAGACCGTAGGTCTCCGCTTCGGCTACGACTTCATCAAGGGAGACTTGGGTAATGTTGCGCTAAACCTCGGCTCTGTTGCCGATATGTCGTTGTCGTTGGCCGACATAGGTCTTCGTAGCGACAACTACTCGTGGTCGGCCTTTCATCGCAACTACATAGGTCTCGACCGTCGAGGTATTGTAGGTGTTATCCTTGAGGCCGAACTCTTGGTTAAGACTGGTACATCGTCGCTCTATACGGGTGTGGGTGATAGCCGCACAAATACCGTTAGCAAGAACTTCGCTGCGAAGTTGAATCTCAATCCAGGTCTTGCGGTCTATGTATTTCCAGAGGTCTGTGTGACTGTTACGGTTGGTATCGGAGGTCTCAAGTACAACAATGTTCGTCAGTACGATGCGTTGGGTGTGGAGACTGGTCGCCGCGACCACTCGGCCTTGAATTTTAAGTTCAACCTCGCCGATATACAGATTGGTATTGTGGCGCATTTGTGGAATAAAAAGAAGTAATATGCTATGAATAAGATATTTAGATTTTTATTTACAGCAATCGTCGCAATGGCTTTCACATCGTCTTGTATCGAGAACGATGTACCATATCCAGTAATTAAACTCGATATCGAGGCCATGGAGGCTGAGGGCCTTCTCGGTTCGCCTGTTATTGATAACGTGGAGCATACCGTGAAGATGACCTTGGAGGAGACCACAGATATTCGCAAGGTGCATATCACCTCTGTAACCCTTACCGAGGGTGCTGAGTCAGATGTTGTCTTCCCTGGCTACTTCGACCTTCGCCTACCATTGTATGTTGTGCTTTCGAAGTATCAGGACTACGAGTGGGTAATTACGGCGGAGCAGAACATCGAGCGCTACTTCCACGTCGAGGGTCAGATTGGTGAGTCTATAATCGATGTAGAGCAACGTATCGCTAAGGCATACGTGCCTATGGATCACGACCTACACAATGTTGTGATTACCGATCTTAAGCTCGGCCCTAAGGAGATAACCACCTACTCTGAGGAGTTTGCCAACTTGAACGACTTCTACGAGAGTGTGCGCAATATTACAATCAGCTATAACGATGATATTGAGGAGGTTTGGACTCTCTGCATCGAGCCTAAGGATGTCGTGGTAGAGTTTACGGGCGTTGATGCTTGGGCTCAGCGCATCTGGCTCTATGGTGAGGGTCGTGCTAACTCAGATCTTGGCTTCAAGTACCGCAAGGTGGGCCAGCAGGAGTGGACCAATGTCGAGGGTGTTACCGTTGATGGTGGCCGCTTCAGTGCCGTTGTCGAGGGCCTCGATGTACTCACCTCGTATGAGGTATATGCCTTCTCGAACGATAAGACTACCGACGTAGTAACCGTAACTACGGAGGATGTTTTTGAGTTGCCTAATGCAGGTTTCGAGGAGTGGCATAAAAGCGGAGATATCGTCTTCCCATACGCTGAAGGCTTCTCGCCATTCTGGGCTACAGGAAACGAGGGTGCCGCTATGGCTAAGACCACACTCACCGAGCCTTCGGAGGATGTACGCCCAGGCTCTGAGGGTAAGTATTCAGCATCGTTGCAGTCGAAGAAGGCTGCCATTGCAGGTCTTGGTAAGTTTGCTGCAGGTAACCTCTTTGTCGGAGAGTTCGGTGGTTTGCAGGGCCTCAATGGTCTTGTAAACTTCGGTCGCCCATTTGTTGCGCGACCTGTGGCGTTGCACGGCTGGTACAAGTATAACTGCGGAACTATCGACGAGGTTGGCAAGGTGCCTACCGCGCGCCCTGAGTTGAAGAAGGGAGATGGCGACGAGGGTCAGATCCTTATCGCCGTAGGTGATTGGACTCCAGAGGTCTATGGTGGTAGTGCTACCAGCCCTGTTCAGGTGGATACCAGCAAGGAGAGTACCTACTTCAATAAGAATTCTGAGGGTGTCATCGGTGTTGGTGAGTTGATTCTCACTCAAAGCAGTGATGGTTGGGTAGAGTTTACTTTGCCTCTCGACTATCGTACTACATCGAAGATCCCTACACACCTTATCATCATCTTCACTGGCTCTCGTTTTGGTGATTACTTCACTGGTTCGACACAGAGTCTTATGATGGTTGATGACTTAGAGCTAATCTATTAGTAGCTCCTTAAACTACGCTATGGCGAGACTACCGAAAAGGGTGGTCTCGCCTTTGTTTTTATTAGGAATAAGGCTATCTTTGTGGTATGAAACCTAAGCTTGTTATATTCGATTTTGATGGAACTCTCGGCGATACCCGTCATAATATCGTTGTCACCCTGCAACGCACGATGTCGCTTTTGGGGCTACCCCTGCGCTCTGAGAGTGAGTGTGCCTCAACCATTGGCCTTACGCTGGAGGATAGTTTTAGGACTATGTATCCAGAAATAGATGAGGCTAAGGCTAAGGAGTGTGTGGCGACCTATCGCGATATCTTCTACCAAAGTATCGAGGAGCTTACTCCCAACCTTTTTGATGGTGTCAGTGATACGCTGGCTCGTCTCCACGCTATGGATATAAAGATGAGTATTGCATCGTCGCGCTCCTCGCCCTCGTTGCTACTGTTTCTTCGCAATATGGCCATTGCCAAGTACTTTGGTGTTGTTCTCGGCTCGGATAACGTGACAAGGCATAAGCCTCAGCCAGAGCCTGTATTGAGGAGCCTTGCCGAGTATGGCGTAAAGCCATCCGAGGCCCTCGTCGTTGGAGATATGCCCGTCGATGTGCTTATGGCGCATAATGCCGGTGTGAGGTGCGTAGCAGTGAGTTATGGTAATGCCACAGCCGAGGAACTTGCCGCGGTAGAGGCCGACTATATCATCGATAGGTTTGCGCTGTTGGCAGATATAATAGAGGGTATGTAATAACAAAAAAACGACCGAGTAGAACTCGGTCGCTACAAATGCTCAAGGATGGCTATTGAACAATCTCTGGTCGCATCACTACGAGGGTGCGGTTACCGTCATTGAGGAGTTTTTGAGCGAATGCCTTAACATCATCGGCGGTTACGCTCTCAAGGATACCGAGGTATTCATCTTTGTAGTTGTAACCATCGTCGTAGTAGCGTGAGATAGCCGAAATCCAGCCGTTGTTGCTATCGAGAACATTGTTATAGTTCTTCTGCAAGAACTCCTTTGACTTTGCGATGTCCTCTGTTAAGGGGGCATTTTCTGCAATTTTGCGAATCTCGGCATCGCAAATTTCGATTAGTTCATCTGCAAGAGCCTCGTTAGTGTCAAAGCCAATAGACAACTGGTATGTTTCAACTGGATATTTATCGATGCTGCCACTAACGCCGACACCGTATGTGCCGCCCTTCTCCTCGCGGATAGAGACCATATAGCGAGAGTCGAGTGCTCTACCCAACAAATCGACAATAAGGCGATTCTTTGCGTTATTCTCGATAGCACCTGTATAGTT
>CAJGEC010000025.1 GCA_904502285.1 uncultured Alistipes sp. | reverse complement strand
TGCCTACCAACTCCAACGCATCGTAGAAGATAGTGTAAGCAATACTCTTCTTACCATCCAGCATAAGATTGTTCACAAAACGTGTTACCTCCACGTCATTGAACTTCGGATCCGGAAGTAGAATTCGCTTTCTTGGCTTAGCTTTTCTCATTGTTACTGCTAATTAATTAATAAATTCCTTAAATTTCTTTTTACTTCTTACCCTTTGCTGGAGCTGCAGTCTTACCTGCCTTTGGACGCTTAGCACCGTACTTTGAACGACGCTGACGACGACCATCTACACCTGCTGAATCAAGGGCACCACGAACGAGGTGGTAACGTACACCTGGGAGGTCCTTAACACGACCGCCACGAACGAGCACGATTGAGTGCTCCTGCAAGTTGTGGCCCTCGCCTGGGATGTAGGCATTGACCTCCTTGCCATTTGTCAATCTAACACGTGCAACCTTACGCATCGCTGAGTTAGGCTTCTTTGGAGTTGTGGTGTACACACGAGTACAAACTCCGCGACGCTGAGGACACGCAGCGAGTGCTGGAGACTTAGACTTCTCCACCATAGACACTCGACCGTTTCTAACAAGCTGCTGAATTGTAGGCATCTTAAATAATTTTTGTCCTTTTTAAATTTTTGTTTACTGTTTCATTTCCACTTTAAAGGAAATTGCCCGCAAAGATACGAAAAAAAATTGAATTACAATATATATACATACTTTTTTCTGCTAAAAGTGCCCAAAACCCCTAAAATATCGATAAAATATTCTTATGCAATTTTAAAAGTTATAATCGTTTATTTATGGCCAAATCGTTATATTATTGATTTTTCGCATTTTACGTATTTTTATAACATTTTAGACTGCCACGACAAGAGCAACCCAACACCCCTATAGAAATATAGTAGACTTTTTTGCCTTTAACTCCATTCTATTACTTCGATTTTCTCAGAATCAGGCAACACTAAAAAAGAATGAGGGAGCACGTCTTCACAGATTGCGCTTCCCTCGTGTTTAGTTAGGTTAATGAGAATTTAATGCGATGGATAAAGAATTGGTGTGTCCATGAGAATTATTCGAGATAAGTTCCATCGCATCTTGTTTGCAATACAAATGTAAGCACAATTTTCCTAACAAGCAAATTTTTATTTAATTTTTACAATATTTATTGCATATTATTCACCATTTCTGCATATTTATTATACCAGAAGAGTTTTTTTACCTACACAACGATAGAATCAACTTGCCAAACATATCTTATAGTGCAGGGATTTCTAAAGCCCCTCCCCTTAGACAACGGCAACTACAGTGGCAACAACGAATACTGCGTAGGCCAACACACCTTGAAGCGTGGATGTTTGTAAGAATAGTAGTGGCAGCATCGTGGTAACGACCATCGAGAGTGCCACAATGAGTGAAGCCGAGGCAGTAGGAAGGAGGAGTATCGAGGCGATAAGGAGGAGCATCGATACATGGAGAACATACCAGACGAAACGTGCACCACTCATCAATGGTAATGACACCGAGTACCACGCCATAGCTGTAGCCAAGTAGAGAAAGACGAGGACTCCGAGATAGAAAAGACGAGGCAACGTCAAGTAGGCGGCTAAGGAGAAGTGTGACGACAGGGCGAAGTTATTCCAAATGGAGAGAAAGGCCTGGCCAAAATCTCCGTTGAGCAACCACACGACATAACAATAGATAAATGTCGGAGTGGCCAAACCGAGCAAAACCAGCACAGACTCTCGCACCGTAGAACGGATGGCAATGGTGAGCATAGGTACGACCAGGGCCAGAGGTATGAGCGCGCCATCAACCAGTGGCATAACGCCAAAGGCAAGCATAGCACTAAAGAGATAGTGTAACCTCACATTATGGCCAAAGCAGTATAGGAGACGACCAAAGGCCTCGGCAACGACTAAAGCCACAACGATAAGCATTGCGTAGTCAGCAGCCACAACCGCACCAAAGAGCGCGACACCTCCGAGAGCCACGCCCGCCATTGTTCCCAACGTATAGAGTTCGACTCTTACGGTCGCTCGCGACAGGCGAAGCACAGCGTAGAGATAGATTAGACCAAAGAGTATCGGGGCAAGCACGGGGTGATTCACCTGGAACTGTTTGATGAATGGTTGCAACGGAGCCTGCGCACCACCAAAAATCTCTGAGGCATCGCCATACAAGAGAGCCACAGCGACCGAAGCCACCACGGCAAAGAGAAGAAGGGTAACTAAACCCTCTGAGAATTTATGTCGTGAAACGTCGAGTATCATAGTTTTGCAAAGATAGGAATAAATCAAAGAATTGCATAATATTTAAAGATAATTTGTGGTTTAAGAGTTTTTTATATATCTTTGCGCGATTATTTATTATAATAAGGTGTGGTGTATCACCTTATGCGACAAAAAGCATATACAAATAAACAATAAATAACAATAAGAACTATGAACATTACACGTGAACAGCGCGAGGGCGGCATTTCAATTGTAAAGGTCGTTGTAAGCGAGGCTGACTATGGTCAGGCAGTAGAGAAGCAGTTGCGCGAGTACAAGCGCAAGGCAAATGTTCCTGGCTTCCGTCCAGGTATGGTACCTATGGGTATCGTTAAGAAGATGTATGGCAAGCACGTTATTGCTGAGCAGTCATACCACCTTGCATCAAACTCTGTATTCGAGTACTTGCAGAAGGAGAACATCGACTACGTAGGCGACATCATCCCATCTGAAGAGCAGGGCGCATTCGACTTCGAGAACAACACTGAGTTCGAGTTCGTCTTCGAGTTCGGTGAGGCTCCAAAGATTGAGCTTGAGTTATCAGCAAAGGATAAGGTTGTTTACAACAAGATCAAGATCGACAAGAAGATGCGTGGCGACTACCGCGCTAACTACTTGCGTCGCTACGGCCGTTTGGTAGACGTAGACAAGGTTGCTAACGATGAGGCACTCAACGTAACTCTCGACAACGGTGATATGCGTATCGAGGAGGCTTACGTAGGCCTTATCTCTATGACCGAGGAGGAGCGCAAGGAGTGGAAGGGCAAGAAGGTAGGCTACAAGACCACTGTAAATATCGAGGAGCTCTACAAGAAGCCTGAGCAGCGTGCAGCAATCCTCTCAGTTAAGGAGGAGGAGTTGGCAAGCATCAAGCCTGAGTTCGAGTTGGAGATCACCAAGATTCGTCGCTTCTCTGAGCCTGAGCTCAACGAGGAGTTCTTCAAGATGGCCTTCCCTGCTGGCAACGTAACTAACGAGGAGCAGTTCGAGGCATTCATCGACGAGCAGATCGAGATGGAGTTGAAGCGTGAGTGCGACTTCTTGTTCGCTAACACCGTTCGTAACTTCATCCTTGAGAAGGCTGCATTGCAGATGCCTGAGGAGTTCTTGAAGCGTTGGTTGTATGTTATCAACGAGGGCAAGTTCTCTCGTGAGGAGATCGAGAAGGACTTCGCTGCATTTATCAAGATGTTCACTTGGAACTACTTGCAGAAGCACCTCATCACCGAGGGCGACCTCAAGGTAAGTAACGAGGAGGCTAAGGCTGAGGCTATGTCATTCGCACAGATGCAGTTCGCACAGTACGGTATGCCTTCAGCACCTGCTGATATGCTTGAGAACTTCGCTAAGCAGATTATGGACAACAAGGAGCAGCTCCAGAAGATCTATGAGAAGCTCTTCGAGGAGAAGGTTGTAGAGTATGTTCGTGGCAAGGTGAAGGTAACCGAGAAGGCTATCTCTGCTGACGAGTTCGCTAAGATAGCATCAGAGATTCAGTAATCACTGATGCTGACTCGAGGAGAGTCATATACGACAATTCCCGAGTAGTACTGCTCGGGAATTGTTGTCTAAACCTCATAGTTGTTGCGCACAAGTGCGCTTGTGGAGTGAAATTGAAATTGTATAACCGTAATAAAGACTAACACAATGACTGAATTCGAAAAATTTGCCCGTTTGCACTGTGGCATCAACTCTATGACTATGCACGACTATCGTGCCGATATCACCAACTACGTATCTCCAACCATCATCGAGGAGCGACAACTCAACGTAGCCGCTATGGATGTCTTCTCACGCCTTATGATGGATCGCATCATCTTCCTCGGTGCGTCTATCTACGACGATGCAGCAAACATCATTCAGGCACAGTTGCTCTTCCTTGAGTCGATTGGTGCCGACAAGGATATTAACCTCTATATCAACTCTCCAGGTGGCTCTGTATCAGCAGGTTTGGGCATCTACGATACTATGCAGCTCATCTCTTGTGACGTGGCAACCATCTGTACTGGTATGGCAGCCTCGATGGGTGCTGTGCTCCTAACAGCTGGTGCTGCAGGCAAGCGCTCGGCTTTGACCCACTCGCGCGTGATGATTCACCAGCCATTGGGTGGCGCACAGGGCCAGGCTTCAGATATCGAGATTACAGCACGCGAGATTGCAAAGACAAAGCGCGAGCTTTATGAGATTCTCTCGCTCCACTCTGGTGCTCCATATGAGAAGATTGAGCGCGATGCCGACCGCGACTACTGGCTTACCTCTACCGAGGCTAAGGAGTATGGTCTCATCGATAACGTATTGACTAAGAGATAGTAGTTTAAGGATTACAGTTAATGACACAGAAATCACGTAAAGGTACAGAGCATAACGGATGTTGCTCGTTCTGTGGCGCCGACCCCAGCGAGGTAGCATTGATGTTCAACAGTGGTACAGGTGCAAACATCTGTAGCAACTGTATTGAGCACGGCTACGAACTCATTACCGAACACGGTATCGCCAAGAAGGCAAAGAAGAGGGGTGGCAACACTAAGTTTCAGCCACTCACCAAGGAGGATCTAATGCGTCCAGACCGCATTAAGAGCTTCCTCGACGAGTATGTCATCGGTCAGCATACGGCAAAGAGGTATATGTCTGTAGCGGTGTACAACCACTACAAGCGCCTCTTGGCTAAGGGCAAGACCAACGATGTGGAGCTCGACAAGTCGAACATCGTCTTGGTAGGCCCTACGGGTACAGGTAAGACCCTTATGGCTCGCACCATAGCACGCCTTCTCCACGTACCATTCTCGATTGTTGATGCTACGGCCCTCACTCAGGCAGGCTACGTAGGCGAGGATGTTGAGAGCATCCTTTCACGCCTATTGCAGGCCGCCGACTACGATGTGGAGGCTGCCGAGCGAGGCATCATCTTCATCGACGAGATCGACAAGATTGCTCGCAAGGGCGACAACCCCTCTATCACCCGCGATGTTTCGGGTGAGGGTGTACAGCAGGCCCTGCTCAAGATTCTTGAGGGCACGGTGGTAAACGTACCACCTCAGGGAGGGCGTAAACACCCAGACCAGCAGTATATTCAGGTCAATACCTCGAACATATTGTTCATCTGCGGTGGTGCCTTCGACGGCATCGAGAAGAAGATTGCTATGCGCCTCAATACCAACGCCATAGGCTATGGCAACAGTGCAACGAAGCGTATCGACGAGCGCAACATTATGCAGCACATTCAGCCACAGGATCTCCGTTCGTTCGGTCTCATTCCCGAACTTATCGGTCGTCTCCCGGTGCTAACCTATATGGAGCCATTGGAGAAGGAGGCTCTTCGCTCGATTCTCACCGAGCCTAAGAACTCTATCATCCGTCAGTATGAGACACTTATGGCATTGGACAATATCAAACTTACCTTCGACGACGAGGTGCTGGACTACATCGTGGACAAGGCCATCGAATTCAAACTTGGAGCACGTGGCCTCCGCTCAATTTGCGAGGCTATGATGATGGACATTATGTTCGATATGCCCGTTACCGAGGGCGAGGAGTTCCGCATAACTTTGGAGTACGCCAAGAGTAAGATTGACCGCGCGGCTTAAGGCCAAGGGCCATCCATCGGGGCGTTATTCCACAGAGATAGAGAGGTTGCCAACCACAGAGTTGTGCAACCTCTCGGCGTTTTTATTGACAACTTATAGGTAAAACCTATAAAAATGTAGAAACATAGTGTAAATAACAGCGCAGTATTCAACTTTTTTTGTACCTTTGCCGAAAATGAGCCTTTATACTAAATCGAGTACAAAGAAATTAAAATATAGTAGATTATGAGTATTGAACTTAGTGAACAGGAACAGCTACGCCGCCAATCGCTTAAGGCTTTGCGTGACCTCGGTATCAACCCATACCCTGCAGCACGCTACGAGGTGAATGCCTCAGCACGCGAGATTGCCGAGCAGTTCGACCCTCAGAAGGGTAACTTCCAGCAGGTATCCATCGCTGGTCGTATTATGAGCCGCCGTATTATGGGCTCAGCATCATTCTTCGAGCTTCAGGATGCCACAGGCCGTATCCAGGTATATATCCGTCGTGACGACATCTGCCCTGAGGGAGATCCAACACTCTACAACACCGTATTCAAGAAGTTGCTCGACATCGGTGACTTCATCGGCGTAGAGGGTTTTGCATTCCACACCAACACTGGCGAGTTGTCGGTACACTGCCAGAAATTTACCGTACTATCGAAGTCGGTACGCCCACTCCCTGTTGTTAAACAGAAGGATGGTCAGACCTTCGACGCCCTTACCGACCCTGAGGTGCGCTACCGCCAGCGCTACTTGGATTTGGTGGTAAACCCACACGTCAAGGATACCTTCGTTAAGCGCGCTAAGATTATGCAGACTATGCGCGACTTCTTCAACGAGCGTGGTTACTTGGAGGTGGAGACCCCAATCCTTCAGCCAATCCCTGGTGGTGCTGCAGCACGTCCATTCATCACCCACCACAACGCCTTGGATATCGACTTCTATATGCGAATTGCTACTGAGTTGTACCTCAAGCGCCTTATCGTAGGTGGTTTTGATGGTGTCTACGAGTTCGGTAAGAACTTCCGTAACGAGGGTATGGACCGCACACACAACCCAGAGTTTACTTGTATGGAGATCTACGTTGCCTACAAGGACTATATCTGGATGCAGGAGTTCACCGAGCAGATGTTGGAGCGTGTGGCAATGGCCGTTAATGGTACTACGGATGTTGTTCTCGATGGCAAGACCATCTCGTTCAAGGCTCCATTCCGCCGTATCACTATGACAGATGCTATCAAGGAGAAGACCGGCTACGACATCACAGGCCAGAGCGAGGAGCAGTTGCGTGAGGCTTGCCAGCGTCTCAATGTCGAGATTGACGAGACTATGGGCAAAGGTAAACTTATCGACGCTATCTTCGGCCAGTACTGCGAGGAGCACCTCGTACAGCCAACATTCGTTACCGACTACCCTATCGAGATGTCGCCTCTCTGTAAGCGCCATCGCGACAACGAGGACCTCACCGAGCGTTTCGAGTTGTTCGTAAACGGTAAGGAGTTGTGTAACGCCTACTCAGAGCTCAACGACCCTATCGACCAGTTGGAGCGCTTCCAGGAGCAGATGCGACTCTCGGAGAAAGGCGACGACGAGGCGATGACTATCGATATGGACTTCGTTCGCGCCTTGGAGTACGGTATGCCATCTTGCTCAGGTATGGGTATCGGCATCGACCGCTTGACAATGTTTATGACGGGCGAGACCTCTATCCAGGATGTATTGTTCTTCCCAACTATGCGCCCAGAGAAGAAGGTTGTTGCAGATAGCGAGGAGGTATATACCGAGGCTGGCATCCCTCAGGAGTGGGTTGCTGTGGTTCAGAAGATGGGTTACATCACCCTTGAGGCCTTCCGAGGTACGGCTCAGAGTGGTGGTATGAAGCTCTTTAACGACCTCTGCGGTTTCAACAAGAAGAATAAGTTAGGCTTAGCAACTGCCCAGATCAAGGCTTGGATCGAGGCACAGAAGGCTGAGTAAGGTAAATAATTAAAACAACATATACGATTATGAGAAAGAAGATTGTAGCAGGTAACTGGAAGATGAACACCCTCCCTGCTGAGGGCGTGGAGTTGGCTAAAGGTGTAGCAGCTGGCCGCAAGGATGTTTGCGACTGCGTAACACTTATCGTATGCCCTCCATTCACACACCTTAGCTCTGTTATCGAGACCCTCAAGGGCTCAAACGTGGAGGTTGGCGCACAGGATTGCGCTACCGAGGTTAAGGGTGCTTACACAGGCGAGGTATCAGCCGAGATGATTGCTGCGTTGGGTTGCAAGTATGTTATCCTTGGCCACTCGGAGCGTCGTCAGTACTATGGCGAGACCAGCGAGACCCTTAATAAGAAGATGGCTCGCGCCTACGAGAACAACCTCACCCCTATCTACTGCGTAGGTGAGAACCTTGAGGAGCGTGAGGCAGGTCGCCACTTCGACGTTTGCAAGGCTCAGATTGAGGAGGTAGTATTCAACCTTACCGAGGAGCAGTTCGCAAACCTCGTTATCGCTTACGAGCCAGTTTGGGCTATCGGCACAGGCAAGACCGCTACAGCAGATCAGGCGGAGGAGATTCACGCATACATCCGCGAGGTGTTGCGCTCGAAGTTCGGTGCTAAGGCCGAGGAGTGTCCTATCCTCTATGGTGGCTCTTGCAAGCCATCAAATGCTGAGGAGATCTTCTCTAAGGAGAATGTTGATGGTGGCCTTATTGGTGGTGCTGCGTTGAAGGCTGAGGACTTCATCGGCATCGGCAAGGCATTCTAAATCTTAGACTTAGTTTCCCAAAACCACTTAGGGGGTTGTCCAATATATATGTCGGGCAACCCCTCTATTTATATATGCACTCTATGTTACGTAACCTACTCTTTCTCTGCGCTATGCTCCTTTGCAGTTGTGCCCAACAGCCAACCCTCTACCCCAAGCACGTAGTATTCCCCAAGGGGGCTACTGCCGAGCAGAAGATAGATATGGTATCGCGCTTAGTGCCTACACCGCAGCAGTTGGAGTGGCAACAGATGGAGCTATCGGCATTTCTCCACTTCGGCATCAACACCTTCACGGGGAATGAGTGGGGCGATGGTAATGACGACCCCGCACTCTTCAACCCCTCGGAGTTGGACTGCGAACAGTGGGTGCGCACGTTGGCCGAGTGTGGATTCAAGATGGCAATCATCACCGCCAAGCACCACGACGGCTTCTGCCTTTGGCCTACAGAGACTACCGACTACTCGGTAAAAAGCTCTCCGTGGCGCGAGGGTAAAGGCGATGTAGTCAAGGAGTTACGTGACGCTTGCCAGAAGTATGGCCTTAAATTCGGAGTCTACCTCTCACCCTGGGATCGCAATGCCGAGTGCTATGGCGACTCCCCCGCCTACAACAGACTCTTCATCGCACAACTCACCGAGCTACTCACCAACTACGGCAAAGTGGATGAGGTATGGTTTGATGGCGCGTGTGCCGAAGGTGCGAACGGCAAGAGACAGGAGTACGACTGGGAGGCGATCCTTGGAACTATTAGACAACTGCAACCCACAGCCGTAACCGCCATTATGGGTGACGACGTGCGCTGGGTAGGCAATGAGGGCGGCATCGGCAGAACTACCGAGTGGAGCGCCACGGCCATAGCGCCAGGGTGCTATACCGACAAGATAGCCAACAACCACGCTCTCGGCCTTGAGGAGATGTCGAAGGATCTCGGTAGCAGGGAGCTTATCGCACGTGCTTCAGAGGCCTACTGGTACCCATCCGAGGTAGATGTATCGATTCGTCCAGGCTGGTTCCACCGCTCCTCAGAGGATGATAAGGTTCGTTCGCTAAGTAACTTAGTAGATATATACTTCAACTCCGTGGGCCGTAACTCACTACTACTGCTAAACATACCGCCCGACCAGCGCGGTCTAATCCACGAGACAGACTGCCAACGCCTCAAGGCTCTTTCGGCATATCTCGCTAAGACCTTCAGCACCAATCTAATCATCAGCAATTCAACACGTTGCACAATTGCAGAGGGCGACACCAAAATCTACGACGTAACCCCCAATGCCGTGGTAAATACCATCCTTCTTCAGGAGGATATCACCTTGGGGCAACACGTCGAGGAGTTCGTGGTGGAGGGCTTCTACGACGGCTCTTGGCACTATATCGCCGAAGGAACTACAATCGGTTATAAGCGACTGCTACGCTTCTCGGCCTGCTCTCCTGAGAGGGTTAGAATCAGTATATGCAGTAGTCGTGGTCCAGCACATCTACTCAACGTAGGACTCTACTATGCTACACCTCTTGATAGTAGCACCACCCACCATAGCTTCAGCGACGTTGATACCTCGACTTGGCAGGCGATAGGCATCGACGCTACCGATGCATTCGACAACAATCCCAAGAGCGTATGGCGAAGCGAGGGATTGACACCCTTGGTGGTGGATATGGGCGAAGTCCTCGACATAGCTGGCTTCCGCTATACCCCAGCAACAGAGGGGCTTGAGGGAACAATTTTCAACTACCTATTCTACGTTAGTACCGACAACAAGGAGTGGACTCTCTGCGACACTAATGGCGAGTTTTGCAACATAATGCACAACCCAATACCATACTCTGTTCGCTTTGGCAAACGCTACTCGGCACGCTACTTCAGAATAGTACCAACACGCGAAATCGAGGAGCGCACGATGACTTCGATAGCAGAAATAGGCATAATATTGGAATAGTAATTGTCGTGCTACAACAACAAAAAGCATAAACGAACCATAGGAATAGGCTATTTAAGAGAATAAAATGAACCTATCGTACTAATATAAATAGGTATATTTGTAGAAAATCTCAAAAAAATCGATAACTTTGCAGAGTAAGTAAGTCTAATCAAAGACAATGTTTAACTAAAATATAAAGATTATGTTTGCTATTGACAACTACAATTTCTCAGGTAAGAGAGCAATCATCCGTGTAGACTTTAACGTACCTCTCAATAGCGAGGGTAAGGTTACTGATGACACTCGTATCCGCGCAGCAATCCCTACCATTAAGAAGGTATTGGCTGGTGGTGGCTCTGTGATTCTTATGTCGCACCTCGGTCGTCCTAAGAAGAATCCAGATGCAAAGTACTCTTTGGAGCAGATTATCTACGCTATCGAGGAGCGTCTCGGCCAGAAGGTAGCCTTTGCTGGTGACTGTATGGGTGAGCGTGCCGCAGAGATGGCTAAGGCTCTTAAGCCAGGTGAGGTGATGTTGCTCGAAAACTTGCGTTTCTACGCTGAGGAGGAGGGCAAGCCTCGTGGTTTGGCTGAGGATGCTACCGACGAGGAGAAGGCTGAGGCTAAGAAGGCTGTTAAGGAGTCACAGAAGGAGTTCGTGAAGCGCCTTGCTTCATACGCCGACTGCTACATCAACGACGCCTTCGGTACTGCTCACCGCGCTCACGCCTCTACAGCACTCATCGCCGACTACTTCCCACAGGACAAGATGTTCGGCTACGTTATGGAGAACGAGCTTAAGGCTATCGACGGCGTTATGGAGAACCCAGAGCGTCCATTCTGCGCTATCATCGGTGGTTCAAAGGTATCTACAAAGATTACCATCATCGAGAAGCTTATGGAGAAGGTGGACTCTATCATCATTGGTGGCGGTATGACCTATACCTTCGCTGGTGCTGAGGGTGGCCAGGAGGGTAAGTCTATCTGTGAGCCAGATATGTTCCCTGTAGCATTAGAGATCTTGAAGAAGGCCCAGGAGCGTGGCGTGAAGATCCTTCGCTCACCAGACGCTCTTATCTGCGACGACTTCTCTGAGTCAGCAAATACTCAGGAGGCTCCAGCCAACAACATCCCTGACGAGTGGGAGGGTGTGGATATCGCTTCTGGCGGTAAGGCTAAGTTCCGCGAGCACATCTTGGGTTGCAAGACCATCCTTTGGAATGGCCCTGTAGGCGTATTCGAGATCAACAAGTTCTCTACTGGCTCACGTGCCGTGGCTGAGGCTATCGCTGAGGCTACTGACAAGGGTGCATACTCACTCATCGGTGGTGGCGACTCTGTAGCTTGTATCAACAAGTTCGGTTTGGCCGACAGAGTATCATACGTATCAACAGGTGGTGGCGCTCTCTTGGAGTATATGGAGGGCAAGGAGCTTCCAGGTGTTGCAGCTATCAGAAAGTAGGCAACCTCACGTTTAACGTAATAACCTTAAACTGAACATATGAAAAAACTATTTATCATTTTGGCATCAGCACTTACTATGACTGCGTGTGCAACAAACCAGGACAAGCAAGCAGAGGTGCCTGCTATCGACGTGAACAACTTCGATGAGACCATCGTTCGTAACGACGACTTCTATCAGTGGGCTACAGGTGGTTGGCAGAAGAACAACCCTCTCAAGCCAGAGTACTCTCGCTACGGCTCTTTCGACGTATTGCGTGAGAATAACGAGATTCGCATCAATGAGCTCTTCAGCGAGATGGCTAAGAGCGAGGCCGAGTTCGGCAGCGTAGAGCAGAAGATTTCGGACTTGTATAAGATGGGTCTCGATGAGGAGCGTCTTAACCGTGAGGGTGCAGAGCCTATCCGCGAGGCTCTCAACGCCATCCTTGCAACAGATAGCCGCGAGGCACTCATCGCATCTATCGCTAACCTCCACACCGACGGCGTAGGCACATTCTTCTACAGCTACCCAGGTGCAGACCTTGAGGATAGCAATATGACCATCCTCTATATGGAGCAGGGCGGCCTCGGTATGGGTAACCGCGACTACTACATCGACCAGAAGAATGCCGAGATCAAGGAGGCATACCACACATACCTCAATAAGATCTTCACCTTGGCTGGCGTTGAGGGCGACATCGAGAAGATGGTTGCAGACGTTGTTGCCGTTGAGGATGCTATCGCTGAGAAGTCTTGGTCTAACGTAGAGTGCCGCGACATCCAGAAGGGCTACAACCCATTCACTTACGAGGCTTTCAAGATCGCTTTCGTAGGCGTAGATTGGGATGCTTACTTCAAGACTATGGGTGTTGAGAACATCTCAAAAATTGTTGTTAGCCAGCCTTCATCATTCACCAACATCCTCAATGTACTCTCAACAACATCGTTGGAGGCATTGAAGGCATACGTTGCTTCACACTACATCTCTAACGCTGCGTCATACCTCAGCGAGGACTTCGCAGTAGCATCGTTCGAGTTCTTCGGCAAGACTATGTCTGGTACTCAGGAGATTCGCCCACGCTGGAAGCGCGCTATGGGTGTGCCTAACAGCATCCTCTCAGAGGCTGTAGGCCAGATGTACGTGGCTAAGCACTTCCCCGAAAGCGAGAAGGCTCGCGTAGAGAAGATGGTATCTAACATCCAGAAGGCATTCTCTAAGCATATCGACGCTTTGGATTGGATGAGCGACGCTACAAAGGTTAAGGCTCAGGAGAAGCTCGACGCCTTCACCGTGAAGATTGGCTACCCTAACAAGTGGAAGGACTATACCACTTTGGTTGTGGATCCTGCAAAGAGCTACTGGGAGAACGTCCTTGAGGCTAACCGCTGGTACACTGCCGACTCTATGTCAGAGGTAGGCAAGGCTGTAGACCGTGAGAAGTGGATGATGCCACCTCAGATGGTAAACGCATACTATATGCCTACAACAAACGAGATCTGCTTCCCAGCAGCTATCCTTCAGCCTCCATTCTACAATCCTAACGCTGACGACGCTGTAAACTATGGTGCTATCGGCGTGGTTATCGCTCACGAGATGACTCACGGCTTCGACGACCAGGGCTCTCAGTTCGACAAGATGGGTAATATGCTCGACTGGTGGACTAAGGAGGATCGCGAGGCATTCGAGAAGAAGACCGCTGTATTGGTTGAGCAGTTCAACGCCATCGAGATTTTGCCTGGCTTGTTCGCTGATGGTAAGTTCTCTTTGGGCGAGAACATCGCTGACCAGGGTGGTTTGCGCCTTGCATTCACAGGTCTTACCGACTACGCTTGGGCCGAGGGTCGTCCAGAGGATATCGACGGCTTCACTGGCGAGCAGCGCTTCTACATCGGTTATGCTACCCTTTGGGCTCAGAACATCACCGATCAGGAGAAGGAGCGTCTCACAAAGGTTGATGTACACTCTTTGGGTCGCAACCGAGTAAACGCTACATTGCGCAACATCCAGTCTTGGTACGACGCATTCAACGTAACCGAGGAGGATGCAATGTATATGCCTGTTGAGGAGCGTGTTATCATCTGGTAATACAGAACATAAATAGTTGGGAGCAACCGTTCCTGACTTACACAAAAGAGGAGTTGTCACTTGCGGACAACTCCTCTTTTTTCGTCTAACCCCACGGCAACAACACCGCACATACCCCACCTACTCCGCCTATTTTATTCCTTAACACACTTTCCGTTTACGATGTCTTTAACATATACAGGTAAAACCGTATATAGACTAATCGGCCGTGATAGGCTAACCATAACCACTCCTACACGCCACTCACCTACTCCTATTGTCGCTCTGCATCACGTGAATAGCATCTGAATAACCCTACGCCTTATGCCACTCACCGCGACTATAGTTCTTCGCCCACCTACTTTGGTTCCTTCTATGGCCTCATTCTTTGGCCTTGTACAGCACCCCAAAAAAACAGAGGCAACCGAAAACGGTTGCCTCCACTTTGAAATCTACGTAGAGCGAATTACTTATTCTCCATCGCACGTGCTGCGTATGAGATGTTAAGTGCCTCTGCCTTACGCAACTCCTGCTTTACAGCAGTAAGCTTACCTACAGTTGCACCCTCATCAACGCGCAAATTGACAACGATATCGTTAGGACCTACGCCCTTTGTTACAGTTGTCGCAGAGATGAAGTCACGAATATCCTCTACCTCACGGGTCTGATCGTTGAGCTGAATCTTCAACGCATCCTCGCCCTTGGCAGCGCCAAGTGGCTTACCCATCCAAATATTCACAAGATTCTTCTTGTCGAGCTCAGTGATCTCATTAGCCTCAGGCATCTGCACAGATACCAATGGATCTACCTCACGCATCGTAGTTGCTGCCATAAAGAAGAAGAGAAGCATAAATACGATATCGGGAAGTGATGATGTCGACATTGCGGGCACTTCACGCTTGCCCTTTTTTGCCATTACTGCCATAACTACTTCTTTGTTTGATCGTTAGGTTCTGCCTCTGAAATCTGCATTCGTACAGCCTTACGTATATTCTGCGCCTCAAGCTCGCTCAACTCATCATAAGCCTTACCATATACCTCGCGCGCGATATCGTCACGATAGAGGTTGAAGGCGTGAGTCAACTCATCCTGAACCTTAAGATATACCTTATACTCTGTCTCGTCATCGGCCTTTAGGGACACAAGACCCTTGCTGATGTTGTAAGTACCTCCGTCGATGGTCTTAGCCTCCTTATCAGAACGGTTAGGATCTACAAGGAAGTAATAAACCTCGCGAGAAAGACGTGAGTGCTCACCGCTACGACGCAAGTCGTTAGGACGATACTCATCGGTGCCAACCATGATAGCACCGCTACGCGATACGTTTACCTTAAGTACGTTACGCTCATTTACATCAACATCATTCTGCTGTTCCGTAGGGTCGATCCAAGGTGGAAGCGTACGCTTCATACCTGTGTCAACATCCATCGTAGTTGTCACCAAGAAGAATATCAACAGCAGGAAAGCGATATCCGCCATTGAACTGGAGTTGATATCTCCAGCCTTTTTCTTAGCTCTTGCCATATTAACTACGATTTAAAGATACCACGAATAGCCGAAAGGATTGCTGCCAATGCTGCACCGGCAAAAGTGATGTAAGTTACCATAATGCTTGTATCAGCCATCATATACTCGAACGCACCGAATACTGTACGAGTAGTAGGATCTGTACCGATACCAAGGTCATAACCTGCTGCATCCTTCAAAGTTGCACCATCAGCCCAGCCATTGCTACGAGCGATGAAGTAAGCAACTGCTACAACACCTGCTACAACGAGGATTGAAAGAAGGGTCTTCTTCAAACCACCTGCATCAAGCATCATATTCCAGATAGCACCGATAATGATGAATGAGATTGAGAATGCCATCAAGAAGTAGAACCACATAAGGTTCCAGTGGATAGCAGTAGCCAAAGCCACTACGTTCTCACCATTCTGACGAGCCTCGTCGTTAGCCTTGATAGAAGAAGCGATGTTCTCCTCCATAATAGATACGTTCTCGCGGTGCTGGTTGAGAGTGTCGTTCAAAGCCTTGAAGTTTGACTCTACAGTCTTAGCAGCCTCAAGCTCGCGCTTCTGAGCTGCGCTGAGACGCTTAACCTCACTCAACTCAGCGATCTTAGCCTGAGCAGCAGTAGCCTCCTCGCGGCTTGCGCTAACCTTTGCCTCGTATGCAGGGATGAGATTCTCAACAGTGTTCTGGAGTTTCTCCTGCTCTGCCTCGATACCCTCTGGAGTGAGGATACCCTCATCGAGCTGGTTGGCGAAGATGATGCCAAGAGCTCGGATACCCTCCGATGTCGACTCTACGGCCACCGGCTGGTCATCTTCTGTATTCACGGCTACGCCATTCTCGTCAAACTGCTGTACGAGTGGTGTGCTGTTAGCAATCTTTGCAGAGTCTGGAGCATTCCAACCTGCGCTAATTGCCCACGCTACCATCGCTACAGATACGAGGGCGAAAGCCAAGAATATGTAACTATGTAATTTTTTCATAATTGACTTTGCTTATTTGAATTAGGTCTAAATTATCGCTTGTTGTATGCAGTGAGCATATCAATCAAAGTGATTGAAGTATCCTCCATCTTAACTACCTGACCCTCGATCTTAGAGAGGATGTAGTTGAAGAACACCTGAAGAATAACTGCAGCGATAAGACCCATCAAAGTAGTCAAAAGCGCAACCTTGATACCACCTGCTACGACTGCTGGAGAGATAGTTGCCTGTGCCTGGATATCATCGAATGCCTGGATCATACCTACTACGGTACCCATGAAACCGAGTGATGGAGACAAAGCGATGAACAATGAGATCCAAGAGAGACCTGACTCAAGCTGACCCTGCTGAACTGAACCGTAAGATACAACAGCCTTCTCAACAGCCTCAAGACCCTGGTCGTAACGCAAAAGACCCTGATAGTAGATAGAAGCGATAGGACCACGTGTGTTGCGGCAATACTCCAAAGCAGCCTCAACGCCCTTCTCGTTAAGCAAACGCTCAACCTCCTCAGTGAACTTCTTGGTGTTGATCTGAGCCATAGTCAAGTAAAGGATACGCTCGATAGCGATAGCCAAACCAAGTACCAAGCAGACAAGTACTGGAAGCATCCACTCCCAACCACCTTCCAAGAACTTCTTCATAAGAGCGAAGTGCATAGGCTCACCTGCCAACTCCTCAACAGCGTCAGCCTCTGGTGCTACAACCTGCTCTACTGCGGTCTCCTGTGCGGGTGCCTCATTAGCATCCTGTGCATAAGCAGCGCCGAAAGAGAGGGTAGCAGCTGCCAAAACCAAAAATAATTTTTTCATAGCGTTTTGTTAGTTAAAATTTGTAATTTTTAGTAGTTGTTTTCTATGTTTCTTTACTATAGTTTAGTTTTCTATTCCTTTCTCACCTATGCTTAAAGTAGCAAGTCACAAGGCACAATCTCCCTGCAACAGCTTTAAAACATCATATCAATCAATACGTTACATATCTCAATGCCGACTTTTCGCTCTCGCAGAGTCACTTTTCGAGACATTTTACAGAGCGAAATATACAAATAAATTCTTAAAAATGCAACGTCTTACATCGTAAATTCTCCTCGAAGAGGTGTACGCATCAACTGCAAAGTTTCTGAAAGTGGCAAATTTTTGCCTAAAACGTACATCAACTTCGTCACCGCAGCCTCGATTGTCATATCCTGACCCGACACTACGCCAGCCTCCTGCAGTGCCAAGCCTGTCTCGTAGAGATGCATCTGCACCATACCATCCTTACACTGCGAGATATTCACCACCACGACGCCTCTGTCGATAGCCTCCTTAACCAAATCGACAAACCACTCCGACGTAGGAGCATTTCCTGCACCATAGGTCTCAAGCACCACACCACGGGCGCCACTCTCCAAGAGCATCGACCTTAGCGTGGCTGGGCGGATGCCTGGGAAGAGCTTCACCACAACGATATCGTTGCAGAGCGACTCGCTGATATAAAACTCACTATTCTTTTCTGCCGAGTAAGGCATAATTGCCGAGGTGTTGTACTGGATATTGACACCGACATCTGCCAAAGCGGTATAGTTGAACGATGCAAAGGCATTGAGAGCCTCGGCACTGAACTTCGTCGTGCGGTTGCCGCGCATAAGTTTATTCTGAAAATAGAGAGCCACCTCTGGCACCAATGGCTCACCCTTCTCGTTATGTGCTCCCGCAATCTCAATCGCCGTAATCAGATTCTCGCGGCCATCGGTACGGAGGATGCCAATAGGAATCTGGCTACCCGTAAATATCACTGGCTTCGAGAGATTCTCAAGCATAAAGCTGAGGGCCGCAGCCGAATAGGACATAGTATCCGTGCCGTGTAACACCACAAAACCATCGTAGAGATTATAGTTATCGCGAATGAGACGTGCCATATCCACCCAGTTCTCCGTCGATACATTCGACGAATCGATTGGGGGCTTAATGGTAAGCACCTCTAAATCTACCTTTAGACGCTTGAGTGAGGGAAACTCCTCATAGATACCGCTGAAGTCGAATGGCACCAATGCGCCAGTTGCCTCGTCGGTCTTCATACCGATAGTACCACCGGTATATATTATAAGTATTGATGAACGCTTCATTGTTCCTTGAATACGCCATTAGTGACGCACTAATAACCACAAAGATAGACAAAAAAATGTTATCGCAGAATTTTTATCCACTTTTTTTTCGCACCCAAGGCTATAATTATGCATATAGCGCATATCACAGATTGAATATTCGCCTTGCTGTAGCCGTGGTTATTTCATCTATTTTTTCGGGACTTGCTCCGTGTAGTTCAGCCACTTTGTCGCACACATACTTCACATACGACGACTCATTGCGCTTACCTCGGAAGGGGACAGGTGTGAGGTAGGGACTGTCGGTTTCCAAGAGCAACAACTCCGCAGGCAACTCCCTAACTACCTCAGCCACACCTCCATTCTTAAACGTGACGACTCCTCCCACGCCAAAGACAAAGTCGCCACAGCGCAACAACTTATGCGCCATATCTACATCCGAGGCGTATGCGTGGAAGACACCCCTTAAGCCTCGTCCACGATAGGTTGCCACGGCATCGACCATCTCCTTATAGGCCGAACGAGTGTGTATCGCCACAGCCATATCGTACTGCAAGGCGAGTTCGAGTTGAGCGTGCAACACTTCACGTTGCTGACGATAAAAATCCTGACTCCAATAGAGGTCGAGACCTATCTCTCCAACACCACACAACCTCATTGGAGGAGTTTGCAACAGACGTTCAACGGCATCAAGTTCCTCCTGCCACCTCGGATTATCGTTCACCGAGGTAGGGTGCAGACCCACCATCGCAACACAACGCTGAGGATTCTCCTGAGCAACAGCAAACATAACCTCTCGACTCTCGGAGTCTATATCGGGCAGGAGCAACATCTCAACTCCTGAATCCCAGGCACGTTGAAGCGCATCGACACGATCCTCGTCGAAGGCACTATCGTATATATGTGAATGAGTATCAATCATTTATATTAAATCTTTTCATACATCTTGCCCGAAAGGCAACGTATAAACCCCTTTATCTCCAACGTCATAATCGACATTGTCAAATCGCCCATAGTAAGTCCTGTAGTCTCCAATAGCTGATCATAATTAAGCGTCGTAGCGCCATCCAAGGCATTCAGAATTGCCAACTCAGAGGGTATAAGGTCTCCCTCCTTTTCAAGGCGACCACACGAGTTCGAAATCATAGGCTTAGCCATAGCATTCCAATTCATATCCTCGATTATATCGTTCGGCGTGATAACCAGACGAGCCTTACCCGAACGAATAAGGTTGTTGGTTCCGAACGATGCCGAATCAGTTATACGGCCAGGCACTGCCATTAGCGTACGGTTGTAACCATCGGCCATATCTGCCGTAGCCAACGAACCTCCCGAAGCTCCCGCCTCAACAATCAACGTACCCATACTCCAGCCCGCGATGATGCGGTTGCGGGCCAAGAAGAGCTTACCATTCTGCTTAGTCTGTGAGTGCAGCTCCGACACCAAAGCACCGCCATTGTTGATAATATCCTCGGCCAAGGCACGGTGAGCCGTAGGGTTGATATCGGGCAACGGGTTTGCCATCACCGCAATACTTGGAATGTGGTTAGCTATTGCAGCTCGGTGGCTTGCAGCATCAACACCATAGGCCAAGCCACTGACTATGGAGAGTCCATAAACGCTACTTGCAAGACCTCCAATCATTCTGTCGATTACGTTGAATCCAGAGGGCGACATCTCGCGCGTACCTACCACCGAGAGCGAACGCTTGGTGACGGCCTCTAAATTTCCCTTGACAAACAGCACGTGAGGGCGGTCGATAGTCTCCAACAGTGGCTTGGGATATTCGCTATCCTCTACCGACACAGCACATATACCACGCTGGCGGCAATAGGTGACCTCACGCTCCGCATCCTTGAAACACTCCTTGCTGGCTATCTGCTCGGTAACACTCTCACTGACACCATAGAGATTCTGCAACTCCTTGGCAGGGGTCGCAAAGATAGCATCCGAAGAGCCGAGCGAGTCGATGAGAAAGGCCAACTTACGACTTCCTAAACCTCGCACGAAGAGTATGGCTAAGTCCTCTATCTTCATCTTGGGCAACTTATTGGTTTTACATATAATGAAGGAGGGTCGCAACCTGCGATTGACAACCCTCCCCAATCCTTAAACTATCCGCAGTGGAAGTACTTACGCACGAGTGCAAGCATCTGCTCTCTGTCGTTGCCTATATCCTCACGAAGAGTTCTGTCGTCATAGCTACGTAGCGACTTAAGAATGCCATCAATCATTGCAGGGCTGAAGACACCATAGCGTTCAAATATTTCACGCTGGCGCTCTAAGCAATCTGCCGAGAGGGCACAACTATCTGGCAGGTGCTCCAACGTCTTCAATCTATCGGCATTCTCCTTCTGATGGATATTTACATTTACATAGGTGCGCTCGGCAATAGCCAAGGCATCCTCCAACTCGAAGCCATAGCGACAAGCCACGGCAAGACCCGCGATAAGTTCGTAGACATCGGCCGAGCCATCTGGAGAGCGCATCTCCACGGTCTGCTTCTGCGTTGTATCGACATTACTCTCTGCCTCCAATGGGTTGGCTATGCGACACATATCGCTCTTAGCGGTCCAGCCCAATGGCACACGCACCAATACCGAACGGTTGCGGTCGCCCCAGCACACATTCGTTGGAGCCTCCTGATGTGGCACAAGACGGAAGTATGATGTAGGGTTGGTGTTACCAAAGGCTGTGATAGATGGTGCCAGCACCATCATACCAGCTATAGCCTTGCGTGCCTCGTTAGACAACACACCATCCTTAACCATCACGCTACGGCCATCCTTCATCAAACGCATATGGATATGGAGACCTGAGCCAGCCTTGCCAGCCGTAATCTTTGGGGCAAAGGTTATGTCGAAACCATAGCGGTATGCCAAATTGCGAATAATCCACTTAGCCAACACAAGCTGGTCGGCAGCATCGGCAGCAGCCACAGGCAGAAACTCAATCTCGTTCTGCTCATATACATAGCCATCTATGGTGAAGTTACCCACCTCCGAGTGGCCATACTTAATCTTGCCACCCGCCTGCGCGATGTAGGCCATACACTCTGTGCGGAACTCATTGAACTTAGCAAATGGCGCCGACTCGTGATAACCCTTCTGGTCTGTCGCTGGGAAGAGCGACTCGTCGGGAGCAATGACGTAGTACTCCAACTCGCCCATTGCCTCGAACTGCATACCCGTAACATCCTCAAAGGCACGCAACGCCTTGAGTAGGGTGTAGCGAGGTGCTGAGGCCAAAGGCTCACCATCCTTATTGAAGAATGAGCACAACATACTCAAGGTAGGAATCTCGGCAAAGGGATCGAGGAAGGCGGTGCTGAAACGTGGTATGACGTAGAGGTCGCTACTGCCAGCCTCTATAAATGGGAAGAGGCTCGAACCATCGACACGCTCACCACAGGTGAGGATTGTATCGAGGTACTCTATATTGTTAATCACAAAGTTAAGGGTCTTGAGACGACCATCGCCCGCAGGATACATAAAATTGACCATACGCACCTCATTCTTGCGAATATACTCGACGATATCGGCCTTTGTAAACTCCCTTGCAGGCTTACCCAAAAAGGCAACCACCTTATTAGGATTAAGTTCTAACTCCTTGTTCATATCTTCCAAGTTTTAATATGTGATAACATTCATAAGCAAAGTTAGGAAAAACTGAAAACTTTCGCAACATTTAGGGCGAAAAAGATATCCATCGAAATACTTTTTCACTCTACCTCAACATAAATGATGCCCCTCTTTGTTATGAGAGAGGGGAGGTTAGATTTGGTTTATCGCGAAAGAGACCACCCTGGGATAGTACAAAAACGTACAGCCCAGGGTGGTCTACTTTTGGGATGGGGCAAAGATAGCCCCTTATCACAACAAAGAATTAATCTTCGTCAGTATCAGTGTAAGCCTTCAACAACTTATCCTGAACATCTGCTGGCACCTGCTCGTATGATGCGAACTGCATTGTGTAGGTTGCAGCACCAGAGGTTAGTGATGACAATGATGTTGAGTAGCGATAGAGCTCTGCAAGAGGCACACGTGCGTTGAGGCGGTCGAAGCCCTTGTCTGACTCCATACCCATAATCATAGCACGACGGTTCTGGAGGTCGCTCATTACAGCACCCATATACTCGCTTGGGGTAAGTACCTCTACGTTGTAGATAGGCTCCATAATCTTTGGACCAGCATTGCGGAACGCATCCTTGAAGGCGTTACGACCTGCAAGCTTGAACGAAAGCTCGTTTGAATCTACTGGGTGCATCTTACCGTAGTAGATAACAACGCGGATATCACGAGCGTAAGAGCCTGTCAATGGACCCTCATCCATCTTCTCCATAATACCCTTCAAAATAGCAGGCATAAAGCGAGCATCGATAGCACCACCAACGATAGAGTTGTAGTACTGAAGCTTACCACCCCAAGGAAGGTCATACTCCTCCTTACCCT
>CAJGEC010000024.1 GCA_904502285.1 uncultured Alistipes sp. | reverse complement strand
GGCTTGCGCAACTTAACACCAGCATCCATAAGTGCCAAAGTACCAGCACATACAGTAGCCATTGATGAAGAGCCGTTAGACTCCAAGATATCTGATACTACGCGTACTGCGTATGGATTAGCCTCGCCAGTTGGAACCATAGGCTTCAACGCACGCCAAGCCAAGTGACCGTGACCAATCTCACGACGGCTCAAACCACGTGCTGGACGTGCCTCGCCAGTAGAGAATGGAGGGAAGTTATAGTGGAGTACGAACTGCTCACTACCCTGTACCAAAACCTCATCCTTCTGCTTCTCGTCGAGCTTAGTACCGAGAGTAACAGTTGTGAGTGACTGGGTCTCACCACGTGTGAAGATAGCTGAGCCGTGCGCGCAAGGCAAGTAGTCGATCTCGCACCAGATAGGACGAATCTCGTCGGTACGACGACCATCGAGACGCTTACCCTCGTCGAGGATCATATTACGCATAGCCTTCTTCTGAACGTCGTCGTGGAAGTACTTGTGGATGAGTGGAGCCTTCTCCTCAAGCTCCTCCTCAGTGAAGCGTGATGCGAACTCAGCCTCCAAAGCATCGAAAGCGTCAGAGCGCTCGTGCTTCATAGTACCGCTGGTAGCGATAGCGTAAGCCTTGTCGTAGAGCTCAGTGATGATTGTCTGGCGCAACTCCTCGTCGTTGGTCTCGTGGCAGTACTCGCGCTTAACATCCTTGCCAAGCTCCTTCATCAACTCGATCTGAACGGCGCAGTGCTTCTTGATCTCCTCGTGAGCGAACATAATAGCACCGAGCATAACCTCCTCAGAAACCTCGTTCATCTCACCCTCGACCATAAGGATATTGTCGATTGTACCACCGACCATAATGTCGAGGTCGGCATCCTTCATAGCCTCGAAACCTGGGTTGATAACATACTCGCCACCGATACGTGCTACACGTACCTCAGAGATAGGACCTCCGAATGGGATATCTGAAACGGCCAAAGCCGCAGATGCAGCCAAACCTGCGAGTGCATCAGGCTGAATATCTTTCTCTGCTGAGATAAGATTCACAGTAACGAATACCTCAGCGTGGTAGTCAGCAGGGAAAAGGGGGCGCAATGCGCGGTCGATAAGACGTGCTACAAGGATCTCGTTATCGCCAGCCTTACCCTCACGCTTCATAAAGCCACCAGGGAAACGGCCACACGACGCATACTTCTCCTTGTACTCAACCTGCAAAGGCATAAAGTCAGTACCCTCTTTAGCGTCCTTAGCAGCAACAACGGTACCCAAAAGCATCGTGTCGCCCATACGAACAACCACCGAGCCATCAGCCTGCTTAGCAAGCTTGCCGGTCTCAATCATAATCTCGCGACCATCGGCAAGAGTGATTGTCTTCTGTACAGCATTGTACAATTTGTTTGCTTCCATAAAATTCTAAATAAACCTCTAAAAATTGTCGTCAAATATATCGAGTTAAAATGTCGATTCAGTGGAAATGAAGGCAACGCCGAAGCGTCACCTTCATTTTCTGCACACTCTTACTTACGAAGGTTGAGTGTCTTAAGGATCGCGCGGTAACGCTCGATATCAACCTCCTTCAAGTACATAAGCAACTTACGACGCTTACCTACGAGACGCAACAAAGAACGCTGTGTGCCGTAGTCGTGACGGTTGCTCTTCATGTGCTCGGTAAGGTGGTTGATACGGTAGGTGAATAACGCGATCTGGCTCTCGGGTGAGCCTGTGTCGGTTGTAGACTTGCCGTACTGGCCAAACAACTCCTGCTTCTTCTCAGGTGTCAAATACATAATGTTTAAGGTTTTATGGCACGCATCCTTCTAATTTCCCGAGGATTACGTACCTGGTTCCACTCCACGACAGATCATCCTTACCTTAGATCCTGCCGGAGCGTGGCGCAAAGATAGATATTTTTTCGCGATTTACAAAATCTTTTTCCAAAGAAAAAGAATATATCGTCCAATAACTTTTTCAATAAATTTTGACCGCTTGGCTAAATAAGTTTCACAGGGTGTGGCAAAGTTTCGAAAATGCTCTTTGAAAGTGGGGTGTAGTGTGGTGTGCTATTGGGTTGAAAATAGTGGTAATATAGTCTTTATTTTAAATATAAAACAACGATTATGTAACTATAAAATAAATATATTATTTATTAGACTTTTCTATTTTTCCCACGTAAATAGATTTTTTTAGGCAGAAATAGTAGAATTTTCCGATTTTTCACTATCTTTGTTCGCGAATAATTATATGTGTACTCCCCAAAATGAGATTGTATATTAACATCTTTTTGTCACTATCGGTGCTGTTGGCCCTTGTGGTTAGCGGTTGTGGGGATGTGCATAGTAGCTACATAGCCGTCGAGGGAGAGGCCTTAGGAACCTTCGTGCAACTAAAGTGTGAAACATCCGTAGAGCCTGCGGTAATCGAGTCCATCATAGAGGATGTAGATGCTGAGGCTAAGGCTTCGATGTCCATTTTTGACGAGAGTTCACTCCTTTCGAGAATCAACAACAACCAGACCGATTCGTTGGATATCCATATAGCAAATAACATAGCTCTGGCTCAGCGCTTTTCGGAGTTGAGCAACGGAGCCTATGATATCACGATAAGACCTCTTACGGAGGCTTGGGGCTTTGGTCGCAGCGTTGCCGAGCAGAGGGTGAATGTGGACTCTCTCCTTGAGTTTGTGGGGTGCGACAAACTTCGAGTTGAAGAGGGGCGTATTGTTAAGGGCGATAGCAGGGTGCAGATAGACCTAAACTCCATTGCTAAGGGCTATGTTGTGGATCTTGTGGCCGAGCGATTGGAGGCGTTGGGCATTGCAAACTATATGGTCAATATTGGCGGAGAGATTCGTTGCAAGGGCTATAATGGCCGTGGCGAGAGGTGGTCTATCGGAATTGAGACCCCATACGACGGAAATATGGCGATGGACTCCTTCGAGAAGATTATCTATGTTGAGGATCAGGCGGTAGCCACTTCGGGTAACTATCGTCGTTTCTATCTCGATGCCGAGGGCAATAAGGTTGTACATACCATCGACCCCCGCACGGGCTATAGCGTGGTCAGCGATCTTCTGTCGGCTACGGTGGTAGCGCCAACGTGTGCCGAGGCCGATGCTGCGGCTACGATGTTTATGGCGATGGGTGCTACGGAGGAGGCTCTGCGTTTGGCGGAGTTGTGTGCCGAGAGCTATGGCTGGAAGTACTACTTCATCTATGCCGATGGCGAGGGCTACCGCATAGAGAGCTCTGCGGAGTATAGGTAGATTAAGGGAATAAGTGATACGACATTGTATCGACATAATATAGGATAAATGATGAAACAAGACGGCATTAAACGAACCTCGATAGAGAGACTTAAGTCGCGATTCGAGACTGCATACTATTCGGAGGATATGGTTATCACTCCGTTGGTGATGTTCAGGGAGTTGGATGACTTGACAGCCCTTATTCAGGGAGTCTCTATCGGTGTTACGGTGAGTGGTACTGCGCGCATCAAGATTAATGGAAAGCTCCACGAGTTGCGCCCAAATACGCTCTTTATATTCAACGAGAATACAGTTATTGAGCAGGTTAAGGCCTCAATCCGTTCGTCGGGCTATATGATTACCTACTCTCAGCAGTATCTCAATAGCATCCACGTAGATACTCAGGATCTGATATCTATCTACCACGGATTCCTCGATGATCCCTGTGTACAGGTGGCTCCAGAGGAGGCTGTCTATATTCACGACATATCGAAACTTATGCGCACGGTGTTGTGCGACACGGCGCCATCGGAGAATCGCAAGAAGATTATTAGTTCGCTCTTTGCGGCTATGTTCCACTACGTTATGGGTATCCTTCAGAAACATTCGTTGCCTGGTAGTAGCACCGTAAGTAATCGTACCGACGAGTTGTTCAATACCTTCCTCGACCTGTTGCGCGTACATTGTAGCACGGAGCGTAGTGTGGAGTTCTATGCCAACAAGATGAACATCACGCCCAAGTATCTGTCGTTGATTCTCAAGAAGAAGAGTGGCCGTAACGCCTCGAAACTTATCGACGAGGCGGTGGTCTACGAGGCTAAGCGCCTGCTTAAGTATTCGGGCTTGAGCATCAATGAGATAGCCCAGAAGTTGAACTTCGCGTCGCAGAGCTTCTTTGGTAAGTACTTCAAGCAGCGTGTTGGAGTGTCGCCCTCGCGCTATAAGATTTGGGATGGTCGCACCGAGGATATTATCGCCCGCGACGAGTTATCGGAGACTATGCCAGAGGTGGAGGAGTAGTAATTGAAATTAGCAAAGGAAACATATACAATTTAATCTAAACAAACTATTTATGAAAAATCTATTCAAGACATTTGTGCTTTCTATAGCACTTATGCTTCCTTTCGCAGTATCGGCACAGGATGTTGCGAAGACTACAGGCTCTGTAGTCAATGAGAATGAGGGTGCGCCAGTTGAGTGGGCTATCAGCGCCGAGGCTTTGGAGGATGGCAACTTTGCTGTTACTCTTGAGGCTACTATCGCTGAGGGCTTCCATGGCTACCCAATGACCGACTTCTCAGCTCCTTATTTCGAGTTCGACAACGCCACCGTTGTTGGCGACGTCGTTGAGACCCTTACTCCAGAGGAGCACGGTATCGATGACCTCACTGGTGAGCCTTCGCTTATCTACTACAACAAGGCTATCTATGTTCACACCATCGAGGCTTCGGCTGGTAAGGAGGTAACTGGTTACATCTCTGCAACTATCTGCACTAACGACACTAACCAGTGTACATCTAACCCTGCAACATTCTCTATCGTTATGCCAGGTGCAACTGCTGTTGCTGAGGGTGAGGAGGCTGCTCCAGCTGCTTCAACCACCTCTACTGCTGCTCCACTCGACTGGGGTTCAATCATCACGGCTATCCTTTGGGGCTTTGCAGCACTCTTGACCCCTTGCGTATTCCCTATGGTTCCTATGACCGTATCGTTCTTCGTTAAGGGTTCTCAGTCGCCTGCACAGGGTCGTTTCCGTGCTATGATGTATGGTTTCTTCATCATCGCACTCTACGTATTGCCTATTGCAGTTTTGGTGCTTCTCTCTAACGCATTCGGTACTAACGTAGCAGGTGATATCTTCAACGCTATCGGTACACACTGGATTCCTAACCTTATCTTCTTCATTATCTTTATGATCTTCGCTGCATCGTTCTTGGGTGCATTCGAGATTACACTCCCTTCTTCACTCGTAAACAAGAGCGACGAGGGTGCTGATAAGGGTGGTTTGATTGGTATCTTCTTTATGGCCTTGACCCTTGTACTCGTATCATTCTCTTGTACAGGTCCTATCGTAGGTTCAGTTATCATCAGCTCTACAAGCGGTGGTGTGTGGATGCCAATTATCACTATGGCAGCCTTTGCGACTGCTTTCGCACTTCCATTTACCGTATTGGCTTGGTTCCCATCATTGCTTAAGAACTTGCCAAAGAGTGGTGGTTGGTTGAACTCTGTAAAGGTAGTTCTCGGTTTCATTGAGGTTGCTCTTGGTTTGAAGTTCTTGATGACTGCCGACCAGACTATGCACTGGGGCTTGCTTGACCGTGAGGTTTACCTCGCTATCTGGATCGTGACCTTCTCATTGCTTGGTTTCTACCTCTTGGGTAAGTTGCGCTTTGCTCACGACGACGAGGTTAAGCACGTGTCAGTATTCCGTCTCACCCTCGCTATTGGCGTATTCTCATTCGTAGTATATATGATTCCAGGTTTGTGGGGTGCTCCACTCAACGCTATCTCTGGTTACATTCCACCTATGACATCTCAGGACTACCAGGTTTCTGGTCGCGTTGAGAATGCTAACTCTGGCCGTAAGTATGCTGACTTCCTCCACTTGCCTCACCAGCTTGAGGGTCACTTCGACTTCGAGGAGGCTGTTGCTGACGCTATGAAGCAGAACAAGCCTATCTTCGTGGATGTTACTGGTCACGCTTGTAACAACTGCCGTGAGATGGAGACTATGGTATGGAGCCACAGCAGTGTATTGCCTATGTTGAAGGATGACTTCGTGATTTGCGCTCTCTACGTAGACGACAACACTAAGGTTGAGGATGGCAAGCGTCTTGGCTCACTCAACTCTAAGTTTGCTCAGGATCGTTGGGGTGTAAACGCACAGCCTGGCTATATCTTGCTCTCTCCTGATGGTGAGACAGTATTGGCTGGTCCACGTGGTTACGACACCAATATCGACGCCTTCGTTGAGTTCCTCAAGTCGGCTTTGTAATAATTAGGCCTTAGGCCTTAGCTATGGGGAGTTGCTCGGCTTCGGCCGTGCAACTCCCTTCGTTATATATATAGGTGTTCTGGGGGTTGCTTTTTTGCGATATAATCCCTAACTTTGTAGTAGTCGATACCTTCGGTCGAATATTACTAACTAATTTATCAGTTTATGATACACTCAATTCTATTTTTTGTTGCGCTGCTCCTCTGTGGTTGTGCTGAGCAGAGTACACACCAGAGGGCCGATTATGGCACGCTCGATATCTATGAGAACTTCGAGTCAGAGTATATCCCTTCGCGAGAGGTCTTGGTGTGGTTGCCTGAGGACTACGATGCTGATAAGGAGTATGCTGTGTTGTATATGCACGATGGCCAGATGCTCTTCGACGAGACTACGTCGTGGAATGGCCAGAGTTGGAATGTCGATGCTGTGGCCCAGAGGTTGCAGGATGAAGGCCTCTGTCGCCCCTTTATCGTCGTGGGTGTAGATAATCACCCTACGGATCGCTTGACAGAGTATATGCCTGCTAAGGCGCTTAATTATCTGCCCCAGGATAACGCTTTGTTGTGCCGTTTCGAGCGCGATAAGTTTATCGCTGACGACTACCTTCGCTTCCTTGTCGAGGAGCTTAAACCATTTATCGATGAGCGCTACTCGACCCTTACCGATGCACGTAATACCGTTGTTATGGGCTCAAGTATGGGAGGTCTTATCTCGTTGTATGCCCTCACGGAGTACCCTGAGGTCTTTGGCTCTGCGGGCTGCCTCTCTACGCATACACCCGTTGCCATTGACGATATAGATGCCGAGGCTCCCGTGTGGTCTAAGGCCTTCCGCGACTACCTTGCTGATAATCTTCCTGAGGCTAATAGCCATAAGATTTATATGGATTATGGCGATAAGACCCTTGATGAGCGCTATGCACCCTACCAGAAGGCCGTAGATGCACTCTTTGCTGAGCGTGGCTGGAGAAGACCCTTTGTTGTTACTATGTTCTTTGCAGGTGCGGCACACGATGAGCGTTCTTGGCAGGAGCGCCTGCACATACCTCTCACCCTGTTGCTTGGTAGCGAGTAGCTGGGGTAGATAAAAAAAATAAGGTCGTAGAAATACGACCTTATTTTTTGTCGGGATACCAGGATTCGAACCTGGGACCCCCTGCTCCCAAAGCAGGTGCGCTAACCGGACTGCGCTACATCCCGAATACCCTTCTTAATTGCGAGTGCAAAGATATGGCATTTTTTTTACTCCACCAAATTTTTTAGCAACTTTTTTTAAGTTTACACCACTTTTTTTGCTTTTTGGGGGTTTTCTCAGGGTTGATGACTCTAAAGCCACACCCTTTTAGTCACTCTATCCGCTAAAAGTATTTAATGTCCTTATCTTCGATTGCCGAGATAAGGTTGTTTGCTGCTGACGAAGCACCGATGCGGAATAGCTCTGTGGTGAGCCACTCCTGTCCCAAGACCTCCTCGACGATGGTGTAGTATAGTGCTGCATCTTCTGGGCTCTTCACACCACCTGCGGCTTTGAATCCCACCTTGCGACCGGTGAGGTTGTAGTAATCCTTAATGGCGTGGCACATCACGAATGCCGCCTCTGGGGTTGCTGCTACGTCGATCTTACCTGTTGAGGTCTTGATGAAGTCTGCGCCAGCGAACATAGCCAAGAGCGAAGCCTTGCGAATCAGCTCTGGGCTCTTGAGCGCTCCCGACTCGATGATGACCTTAAGGATTACCTCCTTAGCCTCCTCGCGGAGTACGGCAACCTCCGAAGCTCCCTCTGCCTCGTGACCTGAGAGTATAAGGCCAGGGTTGAGTACGATGTCGATCTCGTCGGCACCATTCTCTATGGCCATTGCTACCTCCAAGGCCTTTACCTCGATGAAGCTCTGCGATGCTGGGAAAGCACCCGCTACGGATGTGATTCGCATTGGTGTACCATCAATCTCAAGGCCTACGGTCTCGACGAATGGTGGATATACGCAGATAGATGCTACGTTAGGGATGTGAGGGAACTTCTCGTAGAAGTCCACCGCCTTGCGCACGAATGCCTGTACCGACTCCACAGAGTCGTTGCACGAGAGGGTAGTGAGGTCTATTGCCGAATAGCAGAATTTGTAGACATCGGCATTGCCGTTGCGGTTTGCCGCCATCTTTATCTTAGCCACCTCTTTTGCCACTTGCGCCTCTGTGTGTGCTGGTGCGTATTTCTCCAATTCCTTTACGTAGTCCATAGTCACTAAATTTTTGTAATCACAAATTTACATATTTTTTTGTAAATAATATAATGTGGAGGGGCTTTTTTTTCGGAGTGATAAAAAAATCAGGGCTGCACTTAGCGTGCAACCCTGTTGTCTATCTCTTTCTAAGCAGGTAATTACTTAACAATTACTGAAGAACCGATGTTAGACTTAAGTGGCATAGCGTGAGCAGCCTTGCGAACAGATGATGTCTGAACCTCATCAGCTGTCTTAACGAAGTCTGTGATAGCGCCAGCGTGGTACTCAGTGAATACCTCGTCATCACCAAGAGCACCGTCCTCGTTAGCGTCCTCGCCATACAAGTAGTAGCTATTGCCGTTTGCTACATATACGTCAGTAGATACAGCATCGTATGTAGCAGTTTTCTCCTCGTTGAGGTAACCTGCACCCATCTCGCAAACTACTTCACCATTATCAGTCAACTCGAAGATGAAGGTCTCGTAACCACCACCTACGAATGAAAGTGTACCATCAGGTATACCAGTGTAGCCGTTGATCTCGCAAACTGTAGCCCACTCAATACCGTAATTCTCATCAATAATAGTGCCATTAGTTACTACGAGGTAGTTCTGGCCCTGATCACCAATTACGAAGAAAGCAAGGTTTGGCATATCTGCGCCCCATACGCTAAGACCATCGATGAAAGCGACATCAGTGTAGCCAGGGTAAGGGGTGATTGCCAACTCGTATGGAATCTCGCCAGCCTGAACCTGAAGGTCAGTGTAAGCGTCATTCTCATCAACTACCTCATCACCATTGATGTCCTCATCCTGAACAGTTACCCAAGCCAAGATCTCAGTAGACTTTGCAGTCCAAGTACCGATCCAAGCCTTAGCCTGATCTGTAAGCTGAGTCTCAGTAGTAGTTACGCTACCCTTTGCAAGGTATTTAACACCAGCCTCGTTAGTAGCCAATGCGCAAAGAGTGTAGCTTGTGCTGCCCTGGAGACCAGTGAAAGAGCGAGCGAAGCCCTCAGCGCTATTTACCTCAGCAAGCATCTCGCCATCGAGTGAGTACTGCATATTAGAAATGATCTCATCATCTGACATAGATGCAATGCTCTCAGTCTCGAACATACCATAAAACAACTCCTTAACGCCAGTACCCTTCCATACGAAATCTACAGCGTTGAAAGTGTAGCGACCAATAGCTCTGTTCTCAGCATTGTCCTCAACCAAAGCAACAGTCTGAGTGAACCAGTCAGCAGAAGTAGCACCTGTAAGGGTTACCTTCTTAACCTCAGAGAAATCAGAATCCTCCTTACCCTCGCCAGAAGCCTTTACACGTACAGTGTACTCACCCTTGTTAAGGTTCTCGAACTTGTAAGAAGTCTCAGAAGTATTAACCAACTTCTGGTCAGGAATGTTTGTGCTGATAGCGTAAGAAGTTGCGCCCTCAACAGCTGCCCACTTTGCAGTGAAGCCAGTCTCAGTTACGTCTACGATCTCAACTACAGGAGTTGCAAGCTTTGTAACCTCTGGAGTTACGCCATCTGCTGGAGTAGTCTCACAAGATGCAAACGCAAACATAGCAGCGATAACTGCCATCATTGAAAAAAACTTTTTCATCTTTGTTTGTTTTTAGTTAAAAAATAAAGTAAATGTTTTGAGTTTTCTCGTTATGGTTGTCACATACCCCCACGACCCGTTAGGCATAGTGGGCATACAACGGTGCGAAGATACGAAAAAAATGTGTAATAGAAAATAAATAGAGGTAAAAATTTACGCTTTTATACCTAAAGAGTCCCCTTGTGTGAAATTTCCTGCATACATATTCCTAATAATGGCCTCGCGTAGCATATCGGGACGCATCCCCTTGAGGGGTGAATGAAGCAGTAGGTGGGGTGGGGCTTGTGAGGCGAAACGCTCGATGGCGATATCTGGGCGTAGATGACGCAGTATGTCGATAATCAGGTCGATATACTCCTCGGAGGTTGTGTCGCTGCCGAACAAAAAGCGCTCAGGGTGGTTGGTCCACTCCTCGGCTAAGGGGGTGTTGCGGTAGATTTGTAGTTGGTGGAACTTGACAAAGTCGATAGGCAACGAATTTATGCGCTCGACAGAGACCATAATCTCCTCCCGCCCCTCGTTCGGTAGCCCAAGGATAAGGTGTACACCAATATCCAAGCCTCGGCTCTTGCAGAGGGCGATGCTCTCCTTGGCGCACGCGAAGTCGTGGTGGCGGTTTACGTGGCTTAGTGTGGAGTCGTGAGTGCTCTCTATGCCAAACTCAATGGCGACGTAGTGATTATTGGCTAAATTGCTCAATAATTCTACTATCTCAGAACTTATGCAGTCGGGGCGTGTGCCGATGATGATACCCTCAATTGAGGGGTGGTTGAGGGCCTCGGCATATAGATTTTTGAGGTGCTCAATCGGGGCGTGGGTGTTTGTACCTACCTGAAAATAGGCAATGTAGTGGTCGGCAGAGCGACGGCGTTGGGTGTGGAAGGCGATGCCAGCGTCAATCTGTGCCGTGACGCTTTTATGCTCTCGGCAGTAGGAAGGCGAAAATGCTTCGCCAAGGCAAAAGGTGCAACCCCCATAGCCGAGAGTTCCGTCGCGGTTAGGGCAACTGAGGAGAGCGTCAATGGCAATCTTCTGCACACGCCCTCCGAAGCGTTGGCGCATAAGTGTACCATACTCCAAATATGGAGTTTTGCGCTCTGCCATCGCCCTAAGTGGTGGGTTACAAATCCTGAAGACGTGCAACGGGAGAGACCTCAAGCGAACTGAGCTCTCCAGCCATATAGCGGTAGTGGCCCGCCGTAGCAATCATCGCTGCATTGTCGGTGGTGAACTTAAATTCGGGGAGGAAGGTGCGCCAGCCACGGCGACGACCCATAGCCTCGATACCGTTGCGTAGGCCAGAGTTGGCCGATACACCACCCGCAATGGCTATATCCTTGATACCCGTAGCCTTAGAGGCCTTGACCAACTTATCCAAGAGGATGTCCACGATTGTCTTCTGGAGCGATGCGCAGAGGTCGGCTTTATTCTCCTCCACAAAGTTGGGATTCTCCTTTACAGCGTCGCGCAGGGTGTAGAGGAACGAGGTCTTGAGGCCTGAGAACGAGTAGTCGTAAGCACCCTCGACGTGGGGCTTAGCGAACTTGAAGGTCTCAGGGTTGCCCTCCTTTGCAAGGCGATCAATCACAGGACCACCAGGATAGGGAAGCCCCATAACCTTGGCGCACTTATCGAAGGCTTCGCCAGCGGCATCGTCAATGGTTGTGCCTATAATCTCCATCTTGGTTGGGGCATCCACACGCACAATTTGTGTGTGTCCTCCGCTGACCAAGAGGCAGAGGAATGGGAAGTCGGGGTGCGGAATCTCTCTGTCGGGCATATCCACGAAGTGCGAAAGGATGTGTCCCTCAAGGTGGTTCACCTCGACGAGGGGTATGTTGCGGGCAATGGAGAGTCCCTTAGCAAAGGATACTCCCACGAGCAACGAGCCTAAGAGGCCTGGGCCACGGGTGAAGGCGATAGCATCGACCTTATCGATGGTGATTCCAGCCTCCTTGAGTGCAGTATCTACCACGGGGATAATATTTTGCTGGTGTGCGCGAGAGGCGAGTTCAGGAATTACGCCTCCATATTTCTGATGCACTGCCTGTGAGGCAATTACGTTAGAAAGGAGTGTGCGATTGCGTATCACAGCCGCAGAAGTATCGTCGCACGACGACTCAATGCCCAATATTGTAATGTCCATAATGGAGAAGTTTTCGCTCTTTTTCTTAAAATCTTTTCTATTATTATAGAAAAATTACTACATTTGTAGGTTAATTGCAGTGAACACATTCAACTACAAAGACCGTTTCAATGCGCAAAGGTATAAAAATATTGGCAAAGGTGCTATCGGTAATCATTTTGTTATCGATATTTTTGCCTATTTCTCTTACCCTTGTGCTAAATATTGAGTCGGTGCAGAATCGCGTGGTGCGCCGTGCTTCGGAGTTCGCATCGGAGTATCTCGGTGCAAAAGTCTCAATCGACAGGATAGATATCGACCTCTTCTCGACCGTACGTGTCGAGGGCTTCTATGTGGAGGATTACGAACAGGATACTCTTATCTATGTGTCGCGCGCCTCGGCCACGATACGTAGTCTCAACATCCCAAAGACGGGCCTCCGCTTGGGTCGTGCCACGGTGGAGGATGGCTTCTTCGATCTTCGCGAGATGCAGGATGGCGAGTTGAACATACGACCCTTGGTGCAGCGCCTACAGCGCCCAGGGGTTAAGAGCAACTTCAAGATGGTCATCGACAAGATTGAGGCTTCGGGGGTTGAGTTCCGCTACGAGCGTCTTGAGCATCGCAACCCTGAGTATGGTATCGACTACTACGATATGCGTATAGGGGAGGCTGTCGCACGTGTCGAGGATTTCACGGTGGACAAGGGACGTGTATGGGGCGATGTAGTGTCGCTCACAGCAAAGGAGCGCAGTGGATTCGTTATCGACAACCTCGCAACATACTTCTTGGTAGATATGGGTGTTATCGACTTCAAGGAGTTCAGGGCCGAGACCGCCACCTCGTCAATCTATGTTCCCGAAATGTCGCTTTTGGGCCAGAACTGGGATCAGTATAAGAACTATATAGACGAGGTACGTATGGAGGGCCGTGTCGAGAACTCATCGCTCTCGACCGAGGACCTCGGCTATTTCGCCCCAGGAGTCAAGGATTGGGGCTTGGTGGTTCGCGATGCCTCGGCAACCTTCGAGGGTGTGGTGAGCAACTTCCAGGGCGACCTCCTGAAGGCGACCATCGCTGAGAGTACCACCGTGAAGGGTACATACCACATCAAGGGTATGCCCGACTGGCGCAATGCACACTACACCATAGGCGTTGCAGATCTGCATACGACAAGCAGTGATATAGATACAATGTTGGCAGGAGTCCTCAAGGAGCCACTCCCGGAGAGGGTCTACGACATAATCGAGCGTATGGATTGGGCCAATGCCCGCCTAACCTTTGGTGGACGTTTCGATGCCTTCAGAACGGTTGGAAACATAGAGACGGGAGCAGGAGCGGTATCGGCCGATGTGAGGATATCCAAAAACCGAGATTCGCGCTACGACATATCGGGTACGGTGAAGAGCGATAGGCTCGACATCGGCGAGTTGCTCACCATCAAGGGGTTGAGTGGCATTAGTTCCGAGATTATGATGAATGGCTCGGTAGGAACTCAGGAGACGGGAGGTGTCGTGGGCGATCTCTCGTTCGGAGTCTCAGACCTTGGCTTCAATGGCTACAACTTCTCGGCCATAGAGGGCCGTGGTAACATAAACCAAGGACACTACTACGCCGAGGTGGCATCGCAAGACGAAAACCTCGAATTTGACCTCTTTGCCGACATAAATCTCGACTTGCCACGCCCAGAGGGTGCATTCTCGTTGTCGCTTGAGCGCGCCAACCTCAATGCCTTGGGCATCAACCGTCGTGACTCAGTGTCGGTGTTGAGTGCTAATATAGGTGTCGAGTTGCAGGGCACGGGAGTCAATGATGTGGATGGCTACTTGAGTGTTGCCGATATCGCCTACGAGTACCCCGCAGGAGAACTCACCTCCGACATCTTGAAGATGGAGGTCGAGGGTGGAACGGCTCAGAAGAGTGTGATAATAGAGTCGGACTTCTTCAACCTCGACTACCATAGCCACTCTACATTTAGCGAGGTCTACGACTACCTCTACAACTCGCTCAAGACCTACGTGCCACTGCTCTACGACAACAATACGTCGTACGTGGTAGGTGATTCGTCGGTGAACTCACCAACGGACTATACGGCCCTCACCATCGAGGCGGGCGAGGATATCAACGAATTGCTCGATGCTATTGTCGGGGGCTTGATTATCGCTCCTAACACGGAGTTAGGCTTGGTGTTTAATCCCAAGAGCAATAACATCACCTTGCGAGGTAGTTCCGAGGCTTTGGAGTATTCGGGTGTCATATTTGCCAACGCCGAGTGGAATGTGAATAACAATAGCCGCGACTCGCTCTCAATGCGCGTGAAGAGCGATGGTGTCTATCTCGGCTCTCGACCTATTATGCCTCACTTGAGCATTGTGGGAGGCGCAAGGGAGAATAGAGTGAGTGTGACGGCGGGATTCCGACAGCCAGAGCAGAATAACTCGGCGATGTTGGGCGTTAGTGCGCAGTTTAAGAGCGCACCTAATAGCCGTCGTCGCTCGGTACATATCGACATCACCCCATCGCACTTCACCAATGGCACTCAGCAGTGGATGCTCTACTCGAAGGGTATAGATATCGACTCGACACGTATCAGTGTTAGAGAGTTGCATATCGCTCGCCCCGATCAGCAACTTATCGTCGATGGCGTAGCATCACGCCAGCGTGCCGACTCGATACGTCTGTTACTCAACAACTTCGACATATCGCCACTCTCGGCCATCTTGAGTAAGTGGGGTTATAACATAGCAGGTGTGTCGAATGGTTATGCTACGGTGAAGGCCGCTATGGGTAATCCTGAGATTGAGGCCGCCATAACTGTTGATGCCTTGAGTGTTAATGATATAGTCATTGAGCCTCAGGAGATTACTTCGAACTGGGACTTCGAGGCCAACCGCGCCCGTGTCATCATTCGCAACCGAGAGACTCGCGATACCTCGATACGAGGCTACTACCAGCCACAGGGCAATAGATACTATGCTCGTGCAAAGATGCCAAATGTGAAGTTGACACTTATCTCACCATTCCTCAAGGGAATTATCTCGGATGTCGAGGGTGATGCCGAAGTTGAGGCACAGGTTATCGGTAATGGCCGCCACGCTACGCTGAGTGGCAGCGGTTTGGTGGAGAATATCGGTGTTACGGTGGATTACCTCAATGTGCGTTACGTAGCACCTAAGGCTAAGGTAGATATCATCGATAACCATATTGTTGCCAATAAAGTACCAGTCTTCGACTTAGAGGGTAATAGGGGTGCTTTCACAATGGACATAGATCTCAATCACCTCTCGAATATCATCTATAGTTTCGATATCGAGGCTAAGGAGATGCTTGTGCTCAATACTACGGCCAAGGATAACGACCTCTTCTATGGCCATGTCTACGCCTCTGGAGCGGGCTCGTTCAAGGGTGATAAGCTCGGAATAAAGATGGACGTAGAGGGAACGAGTGCCGATAATTCGACCTTCTATATGCCACTCTCAGGTAAGGCCGATGTGGCCTATGCCGACTTTGTGAAGTTTACCGAGAGCGCTGAGGTAGCACCCGATACCACGGCCTTCCTCACACGCCGTATGATGGCCTACGAGCGTAAGAGGCGAAATATGAGTGCTTCTGACGGTATGATGGATATAGATATGACCCTTAACGTATTGCCAAATATAGAGATGCAGTTGGTTATCGACCCTACCGTGGGCGATATTATCAAGGGTAAGGGTTCGGGACAGCTCACTATGCATATCGTGCCTAAGGCCAATGTCTTTGAGATGCGAGGCGATGTGCGTATCTCGGAGGGTACATACCTCTTTACGCTACAAAATATCCTCAATAAACTCTTTACCGTCGTGCCAGGCTCGTCGATACATTGGGACGGTGACCCACTGGGTGCGATACTAAATATCGATGCGGTCTATAGCACTAAGGCCTCTTTGCGACCCCTTATCGGTAGTTCGGTGCAGGGTATCGACACCTCGCGTGCTGTGCCTGTGGATTGCTATATCAAACTCACCGACGAACTTATGTCGCCTATGGTGACCTTCGATGTGCAGGTGCCTAATGTAGCTCCTGAGATTCAGACGGTGATACAATCGACGCTCAACGACCAGCAGGCCATCGCTACACAGATGTTCTGGCTCTTGGCAGCCAATAGCTTCTCGGCCGAGGATACGGGAACTATGGGAGCATCACTATCAGCCACTACGGGCTTTGAGTTACTTTCGAACCAGCTGAGCAACTGGCTATCGGGCGACAACTACAACATTGTGCTTCGCTACCGTCCACGTACCGAGATTACGGGTGACGAGGTGGACTTCGGTTTCTCGAAGAGTTGGCTCAACAACCGCCTCATTGTGGAGTTGGAGGGTGGTTACCTCTCGGATGCTTCGCAACAGGCTACCGAGAAGGCCTCGAACTTTGTGGGCGAGGCATTCATCACGTGGCTCATCGACCCTGAGGGAACTTTCCGCTTCAAGGGCTTCACGCAGACTATCGACCGCTACGGCGAAAACCAGGGTATGCAGGAGTCGGGTATCGGTGTCTACTACAACGAGAGTTTCAACACCTTCAAGGAGTTGGGCCAGAGTCTCAAATACCGCTTTAGCCCACGTGACAGCCTTGGTAGGGTCGTCAATAGACGCGAACAGCGTCAGATGCGCCGTGCAGCGCGTAACGACCAAAAGCGTGGTGCCGTCGATACTATATCTCTGCAAGACTCGTTAGTAGTAAAGCAGGAGGAAGACGATATCGATGAGGAGATAATTGAAGAAGAGATAATAGAATAATTATAAACAACTAAACTTAAACAAATTATGGCAAACATTCTTACTGCGAATGGCGTAGTAGAGGCTACTACGGAACTAACTCAGGCCCAAATCGATTCACTTGCTATGGCTAACCAGGCTATGGAGGGTGCGGCACAGACCGCCGAAAACCTCTCAATTGGCTTCTGGGACCTCTTTATGGGAGGTGGCTGGCTTATGTGGGTTTTGGTAGTATTGGCTGGCGTGATGATCTTCATCTTCGTTGAGCGCTTCATAGCCATCCGCAAGGCTACACGTCTCGACAATAACTTTATGAACCGCATTCGCGACTACATCCTTGAGGGAAATATCAACGCTGCTATCGACCTCTGCCGTCGTACTGACTCACCCGTGGCTCGTATGATTGAGAAGGGTATCGAGCGTATCGGTCGCCCTATGGCAGATATACAGAACGCTATCGAGAACGTAGCCAACGTGGAGGTTGCTAAGTTGGAGTCAGGCTTGCCTTGGTTGGCATCTATCTCTGGTGGTGCGCCAATGATTGGTTTCTTGGGTACTGTAGTGGGTATGGTGCAGGTGTTTATCGATATGTCGGCTAACCAGTCGGGTGCTATCGAGCTTAGCCAGCTCTCGGCAGGTATGTATGTGGCGATGGTGACTACCGTGGGTGGTCTTATCGTGGGTATCCCAGCATACTTCGCCCACAACTACCTCGTTGCCCGCATCGAGAAACTTATCTTTAGAATGGAGGCTACTACCATCGCCTTTATGGATATCTTGAATCAGCCCGTACAAAAATAGTAGGTTATGGCAATTAAGCGAAGTTCAAAAATAGATTCATCGTTCTCGTCATCATCGATGACCGACCTCATCTTCTTGTTGCTGGTCTTCTTCATCCTTGCTACGACGCTCATCAACCCCAATAATGCGGTGAAACTCACGTTGCCCTCATCCTCTTCATCGGAGGGTGACCCATCGGTGATTGCCCTCTCGGTAGTTGGTGATAGCGCATCGGAGTCGGGCTACAAATACATCATCAACAGTCGTGAGAGTTACAACACCGTGACCGAGGTTGCAGGAGCATTGCGCTTCCACTATGCCGAGTATGCTGAGCGCCCAGAGGAGGATAAACCATATATCTCGTTGCGTTGTGACGAGAAGGTTACGGTAGATGCGTTGGTCGAGATTATCGACCTCACGCGTGAGGAGAAATATAAAATGGTGCTTGCCACCAAGCAGAAGTAATGGAGTACTACGACCCTATAGATCGCTCGTCGGTGCGTTATGCCTCGGTCATTACCCTCGTGGTGATGGTCGTGGGGGCTCTCTTGCTGAGTCTCATAACTATCGATGTGCGCATAGTAGATAAGACAACCCCTCCGCTCGAAATTCTCTTCGAGGAGCAGAGTATGCAGACCGAGGGCAAGGCCGAGAAGACCGAGACGCTCAACCCCAATGCGCTCTTTAAGCCCGTGGCAGGCAATAGCGAGGAGGTCCCTACGGGTAACCGCTTAGCCCCCGATGGTCAGAGTGAGTCGAATCGAGGTGAGGGTAGTGGCTACAACCTTCAGGGTAGCGACCAACTCGATGCGGGTCTGCAGGGTAGAGGTCTGCGTGAGGGGTTGCCTAAGCCCAGCACACGCTATAATAGCGCTGGTAGGGTGGTTGTCTATGTCACCATCGACAGCAATGGCGATGTGCTAACAGCAAAGGTAGATCTCGACGGTACGACGACCTCGGACGAGACCCTTCGTCGTTTGGCTGTGGATGCGGCTAAGAAGGCTAAGTTCAAGCCCAGTCAGCGTACGGCTCAGGGAGGTAGGATAACCTACGATTTTAAGTTGCAATAGTTAATTGTTGAGAGATATGCGCAGATTACTATGTTTGGCTCTTATGGCCCTCGGCCTACCCCTTGCCTATGGCTTTACGGATGCGCCTGAGGGGGCGGATATTGAGTTTCAGAGTAAGGTCATAGATTTAGGAACACTCTCAAGGCAGGACGACAAGCAGATTGTGCGCCTACCCTTTAGCAATAGTGGCGATTTGCCATTGGTGGTTGTAGAGGTGCGCACGAGTTGTTCGTGTACTACGGTGGAGTACAGTCGTAAGAAGATTATGCCTGGCCAGCGCAGTGCGCTGACTATCACGATGGACCCATCGAAGGCCCCAGAGGGTAGTTTCTACCGTGTACTTCAGGTACACTCTACGGCACGTAGTGGTGTGCAACATATTACATTAAAGGCTGAAATAGAGTAAAAAAAGATATTATGGAGATTAAACGAGTTGTTTTTAACCCCTTTAGGGAGAATACATACTTGGTGTGGGACGACACTAAGGAGTGCATCATCGTCGATGCAGGTAATATGGTTGAGGGTGAGAATAAGATCTTGGAGGAGATGATCTCGTCGCGTGGCTTGAAACCCGTAATGGCAGTAAATACCCACGGCCATTTCGACCATCTTGGCGGTGTTAAGTGGCTCAAGGAGCAGTATGGCGTGCAGTTCGCTTGCTCGTCGAAGGATCAGTTCCTCATCGACAGTTGTGCTGGCGGTATGATGTATGGCCTTAAGTGCAACGAGGTGCCAGCAGTAGATATCGACCTCGATGCTGTGGAGAGCATAACCTTTGGTCAGACCACACTCAATGTTTTGAAGACCCCTGGTCATACTCCTGGCCACGTGGTCCTCTACCACGCCGAGAGCAAGAGCCTCTTCACGGGCGACACCCTCTTTAGAGAGAGTATCGGTCGTACGGACCTCCCTGGTGGCGACTATTCGTGGATTATGAACTCTATCTTGGAGCAGATAGTACCCCTTGGCGACGATGTTACCATCTACCCTGGCCACGAGGCTGAGTCTACCATTGGCCACGAGGTACTCTACAATCCATTCATCGTCGAGGTGTTGAACAACGAGATTAACTATAAAGGATAACCGCTATGCGTATCGATATTATTACGGTAGTTCCCGAACTGTTGGCCTCCCCATTGAACGAGTCGATACTCAAGCGTGCGCAGGAGTCGGGTCACGCCGAGATATATGTGCATAACCTGAGGGACTACACCGACGATAAGCGTCGCACGGTGGATGACTACCCCTTCGGTGGTGAGGCAGGTATGGTAATGAAGATAGAGCCTGTCTATCGCTGTATCGAGAAGTTGAAGTCGGAGCGCGACTACGACGAGATTATCTTCACCTCGCCCGACGGTATCACCTACAACCAGCGTGAGGCCAACCGCCTCTCGTTGATGAAGAATATCATCATCCTCTGTGGCCACTACAAGGGTATCGACTACCGCATCCGTGAGCATCTCATCACACGTGAGATCTCCATTGGAGACTATGTGCTTACAGGTGGTGAGTTGGCCGCTTGTGTCATTGCCGATTCGGTGGTGCGCATCATCCCTGGTGCTATTGGTGACGAGGCCTCGGCCCTCACCGACTGCTTCCAGGATAACCTCCTTGCCCCACCTGTCTACACACGCCCTTCGGAGTTTAACGGCTGGAAGGTGCCCGATGTGTTGCTTTCGGGCAATTTTGCCGAGATTGAGAAGTGGCAGGAGGAGCAGGCTATTGCGCGCACCCAGGAGTTGCGCCCCGATTTGCTTGAGTAAAAAGAGTGGAGCTTGTATAGAAGAGAGGATGCTCACCAACGTATGAGCATCCTCTTACTATATTAATATAGGTACAACAGACTACTTGATGTCGAAATCCAAGAGCCTATTCTGGCCGATAAATAGTTTGTAGTTGTCGCCAGCCTTCACCTCGAACGACTCCGCAGAGCCTAAGTAGATGAGGTCGCCAATGCGTAGTGTCATCGCTTCGGAGAGGTGACTGATGATACGGTCGGGGCTGAAGCGCATATCGCTAATCGCTATCGTGGCGCGTAGCTCATCGTTGATATAGAACCTCGCCCCTTCAAGCATAGCGTCGCGCGAAAGGGTATCGAGTGAGAGTGCCGAGGAGTGGTCGAAGCCTACGGCCTCATCCCAGGGTAGTCCCTCGCGTTGCGCCTCTTCGAGTTTATCTATTGCGGTGAAGGTAACACCTCCCATCACGCCATCGATGCATCGTGTAGCGAAGCGTTCACCAAGGCACTTGGCAAGGCGCGCATTCTTCAATACTATATGAGGCATCGCCACGACGCGACCCACACCGTCGGGGATGTAGAAGGTGTCGTTGTTGCGCAGTAGGGCAGTGTCGGCCTTGAGGTAGAAGCGTGGAGCCTCGCCCTCAGCGGAGTAGTTGTTTATGATGTTTATCAGTTTCATCGGTTAAGAGAGTTTACTATATCCTTAGCAAAACGTCGTGAAGCACCATCGCCTCCCATCATCTGGGCCAACTCGGCGAAGTCGTTGAGCATACGCTCTCGTTGGCTACCTCCCTTGAGGATTGAACGTAGCTCCTCGGTGGCCTTGGCGATGTCGAGGTTGGCACATACCAACTCCTTGACCGACTCGCGGTTGAGGTTGATGTTCACTAACGAGATATAGGGTATGCGCAGAAAGTAGGGTTTTAGTTTCTCGTAGAGGAGAGGCACGTGATACAGCACCACCTCAGGAATTCCCATAAGGGCGGTCTCTAAGGTCGCAGTTCCCGAAGTTACTATGGCAGCCTCGCTTAGCGATAGGGCCTGCTGGGTGCTGTTGCATACATACTTTACTCCGCTATCCCCAATGATGGAGTCGTACAAAGCCCTATCTATCCACGGCACTGCCGTAACCACAAACTGCTTCTCAGGGAGTTGGCGCGCTATGGCCACCATATCTGCGAGGTTGGCCTTAATCTCCGAGACTCGGCTACCAGCCAAGAGTGATACTATGGGGCGCTCATCCAATCCCCACTCTTTGCAGAACTCCTCGCGTGTGGGGAGTGATGGTTTGCGCTCGGCGATATCATCCACTAAGGGGTTGCCAAAGAAGTGTGGCTCGATGCCGTGTGAGCGGAAGTAGTCGCTCTCGAAGGGGAAGATGGTGTAGAGGCGGTCCACATACTTGCGGATGCTCTTCACCCTGCGCTCCTTCCACGCCCATACCTTGGGTGCAATGTAGTAGTATACCTTGATACCCTGAGCCTTAGCCCATTTGGCTATGCGTAGGTTGAAGGCGGGGTAGTCGATGAGTATCACTACGTCGGGGTTGAAACGGCTTATGTCGGCCTTCACACTATCTATCTGGCCAAAGATGGTGCGTAGGTTCATAGCCACCTGCACAAAGCCAAAGAACGACATCTCGGTATAGTGGTAGAGCATAGCATCACTTCCCGCAACCTCGGCCATACGGTCGCCACCGCAGAAGCGGAACGTAGCCTCGGCATCCTCCTCTCTGATACCTCTGAGCAGTTTACCGCCGTGGAGGTCGCCTGAGGGCTCACCAGCGATAACGTAGTACTTCATACTTTTTCCTTAAAAATTAGATATAGGAGGGTGCTCGAACACCCTCCACTATATACGTAACCTATAGGCCCATCTCGTCGATAAGCCAGCCAGCACCGCCAACCTTATCTACTACGAACAAGACGTAGCGGATGTCGCATATGATGTTGCGGCAGAGACTCTCATCGAACTCGATATCGCTCATCGTAGAGAGCCAAGTGCGGTCGAAGTTCACACCGATAAGCTCGCCCTTGCCATTGAGTACTGGAGAGCCAGAGTTACCACCTGTAGTGTGGTTGGTGGCGATGAAGCAGACAGGTACGGTGTACTTGCCATTCATCATCACACCCCAGCGACCATAATCCTTCTCGGCATAGACGTCGCGGAGACGCTGTGGGATATTGTAGTCGTAGATCTCTGGGTTATCCTTCTCCATAATACCCTCCAAGGTGGTCTGTGGCAAGTGGTACTCGCCATCGGCATACTCATAGCCTGCAACCTTACCATAAGCCACACGCAATGTGAGGTTTGCATCGGGGAAGAAGGCACGCTTCTTATCCCACTCCATCAAGGCCTTCACGTATGGGCGGAACCAACGCTCGATGTCGGGGTGGTTGCTGAAGTTGCGGTAGGTATATGGCTTGACGCGCTGCTGGATTGGTGCGATAGCCGATACGAACTCGGCCATAGGGTCGCACTTAGCGGCCTCGACGCTAAAGGTCTCGAATGAGCCAATCTTAGTGTTGTCGTAGAGCCAGTTAGCGTAGTTCTCAGCACCACCGAACTTGTCGAACAAGGCCTTCAACTCCTCAGAGATGTAGGTTCCCATCGCCTCGTACTCCTTGAGCATAGCCACTGCGATAGCGCGGTCTACGTTGATGTCGAAGTCCTTGTAGAAGAGCTCTGCGAGGGCCATCTTCTGCTCTGGGCTAAATTTCTCGTTGAGGGCGATGATAACGGCGCTCTGCAACTCGATACCTCGCAAGGTCTCGGTGTACAACTCATAGTTGAAGTAGCCCTCCTGGTTGCGCTCGTATGCTGCAGCCAAAGAGTCCAAAAGGTATGCCTTATCGGGGTTGTCGGCGCGGAAACGTGCCTCATAGTCGAGTTTCTTGGCTACAGTGCCGAGGCGGTTGATACCCTTAACCTCGCCCTGCCACTTCTTCCACGCATTGGCGATATTTGCCTGCTTAGCGGCATACTGAATACGAGTCTTAGCCGAAGTTGCCTGTGCAGCACCGATGATGTCGAGACGCTTGGTGCGAAGATCGATCTTCGTAGGGTCGGATATCTCGGCTACGTACTCCACAGCATCCGAAGTGATATACTCCTGGGTATTGCCAGGGAAACCATAAATCATAGTGAAGTCACCCTCCTTGACACCCTTGGTTGAGATCTTGAAGTGGCGAGCAGGGGTGTATGGCTTGTTAGATGCGCTATACTCCGCAGGCTCGTTGTTCTGGTCGGCATAGATGCGGAAGATAGAGAAGTCGCCAGTGTGGCGTGGCCAAATCCAGTTGTCGTTGTCGGCACCGAACTTACCGATAGCTGTTGGAGGTGTACCCACAAGGCGCACATCAGAGAACTCGCGGTAGAGGAAGAGGTAGGCCATATTGCCATAGTACATCGACTCCACCTTTGCGCGGTAGCCCACGCCCTCGGCCTCAGCCTTTGCGATGATATCCTCCTTAGTCTCACCCTTGGCGAGGCGGTCGGTAACCTCCTCCATACGTACAAGGATGTGTACCTTGAGGCCTGGACAGTGCAACTCCTCGTCGTGGGACATAGCCCAGAAACCATCGGTGAGGTAGTCGTGCTCTACGGTCGAGAGGGCCTGAATGGCGTCGTAACCGCAGTGGTGGTTGGTGATGAGAAGACCCTTTTCGGATACGATCTCGCCTGTGCAACCGCCGTCGAAGAGTACCACAGCATCCTTGAGCGATGCCTCGTTAATCGAGTAGATATCCTCGGCAGAGAGTTTGAAACCCTTGGATTTCATATCCTTGATGCGAGTCGAGATAAGCGAGGGTAGCCACATACCCTTGTCGGCTACTGCCGTGAATGTCGTTGCGAAGAGCAACGCGAAGAGGATTAGTGTTCGTTTCATTGTGTTATAGTTTTATGTTTATAATTTCTTAAAGATAGCACGATGGAAGGGCCTCGATGAAGCACTCCAATTCGCGGTATAGGCGTTGTACGGGCAACCCCATCACGTTGAAGAATGAGCCCTCGATACTCTCGATGCCTACGTAGCCTATCCACTCCTGGATACCGTAAGCGCCAGCCTTGTCCATAGGGTTGTAGTGCTCGACGTAGTACTCTATCTCCTGGCTTGTGAGTGATGCGAAACGCACTTTGCTCGACGAGGCGAAGGTGCGCTCCCTCTCTCTTGAACGTATGGTCACTCCCGTAACCACGCAATGCTCTTTGCCCGCTAAGCGCGCAATCATCTGCTTGGCCTCCTGCTTTGATGAGGGCTTGCCCAAGACCTCTCCTTCGAGGACTACCGTAGTGTCGGCCGTGATGAGTATATCGTTATGTGCGAGGTCAAAGGGGTAGGCGTGGCTTTTGAGCGTAGCGAGGTATGGCGCTACCTCCTCTGCTGGGAGGGTAGCGGGGTAGCACTCGTCGCACTCAAACTTAGTGGCCAGACGATACTCGATGCCTGTCTCCTTAAGCAACTCCCTGCGTCGTGGCGATACAGAGGCGAGGATTATGTTGAACTCCTTGAGTTTTTCGTGTAGCAACATATCAATATATTATATATACGTGACAAAGATACGAAGAACTCGCGAGAAATATAGAGTTTACTTGAATATTTTTCACAGCGGACGGAACTATCTTAGAGGTTTGCCCCAAAGAGAGGAAAAAAAAGAGCAAATCCAAACCTTGGATTCGCTCTCAAACTTTCTGAGAAACAAGATCTACTACTTGTTCTTCTTATCGTAGCGCTTTGCGTAACGGCTCATAAACTTATCCACACGACCTGCGGTATCTACCAACTTCATCTTACCTGTGTAGAATGGGTGAGATGTGTTAGAGATTTCCATCTTATACACGGGATAGGTTTCGCCGTTCACCTCGATGGTCTCCTTTGTCGAAACGG
>CAJGEC010000023.1 GCA_904502285.1 uncultured Alistipes sp. | reverse complement strand
TTTGACCACACCCTTTATTTGATAACACTTTTTCTCTCGATACCCTTGACTTTTTAGCGGTACACCTTATATTTATAAGAAACGGTATACCAATGAAGAAGATAACTTACACTGTAAGCATTGATAAGTTGAGGGTGTGCTTAAATGCTTCAACAGACCTATACTCCAACCTTAAGGAGTACTACACCCGACGAACTGACAACGGTGTCAGAATACTTGATGAGGACGACTTCACTTTGACATTCATCGAGGAGGATGAGCAGATGATGCGAGCGACGCTCGATGTGCGCGATGTCGGAGGATACTATCGACTTGGCACATTCACATTCCACAACAGCGCGAAATACGAGGGGAAGGCGTTCTTCTCGTTCGAGAACTCGGCTCTGTATCGCATCTACACTCGTCTGTACAACGGCGAGCCGATTAACCATATCTGCGACCTGATGTATGTCTGCGAGTTCTATGGGATGACTTTCAACAACATCACAGAGTTGGAGTTGGCGTTCGATAGTGATTACAACTACATCGGCAAGGTGCGTCGTATGATTAAGGACATCGACCGCTACGACCTCATCCTTAATGGTCGCCGTGTTAAGAACGATGAAACGCTCGATGGCTACGGGGAGTATTACAGCCGTTCACGCACCAAGTTGGCGAAGTTGCCGACACTTTACTTCTCGCAAGCCAAGGATACGGATATGAAGATGCGCATCTACGACAAGGCGCAGGAGTTGAGCGAGAGTAGCCCGCACAAGGCAGAACGATTGAAAGAGTGGCTCGGTTGGGACGACATCAGTAAGTTGTTCCGCGTAGAGGTAGTGATGCACAACACCAATGTACGCGAGTTCATTGGTCGATACGGCGAGAGGCTTATTGGCGACAGTGGCGAGCATTACAACATCCTTAACCTCTTGAATTCCGAGGAGTTCCGTTTGGCGATGTTCCTCGATAGTGCCGACCGAATGATATACTTCCGCGACAAGCAGACGGGAGAACATATATCACTCGTACAAGTGGCGACAGGTATATAACCAATGTACCTGTCAGAGCCATTAAAATAGATTTATAATCCTAATAATCAATATGATATATAAATCAAAACACAACTTAAATCTAATCCACATATTACTTAAGAAAACAGAGTAAATGACGGAGTAAATAATTTTTAATAGTCCTTGTATATAATTTATATTTAATTACTTATATATTAAAAGAATTGTTTGCTTTGGTAAGGAAGAGGTCGTCAGTTCAAGCCTGATCAACAGCTCACGAAAAACAAGTGTTGCCTTTGGGTGACACTTGTTTTTTGTCATTTATTGGGTTGGTTGAACTGGCGACCTCTAAAGCCCTCCTTTTCAAAGGAGGGTTTGGGAGGATTGTAAATATAACCCTACGGGTGCGTAAGCATCCGTCAGTTCAAGCCTCGTCAACAGCTCAGCGTATAATATGCGCAGACAGATGCCACCATTAGGTGGCATTTGTTGTTTATGCGGTAGTCCAAACTTGTTTGGAAACTACCATATACAACGACAAATATGCATTTATGCCTGTCTGCGCATATTTTTCCTTAGCGCCACAGGGCTAAACAAGCAAAGCGCAGTTAAGCCTGATCAACAGCTCAGCGCAGAAGATGCGCAGTTAAGCCTGATCAACAGCCCTCACCCCACAAAAAAAAGAGTTCGGTAACTACCGAACTCTTCCTTCATAATATATCTCCATTTACTTCTTCTCCGACTCCTGGGTTGGGGTCTCTGATGAAGAGGGTTTATTGTAGTTGAAGCGACGAATCTTCTTGGTTGGGGTCTTCTCGAACTCACCTTCGTTATCTACGACCTTAGAGATCTTCGAGAAGCGGTTTACCTTAGAGTTCACATACTCCATCACATCGCGCTTGATCTCCTCCATACGGAGTTGCACCTGCTCAACCTTTACCGAAGCCTTGTACTTAAACTCATCGTAGGCCTCCTCAAGAGCCTCGGTATTGAAATGTACCAAGGCGATAAGCTTACCATCCTGCTCCGTAACAACAGATTCTGCCACAAAGCGGTTGCTATTGAGCACCTCCTCGATATCCTCTGGATAGATATTCTCACCCGAAGGACCAACAATCATATTCTTCAAGCGGCCCTTGATGAAGATCCAGCCATCCTCAGCCATTGCTCCGAGGTCGCCCGTGCGGAACCAACCATCCTCGGTGAATGCCTCCTTTGTCGCCGCCTCGTTCTTATAGTAGCCAACCATACAGCAAGGGGTCTTCACGACGATCTCGCCCTGCTTAGTATCTGGGTTCACATTGTCGAGACGAATCTGTACCGCAGGCAAGGCTGGGCCCGTAGAGCCGATACGCACCATATTACCCACTGCACCAGCGATAAGTGGAGCAGTCTCTGTAAGACCATAGCCGATACCATAAGGGAAGCCACCCTCAAGCAAGAAGCGCTCAGCCTCGCTATCGAACTTAGCACCACCAATAGCAAAGAGTCGCATACGACCACCAAAGAGCTTCTTAAGCTGCTTGCCAGCCACCTTATGCAAAAGCTTGCGTGACCAATCCCAGCCATACAACTTACGCAATAGGGCATTCTTCTGGAACGTAGGCAACACCTTAGCACGATAAATCTTCTCCATGATGAGTGGCACAGAGGCGATTACCGTAGGACGCACCGATGCCAAGGCAGGCATAAGTGCCGATGCGGTAGGTGGTCTATCGAGATAGTGTACGCGTGCGCCTCGCGAGAATGGATATATCATACCGAGAGTACACTCGTAGGTGTGTGCCAACGGAAGAATCGAGAGCAACACATCGTTCTCATTATACTCAAAAAGTGGTGGGATGATAGTTGTCTGAGCAGCAAGGTTATAGTGCGTGAGCATCACACCCTTAGGCTTAGATGTAGTACCTGAGGTGTAGATGATAACGGCCAAGTCCTCAGGCTTTGGCACCATAGCCTCGGCGCGCTCCTCGACGGTCTGCGAAATGACATTGAGGCCCTTGGTACGAATCACGATATTCATCTTCTCTACCGTACTCTTCGATAGTTTGGTGTAGAGTTTATCCGAAACGAGGATTGCCTTAGCCTCAGAGTGCTCTATGATAAGGTCGAGTTCGGCACCTGTGAAGTCGGGAAGGATAGGCACGGCCACCATACCCGATGTGGTAACTGCAAAATATGCAACACCCCAGTTAGGCATACTGCTACTGAGAATAGCCACCTTGTCACCCTTGCCGACACCAGCATTGAGGAGCATCTCTTTGACCTTCTCTACGCGTTCGCCTACCTCCTTATACGACACATCCTCACCTCCAATCATAGAGAAAGCTATGCGCTCAGAGAACTTCTCAACGCTATGCTTCACTATCTCATAAAGTGTGTTAAAAGTCATATCTCAACTATTTAAGTTTTTGTATAGAATAACAAATCGGGTGCAAGTTACCAATTATTTATTAAAAATAATTATTTTTGCAGGAAATTATACCAATGATATCCCGAAATTTAATCATAAACAGCGCAAAAGAGGTAGGTTTCGACCTCGTAGGCGTCGTCTCCTCAGAGACGCTCAGCCAGGAGCGAGAGCGTTTCAACGAGTGGCTGGCTCGTGGCTACCACTCCACCCTCTCCTACCTCGAACGCAATGGCGACAAGCGTTTTGCCCCAGCACTCTTAGCCGAGGGCACGAAGAGCGTCATCGTCTGTGGTGTCTCCTACCTCTCGCCCTACAGCCGTGGCTATAAAGAGGAGTCTACAACAAAGATTGCCTCATACGCCTTGGCTCAGGATTATCACCTGACAATAAAGGAGATGCTCCGCGAACTCGCCGAACGTCTAACCCTCCACCACCCCGACCTACGCTTCCGCGCCTTCACCGACTCAGCCCCTTTAGCCGAGAAGAGTCTGGCTATCAAAGCGGGGTTCGGCTGGATAGGTCGCAACTCCTTGGTTGTAAACCCTCACTTCGGCACTATGTTCAACCTCGGAGAATTGCTAATAAGCGAAGAGGTGGATGGCTACGACAGCCCTATGCAGGGTTATGGTTGTGGCACGTGCAGACGCTGTGTGGATAGTTGTCCCAATGGAGCAATCCTCGATAATAGACTCATAAACACCAACTTATGTATCTCTTGCAGGACTATTGAGCGAGCAAATGAGAGCGACACCATCAACCTTGATGGTTGGATTTTTGGTTGCGATGCTTGCCAATCGGTCTGCCCCTTCAATCACCACGCACCCCTCCACACCAACCCTAAGTTCGACCCATTGTTTGACCCCACAACCCTCAGTAGTGAGGCGTGGCTCAATATGACGGATGAGGAGTTTTTATCTATGGCCAGCACTACCCCAATGCCCCGTGCAGGATTGGAGCGAATCAAGGCAAATATCGTCAAAAACACAGCCTCAAAATCGGGTAATAAAAGCGAATCAACCACTTCCGAATAGGACAACTTTTTGGACATATTTTCCAACTGCAAATCGACTTCACAAGATGTCGATTTTACACCTTTTTTCGCCATATCTCACCTCGTCAAGAAAATAAATGGCCTTTTCGTTCGTTAATCAAGCAAATATTATTATATTTGCGGATTAAATGGAAAATTTAGAGATATGTTAAATAAAACCAATTTCAAATTCTGGAACAACATCACAGGTTGGATGGTCTTCTTCATAGCGACCATAACCTACCTCTTGACGATTGAGCCAACAACCAGCCTTTGGGACTGCAGTGAGTTCATCGCCGTATCATACAAACTCGAAGTGGGCCACCCTCCTGGAGCACCCCTCTTTATGATGCTGGCTCGTCTGGCTGCCATCCTTGCCCCCTCGGTTGAGAGTGTGCCTGTGATGATTAACGCGATGAATGGCTTGGCTTCGGGCTTCTGCATACTCTTCCTCTTCTGGACTATCACCCACTTGGCACGCCGAGTTACGGAGCGCACCATGGGAGAGAATATGTCGTTGGAGCGTATGGTCCTTATCCTCGGAGCGGGAGCCATTGGCGCACTATCGTATACCTACACCGACACCTTCTGGTTCTCGGCTGTGGAGGGCGAGGTCTATGCCCTCTCGTCGATGTTCACATCGTTGGTAGTATGGCTTATGTTACGCTGGGAGGAGAATGCAGACCGCGCAACCTCTATGCGCTGGATAGTGCTTATCGCTTACCTTATGGGCCTCTCTATCGGTGTCCATATCCTCAACCTGCTCACCATCCCAGCCTTGGTGATGATATGGTTCTTCCGCAAATATACCTACCGCACGGCGTGGGACTATATCTTCAAAATGGCCCTCGCCTTGGTGGTTTCGATGCTTATCTTGGGTGCTATAAATGGCATCATCATCCCATATACCGTGGCCTTGGGCGCTGCGGTAGACACCTTTGCAGTAAACACTCTTGGGTTGCCTATCTATAGCGGAATGATACTCTTTATCGTGGTGGTTGGCATACTGCTCTCGTTGGCAATCCTCTACACCCACCGCAAGGGCTACCGCATCCTAAATACCGTCGTGCTGTCGCTCACGGTAATCCTCATCGGCTTCTCATCCTATGCCGCAGTCTCGATTCGTGCCGTGGCGAACCCACCGATGAACTCCAACAACCCTTCGACACCCCATATGTTGCTCAGCCTGCTCAACCGCGACCAGTATGGTAATCGACCCTTGTTGGTAGGCCCCTATTACTCGGCTATGCCTAATATGTTGGTAGAGCCAAACTTAGACCCAACGTCGGACGACGAGTTCATCCCTACGGGCGACTACTCGTCAAAGAGTATGATGTGGCTAAACCCTGAGACCAACAAATATGAGGAGCGTGAATTTTTCGACGGCTACACCTACCCCGACGAGGCTATGCGCATCTTCCCTCGTATGTGGAACTACTCGCGCCGAGATAGCTACCAGACAAGTTGGGTGGCTATGCAGGGTGGCAACCCTACGGTCTATCGTAGCGACGATATGGGCAATGGCTGGTATGAGCCACGCGCCATTGAGGATATCAGTTTCTTCCTCGGCTACCAGATGGGTGATATGTTCTGGCGCTATTTTATGTGGAACTTCGTTGGTCGTCAGGACGACGAGCAGTTGAAATCCGACATCGACAACCGAATCTATATGCACGGTGGCTGGCTCTCAGGCATCGACTTTATAGACCAACTCTATGTAGGTCCACGCACGGCACTCCCCTCGGATATGGCAAATAACCCTGCGCACAACACCTACTTCTTCCTGCCTCTATTGTTGGGATTGTTAGGTTTCGTCTATCAACTCAACAACGACTGGCGCAACTTCTTCGTGGTGTTATTGCTCTTTGTGATGATGGGTATCGCCCTTGTCGTCTACTTCAACACCTCTCCCGACGAACCTCGTGAACGAGACTACGTATATGCCGGAGCCTTCTACGCCTTCTCCATCTGGTTGGGCTTGGGCGTTGTAAGCATTGGCGAATTTGTGCTATCGCTCCTGCGCAAGGTCTCAAACAGCAGAGTAGCCTTGGGTAGTGCAATTACCGTTGTGGTACTCTGCACCGCTGTTCCCGTGGTCCTCGCAACGGAGAACTGGGACGACCACGACCGCTCTGGTAGATATATGGCACGTGACATCGGTCGCAACTACCTCAACTCAGCCCCACAGAATGCCATCATCATAAACTTTGGCGACAACGACACCTTCCCATTATGGTACTGCCAGGAGGTCGAGGGCATACGTCCCGACGTTAGGGTGATGAACTCATCGTACCTCGGTGGCGAGTGGTATATCGACGAGATGAAACTCGCAGCCAACGGTGCTAAGGCTGTGCCATTCTCAATCCCCTCAACCAAGTATAGTTATGTCAATGATTGGGCATTGACGGCAGACGTAATCGACGTATTGGACACCGAGAAGGCTCGCCGTCTGCGCACCACACGCCGACGTATCGAGAACGAGAACTTCTACCAAATCCCCTATACGGATGTCTACGGTGAGAAGAGTTACATCTCAGGAACATACGGCGACATCTCGGCACAAATAAAAGAGGCTCAGGAGATTATCGACGAGTATTCACCCCTCTTGGAACAGTATATCAACGAGGGCGACACCTCGTCGGACGGTTTCTATGATGTCTATGTCCCATACGTCGTTGCCCGCAACACTGCGGAGGCTATCCTCAACGACACCGCCTTTATGGCCGACTACGAGGATATGGAGGAGTATTGGGACTACAACGACCTTATCTCCAACAACGACATCCTGCTCAAGGATGCTATCCGCCTCTTTGTGTCGGACGAGCAACTGACACTGGCCATCAACAATGGCCGTATGGTGCTCCTGGCCGAGGGCGAGATAATCCCCGTAGAGGAGCGTGGCGAGGACTACGCTATTATAGGTCGTCTTAAGACCAAGGTAGATAGTTTCTTCGATGGTACTGAGGTGGACTATATCCTTTTGGCCAAGAACTATATCATCCCTGTAGACACGGAGAAGGCCATCGCCTCAGGCATCATCAACCAGAGCGAGGCTGAGCGCGCCGTAGAGGAGATAAAACTCTCGCTCAAGGGTAAGAGTATGGTCACCAGAGACCACCTTATGATGCTCGACCTCTTGGCTAACTTCAACTGGGAGCGCCCTCTCTCATTTACCCAGGCACACATAATGAAGGATTACGGAGTCGTGGACTATGCACGTTTCGATGGCTACTGTCTCACGTTGGTCCCTATCTACACTCGCTACCGTTCGGGAGCAGATGCAGGCTACCTCAATGCCGATGACCTCTACCCTCTCTATATGGCTAATGATCCAGAGGTAGAGCCTCTCTACTTCGGTAATCTTGCCGACGAGGATGTCTTGGTGGACTACTTCTACCGCTTCAACATCTCGGCTTCGCGCATTCGCGAGAATTTTGCACGTATTGCTTCGGAGTATATACGTCGTGGTGAAGAGGAGGATATCCTACGTGCCGAGGCACTCTTGGATAGAGGCCTTGAGGTGTTACCTTCGCATAAGATAGGCTTCTCGCACAGCAACACACAGCCCTACATCCGAGGCTATTACACCTTGGCTAACTACTACCTTGAGAGCGCCATCATAAGCCTTGAGCGCGCTAATGCAGAGTTCGAGAAGTTGCTTGGTCTCAATGCCAAGAGCATCGAGGGCGAGGATAACTTCGCATACTTCTATGCCCTCTCGGATGCTGCGGCAGAGTACCACGCCACAGCGACACACCGTGGTCTCGACTGTAGCGACATCGTCGAGGATCTCCAAATCAGCGACGACAGCTTTGCCCGTTCGGAGGAGTTATTCCATAAGGGCGACACCTTGGCGGCTCAATATATCAAGCAGCGAGGTGAGTGGGTAAACTACTACTTGCAGTACGCCACCTACGACAGCTTCTCGCTCGACATTAGCGAAGAGTTATACAACGCTATGCTCGACATCATCGAGACCCTCAACCTCAGCCACCTCACAGCAGGTAGTTTCGAGTGGGTGGCCAATGGCGATGCCGAGGAGATGTTGGTGGAGAATCCGCTTAACTTCGACGCTTTGGCCGTAGACTACCTCAAGGCTATTCAGCGCCTTATGCCCGATGATGCCAACGCCCCAGAGATGGCGTTGATAGAGGGACATATATGCAACCTCTACGAGATATACAGCACACTTCCTATCGCACGAGTAGTGGATGGCAAGGATGTCTATGCACCATACCTCGACGATGCTGAGGATTTGCTCTCGTCGGATGCGGCATACGAGATATTGACAATTTATGGTAAGATATAAGAGAAACAAAAAATTATAACACAATGGAGAAGATAGTTTTGTATAACACGCTCACACGTCGCAAGGAGACGTTCGAGCCAATCAACCCTGAACACGTAGGAATGTACGTTTGTGGACCTACCGTATATGGCGATCCACACTTGGGCCACGCACGTCCTGCCGTAACCTTCGATCTCTTGTTCCGCTACCTGCAGTCGTTGGGTTACAAGGTGCGCTACGTGCGTAACATCACCGACGTAGGCCACTTGGAGCAGGATGCCGATGATGGCGAGGATAAGATTGCTAAGAAGGCCCGCCTTGAGCAGTTGGAGCCTATGGAGATTGCCCACTACTACACCGAGCGTTACCACGACGCTATGCGCGAGTTGGGCGTTAAGTCTCCATCCATCGAGCCACACGCTTCGGGCCACATCATCGAGCAGATCGAGATGGTTAAGCGTATCCTCGATGCGGGCTATGCCTACGAGTCGAACGGTTCGATCTACTTCGACGTGGAGAAGTACAACAAGGACTTCCACTATGGTCGTCTTTCGGGTCGCAACCTCGACGATATCGTCACCAACACCCGTGAGTTGGATGGCCAGAGCGACAAGCACCACTCCTTCGACTTCGCCCTCTGGAAGAAGGCCTCACCTGAGCATATTATGCGTTGGCCATCTCCTTGGAGCGATGGCTTCCCAGGCTGGCATATGGAGTGTTCGGCAATGAGCACAAAATATCTCGGTGAGCAGTTCGACATCCACGGTGGCGGTATGGACCTTATGTTCCCACACCACGAGTGCGAGATTGCGCAGTCTACCGCAGCCCTCGGCAAGGACTCAGCACGCTACTGGGTACACAACAATATGATTACCATCAATGGCCAGAAGATGGGTAAGTCGTTGGGCAACTTCATCACCTTGGAGCAGTTGTTCACAGGCAACCACCCTATGTTGGTGCAGGCCTATACCCCTATGACCATCCGCTTCTTCGTGCTTCAGGCTCACTACCGCTCGACTCTCGACTTCTCGAACGACGCCTTGCAGGCTGCGGAGAAGGGTCTCGACAGATTGATGAAGGCCGTGGAGACTCTCTCGAAGCTCAAGGCTGGAGCAACCTCAACATCGGATGTTGCGGAGTTGGAGCGCCGTTGTCGCGAGGCTATGGCCGACGACCTCAACTCGCCAATGGTTATCTCTGCCCTCTTCGACTGGGTACGCATCATCAACCAGGCAGCCGAGGGTCAGCAGTCGTTCACTGCCGAGGACCTCGACACCCTCAAGGGCATCGTAAACCGTTATGTATTCGACATCCTTGGCCTACGCAACGAGAAGGCTGCAGATGTAGGTGGCAAGGATATGGTATCTCCTTTGGTGGAGATGTTGCTCGACATCCGTGCTAATGCCAAGGCTTCGAAGGATTGGGCAACCTCGGATAAGATTCGTGACAACCTCACCGCCATAGGCATCCGTGTTAAGGACCGCAAGGATGGTTGCGACTGGGAATTGGAGTAGTCAATGATAACACAAGAACAGATAACTGACCTAAATCAGAGAGTGGGTAAACTCGCACAATCTATCGACATAGAGCAGCGCGAGATTGACCTACGCAATGAGCAGGAGCGTACCGAGGAGCCTAACTTCTGGGACGACCCAGAGGCTGCACGCAAGCAACTTAAGTTGGTGGCCGACATAAAGTCGCTCATCGACGAATATCGTGCGGTGTGTCGTGCGGTGGAGGATATGTCCCTCATCCCCGACTTTGTGGCCGAGGGGGTACTCAGTGAGGAGGAGGCTACGGCACAATATGAGAGCTCGCTCTCCCTTGTCGAAGCCTTGGAACTCAAGCAGATGCTTTCGGGTAAGGAGGATAAACTCGGTGCCATTATGGATATCAACGCTGGTGCGGGAGGCACGGAGGCATTGGACTGGGCGCAGATGCTTATGCGTATGTACACTCGTTGGGGCGAGGCCCACGGCTACAAGGTCAAGGTGGCGAACTACCAGGCTGGTGACGAGGTGGGTGTGAAGTCCTGCACCTTAGAGTTCGAGGGCGACTACGCCTATGGCTACCTACGAAGCGAGAGTGGCGTACACCGTATGGTGCGTCTCTCACCCTTCAACGCCAACAACAAGCGCCAGACGACCTTTGCCTCGGTATTCGTGTCACCCACGGTAGACGACAGCATCGAAATCAACATATCGCCTGCCGACTACGAGTGGGACACCTTCCGTTCGAGTGGTGCTGGCGGTCAGAACGTAAATAAGGTGGAGACGGCGGTACGCCTCCGCTACCACGGCAAAGACCCCGACACGGGAGAGCCCGTAGAGTTCCTTATCGAGAATATGGAGACCCGCTCACAGCTGATGAACCGCGAGAATGCTATGCGCATACTTCGCTCGAAACTATACCAGCGCGAATTGGACAAACGTATGGCGACACAGCAGGCTCTGGAGGCAACGAAGAAGCGCATCGAGTGGGGCTCGCAGATACGTAGTTATGTCTTCGACGACAGACGTGTCAAGGACCACCGCACGGGTTACCAGACCTCTAACGTGGATGCTGTGATGGATGGTGAAATTGATGGCTTCATCAAGGAGTACCTACTACAATACTAACAATAATTTAAGATGCTACTACGCAGATTCATACTACTCGTCGCACTGCTCCTGAGTGTCGTTGGTACACAGGGCCAGGAGGTCGTTGTGGGGTGTCGTGATACGGCGGCCTATATGCCCCTCTTGCGCAACCAACGAGTTGCGCTTCTGGCTAACCATACTGCGATATACGACCAAGAGCGCCACGTGGTGGATATGTTACACCAGGAGGGCATCGACGTAGTTGGCATCTTCGCCCCCGAACACGGCTTTCGTGGCAGTGTCGAGGCAGGCCTTGTCGTGAGGGATGATGTAGATGCCAAGACGGGTATCGCCATCCTCTCTCTCTACAACGGCAACACCAAGCGTCCCTCAAACGAAGCGATGAATTCGTTCGACATCCTTGTCGTCGATATGCAGGATGTAGGACTGAGGTTCTATACCTATTATATATCTATGCTGAGGATGATTGATGCTTGCGCCGACCACAACAAGAGGGTGATAATCCTCGATCGACCCAACCCCAATGGGCACTATGTCGATGGACCTATCCTCGATATGCGCTATAAGTCGGGCGTAGGACATATCCCCGTACCTATAGTTCACGGACTCACGATGGGCGAAATCGCGCTTATGGCTATGGGAGAGGGGTGGACCAAGAGGGCTGAGGTTAGCGTGGTTCGTTGCGCAAACTACGACCACACCACACACTATACGCTACCCATAGCGCCCTCACCAAACCTACCTACGCAGCACTCCATATACCTATACCCTTCGACCTGCCTCTTCGAGGGTACGGTGATGAGTATGGGACGTGGTACGGAGGCCCCCTTCGAAATCTACGGGCATCCCGACCTTGAGGGGCGAGAGTTTAGTTTTACACCGATGCCCAATGCAGGCTCTAAGAATCCGCCATTCAACGGCGAAAGGTGCTATGGCGAAGACCTCAGAGGTCTTGACGACGAGACCATCTGGCAGGAGGGTGTGAACTTAGAGTATGTCATCGATGCCTATAACGACCTCGGCATAGGTGACGCCTTCTTCAAGCCTATGTTCGAGAAACTCGTGGGCGTGGAGTGGGTGCGACAGATGATAAAGGAGGGCTACACCGCCCAAGAGATTAAGGCCCGCTGGGCTGATGATGTGGCGACATTCAAGAGACAGAGAGCCAAGTACTTACTATACGAAGAGTAATAAAGAAAACAGAATAAATTATGGGATTTTTTGATCTATTCAAACGCAAGAAAGTTGAAGAGCCTAAGAGCCAGGAGGTTGTGGAGACAACTCCCGTGGAGGTAACCGAAGAGCCTAAGAGCGAGGAGATAACCGCAGATGAGGTCACTACCTCCACAGAGACTCCTATTGTAGCGACCCCAGAGCCTAAGGAGGCTGAGGTTGTCGAGGAGGATGACGAAGAGGTAGATATCGAGGCGGAGCGCAAGGAGCTCGAAGAGGGCTTAGGCAAGACCAAGGAGGGTTTCTTTGGTCGTCTTAAGCGCGCCATAGCGGGTCGCACAACGGTAGATGCCGACGTGTTGGATGACCTTGAGGAGGTGCTCATAACCTCGGATGTAGGCGTGGAGACCACGGTGAAGATTATCAACGCCATCGAGGAGCGTGTAGCACGAGATAAGTATATGAATACTTCGGAGTTGCACGACATCCTTCGCGATGAGATAGCAAAACTTATGGAGGAGTCACACCGCTCGACAGAGGACTTCGGCATCGAGGTAAAGGAGGGTCTTCCATACGTTATGATGGTTGTGGGTGTGAATGGCGCAGGCAAGACTACGACGATAGGTAAACTCGCAGCAAAACTGACACGCGCAGGTCGCAAGGTATATATCGGTGCTGCCGACACCTTCCGTGCTGCAGCCATCGACCAGTTGGCCGTATGGGCAGAGCGCGCTGGAGCAACGATGATTCGTCAGGATATGGGTTCCGACCCAGCATCCGTAGCCTACGACACCCTTCGCTCGGCAGTGGCAAATGGTGCCGACGTCGTACTTATCGACACCGCAGGCCGACTCCACAACAAGGTGGGCCTTATGAAGGAGCTTACCAAGATTCGCAACGTGATGTCGAAGGTGATCCCTGACGCACCACACGAGGTGATGTTGGTTTTGGACGGCTCAACAGGCCAGAACGCCTTCGAGCAGGCCAAGCAGTTCACCGAGGCTACGCAGGTGACATCGCTCACAATCACAAAACTCGATGGCACAGCCAAGGGTGGCGTGGTGATAGGCATCAGCGACAAGTTCCACATCCCAGTACGTTACATAGGCATTGGCGAGGGCATCGACCAGCTCAAGATGTTCGACCGTAAGGAGTTTGTACGTGCATTGTTTGGTGATAAAAAGTAGTACTTCTATGAAGAAGATAAACATCATAACCCTCGGTTGTTCAAAGAATACCGTAGACTCAGAGCATCTCGCAGCACAACTTACGGCGATGGACTATAAAGTTGTCTTCGACAGCGACCGCACGGATGCCGACGTAGTGGTAATCAACACTTGCGGATTCATTGGCGACGCGAAGCAGGAGTCTATCGACACCATCCTTCGTGCTGCACAACTCAAGGAGCAGGGCCGCATCGAAGAGCTCTTCGTAGTAGGCTGTCTCTCACAGCGTTATGCTGATGAATTACGCCCTGAACTACCCGAAGTAGACGACTTCTTCGGTGTGAACGACTGGGCAGGAATCGTGGAGCGTCTCGGCGCTAAATATCGTCAGGAGAACGAGACTAAGCGCGAGATATCGACCCCTTCGCACTACGCCTACCTCAAGATCTCGGAGGGTTGCAACTGGATGTGTGGCTACTGCGCCATACCCCTCATCCGTGGCCGTCACAAGTCAGTCCCTATGGAGGCTCTCATAGCCGAGGCCGAGGCATTAGTGGCTAAGGGTGTACGCGAATTGATGGTCATAGCACAGGATACAACCTATTATGGTGTAGACATTTACGGCGAGCGCAAGTTGGCTGAATTGCTCGAACGTCTCTGCCGCATCGACAAACTCGAATGGATACGTCTCCACTACGCCTACCCCACAGACTTCCCCGACGAGGTGATCGAGGTGATGGCACGAGAGCCAAAGATTTGTCGATATCTCGACATACCGTTCCAGCACATTTCGGACAACCAACTTTCAGCAATGAAGCGTCGCCACACCAAAGCCGAGGCGCTACAACTAATCGAGAAGCTACGCAAGGCGATACCCGACATAGCACTCCGCACAACACTCTTAGTGGGCTACCCCACAGAGAGCGAGGCAGACTTCGCAGAATTGATGGAATTCGTCAAGACCACGAAGTTCGACCGTCTCGGCGTATTCCCCTACTCAGAGGAGGAGGGTACTTACTCGGCAACACGTCTGCAAGACGATGTGCCTCAGGAGGTTAAAGAGGAGCGCGTAGACCGTATAATGCGTCTCCAGGAGCGCATATCGCTACAGAACAATGCTCGTCGCATAGGTCAGCGTATGCGTGTGATAATCGACCGCAAGGAGGGAGACTTCTACATCGGCCGCTCGGAGTACGACTCACCAGAGGTAGACCAGGAGCTCATAATCCAGAGCAACGGCAAGCGTCTACTGCGAGGCCATTTCTACGAGGTGGAGATCACAGATGCCGAGGATTACGACCTCTATGCCGAAGTGGTAAGATAGGACAACAAAAGCACTAATTGTCCATTTTATTTGATTTTTACATTTTTTTTACCTATCTTTGGGGTGTTAAACAACAAACCAAAGGCGTAAACATTTCAGGCTTATGGCAGAGAAGAACATCGTAAAACGACTAAGCAACGAGGTGGATAGGCTCATCGCCGACCACGCACGCATCTCTGCCGAGTGTCGAAGCCTAACGCAGGAGCGCGACAAACTCCTCAGCGAGAAACGACGTCTCGAGGAGCGTGTACGCGAGTTAGACGACAAACTCAAGAGTGCTGAACTCACGAGCGTTATGTGTGGCAACGACGGAAATGTGGAGCGCGCGAGGAGGCGTGTAGATGCTCTATTGCGGGAAGTAGACATCTGCATCGCCACAATCAAAAACCAGGGCAACGACTAAAGGTGCTGAGGGCCGAAGAGAGAGAAAGAGAACAGAGGAAAGAGGAAAGAGGAAAGAGGAGAGAGGGAACGAGGAAGAATAAGTGAGTACAAGATAGTGTAACAAGAGAATTTACGACGATGGCAGAGGAGAAGATTAAGATAAACATTTCGATAGCGGGTAAGTCCTACCCTATGACTATCGATGCTGCCAACGAGGAACTCTACCGTGTGGCGGCGAAGCGCCTTAACGAGAAGATCACGGAGTACACACGAATCCCTAACTTCCAGATTCAGGACCGCTTAGCAATGGCGGCACTCCGATACTCAATACTCGCACTCACAACTGAACACTCCTCAGCTCTCGGAAACCAAGATATAGAGCAACTCGAAGATATCGAGAAGCGCATACAGAAGTATATCAAGGAGTAACCACGCCTTAGGCGCGATATTTGCAAAATAATTGCAGGCACACCGAGAGTGTGCATAGGTTCTTTCGATAAGATCTATCCCGCATAGATTCCTTAAAAGCTTTGCGAACTGTACAATTTATATAACATTGGGACAACTCTCGAGAAGAGCTACAAAACAAGGCCTCAACCCTTTGGGTGTGGCACCTGCCACCAGTGGACTGTTGCGTGCCTCGGAGCCCCACCTATGACTTATCTGCGGATTCGTCAAACAAGTTAAGGAGTCTGTGTGGGCTTTTTTGTTTTAAGGGACAGAGCTAACTTATTAAGATACAATTTAAAACATTACTAACAATATAACAACACCAATTTTTTGATATGGAATCAATTTGGATAATCGTCGGTGTCGTTGTGGGTGCTGTGGTGGGCGGATGCTTAGCCTACGTAGCAGCACGAGCACGCGCAAAGGCCATCGTCATCAAGGCAGAGGCTGACGGCGAAATGATAAAGAAAGAGAAGATGTTGCAGGCTAAGGAGAAGTTCATCCAGCTAAAGAGCGACCACGACCGCCAGGTAAATGAGCGTAACCAGAAGTTGCAGCAGAGCGAGCAGCGCGCAAAGCAACTCGAAGCAACACTTCAGAACAAGGAGCGCGAATTGGAGCGCAAGATCGCTGAGTATGAGAAGCGCAACGAGCAGCTCAATACCCAGATGCAGAATGTGGAGAGCCGCAAGGAGGAGCTTGCAACAGTCATACGCCAGCAGAATGAGCGTCTCGAGCAGATCTCTGGTATGAGCTCCGAGGAGGCTAAGAACGTCTTGGTAGAGAATATGAAGAATGAGGCTAAGGCCGAGGCTGCTACATATATCGCCGAGACCATCGAGGAGGCTAAGCTCTCAGCAACGAAGGAGGCTAAGCGCATCGTGGTAGCATCTATCCAGCGTGTAGCAACAGAGACAGCAATCGAGAATGCTGTGACCGTGTTCAACATCGAGTCAGACGAGGTCAAGGGTCGCATCATCGGTCGTGAGGGCCGTAACATCCGCGCCTTGGAGGCTGCAACGGGCATCGAGATTATCGTGGATGATACCCCTGAGGCAATCATCCTCTCAGGCTTCGACCCCGTACGTCGTGAGATCGCCCGCCTCGCACTCCACCAGCTCGTAACAGATGGCCGTATCCACCCAGCACGTATCGAGGAGGTTGTGGCAAAGGTCAAGAAGCAGATTGAGGAGGAGATCATCGAGGTAGGTAAGCGCACAACAATCGACCTCGGCATCCACGGCCTACACCCAGAGTTGATACGCCTCATCGGTAAGATGAAGTATCGCTCATCGTATGGTCAGAACCTCTTGCAACACGCCCGCGAGACTGCTAACCTCGCAGGTATTATGGCTGCGGAGTTGGGTCTCAACCCTAAGGCTGCACGTCGCGCAGGCCTCTTGCACGATATCGGCAAGGTGCCCGATGATGAGCCAGAGTTGCCACACGCAATTATCGGTATGAAACTCGCCGAGAAGTATAAGGAGAAGCCAGATGTATGCAACGCCATCGGTGCGCACCACGACGAGACCGAGATGACCTCGCTCATCGCACCTATCATCCAGGTATGTGACGCTATCTCTGGTGCTCGCCCAGGCGCTCGCCGCGAGGTTGTGGAGTCTTATATCAAGCGTCTCAAGGAGATGGAGGGCATCGCACTCTCTTACCCTGGCGTGGTCAAGACCTACGCCATCCAGGCAGGTCGCGAGTTGCGCGTAATCGTGGGCGCAGACAAGCTCACCGACCAGGAGTCTGAGGCACTATCACACGATATAGCAAAGAAGATTCAGGACGAGATGACCTACCCAGGTCAGGTGAAGATCACCGTAATCCGCGAGACACGCTCGGTATCTTACGCTAAGTAATCGTCTGAAAAGGTATATTACGCCAAGGGCCACCCAAAACGGTGGCCCTTAGTTGTCTCTACTAAAGGTAAGAGGAGTATATTAAAGAGTTTAAGGATGGAGTTTGGGGAGTTTATGGGACTTTGCGAGGCTTATTCAACCCACTAACAAGGGCTCTATTTCCGAAACTCCATAAACACCCAATACTCACTAATCTTTTAGTCTCGAAACAAGTGTAATAGCAACAATAAACGGCAGTCAAATGACTGCCGTTTATTGTCAGAACAAACACCCAAGATTAATCATTTCGTGGATGTAGAAAGGTTATAAAATTATACTATTCTCGGACACAACGCACAGAGTAGCCGTTGCTGCGATAGTAGTCGTACGCGGGGATGACAAAGCCACTGGTGAAGTTCAAGCCGTACGCGCTGCTGATATCGCGCGGATCAGGAGAAGCCGACCAATAATAGCCGTAGGAGCCGACAGCGAACAACACCCCACTGTCGTAGAGGCGATAGCCGACAGCAGGATACCACGCCGCTGTCGTACCGTCAGCGAGAGTCCAGGTGAATCCGCTATTTGTCCATTTCATAATTGAACTATTCCAGCCATTAGTAGCTGTTGCCCAGAAACCGTCACTTCCGCCCTTTGGTACACGATAACCGACTGGGCATGGATCGTATAAAGATTTTTCTGATTCCTTCCAGCGAATTTCATAGTTATCCCAAGTTTGCGAACACCAATCATACCTATCATAAGATGCAATATAGGTCATAGGATTTTCCTCTGCATAATCTACAGATTTACTGCTTGTAATTGTTGTCCAACTACCAGTCGATGCAGCAAGAGTCGTTCCCGATTTTGCGCAACTACCCATAAATGGATCTTTGCGTCCCCACTGATAGAGCAAACCAAATGAGCCAATATCGCCAGGAGTAGCAGAAGTTGCACCGAGGTTGCGATCCATCATTATACCCGCATTATTAGGGTAAACATGGTCGTTCCAACCCTCCTCAGAGCACCATATATGCCATGACCAGAGGATTACATCCTTTGAGTTGCGTACAGCGATAGAGGCGTTACCATTTCTAAATGTTTCGGGCGTAGAGAAATAGACATAACCATTCTTATAGCCAACCTCCTTGATAAGGTCTCCAATATTTGGCATTACATCAGTGCCGAAAGTCTCCCATAGTACTTCGGTTTTCTTTACATTGCCAACAGAAGTATCCAGATTACCCAACACTGCCTTGAATTTGTAGTTTCCCGTCCCCTGAATAAGGTAGCAGTTTGCTGTACCCTCAGCCGAGAGGTCTTTGTAGAGTGAGAGGTCTATGCCATCCTCCTCGCCACCCTCGGAGCCACCGCCTTCGCCCTCGGAGCCACCGCCGATATTGTTCCAATCCTCTATCTCGCAACCGATCTCCACCTTGATAGCGTTTGTCGAGGTATTGAGCACAGCGGTATAGGTGTACGACACGCCAGGCTTAAAGTTGAATGAGTCCTCCAATAGGTACGACACACTCTTTGAGTTAATCTCCAACAGAGGCACAGAGGTCTCGAGCATCTGGGGCACAACGATAGCCTCATATACGACAGCCTCACCATCCTCAAAAGTACGAATACCGAGGTTGCGCATCTTGATAGAGTTCGCACCGCTATATGGATTCTTTACCACCGAGCCATTTGCAAGCGAGATATGAACATCCGTTACGGTTGAGTGGAGATGCACTGTAGCATCCTCTGGGAGTGAGCCAATATACTCCTCGCCCGCCATAATCTTCACAACAAGGCGACTCATCTGATGCTTCATATTGAGCGACACAGAACCGTCAGTCTGCGCAACGCCCTCTGCTTTTGCCCACAAGAAATCCGAAGTCTCGTAGGCGTCATCTACAGTTTGGTCAAGAGCCACAGAGAATGGTTGCTCGTCGATATGCTCAACTGCCATATATGGGTAGTAGGCATAGACATCGCTCTTACCCTCGCCCCAATATACTGGACGTTCGGTTGCCCAGGCAGCACCATCGAACGCCATCACCTCGTTATTGGCACGGTTACCCGAAATCTGCAACGGAGCGGGGGTTATCTCGTCTATGTAGTCGGTAACATAGAGTCCCAATCTATCTTCTGCCTCAAACACTCCATTGCTAACGCGAGTATGGGCATTAGGAGATACCACCTCGAACAACATTCTATTGTCGGCAGGTAGTTCGGCATTGTTGGTTGCCTGCTCACACGCCACCATACCCAATGCCAATGCTGCTATTGATAAATATTTTGCTTTCATAGTTTTGCTCTACAATTAAAATTTGCTCTTGTCAAACACTGGTTTCTCGCCCATAAACTTTGGCTCCTGCTGACCAAAACGAGATGATGCCGTAGCATTATCGCCTGCCCAAGGTGCAGAGTATGTCGAGATAGATGGTAACGACTCGTAGTCCTTGGCCTTGAATACCTCGAATGAATACTCCTCGCCCGCATACTTCATAATGCGCTTAACCATCGACTCACGCGAGATTGCATTATAGTATGGAATATTGTTGTTCATACACGATGTTGCCTCCGAACGGAATACGCCACGAGTGTGCATAAATGCACCCTCATATACATCGACAACATTCGAGTACTGTGGGTCGTAAATCATATGCGACCAAGGCACCTCCTGCATACTTCCTGTAAGCGAGATATTCTCATAGAAACCGTAAGACTTCATCGCATTAATCTCCTTAACATGACCACAGCAGCCGCAATTGCACGACTGAATAAATGCGTTGTGGTAGATATACTCGTCTGCCAATTTGCCGAAGCCGTGACCTCCAGCCTCGTGGTGTACCAGACCACGGAAGTCGTATGGAGCAGGGTCGTTGCTCATAGGCACAAGAGCTACAGCCGAGCCATCACCCCACATACAACACAAACCACTATACTCGTTGCTATTCTCAACGAGGATAACGAGAGTTGTTGCTACATCGTCATTGATAGGAGCAACGCAAGCACCTGCAAACACGGTCTCGAAGTCTGGCGAAACGCCCTCGTTTAAGGTGTACTGCGAGCCGAATCGTGCCTCACGAATGGTATTGACTGTACCCATACCGCTATCGGCTGACATACCGAATATGGTGTAGACATTAAAGTAGTCCTTGTAGGTCAGATAAGGCTCAATATCGAAGAAGTATGTGTAAGCATCCTGCATAGCCTTGAGATACTTACCCTCGGCAATATCCTTTGCATCGAAGCAGTCGCCCATAATCACGATATTTACGCCATTGCCTACGCCCTTCTCTTGGAGTGTGATAAGGTCGCCGTCGCCATACTCATAGTCGTACTGCTCGACTGTCATACGAGTACGATAGTCCTTGCCATCGAGCAAGAATACAACCTCGCCCGCACGATTACCATTGCCCTTGGAAAGTTCATTGATTGTGATAGTTACATCAACCTTGCCCACACCGCTCGATGGTGTTACAGTAACCCACTCTGGCGCAGACTCAACCGACCACGCCTCGCCCGCAGGAGCACGCATCACAAAGGTCTTTGAGTGCTCGTTATTAAGTGTACGGAGCAGGTTGCGTGATATTGAAAACTCGCGATGCGCCTCAATACGCTGAAACTCATCCCAACCCGAAGCATATTGATACTTCTTTACAGACTCTTCTGGGACCTCTACCACAAAATTTTCCTTAGCTACACCATAAAATGCACTTTGGTCGATGGTTGGTGGGTTCTTTGCCTTGCAGACAATAGATGATAGATAGTAGCAGTCTTGAAATGCATACGACTCGATAACCTCGACATCCTTGTGAAGTACAATACCCTCGATATTATTACAATGGTAGAACAACCGCGATGGGATAGCCACAATGTTCTCAGGGATTTCAATAACACCACTTAAACGCCAGCAATCGCTAAACGCTGATGAACCAAGCGAAATCAACTCCTTTGGAAGAACAAGTGTGCCGTTGAATTCGGTATTTGCAAACGCATTGTCACCAATTACAACAACCGTTGAAGGAATATTCAACTCGCCCTTGAACTTTGTACCACTAAATGCGCCTTCACAAATCTCTGTCAAACCCATTGGAAGGGTAAGATTACCATTGAAACCGCAACAAGAAAATGCATATAAGTTAATAATATGAATGCCTCTTGGAATAGTCAAAGAGCCAGTCAGACCGGAACAATTGTCAAATGCCCATGAGCCGATATACTCCAAACCCTCTGGCAATGCAAGATTGCCCTTAATTGCAGCTTCTTGAAAAGCCGCGAACTCTATTCGTTTTAGAGTGTGTGGCAATGAGATCTCGCTAATTAATGACGTGCAATACATGAACGCACCACTTCCTATCTCCTCCAAAGTAGAAGGGAACTGAACATTGGTAATATTTGTATAGTCAAAACCAGATACATACTTCAAACCCTCTGGTAACTGAACAGTACCAGTCAATGAGGTTCTTGAGAATGAGCTATTCTCAATACGCTCCAACTTATCAGGAAGTACACACTTGATAAGTGTTGTTTTACCATTGAATGCATATTCTGGTATCTTATATACACCATCAATCTTACTCTCTACCTCCTTAAGGTTAAGGCGCATAAGTGATGTCATCTTATCACGCATAAACTCATAGTCGGCTACACCAATCTCTCCCGTAAGTTTCAAGTTCTTAATAGCCGTTACATCCATCTCAAGGCGATCGACCATGGTCTTCTCCAAGCGACCAGCCTCAGGCGAGTGAACTACAACATACTCACGAGCATCGTCCTGGTGAGAAGCGTTATCTGCCTCCCACTCGCTGATGGTTACACCCTCCAAAACAACCTCAATCTCGCCAGTATTGGCAATCTTTCGAATTTTAAGGTCGTAGTTAGTAATCTTACCTGCCTCGTATTCTGTTACTACATCGCGTACGTACTTGCGTGGATGGCCGTCGATGGTGATAACCAACACAGCCTCGCCAGCTGCAACAGTCTGTGGCACGACGATAGCTCTAAACTCGCCATTATCCTCAACGGGGATAATACCATCAAGAGGCTTCTCGCCAGTAGGTGTAACAACGCCAGTAGCGAGGTCGATAGTAGACTTACGGATAGTATTAGCTACCAAGACCTCCTTCTTAACACTCTCGAACTCCTCGGCATCGTTCCAGCCGTCACCCATAGTGAAGCGAATACGGGCAGAAGACATCTTATGATGGAAGTGCAATTTTATCGTCGCAGCCGTAGGCGCTACATTCTTGCTCGTAACCCACAAGAAGTCACTCGCCTCGTATGCACCCATCTGGCCGTGCTCAGCAGGAGTACGCTGGTCCTTGGCTACCTCGAAAGGATAAGCCTCGATAGATAATGGATCAGCGTATGGGTAGTAGCCATAGAAATCGACATTTGTGTCGTCATCCTTATAGTAGATATCGTACTCCGACACCCAGCTACCATCCTCCTGAAGCGTAAACTTCACATTGTCAGCCTGGTTATCCTCAACCATAAGTTCACCGGCCTGACCCTCCTCGTAGTTCACGAGATAGAGACCAATATTATCGCCTGCGCAGAAGCCACTATCATCAACACGAGTGTTATCCTGTTGGTAGATAGAGCCATCAATCTGCACCTTCTGAAATGGAGTGACATTTGGCGTATAGTCAATAGTCACATCCTGCGTACAAGCTTGCAAGGCAATAGCCACAAGACAAGTTGCAAAACAAAACAGCTTTTTCATATTATATTGAGTTATATTTGTTTACACCCTTTAGACCTCGTCCTCTACATTCTCGCCGTCGTCCCAGTTGCCAATGCTATTAGAAATAGAATACCCCTGCTCAATGGCAAATGTTAAAATTGCGATCTCTGGAGCAACATACCCCCCTGTCATATTTTTTTCCATTTTATAATATTAATTAATGTTTGGATTCACAAAAACAAAGGGAAACACTCGACCTTTAATGATCGAATGCTTCCCTCTATGGTATACGATTAGTGTAAGCGTACTTTACAAAATACCCCCCCTATTGCTATATTATTGATTTTCAATATATTACACATACACAACCTTGCTTAAATTCAAAAGATATAACAAATGTAGTAAAATATTACCAATCAAACAAGTATCGAAGCTGAAATGTACATATAACTAAGGACATAAGTCCTCCCCTCGCTACCATAAAAAAAAGAGGAAACCCTCTCGGATTTCCTCTATGGTAGGTCCCCATCGAAATTCCTAACCGATTAATAGATAATTACGAGCGTGTTATTAGATTTATGACGTTAGGTATAAAGATACGAAAAAGGCAATCGGCAGAGCTAACTACCGATTGCCAATAATGAATTAGAGTTTATAAGCGGAGAGTTCCCAAGGGGGGGGGTATTGTCATAAAAGGATATTTAATACCTACTCAGTGGGTGGTACATCGAAGTCAATCTGATCAACGGTGAGTACCGTTACCTGCTGACCGTTGTATGGTCCTGAGCACTCGACACCGAGCAGGCGACCATCGCTTTTTGAGAAACGAGCAACTATCTCGACCTTGTCGCCCCTGGTGCTGACTATGACCATATCACCCTCCTCGCGGAATTTAAGCAACCAGCCCATTGCAGCGGCATACGGTTTCAATTTTTCGAGTGAGGCAAGCGGGGAGAGGTCAATTCCTCCGTGGGGACGTTCGACTACCAATTGTCCGTTCTGGTAGCGTTGATAGCTCTCTCCATTATAGAGTTCCATAGTACGAGCCTCGTCCTGCCATTTGATAGCCATTATAACATTCGACTCCTCTTTGCGAATCTCAACGATACCCTGCATCGGAGTGCCATCGAAATCAATATCATAGAGTTCCCGTGAACTCTTGTTTTCGGTAACATTTGCGGTAAATCGAACGAGATAGTTGTCAGATTCGAGAAGTTGAGTCATTGCTCGTTCGACCACCTCGCGGGCGGTGCTGGTCTGTACGCCTTTGATACCAACGAAGAGGGCGATAGCAACTACTGCGGCAATACCTCCAACGCGTGCAAATTGCCAAATAAAGCGGCGGCGCGGTGCGGGTGCAGAGACTTTAAATTCGAGGTTGGTTGTGGGGGCGAATCGGGGCGAGAGAATATCGACCACGCGATTGTCCGAATAGTTATCTAAATTGTTGGTCTTCATAGTGATTACTTGTTTTTAATTGTTAGATTAACCCGCGCTCCGCGAGGGCTTCACGCAGTTTGTCGATACCGTAGCGAAACCGCGACTTTGCCGTTGTGAGCGGTATGTCGCAGATCGCAGCGATCTCAGAAAATTGACGTCCGCCATAGATTCGCAAGCGGATCACTTCGCTCTGCTCGTCGGGTAGCAAAGCCATTAGTCGTTCAATCAATAGAAACTCCTGCTCGAAATCTTTGGGCGCAAGGTCTTCGCTCGATAGTGTATCAAGTGTGTCGGTCGATGTAAAATTTCGGCGCGAACGCAATATAGATGTGCAACTATTTGTCAATGAGCGATAAACATAGCCTTTCAAGTCTTTAATTTCGGCAAGCCGTGCGCTCTGTTTCGAGAGCCTCAGGTATAGATCCTGTACCACGTCTTCAGCCTCTGAAGCAGACCCCAACCGATAGCAGGCATATCGAAACAGATCGTTGCGTTCGGACGACATTAGCTCAGCGAGGCGGGTGAGTTGTTTGTTTTCGTTTGTTAGTTTCATAATTTGTTATCGTTTGTTGGAAACGCGCTTCCGAATATATAACGCTCAAAGTTCGAAAAAGACTTAACATACTCACAAAAACACTAAAAAAGACAATCGGCAGAGATAACCACCGATTGCTAATAATGAGTTATAGTGAGTTTCGTGCATTTCAAATTATTGAAATTCCGAAACATCGCTTTATTAAAGAGCCTTTAGAGGGCTCTTTGACAAAGTCTTACGACCTTGTGATGTATGTTTGCTTAACGTTTTTCTAACCGATTTATCCGCGACTTTGAAGCTGCTACATATATTGCGAAGCAATGCAAGACAGAGTCTTGCCATAAGTCCCCCTTTGACAAAGGGGAATTTAGGGGGAATGTAAGTATGAGCCGTCGAGGCCGACCCCCCGCAAACGAAAACAGGAGAAACATTGCTGTTTCTCCTGTTGTAGTAGGACACCATATCGAAATTTCTAACAGATTTATACACAACTTTGAAGCTGCCACTCATATTGCGAAGCAATGCAAAACAACGTCTTGCCACAAGCCTCCCTTATCAAAGGGAGGTTTGGAGGGATTGTATATGTGGCTGAGGACATAAGTCCTCCCCCCGCTACCATAAAAAAAGAGGGCAAATCTAATGATTTGTCCTCTATGGTAGCGGGGGGAGGACTCGAACCTCCGACCTCCGGGTTATGAGCCCGACGAGCTGCCAACTGCTCTACCCCGCGATGTATCGTTAAATGGC
>CAJGEC010000022.1 GCA_904502285.1 uncultured Alistipes sp. | reverse complement strand
CTCCTTAACCCACTTCAATGTCTGGTACATTACGAAGATAGGGAATACTGGAGGAGTGTTGTACATAGAGTGGTTGCGAGCCTCCTCTGGGTAGTGAGTAGCGTAATCAACCATTGACTGGAGCTTGCGCTCTGACTGGCCAAGAAGATCCTTGCGGATGATAACGAAAGTAACACCAGCAGGACCTACGTTCTTCTGAGCACCACCGTAGATCATACCGTACTTCTTGATGTCGATAGGACGAGACATAATGTCTGATGACATATCAGCAACCAAAGTTACAGGTGAGTCGATATCCTCGTGGATCTCAGTACCATAGATAGTGTTGTTAGTTGTGATGTGAAAGTAGTCTACATCTGTTGGGATAGTGTAGTTCTTTGGGATGTAGCTGTAAGTCTTATCCTCTGAAGAGGCAACAATCTCAACCTCACCATAGAACTTAGCCTCCTTAGCTGCCTTCTTAGCCCAAACGCCAGTCTGCAAGTAAGCAGCCTTAGTCTTGAGAAGGTTAGCAGGAACCTGGAAGAACTGTGTAGAAGCACCACCACCAACGAAGAATACTGCGTACTCATCTGGAATGTTCAAAAGGTCACGCCAAAGCTGCTCTACCTCAGCCATAACGCGCTCCCAACCTGGAGTACGGTGAGAAATCTCAAGGATACCGATACCGGTGTTGTCGAAGTCACGAATTGCCTCGATAGCGGCCTCGATAGCCTGCTTTGGAAGTACGCAAGGACCTGCGTTAAAATTGTGTTTCATAGGTTTAAAGTGTTTTAATAAGTTTGTATTGGTTATCAAAAAATCCTATTTTCTACTCTGCTTGCACAACGTCACCTTTGCAAACAAATGTGCCGTCATATATATAGTCACACAAAGATAAGTATTATTTTCTCATTATCAAAAATAAAATGACAAAATCACCTAAAATTGTTAGATTCTACGTGCGCCATCCGAGATTACCACCGAATATACCTTTGGCTCGTGGCCATATTTCTCCAAAAACTTAGCCTTTGCCGTAGCAATGAAGTTGTCGTAGAGTTCTGCCTTAACGAGGTTGATGGTACATCCACCAAAGCCTCCACCCATAATGCGAGAGCCTGTAACGCCACACTCCTTAGCCACCGTAGCCAAGAAGTCAAGCTCCTCGCAAGAGACCTCATAATCCTTCGACATACCCCAGTGGGTCTCATACATACGCTCACCCACGGTCTCGTAGTCGTCACGCCTGAGGGCCTCGCAGACATCCAACACACGTCGCTCCTCACCAATAACGTAGCGAGCGCGCATATAGTCCTCCTCAGAAATCTTATCCTTTATTGCCTCAAGTTGCTCCATAGTTGCGCCACGCAAGAACTCCTGACCAAGCTCTGCCGCCACCCTCTCACACGAGGCACGACGGTCGTTATAAGGCGAACCGACAAGTTCGTGCTTGACCACCGAGTCCAACAGAACCAACTTATAGCCGTGCTGTTCGGGGTCAAATGGGAAGTACTCGAACTCCATAGAGCGACAATCGAGACGCATCAGATGGCCCGCCTTGCCGAATACCGAGGCGAACTGATCCATAATTCCACACTTCACACCGCAATAGTTATGCTCGGTAGACTGACCTATACGAGCCAACTCAAAGCGGTCGATACCCAATCCAAACAACTCGTTAAGGGCATTGGCGAAGGTAGACTCCAATGCTGCCGACGAACTCATACCTGCACCCAAAGGCACATCGCCCGAAAAAGCGGTATCAAAGCCAGCAATCACACCACCACGCTTCTGAATCTCACGACACACACCAAAGATATATCGCGCCCAACTTGCCTCTGGAGCATCCTCCTCGCAAAGACCAAACTCGGTGTAGTCGTCCAAATCTACGGCATAAGCTCTCACCCTATCTGTGCCATTCAACTTAATCTCGGCAACCATAGCCCTGTCGATAGCACCTGGGAAGACAAAGCCACCATTATAGTCGGTATGCTCGCCGATAAGATTGATTCGGCCAGGTGAAGTGAACAACTCACCCTGCACACCAAACTTCTCCAAAAATTTCTCATTGATACGTGTTACATCCATAACATTGTGTTATTTTACTGTGACATATGTAATATATCTACAAAGTTACTACATTTATTTCTCTCTTGCAATACCAAATCGCATAATTTTTATACCTTTGCACTATGGAAAGACGCGATAAAGTATTCAATTGGCTAAATAGCCACGATATAGAGTTCACGTGGTATGAACACCCAGAGGCTCCCACAATCGAGATAGCTCGCCAATATTGGCGCAAGGATGGCTCTAAGCACTGCAAGAACCTATTCTTCCGCAACCACAAGGGGAATCGCCACTACCTTGTCGTCTTCGACTCCGAGCAGTCGATGGCAATACACGACCTTGAACATATACTCCATCAGGGCAAGCTCTCCTTTGCCTCTCCCGAACGTATGGATAAGTGGCTCGGCCTATGCCCTGGCTCAGTTTCGCCATTCGGCCTTATCAACGACCCCGACAACCACGTACACCTCTTCCTCGACGAGACCCTACGCCAGCAGGAGGCATTGAGCTTCCACCCCAACGACAACCGCTTTACGGTGGTAATCAAACGCGAGGAGTTCGAGCGATATCTCAGCGAGGTGGGCAACACCTACGAGTATATAAAACTCTACTAAGACCACACACTCAACAAAAAAATAGAATAGCCACGACTCGGAGTAATCCAATATCGTGGCTATTAACCGTTTATAGACGTATGATCCTACTTCATTACCGAGTTGATATCGACCTCGGTGATACCTCCGTGAGAGAACAAAATTGTGCGCGAAGGGAACTCCTCAATAAGCGACACATTGTGCGTAGACATCACCACAGCACAGCCACTCTTGGCAATTTGATGGAAGATATCCATAATACCATCCGCCGTGCGAATGTCGAGATTTCCCGTAGGCTCGTCGGCAAGAATCAGGCGTGGCTTATTCACCAAAGCACGTGCTATGGCCAAGCGTTGTTGCTCTCCCCCCGAAAGCTCGAACGGCATCTTATAGCTCTTATGTGAGAGACCCACGAGGTTTAGCACCTCGTCGATACGGCAACGTATATCCTCCTCATTCTTCCAGCCCGTAGCGCGCATAACGTCGTAGAGATTTAGGAATACGTTTCTATCGGTAAGCAACTGAAAGTCCTGAAACACAATACCCATCGAGCGGCGCAAGTATGGGATTTGGCTACGCTTCAAGCCCTTGAGGTCGAAACCAACCACCTTCGCCTCGCCATCGGCAACCTCCACCTCGGCATACATCATCTTTAGGAGCGTACTCTTACCCGTACCAACACGACCGATGAAGTAGACAAGTTCGCCCTCGTCCACCGTAAGGTTGATATTCGAAAGAATCAAGTCGTTCTCGTCGGTGTCCCTACGACGGCCGTCTCCAAGATATACAGATACGTTTTTAAGGTCTATGACACGCTTACTCTCCATCTTCAAAATCGGTTTATTATAAGATATTAGTGCAAATTTAATAAATTATTTTGTGCGGAGCAAAATTTTGACTACTTTTGCACCACATTCGCATTGCCACGAATGTATCGCTCTACGCTGGTTGTGTACTCTTCCTTGGCGAAGATTCACCCTAAGCGCCACTCTTTTGGGGGTGACCGGTTTTGACAGCAGGTAGAATTCGATTGTAAGCACGTCGAGCATTGTGTGGGGTCTCGTAAATCGCAACACTCAAGCTATAAATGGCAATAACAACTATGCACTCGCTGCTTAATTTTCAGAGAAAATTGGCTTAATCGCGTAGCCCAAGGAGGTTGTGCGACGAGTATCCCGAGAGGTCGTTCCGCTCTTTAACGACCAATCACTATGGGGTATCATCACTTAAGAGATAGTGTGGTATGTGCCTCGGTTATCACACGAGATTTAGGGGCTGGGACTTGGGTTTGGTTGCCACCTACCTGGCTCAAGTAGAAGGACGAAACGGCTGGCTAAACGTGTAGAAAGCTCTGGGGTTCCTTGTTTGGACGCGGGTTCGACCCCCGCCACCTCCACTTAACGACTCGGCATTATAGCTGGGTCGTTTTTTATTCGGGGTTGCCGAATTTCTACGTGTCGCGCACGTAGAAAAGTTCGGCTACGATAGTTCTATCGTTCGACCCCCGCCACCTCCACAAAGCAAGACACCTATCTAACAGCAAGTTAGACAGGTGTCTCTTTTTTTTGTAGACTACCCTACTGATTCATCGTAGCCAAGAATTCATCGTTATCTCTGGTGAGGTTCATCTGCTTCTGCAAGAACTCCATAGCCTCGACGGTGGTCATATCCGACAAGTGCTTGCGCAATATCCAGGTGCGTTGCATAACACTCTGCGAAAGGAGCAAATCCTCTCTACGTGTACCCGATGCGACAACATCCACAGCTGGATAGATACGCTTATTGGCCAACTTCCTGTCGAGTTGCAACTCCATATTACCCGTACCCTTAAACTCCTCGAAGATAACCTCATCCATCTTAGAGCCTGTGTCGATAAGTGCCGTAGCGATAATCGTGAGCGAACCCTTCTCCTCGGTATTTCGTGCTGCACCGAAGAATCGCTTAGGCTTATGCAAGGCATTGGCATCCACACCTCCCGACAACACCTTACCTGAGGCTGGCTGTACGGAGTTATAGGCACGTGCAAGACGTGTGATAGAGTCGAGGAAGATGACTACGTCGTGACCACTCTCGACCATACGCTTAGCCTTCTCCAAGACCATCTCTGCAACCTTAACGTGGCGTGAAGCCTGCTCATCGAAGGTAGAAGCAACAACCTCGGCCTTAACATTGCGTGCCATCTCGGTAACCTCCTCAGGGCGCTCGTCGATAAGCAACACTATCATATAGACCTCTGGATGGTTGTCGGCAATGGCATTGGCAATAGACTGCAACAACATCGTCTTACCCGTCTTGGGTTGTGCCACGATGAGCGCGCGCTGACCCTTGCCAATGGGGGCAAAGAGGTCGATAATACGGTTAGATTTAGAGTTGTGGCCATTGCCCGTGAGGTTGAACTTCTCGCTTGGGAAGAGTGGCGTGAGATATTCGAACTGCTGACGGTCGCGGATAATATCGGGTTTGAGACCATTGATGCTCTCTACGTGAACAAGAGGGAAATACTTCTCACCCTCCTTTGGTGGGCGAATAGAGCCACTCACCGTATCGCCAGGCTTAAGGCCAAAGAGTTTGATTTGCGAGGGCGACACATAGACATCGTCTGGCGAATTTAGGTAGTTATAATCTGCCGAGCGCAAGAATCCAAAGCCATCGGGCATAATCTCCAGAACTCCCTCACCCTCAATCTCTGCAGTGAAGTCATCCTTGGTGATAACCTCTCCCTCGAACTCATCATCCTCGTCATACTCCTCATCGAAAGTCTCTTCGTCGAACTCTTCGTCGATAGCTGTGCTACTTTCCGTTGCACCCTCCGTAACAACCTCCACTGTCTCTGGCTCTGGAAGAGTCTCTGGCTCAGCACTTCTCTCTGCAGCCTCCTGCTCCTTAGCCTGCTCCTCGGCTAAGCGTTCCTGCTCGATAAGCCAACGTGGTTTTCGGCCTCGACGACGCTGTACGGGAGCCTCATTGGTCGTCTCCTTAGGTGCCGTAACCTCCACAACCTCTGCGGATTGCTCATTCGAAGATTCAACCTCTGCAGCCCTCTCCTCAGCCACCGTCTCCATAGGCTCGGCAACGGCAACCTCCACACGTGGAGTTGGGCCACCCCCAACCTTTACACTACTCATTCGTGGACGACGACCACGGCGTGGTTGAGACTCCTCGTGAGCCTCATCTATACTATTTGATTCTGTAGATTCTGAAGATGTTGAAGCTCCTGTTGCCACGGCAATAATCCTATCGAGCAACTCCTGCTTCTTCATAGTCGAAGGGACAATACCTAACACCTTTGCGATTTCACGCAACTCTACAATGGTCTTACCCTCCAATGCTGTTAAATCCTGCATATATGTCAATGATTGATTTCTTTGATTTATAGTCGTGACGACTACCTACGCAGCACGAAACGTCTGCTAAAGCAGTGCAAATATATACTTATTTTTGCTTAAAAACAATTTTTTCTATCTTTAATTGATATTTTTTATTCGGACATATAGATATATTAAATATGTATATTAATTTTGTGTAGTTTTATAACTGACATACCTTATTAAATATTATGGCAACAGTAAACATCGTATTCAAATATCGAATGCTTAGCGACGAGAGCGATAACTTCGTGCGAGATTTTGAGGTCTACCCCGATATGACACTTACGGAGTTCAACCACTTCATCCTCGAATCACTCGGATATGAGCCTTGTATGGTCTCCATCTTCAAATCGGATGCCGAATGGAGAGTCGTGGAGGAGTTTTCTGAGTTGGATATGGGCGATGACGTTCCTGGCGCACCTCGCTGTATGGACAATGTGCGCTTGATGGAGGTGAACAACGACTTCCACGACCGCCTTATCTACACCTTCGATATGCTCAACGATAGATCCTACTACTTGGAACTTCTCGATATGCAACGCCCTGCCGAGGGTCTCAGCTACCCACGTGTGGCATTCGAACACGCCCCTGCCCCCGACCAGTACGACCCTGAGGCTACGGAGCAAGTAGGCTCTATCTTCGAGGAGATGATGAGCGACTACAACGAATTTGATGGCGACGACAACTACGACGATGAGTATTAAACGAGGTAGATTGATTGTTGTGGTCGGCCCTACGGGGTCGGGAAAGAGTGCGCTGGCTGTTCGGCTCGCTCAGCACTTCAACGCCCCCATAATCTCCACCGACTCCCGCCAATTCTATCGTGGCCTGGCCATAGGCACAGCCCAACCCACTGCCGAGGAGCAGAGCCTTGCTAAGCACTACTTCATCGCCGACAGAGAGGTCCACGAGGAGTTTAACTGTGGCAAGTATGAGGCAGAGGCCCTTCAACTCCTTGATAGGCTCTTCCAGCAGAACGAGTATGTCGTTGCGGTAGGTGGCTCAGGCCTCTATATTCAGGCTCTGTGTGAGGGTATGGATCAACTCCCTGAGGCAGACAACGACCTGCGCGAAAGTCTGAAGCATCGCCTTGCGACCGAGGGACTTGAATCACTCGTGGCGGAGCTCAAGGAGCGTGACCCCGAATACTCTAAGAGCGTGGATTTATGCAACCCCGCACGTGTTATGCGCGCACTGGAGGTCTGCATCCTCAGTGGCGCGACCTACTCGGAGCAACGTAGTGGCAAGCGCGCTGAGCGCCCGTTTGATATCATTAAGGTTGGTACGGATATGCCACGCGAGATTCTCTACGACCGCATCAATAGACGTGTGGACCAGATGGTCGAGGAGGGACTCTTGGAGGAGGCCAAGGCTATGTATCCGAAGCGCACACTCAACGCCTTGCAGACGGTGGGCTACCGCGAATTGTTCGACCACTTCGACGGCAACTGCACGTTAGAGGAGGCCATAGAGTTAATCAAGCGCAACTCACGCCGTTATGCCAAGCGACAGATGACGTGGTTTAGGCGCGACGAAGAGATTGGATGGTTTGCCCCTTCGGACTTGGAGCGAATCGTAGAGTTCATCACAAGCAAATAGCAGACAAAAAGTTGAGCGTACCCCCACGGAGATACGCTCAACCTTTCTAATAGACCGCTTGCAACGGACTACTTATTATTCTTCAAGAGGTCGCGAATCTCTGTGAGCAAGATCTCCTCCTTAGTAGGCTCTGGCTCTGGTGCTGGTGCTGGCTCTGGTGCAACCACCTCTTCCTCCTTCTTACGCAAGTTCGAGAGTTTGTTGATGAGCTTAATCATCACGAACACGCTGACTGCGATGATGAGGAAATCAACAACCTGCTGGATGAAAGCACCATACTTCCAAACCACCTCTGCCACCTCTGGGGTAGTCTCTGTTGCTGCAACACCCTCCTTGATGACAATGCCAAGATCCTTGAAATCTACGCCACCCATAAGCACACCGATAGGAGGCATAATGATATCGTTTACCAACGAGGTAACAATCTTACCGAAAGCTCCACCGATGATAACACCGACTGCCATATCCACAACATTACCCTTAAGGGCGAAAGTCTTAAATTCCTGTAATAGACCCATAATTAAATAAGTATTAAGTTAGTTTGTATCCCTCTTCAAAATCTAATTAATCACAAATTTAGAACATTTTTTTGGAAAATGCAAATAAAACACGAAAGGGGTATGCAGCAAACAAACTACACATCCCCTCTCGGTCCGATTACTCGGCATTAAACTTTATACTTAACTATGCAATGGGTGTAATGGGCTATGGAATTGGTTGAAGTGGCTAATCTATGACCACGGTCTCATCTACCTCGATAGTCCAGTCGAAGAGATCCATAGCACACTGCATCTGCATATCGAGGATTGGCTCAGGCGTCGTTGGGCTCTCGACTATCGCATTAAAGAAGGCGTATGTCGAGGGGTAGTAACGCTTAACCTTGTGGGCCAAGCAGTCGTAGAACGAACGCTGAGCCTGATGGTTTAGGCCCGCGGGGAGGATACCCTCCTCGACGAGGTATGGATAGGGGTATATATTCCTCATATTGTGGGGATTGGCCTTGAGTTGCTCGACAATGGTCGAGACTACGTAGACCTCCACCGTATCGCCTCGTCCTGGCAACTCCACAAAGGTCGTATATACGGGATAGTCAATCTCGATGGCCTCGACAACATCGCCTGAGAAGTTGATAAACTCCGCCTCGGCAAGGTTATCCAAGTAGACCATATCGCGATAAGCTCGCAACTCCTTGCGCAACTCCTCGCGCTCCTTCATCCCCCAGCGTTGCTCCTGAGAGCAACCCACCATCGTAGCCACAGCCACGACAGCCATAATAAAAAGTAGACTCTTTCTCATCTTATTCAGATATTGGTTTGTCGCTATCTTGTGCAACTCTCGTGCCAGCCTTCGTGCGATTGTTGTCGTAGAGCGATGTAACATAGACCGTAAAGACTGGAAACATCGCCATACCTATAATTGGCAGCACCACACATATAACCTTACCTATGGCCGTCACGGGAAATATCTCGGCCCCCACGGTAGTCATATTCATCGCAGCCCACCATAGGGCATCACCAAACCCCTTGACCTGACTATTCACGGGGGCTTCATACTCGTAGAAGAAGAGCGCCGAGAAGTAGGTACAGACCACCACCGTAGCTATGTAGGCCCACAACAGACGCGAGGTACGCTCGACGATAAGCCAGCGTAGCGTGATATAGATAGCCATAACACTGCGTAGCATCACAACTCCACTCAGCAACATCTGCATCGTATGTCCCAACTCCACCCCAAGCAGTTGCGCAATGGTGTGGTATGGTATGGAGAGTATAAGGATTATGAAACCGCGCCCCAAGAAACGCCACGGGTGGGGACTGCTGGCCATCAGTGCGAAGAAATCGACCATAAAGATTATGCAGACCACAAACATCGCCCAATCGTAGGCCACGGAGAACTGCGCCAACTCCCTCGAATAGATAATCTCTACCGAGAGCGAAGCCAAGAGTAGCAGGCTGGCCAGGAGCGTGAGGATATTTATTAAGCGCAGAAACATAGCTATCTACCCCACCCTCGGACAATAAGCATACCATTATAAATAATATATAAAAAGTATCACTTAATAGCACTTTTTTCAAAAATTAGGGGGGGGGTAATTCTTGGATTTTTAGAAAAAATATAGTAATTTTGTACGATTATTTTTTTAGTAAAAAATCACAAGAAATATAATACAACTTTTAACGCTACTATGAACAGATTACTTCTCTTCATCACTGCACTTTGTGCGCTACTAAACATAGCGTGCAACAATGAGCAGACACCCATCACGCTCACAGTGACAACCCCAATGGAGATTGTTATCGGCAAGTTCGACGCTACTACAACCATCTGCTACACAATCAGCGGTAAGGAGGATGCGTTTGCCGAGGTAACAACAACCGGCGACTGGATTCGCGTATCGAACCACAAAACCCCAGGTCGCGTGGTCATCAACTGCGAAATTAACAACACAGGTGGTACACGTATGGCTGCTGTAACACTCAGCTACGGCACAAACAGCAGCACCGTGGTCATCAACCAGTCGGCAGAGGCCACAACCCCAATCATCACATCGCTCTCTGGCGACACCATCGAGGTTGCTCGTTGCGGTTGCAAGGCCTCTATCGAGTACTCACTCCAGAACAGCAACCCCGTAGATTTGGTCTATGCCACAACAACGGCTAAGTGGATCTACTCCATCGACACACAGACCAATGGTGTAGTAACCCTCGGTGTAGCAACAAACACCACTGGTGAGTCGCGCTCAACCGTAGTGACCGTAGGCTATGGCGTATCATCATTCGACATCACACTCACACAGGCTGGCGATGGCGCAATAGAGTTCACAGCCACAAACCTTTCGGGAGAGTATCTTGGCGACGCCCTTACCCCTGGTGCTGGCAACTACTGGTTCATCCTTAGCGACCGTGGCTTCGACGACGAGGGCAATTCATTGCCTAACACTACCTACTACCGTATAGATGCCTATGGCTCAGTATATGGTGGCTCAGACAATATGGTACCTATCGCTCCAGGTAGATACACCTACGACCCAGAGAATACATACGCTTCAGGCACTTTCACTGCCGAGTACAGCGGCTTCTGGGTAACTAACGAGGATGCACGCCGTGGCGAGATCGCACCATTCGAGTCGGGAACACTCATCGTGGATGATGACAAGATCACCCTTGAGGTTGTTATCGACGGTCAGACCCACAAGGTATTCTATCAGGGCAACACCACCATCTTCGACGAGCAGGCGAGCGTTAAGGTCTACTCTACCTTGGATGGCGACTACGAGGCCGACCTCTCAGACCACACGATGATTTACGAGTGCTATTATGACGAGTACGACTTCGGATACTACAACTGGATGTTCGTAATCCTCCCTAACGACGACGAGGGCGACTGCTTCCAGTTCGACTTCATCACCCAGTACAAGGATAAGGAGAGTGGCTTCTTTGGCGACTATGTTGCTTCGGACTACCTCGCCCAAAACTCATTCATCCCCGGCTGGACAAACAACGTACAGCTCCTCTGTAGCTGGTACTTCACTGCCGACCAGAGCGAGATGGCTCCATTCCGCTCAGGTACAATGTCGATAAAGGATAATGGCGATGGCACCGTTACCGTAGATATCGATGTTAAGGATGACCTTCGCAACAACATCACCGCAACTTGGACCGGTGTACCTATGGAAAACAAGTAAAACCAATAACTAATAACTATGAATTTCAAAACTCTCTTTTCTACAATCGCTATGCTTATGGCCGTAGCCTTTGTAGGTTGTAAGGAGACTCCTCAGACCGAGGAGCCTAACAACTCATCTACCGAGACATCTTTCACCCTCGAGAAGAACGACATCGTGACTGACGACAAGGGCGGTCCAGTGGAGGTGAAGTACACAATCACCAACAACAAGCAGGGCTCTGTAGTCCTTACCAACTGTAAGGATAGCTGGATTCAGAACCTCAGCACAGCAAACTATGGTAAGATCACATTTACCGTAACCCCTAACTACACCAGCCAGGAGCGCCAGACCGTTATCAACGTGACCTACACTGGTATTGATGAGAAATACGAGATTAGAGTCAAGCAGAGTGGCACTGAGAACCCTATATTCGAGTACGAGGTGGCTACTCGCGAGCCCGACTTCCTCTCGTTGAACATCACCCCTCTCGACCTCACAACCCCTTACATCACTCGCATCTACACCGAGGAGCATATCAAGGCTTTCGGTCTTGAGTCTGACGACGCCTTGGCTTCATACGATATGAGCGCTATCGAGAACGATGCATACTACTCAGGTCAGACAACTTTGAACTACTTGCGCAATATCTCACACACGGGTAAGGCCTTCGACGTGGAGTTCACTCGTCTCTTCCCAGATACAAACTACGTTATCTACACCTACCATATCGACCTTACAACAGGTACCATCTCAAGCAACATCTACCGCGAGGTTGTGCGCACTGCTAAGCCTACAACTATCGAGGCAAATATCGATATGACCTTGGAGGTGAATGGCGCACGTATCATCCAGACCATCACCCCTGCCGACAAGGAGATGTACTACTACACCGAGTGCTGGAGCGTTGCTGACTTCTACACATACTATGGTCAGGGTGCAGATATGCACGAGGTATTCGTGAACAAGTGGAACGAGACAGTATCGATGATGAAGGGTTCGGGCTACTACCCACACCAGATTATCGAAGGAAACTGCTACAAGGGCGATAAGGTTATCACACACGAGTTGGATGCTAATACTCAGTATGTTATCTACCTCTTTGCCGTAAACAACGAAACTGCCTTCTCATCTTCAGAGATCGAATTGGAGCTTATCTCCACTTCAAGTGCTACAGAGTCAGGTATGACCATCGATATCGTGGTTAAGGATATCTTCCAGACCACAGCCAACGTATACTGGACAGCCAGCGATCCTAACGGCCGTTTCGTACGCTCTTGCTTCCCTAAGGCTGAGTTCGACTCTTGGGGTACTACCGACGAGGAGAAGATTGCAACCTTCACTTCAGAGTATGGCGCTATGGATTTTGTGGGCGAGACAGATATGAACCTCACAAACCTCACTCCAAGCACCACTTACGTAGCCTTCGCTTACGGTTTGGATGGTGAGGCTCCAAATACTCGCATCTTCTTCGAGGAGTTCACAACCCTCTCAGACACTCCAGGTAGCTCAAACATCTCGCTCAGCTGGAATACCCAGTACAGCATTGCCGAAGTAGCAGCCTTGGATGCAGAGCATTGGGGCGCTTATGCAGAGAACACCACCCACGCACTTGTGCCTATGGCAATCAGCGGCGTTACTGCTGGCGACGAGGTATATCTTATGGTAACTACAATGCCTATCGACTACTACAACAAGCAGTCGGAGTGGTTGCGCGACGTAGCAAAGGATAGCAACAAACTCAACCTCTACTCTAACTACAACTTTGTAGCAGAGTATGGTCGCGAGTACACCGTCGTAGCTGTGGCTAAGGATGCCAACGGCAACTTCGGTAGCCTCTTCCTTGAGGAGATGACTATCTACGAGAGCGACAACAACGACAGCTCATCATACGTCTACAAGCAGAACGAGTAATCGTTTTCTTAACGATAAATGTGCGGGGGTATTTGACTTCCGCACTTTTTTTTTCATTATTCATTATATAAATAATAAAATATTGCTTATCTTTGCGGGGTGGATAGGAATTAATCACAAACAAATAAATAATATGAATCGCATTTTTACTATCGTTGCAATTGCAACTATGGCCCTTTTTGTGGCATGTGAGAAGCCTATAGAAGGCTCAGAGAACGATGTCAACTTCAAGCTCACTGCAAAGAACACCTATGATGTAGGTGCTGAGGGAGAGACCATCGCCGTAACCTACACCATTGCTAACCCTGTGGCTGGCACAGACGTCACCACAACAATCATCAGCGGCAATGAGGCTATCAAGGCTATAACAAAGCCTGCCGTTGGCGTAGTCCTCGTGGAGGTCAAGGCAAATACCACCACAGAGAAACGCCTCGCCGTGATTAACATCAGCTATGCAACCGAGGCCTACGACATCGTAATCAACCAGGCTGCAGGTAGTGGTACAGGCAACAACAACGGAAATAACGGTAACAACGACGAGTTCGACGTAGAGGTTAAGGCTCTCTACCTCAATGGCTACTACTACGGTGAGAAGTATGGCGAGGGTGCCGACCGCTACGCCTTCTTCCTCTCACGCAAGGGTTTGAACAACGGCGGACAGGCTCACCCAGAGGATTCGTACTACTACATCGATGCCTTTGCTCCAGCAAACAAGAGTACCTCTCTCCCTCTCGGAACATACCTCTTCGACAAAACAAACAGCGGCGCACCTTATACCATCAATAGCCAAAACAGCCAGCTTATCGTGACTGGCACAACCGTCGAGGAGTCTACAACAAGCTACCTCACCGATGCTAAGATGGTCGTAGCAGCTAATCAGATCACCCTCTATGTAACTATCGATGGCAAGCGCCACAAGGTAAACTACATCGGTGAACTCGCTGTGGAGGATGCAAGTGGCGAGAATGGCGACAATGGTGGTGGTGGCAACGACGATGTCACTGGAGGTCAGGATAAGGAGGCTAAGACAACCCTCACTGGAGACTACAACGTGACATTTGATGGCGAGCACCGCGCTAAGTGGGGTTACGAGGGCGACTACTGGCAGGTAGGCTACTCTAACTACACTATCTTCATTATGAACAAGTCGAATGGCTATGTCATTGGCGACACACTCCAGTTGGATGTCATCACCGACAACCAGTCGAAGGATGGAGACTTCTATGGCGAATATACCTGCTCATACACCCCAGGTAAGAACGTGATGATGGCTGGTTTCACTAACAACTACGCACAGAGCGTGGGAACTTGGCTCTTTGACTACGCAAGCGCAAGCGCATACAACGGCTACGCTATGATTGTTGATGGTACACTTAAGATTACCGATAACGGCGACGGCACATCAACCATAGTACTTGATGCTTACGACTGCCTAAACAACAATATCACCTGCAACTGGACTGGTGTAATTGAGAAGGACTAAGAGAATCTACTAAATCGATAGAGGACCAAGGGCGAGGGCAACATTGTTGTCCTCGCTTTTTGTCTATACACAGGATAGCACCATACTATAATATATCACACGCGCGCACATACACGCGCGCACATATAGAGCAACAGGTTCGCAAAAATCTATCACCGATAAACCACTTTTAATTATATATTTTTTAACAATTTCATTATTTTCGACTAAATATTTTACAAAAACAAGCCAACTCACACCGCGCAAAACATTAAATAATTTATATAATTATTTAGTTTTTTAAACAAAATAATAAATTTGAAAAAAGTTAGAAAAAAACTAATAAATTATTTGCATAATCCACATAAAAAATATATCTTTGTATTGTGGAAATAAGCGCTTTACACAAAATTTGGGGACATCTTCCAAATTCCACTCTGTAGCCGGAACTGCAGAACCCAATTAACCCATTTATAAACCTTTAATACTCAACATCTTATGCCGAACATTAATACTCCCTCGGATCACGAGATCCGGGATGGCTTGCTGTCGCAAGATGAGAAGATAGTAAATTTCGTCTTTTACGACGAAAATGGCTATCGCAACCTGATTCTCTACTATATTCGCAAGGTGTACAACTATGAGGTAGATTACGACGAGTGTGCAAATATGCTCTACCTTCACCTTCTGGAGGATGATGGTCGCCGCCTCAAGCAGTTCCAGGGGCGTAGTTCTTTTAAGACCTGGCTATGCACCATCGCACAGCGTCTCTTTATCAAAAAGCGCAAGGAGGTGATAGAAAAGAGTCGCCCAGAGGCTCTAACTAACAAAACCTTGAACCTGTCTATGACTACAGAGAATCAGCTCTCAGCCAAGATTGATATAGAGACAGTCTTAAAGTCGATGCCCAACCAGCGCTACGCATTCGTCATCAAGAAACTTATACTTGAGGACAGAGAGCCAGCCGAGGTGGCACAGACCTTGGGCGTAACAGTAGATAATTTGTATAATATTAAGAAGCGCGCGATGAAGGCTTTCTTCATCATTGCGACAAAGTAAAAAAATGAAAAAAGAAGTTGTTAGTAATATTACCTCTGACGAGTTGGTAGCAGCAATAATTGATGGCAACACAGATATAACCAATCAGGAATTTATGATGGTCATAGATGCCTTGAATAACGACGAGGATTTGAGGAGTATTATGTCAATAGCGCTCGACGCAGAAAACGAGTTTTCAGATGTCGATTTCAACAGAGAAGGCTAATCAAAATAACTTTGATTAGCCCTCTTTGTTTTTTTATACTACCCTATCACTATACCTTCAACGAGGCAATCAACCCCTTGAGATAGTGCTTAAATTCGGGACTCTCCACAACCTCGATATCATCCAAGAGTCCAATCACGAAACGCCCCACACCCTTAAAGTTGCAGACCTGCGTGTCGAGCAACCAATGGCCATCATCTTCGGCCACAATATCGCGCTCGGCAAGTGGATACTCCTCGATTAGGAGATTATGAGCAAGCATACCGAGGCGCAGAGAGACGCGGTGTTGCTCGAAGCCCGACATCCTGAATATATCGATATAGCCCTTCGTATGGCTGTCGGCATACTGCCACTCCTCCTCCAAAATCTCAACACTTCCGATACGCGACGTTTTGAAGAGTTTGTTCATCCCACTCTCAGGCTCATAGCACCAAATCTGAACGTAGTTAGTCGTAAAGCCAAATGGCTCTACTACCCTATCGCGCTTAACGCCCGTATGCGACGAGGCATAATCCCTAAATATCACCCTGCGTCTACCCTCAATAGCCTCGATGACAAGATTCACATTCGAGGCATTTTTTCCCGATACAATGCTCTTTGCCATCGACGTTGAGTTATAGACATTGGCCAACTTGCGCCTAAGGTTCTGCTTAAGCATATTCGTATCGTCCAGGCCTTCGATAAGTTGATTGAAGACGTGAGCCTCCTCGTCGGTGAAGTGCACCAACTGCGAGATATCCTTGAAATAGGGACTCTCCTTACCCAATTTATAGACACCACCTTCGAGTTTATGAACGACAAAGCCAGCATCCTTGAAGGTATCTATATAGCGATAAATCGAACGATAGGTCGTACCAAGCCTGTCGGCAAGGTCGTTTATCGTGTAGTTCACGTTTGCCGTCATCAGCTTCATCAGGCGAAGCATCCTCTCCAATTTAGGTTGATCCATAGCTACAAACTGCTAACCCTTCAGCCAAGTATGTTTTGCCACACTATAGATAGGGACAAGTGGCAAGATAAGTGGTGTTCGCTTAATGTATGCCTGGAACTCAGGGTCTGCGCCATAGACCTCCGACTGGCGCAACTCCAAACGACGCGCGCCACTAAACATAACATAGACGATACCAATATATCCCAACGATGCCACAACCCACTGACCGAGCGAACAACAAGCGCCAAAACAGATTAGGAAACTACCTGTCCACATAAGCACCTCACCGAAGTAGTTAGGACAACGCACAATGCGGTAGAGGCCAGTATCGACAAACCTATGGGCATTAACCCTCTTAGCCGCACTCTTCTGTGCATCAGCAACCATCTCAATAACGACACCCAAGGCCGCAACAACAGCACCTATCCATGCCCACAACTCATTTACCTGCGCACCCTCGGCGAGGTTGTTGAGATAGAATGTTGCAGGGCTCATCTGGCCGACATAGAGCAAGGCGCACGACACCCAAATCATAAACATCACAAAGATAGGTTTGCGTGCCGTATTCTCTGGTTGATAGAGAATCTTCTTATAGGATGCTGACCTACGTTCGCGTAGCAAGAGATAGAGCGCTAAGCGTATGCCGTAGATGAACAACACACAAGACAAAATAGCCACAGGAAGTGTCATAACATCCCAGAAGATAACTACTGTAGCTACCGCAAGGGCAGAAATAGAGAGGCCGTAGCCAATACTGAAGAAGTAGATGAAATAGAACCACCCCACGGCCGACACCACAAACGAGAGTGCCAACAAAATAAGTAAATGTGCCATACTACTATGTTTTTGATTTATTAGTACAAAGGTAGAAATTTATATCTTTTATCACAAGAAATGCTTGTATTATTGGCATCTAATTGATACTTTTGTCGAAAATTGAAAATTATGCCAAACCAGAGGATAGAGCGCGAGAAGAGAGTTGTAAGTCGTATGATCGAACTATACTGCCATAAGAGGTTGGGGATGACTGAAATTAGCCAAGAGTATCGCCAACTTATGGAGTATGCCCATCGTCGTCTTGACGGGTGTAAGTTCGGAGCAAAGAAGCCCGCTTGCAAGCGATGCCCCATCCACTGCTACAAGCCAGAAATGCGCCAAAAGATTCGGGATATAATGCGTTGGGCAGGCCCTCGAATGCTAATATACGACCCCGTAGCAGCAATACGCCACCTACTCAATAAGTAGCCCCCCACCACCAATACTCAAACAAAGATAGATTATGAGAGAGATAGACCCCAAGACAACTTCGAGAGCCAAGGCCTTCGACCTATGGATGAAGGCTACGATGCCAATGGTGACAATGACCAAGACCTTCGACATAACCCACCTTATGCGCCTATCGAAGCGTAAGGGTGTCAAACTAAATATGTTGATGTGCTACGCCGTGGTCAAGGCCGCCTCAGCGTTCAAGGAGTTCTATATGTTACCCGTGGGCGACAAACTGATGGAGTTCGACCACTTGGCCATAAATACGATAGTGATGACCCAGGAGGGTGGCATTAACACCTGCGACATACCATTCTCCGAAGATATACACCTCTTCGAGGCTGACTACCTGCACATAACACAACAAGCCAGCCAGAGCAAGGAGGATATAACCTTGGGGGACGACTATATGGTCATAGGCAGTTCTGCCCTAACCAAGTGCGAATTGGACTCGGTGGTAAACGTATATGCTGGTTTCTGGAACAACCCCTTCGTCGTATGGAGCAAGTACCACAAGGGATGGTTCAAGACCACCCTTTCGCTCTCGTTCCAGTTCCACCATACACAGATGGACGGCCCTATATCAACGGGATTCCTAAACAAGTTGCAAGAGGTAATTGACACAATGGAGTATTAGTCTATGAAGGAGATATATTTAGCAGGCGGATGTTTCTGGGGAACAGAACACTATTTCAAGCAGATACGCGGTGTTATCTCAACTCAAGCGGGATATGCCAATGGCACTATTGAAAACCCCACATACGAGCAAGTATATACCGACACTACGGGCTTTGCCGAGTGCGTACATATCATCTACGATCCCGAAGTTGTGAGCCTCGGCCTACTGCTCGACCTCTTCTTCCGTAGTATCGACCCCACGTCGCTCAATCGTCAGGGTGGGGATTGCGGAACACGCTACCGCACAGGCATCTACTACACCGAGCAAGCAGACATCCCCACCATACGTGAGGTCTACAACACCGTCGAGAGTGCCATAGGCGAACCATTAGCCGTGGAGGTAGAGCCACTAAGTTGCTTCTACCCTGCCGAGGAGTACCACCAAGACTATCTTGATAAGAATCCTCAAGGCTACTGCCACATACCCTACCAACTGATGATTATGGCACGAGAGGCCAACAAGGAGTAGCAGAGCAAATCGTAGACTACAACTGAGGGTATATCGTAGGAGGCTGAATAGAGACCCACTCCGCACCATTGCCACGCGACGTGCATACCATACGTACCGCCTTGATTGGGTGTGGCGGTTGCTCAATATAAAATATGCCACACTCCAAGTCGCCTACACGTTCGAAGTTCACGCCGTCGTAACTCACCTCCACATATCCATTTTCGAAGAGGTAGCGAGGCAACTGGAAGTTACCCGTGGCAACCTTCATACGCCTACACTCAACGGGAGTATCAAAGGTAAACATCACCCAATCACCCTCGTCGCCTGCCCGTGTCGTGCGAGCCAGACGGCCATAGCCCTCGGCCTTGTCGAATGTAAACCTCTCGCTCTCAGGCATCGAGGAGGTTATGTTAAAGGTTGGTGTTATGGTCTTGAAATAGGACTCCACGGCAACATCTTGCGAACGCGCCTCACCTCGCCGAGCCACAAATAGATAATGCGCAGGTTTATTGGTCTTTATAGGCTCTGTGTAGAGTTCGGGCATAGCATCACCATACTTCGAGTAGTATATTTTACTACCATCGTCACACGCCACACTCAACACACCATCGCTATATTTCACCACGGGTGGCATCAACCTATAGGCCACACCCATAGCATCCAAACGGTCGTAGTGCGCCACCATTCGCTCATAGAAGGCTGTTTCATCCCTCGAATCACTATCCACCCACGCAACCTCGGCCAAAGCAACCAAGCGAGGGAAGAGTTGGTAGTGTAGGTAGTCGTCGGTTTCGGGCGTGTGTGAGGCATAAACCTCACTAAAGAACGAGGCCTCGATACCGACAATATTCTTCTCCTCCTCGGCTGTAAAGCCCACATACTTAGGGGCAAAGCCATAGACCTTGCGCCAATCGAATATCGCAGCCCAATCGTGACCAGGTTCACGCGACGACTGCTTCATATCGAAGTAGAAGTACTCGCCAGGAATAAGCACCGTAGGATAGCCCTCACCAGCCGACCTACGGCACTCCTTAACACTCTCCCAGCCATAGACTCGTGTACTCTCCGAGAGTCTACCACCCTCGATAGCCTCGTTCCACACTGCTGGGCGCTTGCCGTAGTTGGCGATAATATCCGAGACCCTCGACATAAAGTATTGTTGCAACTCTGCCGTGGACTCCATCCCCATCTTCTGCATCAGCGCCAAGCAATCGGGACACCTACGCCACTGGGCCATATCGACCTCATCACCGCCTATATGGATATACTCCGATGGGAAGAGTTCGCAAACCTCGCCCAAGATGTCGGCAAGGAGTTCGTAATTCGACTCCTTGGATGGGCAGAAGGCCGAACGAACGTCGTAGCCAAAGGCTCGTGAGGTGTTAGGTGTGTAGTTGCACAATATCTCAGGGTGAAGTGTAGCGATGCAGAGGCTATGACCTGGGAGGTCAATCTCTGGAACGACCTCTATATTACGCACTTTCGCATACTCTATAATCTCGCGCATATCGGCCTTAGTGTAGTAGCCACCCCACCTCTCGTTCCACTTGCCATAGCGGGGCCAGATAGGGCTATCACCACCCCTAAATCCACCCTCCTGGGCCAACTCAGGGTGCGACTCTATCTCTATTCGCCACGCCTCATCATCAGTCAGGTGCAGGCGTAAAGAGTTGAGTTTATGGTAGGCCATAAGGTCGATAAATCGCTTCACTGCCTCCTTATCCATCCACGTACGGCAGACATCGAGCATAAAGCCACGATGCCCCCAACGAGGTCTATCCGATATGTTGCATAGGGGCAACTCCACGGGGTAGGTCACACTGCCAGAATAGAGAGTCTCTGGGAGCATCTGCAAGAGGGTCATAACACCATTGAAGACTCCGCCATAGCCACCTCCTACAACCAATACACCTCGCTCATCAACAATCAAACGATACTCCTCCACCTCAAGCATAGGGTCGTAACCAAGACGTATAGCACCCTCCCGCTCGGTGGTAAGATCCAACGATAGTCTTTGGCAAAGGTAGTGGGCCACGGGCATAAGTTCCTCCGTGCGACAGACCACACGTGCAGAACCACTAATGCGACAAACGCCATCGCCGTACACCGCATCCAAAGGGGTAGGAATAAGTGCCTTAGGCGTCAATCTCTGGGTATAGTCTATATAAAACTGCTCCACACCCGCACTATCGTCCTCCACAGAAGGGGTTGCGCACTGCGACGTAAGTGTGGCCACTCCCACAAACATCATCGCCACCAAAAGCACTAATATCGTAATTGTTCGCTTTGCCATAACACATAAAAGTTTAGAACAAATTTAGGAATTTCTTTTGTAAAAGAAAAGGTCTCAACAACAAAAAGGAGAGACTCCACAACTATATTGTTGAAGAATCTCTCCATTGCTCTGCTATGTTACGACTACTTCGATATCTTGAAGCCTAACTTGATGATTAGTTTTAGTGTCTCCAATGAGGTTGCCCTGTCGAAGTGTTTCTCCTTCTCGTCAAGCTCCTCATAGGGAATAAGGCAAGGGTGGTGCTTGAGTTCGTCGTTACGCTCAGAGCCATAGGTCCAACCCTGATCTATACGATTCTGAGCCCACACCTCGTGGACATTCTTTGCCATTTGCTCTACAAGTTCGTTCAACGCCTCTGGCAACTGGATATCTGACGTATCCATAGGCTGTGGTACATAGTTCTGTTTCATTCGCTTTTACTACTTTGTGTTTTAGAATCTGTTTTGAATTTTATTAAATGAGTTAGTTTGTCTCTGCGAAAATGAGTTTCGGTCTCTTTGTGGCTCTTTTCGGCATCTATCCATTTTCGAAATTTGAAAATAGCCCGCTATTACCTGCATCTCACAAATGAATATCTGCTCGAAAACAGCTCACAAATAGCCTCGAAATAAAATTCAAACAGTTTCTTATATATAGAGCAACTTTTCTGCTAAAATCTATTAATCACCTCTATTTTTTCTACCACTCAGGCAATTTCGAGAAATCGAGGATCACGGAGTCAGTCGTATACCTTTTAACCTTGCCATCCTTAACTCTACTTCCAAGATCACAACCCAAACTCTCGACAAAGTTTAGTATCTGTTGAGGAATCATTAGAGTATTTGTAACATCATACTTATATGCCATAAAATATAGGTTCATTGGTTTGCATACAAATTGTTTTTGGCCATCCACAATATCGTAGACCTTAAGTTCAAAAGCATCCTTTGCCTCTACAACTCGCTTCAAGTCGCTCATTACATAACACTTGCTACCAAGCAACATATATGGCATCCCATTCAGATTGATAGCAGGCAAATCGGAATACTCCGAAAACTGATTAATCCTATAGTCATCTATATTGACATCCATAGCGCTAAGCAATCGCTCATACGAACCACGTGTTCCACTACCTGGTGATGTCGAAAAGATATTTATCTCATCATCTTTAGCTATGAGTTGCGACAACTCCTGCGCAGATATCTCACCATTTGCAAAACATCTACTATCTAAGGTTTCGAAAATAACGGGACTGCGTTTTAGGCAGACTGCCAACGTATCGTAACCCAGTCTAAGCTCCACAACAGACCCTAACTTCAAAAAATTCTCCTTGGTGGTAATCTTCAAGAAATCCTCCTCTGTTGCAGAACTTGCCGACACACATATAGGGAAATACTTTGGCGACTGCTGAGGCGATATAACCTCTTCCGTAAGTAATAACCACGCATTTCCACTCGGCATATGCACATAGTAGGACATTGGATACTCCTCTAATGTAATACCGTTATAACGCTCTATATAATTGCGTGCCGATCCTCCTCCTGCAATTAGCAAAACAGGCTTATTATTACGATGTACGATAAATAGCGAGGCAACTGCAGTAATAAGCATCATAGCGACCACTACAAAAACCCACCAACGACATCGTCTACCACCACTACTATTACCCTTATCAATAATACACTCCTGTTGGTTCTCATTTATTGTTGAGTGACTATCAATAAAGTGGGTTAGATATGTCTGCACCTTCACCCTCAAATCATTCTCATCCGCAAACTCGATGTAATAGTCGTCATTCACCAACATTCCGTTGATAAATGCTATATCAGTTGTAATATCTTTGTACGACTTAAGAAATACCACTCTATCGGGACGAGCAAACTTCATCTTACTGTTTACCGCAAGAACATACTCTTGCTTGGTAGTCTCTCCAATTCTACCATCCAAAACAAAGATTACCAAATCTGCCTTATTCGATATATAACCATCGTACAAATCCTGATTATTGCCAAAATTCTCGTAAGACAAGATTTCGAGTTTGATATCACGCCCACTCTTAGCCAAACTATTATTCATATCAACGCTAAGAGCCTTAATCGTGTCTCTATACAAACCGAGGGCCTTCGCTCCTGCGATAAATATATTTATCTGCTTCATTATCAAATCAAGCTATATCGAAATTTCATAACCACTCAATCAACAATTAGAATGAGCACTCAATTTATACAAAGATAGTGAAAAAAGTTCAATTATGTTGCACAAAGAGTCTAAAATTAATAAATTTGCATAATCTATTGCAAAATAGGGAGTAACCATACTGCATTAAGAATGATTCAGATAACAGACAAAGAGAGATGTTGTGGCTGTGGTGCGTGCCAACAGATATGCCCTAAGCAGTGTATAACTATGGTCAGCGACCAAGAGGGATTCCTCTATCCACAGGCCAACCCAACACTCTGCATCGAGTGCGACCTATGCAGTAAGGTATGCCCCATCATCAACCCTAATCCCACGACGCACCCCATTAACACATACGCCGTAAGGAATAGATCTAACGAGACCTGCGCACAGAGCTCTTCGGGAGGTATATTTAGCCTTATTGCCGAAGGTGTTTTAGCAGATGGAGGTGTGGTATTTGGCGCTGGGTTTAGTAATAAATGGGAGGTAGAGCATACATCAATCGACAATTTAGATAATCTACATAAGTTACGTAGTAGCAAGTACGTACAGAGCAATACGCTCAACTGTTTCAGAGAGGCGAAAGAGTACCTAAGCAACGGGCGCAAAGTCCTATTTACGGGCACTCCTTGTCAGATTGCAGGACTCAAGCACTACCTACGTAACGACTTCGAAAACCTCATAGCCATAGAGGTTGTTTGCCACGGCACACCAAGCCCCAAGATATGGCAAGAGTATCTCGCCTACCGACTCGCCAAGATTCGACTAAGCGATCCACAGCACCCCAACCCCACCATCACTGACATAGAGTTTCGAGATAAATCGACGGGGTGGGAGGGGTATAGTTTCCGATTCGACTACAAGCAGAGCCCATCGGCAACAGCGACCCATACTGAGCGTGAGCCATATATGGAGAATATCTATATGCAGGGTTTCTTAAAAAACCTCTACCTACGCCCCTCGTGTCACCACTGCCAAGCACGTGAGGGCCGTAGTGGTGCCGACATCACCCTGGGCGACTACTGGGGAGTAGCACAGCACCACCCCGAAATATTTAGTAACCTCGGTGTGAGCGTTGTGATGGCAAACACTCCAAAGGGCGAGATGGTATTTAACGCTATTAGCCCAAAGTGCCATTTCGTTCTCTCCTCGTTCGATAGTGCCATTGCGACAAACCCCTGCATAGTAACAAGTGTTGCCACACCACCACGACGTGCCGAGTTCTGGGAGGCCTACGACAATCGAGGCATCGAAGCCATCGCAGAGTTCTGCCAGCAAGCCAAGAGTCGCTCCTTCAAGCAACGACTTAAAAGGTTGTGGCACAATATATTAGGAAACAAATAGAACTACCCTAACACCAAACGATATAAGATGAAGATCGGCATATTGACATTCCATTGGGCGACCAACTACGGCGCTATCTTGCAGAGCTACGCCCTGCAACGCACCCTTACGGATATGGGTCACGATGTGGAGATTATCAACTACAAGCCCAAAAACTACGATTTAGGCTTCGGTAGTTTCTTCCACAACAAGCGCATCAGAGTCTTCACCAAACACCTCAAGGAGTGCATCAAGGAGCGAGCATTAAGCAAGTTTCGAGAGGCCAATCTTCGTGTATCACGCCGTCTCTACACCGTAAAGGAGGTCGAAGCTATAGCCAACAACTACGACATAATTATCTCAGGTAGTGACCAGGTGATGAACCCATCGTTCCTCTGCTGGGGCGAAGAGAAACACGCCTCATCGGCCTACTTCTTAGGCTTCAACTACTCAGGAAAGAGGGTTGCCTACGCCGTAAGTTTCGGTTGTACCACCTACCCCGACTACGCCGCGGAGGAGGCACGTCGCCATCTCGCCAAGTTCGACACTATAAGTGTACGTGAGCAGTCGGGCGTGGAGATAGTCAAGAGCCTCGGACGTGAGGATGCTATCGTTGTCCCCGACCCTACGGCCCTGCTTGATAGCGCCACCTACCACACCATTGCCAATCAAAGCACAAAGAGCCTTCCTGTAGAGTATGGATACCTCTTCTTCATACGCAACATCGAAGAGCGCATACCGCAACTGCGGAGCATCCTACACAATAATATAGTTGTAAACAGCTCGCCAATAGACTACTCTATGGGCAGTTGGCTCAAGAGCATCGCCAATGCACAGTACATTGTCACCGACTCGTTCCACGCAATGATGATGGCGATAAAGTTCCGAAAGCCATTTGCTGTTGTCACCAACCTCAAAGGCAACGTGGAGATGAACGACAGATTCTACAGCCTGCTCGGTAGACTCGGACTAAGCGACAGAATAGTCTACAAGGAGGATATAGCCACCCTACCCGAAATAGTAGAGCGACCCATAGATTGGTCTAAGATAGAGGTACTTATGGCTGAATATAGTGATATCGGCAGAGAGTATCTGCGTACGGTGATTCGATAGTCGAGCGCTAAAACACCAGCGAACACGAAGCACCCAAGGCACTCTGCTCAGGGTAGTATAGTGGTGATATTGCCACGGCAGAGCTACTCTTTAGGTTGAACAACTTACGGCTAAGGGGTAACAACCAATAACCTATGCGCGCCGAGATGATACCCACGGCAGCACCTGCGAGTACGTCGTTAAACCAATGGCGGTCGTTATAGATACGCATAAAGCCCACTCCAGCAGCAACGATATAGGCTGGCACACCATAGGCCCAGCCATACTCCGCCCTTACGAGTTCTGCTCCAGTAAAGGCCGTTGCCGTATGTCCAGATGGGAATGAATTACGCTTGCCGTTATCGGGACGAGGCTCGCGGATGGTATACTTTAGTCCATTGACCAAGGCGGTCATCGAGAGATAGGCCACGACACCTACACAGACCCTCTCGGCAAAGGTATGTTTAGCCTTCACAGGAAGTGCACAGAGGCCAAGATAGGAGGCCACGGGGAGATACTGAAGATAGTCGTCGAAATGTGCATAGCAATCGCCACGCAACTCTCCAACGCTTTGACGTATAGAGAGATTGAGTTTTCTAAGGGGGGGGGAATCTTCACCTATCCCCAGCGCGCCTATGGCAAAGAGCGTAGCAGGAGCGATAAGTTGGGTTGGGCGAAACTCGGTGGTATAGTCACTTTTCTGCTTCCACCAACTCTCCTGCTTCTGCATAACACCCTCATTGGGTGAAAGAAGAGATAGAGTATCAGGAGTCTGCTGTATGGATAGGCCTCTACCCCATAACTCCGTCGGGATTATGAGGGTAAGTGCAAATAGGGTTATAGTAAAAAGTCTAATCATTCTGCTACAAATATAG
>CAJGEC010000021.1 GCA_904502285.1 uncultured Alistipes sp. | reverse complement strand
TATGGCTAATGTACCTGCTAATTTGAAGTACTCTAACGACCACGAGTGGTGCCGTGTAGAGGGTGATGTTGCCGTTATCGGCATTACCGATTATGCTCAGTCACAGCTTGGTGACATCGTTTTCGTGGATGTTCCTACCGTTGGTGAGACTATCGAGGCAAACGAGGTTTTCGGCTCTATCGAGGCTGTTAAGACCGTTTCTGACGCTTTCTCTCCAGTAAGCGGCGAGGTTATCGAGTTCAACGAGGCTGTTGAGGGCGACTCTTCACTCGTAAACAAGGATCCATACGGCGAGGGTTGGTTGGTAAAGATCAAGATGTCTAACCCTGCTGAGGTTGAGGGCTTGTTGGATGCTGCTGCATACGAGGCTCTTATCGGCTAATCGTTTCGGGTTGCAAGATAGTTAGTATAACTAACTGATTACTAAGGGTGTGTTCTACAGGGGCACACTCTTTTTTTTGCTATTACGCCACCTTCTTCTTGCTTCCACCGCCTCTCTCTCCAGCCTAATAAAGTTGTATAACAAGAGCTAATTTTAGGCGCACGAAGTTCGAAAAAGCGGAGTTTACTAAAATGTAAATGAGCATTTTGAGAACGAGTGCAACGCCAAAGTAGCCTTGTTAGACGGCTTCGCCTGCGGAAGTAGATGCGCTGTTACCCCCTCCCACTTTGTTGTTAGAATAGTGCAGATACTTTCGCTCGGCGAATTTCGAGGCGATGGGCTGTACTTGGGCGTACTGCCCATTGCTGAGATAATTCGTTAGCGGAAGTAGATGCGCTGTTATAACAACAAAGTAACTTTTTTTTGTATTTTTGCTAAAAATATAGTACTTTTGTATTAGTGAGAGTAGTGTTATAAGAAAAGGATAATCTGAAAGATTAAAACTTATTGAAAGTTTAACACTATAAGTGATTGATAGATACAAATTTACAACTTAATATTTATTGAACCTATGAAAAAATTTAACTTGCTATCGACTATCTTGATGGTCTTTGCACTCTTAGTGGCTGGTTGTAAGGAGGATACCCCAGTTGGCCCTAACAATGGTGGCGACAATAGTGACCCAGAGAACCCTGTGGAGTTGTCGTTTGTAGCATCAGTGGTGGAGACCACCAAGACTACGGCTACCTACTCTGTTACCCCATCAGACTTGGAGGCTAACTACCTCGTATTTGTCTACAACGCTAAGGCTGTTGAGCAGTGCGAGACAGACCAGCAGATTGTAGAGACACTCTATGCAGAGGTTAAGGCATACGCTGAGGCTAACGACACCACCCTCACAGCATACCTTGGCGAGAAGGTGAAGAAGGGTGCGTTGGAGAACGAAGTAATTAGCAACCTCGCGCTCAACACCAACTACTATCTCTTGATATTTGGTGTTGATACAGAGAAGGATATGGCTGCTACAACAGACATCACCAAGGTACGTTTCAAGACTAAGGACGCTACGCAGACCGCTTGCACCTTCGAGATCACACCTAACGTATATCTCAACACAGCCTCTTTGGCTGTTACCCCATCTATCAAGACTCAGATGTGGCACCTTATCAACGTCTCTGTTGATGAGTATCAGACCTACACTAAGGCTGATGGCGAGTATGGATGGTCTCAGGAGGAGTTCTTCCTCAACTACCTCAACACCGAGATCGCAACCCTCAAGGAGAAGAACTACACCGAGACAGAGATTAAGAATCGTCTCTTCCACACCGACGTAAATACCCTCCACGTGGCTAACCTCACTCCAAAGTCTAAGTACACCGCTTTGGTTGCTGGTGTAGACTATAGCGCGGATGGTGCTTTCATTACCTCAATGATTAGCGAGAAGCGTTACAACGTTGGCGAGGAGTCTCCATCAGACCTCTCATTCGACATCGAGGTATTCAACATCGAGCACTACTCTGCTGAGGTGCGCATCACCCCTTCAGACCCTAATGCTGAGTACTTCTACCATATCGGCTATATCGACAGCAGCAAGAAGGATGCTAAGCCTTACGACATCGCTTCGGCAGCTGTAACCGAGAGCATCTACTACTGGGAGAACTACACCGAGCTTAAGCACCGCGACCCAGTTACTGGCGTTACCGACCTCACTGGCGACAACAAGTTGGAACTCAACATCGCTGAGACAGAGTACTATATCGTAGCCTTCAGCTTCGAGTTGAACCCTACCTATGGTCAGGTTATCAACGAGGAGACTGGCGAGATCGACTACAACCCAGGTAATATCACCTCTGCGCCAACCTACGTATCGTTCACAACTCCTGAGCACGGCGACCCTATGAATGCCGAGTTCGAGTTCTCTGCTACCGACGTAGGCCCATACGACTTCTACTTCGAGGTAACGGCTAAGGATCCAACCATCTACTACCAGCCAGGTATCGCTATGGCCGAGGGCTTCGACCCACAGAGGGCTATCAGCCAGTCGAGCTCTTTGCTTGCTCAGTTGAAGGAGATGTGTATGACAGGCCAGAGCCCTTGCCTCACCTTCCACGAGGCCTTGGAGGAGAAGCTCCAGTCATACTACCGCAATGGTAGTGGCCGCTACTACGTTGCCAACCTCAACCCTGAGTGCAACTACATCGGCTACGTCTTGGCTATCGATGTTAAGACTGGTACCTTCGCTCGTTGTATCTATAGCGACATTATCGCTACTACAACCTCTGTAGGCAGCGTAAACCCAACTATTGAGGTGCTTGGCGTCTACAATGGTAACGACGAGGATGGCTCTATCTTTGGCGATGCAACACTCACTGCCAACCGCCCTATCATCGCTGTTGAGTTTAACAATATCGAGGAGGCTTCGGCACTCTACTGCGCACTCTCTACAGATGCATACGACGACGTTGTAAAACTTGCTGACAACTACATCATCTCTGAGTTCCGTGGCTACTGGCAGAGTGTTGAAAGTCTTGAAGTGCCTTACCACTTCTTGATTGGCGACTGGGATTACGACCAGACCATCGTAGGCTATGCTCAGGATGCAAATGGCAACGAGGGTGCCGTAGCTCGTTTGGGCATTAAGCCTACCAGCAGCAACAACATCGAGGAGCTTCGTGGCTATGTAGATGAGGTGAACGCGAGCATCACAAGAGCTCTACCTAAGTCGTTGGTTATCGCTGAGCAGACCACTCCTACTATGGAGTGCATCTGGAGCGAGGAGGTTGGTGCACCACGTTCTGCGGAGGTTACCTTCCACGCAGTAGAACCTTTGACTACTCAGAACGATGTTATGAACCTCGGCTTCGTTAAGCAGTTCCACATCTAATAAATATAACGACACACAGAGGGGTTGCCCAGCCAAGGCTGGACAGCCCCTTATATTATAATATGTAGTATGAAGTACGCAAAAACTCTCCAACTGCTATGCCTTGTCCTCTGCTTCGAGCTCCTTGGCATTGGCTGTTGCTTGGCACAACCCAACAGCATCACCCCAGCACCCAACATCGAGTTCTGGGGCGACAAGTGCTTCGACGCTTCCGAGCGACTAACTCTATCCATCTTGGGTGTAACGGGCAACGACCTCACACACCTGAGAGGGGGTATCGATGAGTTAGGACTTTCACTCAAGGAGGCTAAGCGTCCAGCAAAGAACAACTACATAAACCTCCAAATAGTACCCATTACGGAGATTGCCGAGGCCTCAACCTTCGAGAGATTCGACGAGGGCTACCTCTTGGACATAACCCCACAAGGCATCGACATCAAGGCTACGACACCTCAGGGTCTCTACTATGGTATTCAGAGTCTCAAGGCCTTGACCCTCAACTCGAAGCAACTCACCACTTGCCATATCTGCGATGCTCCACGTTTCGAGTACCGAGGTATCCTCATCGATATTTCGCGACACTTCCGCACTAAGGAGTTCCTTATGCGCCAGATGGATGTTATGGCCGAGTTGAAGATGAACCGTCTACACCTACACCTCACCGACGCTGCGGGATGGCGCATCGAGATAGAGAGTTACCCTCGTCTCACCTCGTTCGCAGCGTGGCGTATGCCCGACACCTGGAAGGAGTGGTGGTATGGTGAACGTGGACACGTCGAGGCAGGCACACCAGGGGCGTATGGTGGCTACCTCACAAAGGAGGAGGCTCGCGAGTTGGTAGCCTACGCCGAGGAGCGATACATAACCATCATCCCAGAGATAGAGATGCCTGGCCACTCCGACGAGGTCATTGCTGCATACCCAGAGTTGGGCTGTAGCCATAAACCTAAGAATCAGGGCGACCTCTGCATCGGCAAAGAGGCAACCTTCGAGATGATGCAGAGCATCCTCGACGAGATTATCGAGATATTCCCTTCGGAGTATATACATATCGGTGGCGACGAGGCGGGCAAGAATACGTGGCCAGAGTGTGAGGATTGCCAGCGTCGTATGGCCGAGGAGGGGCTCGAAAGTGTCGATGAGTTGCAGAGCTATATGATCGAGCGCATCGAGAAGTATCTCAACGCCCGTGGTCGCCAGATTATTGGTTGGGACGAGATTCTTGAGGGAGGCCTTGCCCCTAACGCTACGGTGATGTCGTGGCGTGGTGAGGAGGGTGGCTTGGCTGCTGCAGCTGCAGGCCACAAGGTCGTTATGTCGCCTCACGCCTACTGCTACATAGATGCCCCACAGGATGCCCCCTACTCGCAGCCCGAAAGCATCGGTGGCTACCTACCTATAGAGAAGGTCTACTCCTACGACCCAGCCCCAGAGGGTATGGACAAGAGTGTGAGCGACTACATATTAGGTGTTCAGGCCAACCTATGGGCCGAGTTCATCGTCACTGACGACCACTACGAGACTATGCTGTGGCCTCGCGCTATGGCCATTGCCGAGATAGGCTGGAGCAACGCTGAAAGGAGGATCTTCGCCGACTTCCGCCAGCGCGCCGTAAAGATTGTGGATAGGATGCTCGAAGAGGGCTACAAACCCTTCGACCTAAAGAACGAGATAGGCAACCGCCCAGAGTCGTTGGAGCCAGTGGAGCACCTCGCCTTGGGCAAGAGCGTAACCTACCTATACCCCTCTTTCTATTATGCTCCTAAGTATGCAGCGGCGGGCGACGCCACACTCACGGATGGTCTGCGTGGCACGTGGACATACGCCGATAGCCGTTGGCAGGGTTTCTTAGGTCGTGGAGGTGTCGATGTGATTATAGATATGGGTGAGGTGACACATATAGAGAGCATCGCTGCCGACTTTATGCAGATTTGTGGTCCTGGAGTCTTTATGCCTTGCTTGGTGGAGATACTCATCTCCGAGGATGGCCAGGAGTATTCAAAGATTGCCGACATAGAACACGAAGTGGTCATCGACGAGTTGCCCTCGTTCAAGAGTTTCGGCTGGCAGGGCAGTGCCGAGGCGCGCTACATTCGCTACAAGGCTCACCGTAGCAAGTACACGGGTTTCCTCTTCGTAGACGAGATTATCGTACGATAGGCAACACCTAAGATATCACAAAATAGAGGAAGGGGCGTGTCCGAAGATGGATACGCCCCCTTGCCTATAAAATAGCTACTATTGTATCGGTCTTAGGAGTAGCAGCTGAGTCTCAGGCTCGGCATCGAGTTTTGCAAAGAGCTCATCAGCAGGTCTCAGGTCATCTACGCTCCACTCGATAAGTTCCGATGTCCACATAGGGGCAAGGTTACCCTTGTAGTCGAACACCGTGGCACATACATAGTATGGACCCTCCTCATAGAGTCGATCAGTTATAAACAACTCAGGGCAGGTGCCTATGAGCAAATCGAACAAGATAACATCTGTACCATAATAGTCGTAGTCCATCTTTGCCACGAAGTCAGCAAAGATATCCTCGGTAGGCTCGCTGGTCTCCACCTCTATAGATGCCACAAAGAAGGAGGTGTCGCTGACATAGGGGTAGGTGTAGTACTTAAATCGCTCAGAATCGTAGTTGTAGAGGTCCGATGGACGGTAAGGGCCACACACCTTAACATCGGTAATATCGACCTCACAAGGGCCCTCAGGCTGGGTAATAAAGACCTTAGTATATATATCTGTGGTTATAACACCGCCACTATAGCCAAAGGCTACCACTACATACTCCTTCTTTGGATAGAGGGTGTTGAGGTGCGCAGTGATCTCACCCTTGAAGAACTGCGTGCTGAGCGAAGTAACGGGGTCGTAGAGCGCCATATCAATGAGGTCGTCCTCATTGTATTTTGCTGGAAGATACTCCGTAGGGGTGATGAGTAGGGCATATAGTTCATTATCATTCGTAGGGGTGACCCTCAAGTCGGCAACACGCACATAGCAATTCGAAATCTCTATGTCGATAGACATCTCCGACTGCTCGACCTCCTCAGTAGAGAAGTTGCTGAACGATGGCTCAGAGACCACCTGCACATAGCCATCATACTCGTCGATGGCAAATACCAAGACTGAATAGAGCGTATATGAATTAAGTTCGAGATTTATGACTTTGTCTCCCTTGAATGCAACCTCATCTAATATTATATCAGTGGTATAACCATAACTTAGATTTCTGCTATAGACATCAATCCACTCATCAGCAAGCATAGCAAGGTACTCCTCGTCAAAAGAGGTACGATCACCAACGTAGAGGTCACTATTGCCATCAACGACCTTTACCAAGTAGTAGCCATCCCAATCCACTGGCTTAACATTCAACTCGACCTCCGCACCATTAACCTCAACATCGATATCGAACGAGATATCTCTCAAGGGGGCATACTCCGACTCAAGCACCTGCCATACCACCTCCGTCACAGGCTCATAGTGCGAGCCATCCTCGTTGAACTCCACACCATAGACATATAACACCATCTTGCGACCAGGCAACATACTATTCCACTGCACTCGCTTAGTGTCGCTGAACAATACATTCGCACCAAGCATATAATCCTTTAGCAACATATCCTCGTAGAGGGCGTTGGCCTCAAAGGCCTCGAAATCATCCTCCCACAACTCCTCGGCAGTGTCGATACCAGCACCCTGGAAGTAGGCAACCTCCTCCAAGTACATAATATATAGCATCTCGCCATCCTTGGGCGTAACCTCCGTCGTGGCTGTCGAGGCGTGAATCTCCTCCACATTGATTGTAAATGGAGCATCGGGCTTAGGCTCATCGGGGCGAACGACCTCTGGAGCATCGGGACCCACACACGCCACAAACATAGTGGCAAGGAGCAAGAGGGTCATCGAAAAAATAGTAGAAATTTTTCTCATATACTCAACCTTTTTTATTTACTTTTTTGCAAATATAGCCATTTCTTCGCTCTATTGCAACACTACGGCGCAAAAAAAAGATGGGCCTACCTAACAAGTTAGGCAGGTCCACCATTTTTGGAGGGTTGTAAGGGTACTATTTGAGGTACTTGTTCAACCAGCCGAAGAACTCACGATTCCAAACTACAGAGTTCTGTGGCTGGAATACCTGGTGAGCCTCATTCTCGAATGATACAAGACGTGCATCAAGACCCTGAACACGTGCTGCGGTGAAGGCCTCCAACGACTGGCTATATGGGATACGGTAATCCTTCTCGCCAGTGATAATCATAATTGGAGAGTCCCAGTTAGCAACCTTCTTGTGTGGAGAGTTGGCATACGAGCGCATTGCAGTAGCGTTGTCGCTCTCCCAGTAAGCACCACCATAGTCGTTAGTCACGAAGAATAGCTCCTCGGTGTGGCCATACATAGACTCGAAGTTGAAGATACCGCAGTGTGCGATGAAGGCCTTGAAGCGACCCTCGTGAACGCCAGCAAGGTAGTAGGTAGAGTAGCCACCATACGAAGCACCTACGCAACCACGGTGATCGGTATCTACCCAAGGCTCCTTAGATACCTCGTCAATAGCAGCGAGGTAGTCGCGGATGTTCTGACCTGAGTAGTCGCCAGAGATCTGGTCGGTCCACTCCTGACCAAATGATGGACAACCACGGCGGTTAGGTGCTACGATAACGTAGCCCTCAGCAGCCATAAGCTGGAAGTTCCAACGGTAGCTCCAGAACTGTGATACGGTGCTCTGTGGGCCACCCTGGCAGTAGAGCAAAGTAGGATACTTCTTCGTTGGATCGAAGTCGGGAGGAAGGATTACCCAAGTGAGCATCTTCTTACCATCGGTAGTGGTAATCCAGCGCTCCTGCACCTCGCCAAACTTTATATTGTCGTAGACCTCGCGGTTTACATCGGTAAGCTGTGTCAATTCACCACTCTCAAGGTTTACGTCGTAGAGCTCAACGGCCTTAGAGATTGTATTCATATTTGCTACGATCTTGCCACCTGCGAAGGTGAAGGTGTTGATATCGTGGTTGCCCTTGGTGATATGCTTCATATTACCTGCAAGGTCGATATGAGCCACCTGGTGAGTACCGCGCCAAGGCAATACGAAGTAGATAGCCTCGTTGCCATCCCACGCAACCTCAGTTACGCAGTAGTCCTGACCACGAGTGATGTAGGTACACTCGTTAGTTGCAAGGTCAAAGACCCAAAGACGCTGCTGGTCAGCCTCATTACCTGGACGACGCTGTGAGCGGAAGGCTACCTTAGTGCCATCTGGCGAGAATACAGGGTACTTGTCGTAACCCACGAACTTCTCGTCGCCCTGAGCAGCAGCCTCCTTCGAGAGGTTACGTGTAGCCTTTGTTGCGAAGTCGTAGAGGAAGATATCCGAATCGGTAGAGAGGGCATAATCTACGCCTGTGAGTGGTTTGCACGTGTAGGCAAGCATAGAGCCGTCTGGCGAGAGGCGAATCTCTGCGGTATCGAAATATGGAGCCAATGGTGCATCGTAAGCCTTGTCAGCACCGATGATATCTACGCCATCAACGATTTTGCCATCCTTGTAGTCGGCAGCAAAGATGTGGAGGTAAGAGCCATCATCCCAGTAGTCCCAGTGGCGTACCATAAGGTCGTCGTAGAGGCGCACCTTAGACTTATCCATATCGGCATACTTATCCGAACCCTTCAACGGAGCAACCTTCACACGCTGAACATAGAAGGCGTGGTCACCAGCGATGCCAAAGCCCTCGATGCCACCCTCGATGTCGGTGAGCTGAGTAAGGTTCTGTCCATCGATATCCATAGCCCAAGCCTGCATAGAGCTTGTACGGTTCGACATAAAGGCGATGCGGTTCTCAGAGAGCCACTGTGGCGCAGTGTTTGTTGAGTTGTAGTCGGTAATCGCACACTCCTCCGCAGTAGCCATATCGCGCAACCAGAGGCGTGTGATACCACGATTCTCAGCGAGGTTGTACTGAGTTACAGTGTAGATGAGTTTTGAGCCATCCTCAGAGAGTACCTGCTGACCAATACGGCTCATCTTCCACATAATCTCTGGGGTAAACTTACCCTCAGCCTTCTCCTCGGCAGTAAGTGCATTGTCAATTGCAAGAGGCTTTGGAGCCTCGCCACCATTCTCTGCACAACAGCCCACGGCAAGAAATGCTGCAAATGTCATAAAATAGAGTAATTTTTTCATAAATAGTATGTTGTAGATTAGTTTGTTCTCAACTTTAATTCGTATCTTTGTGACCAATAATAAAACGGTTATGGCGAAACACACCCTATATTTTGGTAATAATGAGGTGGTTGTGGCAACTGCCCCACCAAGCCCCGACTACACGACTATAGCGGTGGAGTCTTCACTCGCGATTCCGCGAGCGAAGTTAATAAAAAAAGTCGAGACTAACAAATTTGTGGCTATAATTACCCCCGACCCCGACCGCACATTCTCGCTCCTTCAGGAGGAGTTTGTAAGGGTCAATGCCGCGGGAGGCGTTGTGGAGAACGATTGTGGCGACCTGCTGATGATAGAGTTGCGAGATCGCTGGGATCTGCCAAAGGGGCATATCGAAGCCACGGAGAGCAGTGCTGAGGCGGCACTCAGAGAGGTCGAGGAGGAGACTGGCATAGGTGCAACCCTCTGTGGTACAGCGCCCTTAGCTACCACGTGGCACGCCTACGACACCTACGGCCGTTGGGAACTCAAGCGCACCGAGTGGTGGAGGATGCAGAGCCAAGGGGGAGAGCTACACCCCCAAGCCTCGGAGGGGATAACTCGCGCAGAGTGGTGCGCCAAGGAGAGCCTCGCCGAGCGATTAAAAACCTCATACGCCACAATTATTCAGGTGGTGGAGACGTTAGGTAGAGAGACGAAAAATTAGAACTATGAACAAGATACTTTGGGTCGATGACGAGATTGACCTACTCAAACCACATATAATGTTCCTCACCTCAAAGGGTTACGAGGTAGATACCTGCAACAACGGCTACGACGCTGTGGATATGATAGGTAGCACATCCTACGACCTTGTCATCCTCGACGAGATGATGCCTGGAATGACAGGCCTGGAGACCCTGCCACTGATAAAGGCCGCACAACCCTCGTTGCCCGTGATTATGGTGACAAAGAGCGAGGAGGAGAATATTATGGATAAGGCGATAGGCTCGAAAATCGCCGACTACATCATCAAGCCCGTAAATCCCAACCAGGTACTCCTCTCGATAAAGAAGAACCTCCACTCGGCACAACTCGTCACCGAGCAGACCACAGCAGACTACCGCTCGGAGTTCGGACGCATCACCGCACAACAGCAGAGTGCCTCTACATTTCAGGAGTGGAGTGCCCTCTACCGCAAGATTGTGGGTTGGGAGATAGAGTTGGATGGCTCGTCAGACAAGAGCATCCGCGAGGTGCTGTCTTACCAGAAGAACGAGGCAAACCAGGAGTTCTCGAAATTTGTGCGTCGCAACTACTTCAACTGGATAAACCAGCGCTGCGACGAGGAGGAGATTCCCGTGATGTCGCATACGTTGATGCGCCGACGCATCTTTCCAGAGGTGGACAACGCCACAAAGACCACGTTGCTCCTTATCGACAATATGCGTTACGACCAGTGGCGCATAATAGAGCCTCTCCTTCGTGGCCTCTTCGACATAACCACCGACGACTTCTACTGCGCCATCCTGCCCACAGCGACGCAGTATGCTCGAAACGCCCTCTTTGCAGGTCTTATGCCTTTGGCCATCGACCGTCTGATGCCCGATAAGTGGCTCAACGACAATGAGGATGGTGGCAAAAATATGTATGAGGAGGAGTTCCTCCGTAGGCTCATCACCCAATCGGGCAAGAGCTACCGTCTCTCGTTCGACAAACTCGTGCGCCCTGAGGCTGGCCGTCGTCTGGTGGAGAATATGCAACGCATCTACGATGCCGACTTTTCGGTTATCGTCTACAACTTCCTCGACATCCTCTCGCACGCCCGCACCGAGACCGACATCATCCGTGACCTGACTGACGACGAAGCCTCTTTCCGCTCGCTGACGCGCTCGTGGTTCGAACATTCGGAGTTGTACACACTCCTAAAACTACTCTCGGAGCGTGGCCACAACGTCATCGTCACCTCCGACCACGGCACAATACGTGTGGACAACCCTATCCGTGTGACAGGCGACAAGGAGACCTCCTCGAACCTTCGTTATAAGACGGGGCGCAACCTCGCGTATAACGCACGCGAAGTATATGAGGTGACACGCCCTGAGGATGTGCAACTCCCCGCAGGTCGCCTCTCGTCGAGCTACATCTTTGCCTACAACCGCGACTTCTTGGTCTACAACAACGACGCCAATAAGTTCATCCGCTACTACAAGAATACCTTCCAGCACGGCGGTATCTCGATGGAGGAGATGATAGTGCCGTTCGTAGTGATGAAACCAAAGAAACGATAAACAACACGTTACAACGACAAACGACAACATCAACAGATAATGGAAAAGATTATAGAGATCTCCTCGCTTGAGGAGTTGGATAAGGCTGCCGAGGCGGTAATCGAGAGCCTCAATGGCCGCACCGTAGTCGCCTTGGATGCCCCTATGGGTGCTGGCAAGACAACACTGGTAAGCCGTATCGCTGCGCTTCTGGGTGCCGAGGATGACGTTACAAGCCCTACATTCGCCATCGTAAACCAGTATGAGGGCCAGCGCACAATATACCACTTCGATATGTATCGTATCGAGCGCATTGAGGAGGCCTTAGACTTTGGCTCGGAGGAGTACCTCTCTTCGGGCGAGTTGTGCTTGGTGGAGTGGCCCGAAAAGATTGAGGCACTGCTACCAGACGACACTATGGTCGTGAAGATAGAGATACTCTCGGATACGGCACGCCGTTTTGTAATTCGGTAATTTTAACTACCTTTGTGCCACTTTTAACCGCTTTACGGACATATTATGGAGAAGTACGAATCAAAACAACAACAGATACACCACCCAGCAGCGTTGATATTCCCAATTATCTCGCGTATGGATTTGATGACCCCAGCCATCCAGGACAAGGTGGAGGAGTGGGAGGCTACGCCCGATAGTTGCTCATTCAAGGTCAAGGGTATGAAGGTAGCCTTGCGCATCGCTGAAAAGGCTGATAATAAGCACGTTAAGATTGTTGCCGACGAGGGAGGCATACCCATCGACTTCAGCTTCTGGATTCAGCTCAAGGAGGTTGCCGAGCGTGACACACGTATCAGAATGGTGCTTCACGCCGAACTCAATATGATGATGCGAATGATGATAGGTAGCAAAATCCAGCAGGGTCTCGACCAGGCGGTGGAGGGTTTGGCTACTGCACTTAACAACTTCAGATAATAGGCCAAAACGAGGTCTATTATTTGCAGTACAAAGGGTTGCGCAGATAAAAAAAGAAATTTTATTTCGCCATTTATTTGCATATCACCCAAAGTTGCTTTATATTTGCAGACATTTTTTTCGAAACTCACCTTGGAGTGAGCCATTCGTTAGGTGAAACACTTGTTTTTAAAATTAAAATACAATTAAATTAAATAAACTTTTACAACTATGACAAAGGCAGATATCGTAAACGAGATTGCGAAGTCAACCGGTGTTGAGAAGATCCAGGTTCAGGCTATCGTTGAGGCTTTTATGGAGAGCGTTAAGACAGCAATGGTAAATGGTGAGAATGTTTACTTGCGTGGCTTCGGTAGCTTCATCATCAAGAAGCGTGCGATGAAGGTTGCTCGCAACATCTCTAAGAACACCACAATCACTATTCCTGAGCACAATATCCCTGCTTTCAAGCCTGCAAAGAGCTTTTCAAGCGAGGTTAAATAAGAATCTACAAACCATTTAATATTATAAGTTATGCCAAACGGAAAGAAGCACAAGCGTCATAAGATGGCTACGCACAAGCGTAAGAAGCGTCTTCGCAAGAATCGTCACAAGAAGAAGTAGTTCTTCATATTAGGACATAGTTGGAGCTAAGGCACGTCCTTAGCTTCACCTATTTTAAAGAACTGATTTACATTGTATTTAAGAGTATGAACAGAGAACTTATCATCAATGTAAATCCAACGGAGGTCTCCATAGCACTTTGCGAGGATAAGGTGCTTGTGGAGCTCAACAAAGAGCAGTGTCAGACGGGTTTCTCCGTAGGCGACATCTATTTGGGTCGCGTACGCAAGATTATGCCGGGTCTGAACGCAGCATTCGTAAACATAGGACACGAGAAGGATGCCTTTATCCACTACCTCGACCTCGGTGCAAATTTCTCATCACTACAGCGTGTAGTGAGTAGTCGCGAAGCAGGCAAGCACCCCGTGAGAGTCGAGAGTATGAAACTTGAGCCACAGTTGGCTAGGGAGGGACGCATCGGCGACCACATCAAGGTAGGCGATACGGTGATGGTGCAGATATCCAAGGAGGCGATATCGACCAAGGGCCCACGCCTCACGGCAGATCTATCACTTGCAGGTCGCAACGTCGTACTGGTACCATTCTCAAACAAGGTGTTTGTATCGACCAAGATACGCTCGAATGCCGCAAAGAAACGACTTAGAAAGGTAGCGCAAGAGGTGTTGCCTCAGAATTTTGGTGTCATAATACGCACGGCAGCAGCAGAGGCCGAGGATATTGACATTATGCAAGACATCCTCTCTTTGGTAGAGAGGTGGAACAAGACTCTTAGCGCAATGCGCAAGAGTTCGGCTCCTGCCCGCCTGATGAGCGAGATGAGCCGAGTAAACACTATTATACGCGACTCGCTTAACGACACCTTCTCCCAGATTATGGTGGACGACGAGACGATGTACAACGAGATTAAGAGCTATGTACACGTCATCAAGCCCGATATGGAGCAGTTGGTAAAACTCTACAAGGGTAAGGTGCCTATCTTCGATAACTTCGATGTCGCAAAACAGATTAAGTCGCTATTTGCCAAGTATGTGTCGCTACGTCGTGGCGCATATCTCATCATCGAGCACACTGAGGCTATGCACGTTATCGACGTGAACTCAGGCAACCGCACAAAGGCCGAGGACGACCAGGAGCAGACAGCCCTTGAGGTGAACCTCGCTGCCGCAGCCGAGATAGCACGCCAGTTGCGCCTCAGAGATATGGGAGGTATTGTCATCGTCGATTTTATCGATATGCGCAAGCAACAGAGCCGACAAACACTCTACCAGGAGATGCAGAAGTTGATGGCTTCGGACAAGGCCAAGCACACCATTCTGCCACTTACGAAGTTCGGTCTTATGCAGATCACACGCCAGAGGGTACGTCCTATTGCCATTGGCGAGACCTCGGACACCTGCCCTACCTGTCACGGTACGGGTCGTGTAGAACCAACAATACTGCTCGAAAATAAGATTGAGGGTCAGATACAGTTGCTTGCCGAGAAGGGTTGCAAATATGTAGACCTCAAGGTTAGCCCATACGTAAAGGCCTACCTCAGTGAGGGTCTGCTCTCAAAGAGACTACGTTGGATTTTTAAGCACAAACTCTACATCAAACTATCTACCGACCAGAGTGTCGGAATGATCGATGTAGGTTACTTCGACCGAAAGGGAGAGTCGCTTCTCATTAATTCGTAACGCAATTATTCGCTGAAGCGATATGAACTATCTAAAATCTATCATTCGCAACTCCAAACAGGCGAATGAGCTGAAAAAATGTTTGGAAAATATAGGCTCTACCGTCCATCTTCAACAGTTGGTCGGCGGAGCCTATTCGCTTTATGTGGCAGATGCCGTAGAGCAGATGGGGGGCATACATATCCTCCTCTCAGACAATAGCGACAATGCCGCATATATGCTAAACGACCTCTACGAACTCCTTGATGCCGAGCGCGTTGTCTACTTCGCTTCGGGCTATAAACGCTCCGCAGCCTACGGCACTGAGGATGCTCAGGGAGTGGTCCACCGCACAGCTACGCTCAACGCCATAAAGAACTTCAAGGAGGGCTACTTAGTCGTCTGCACCTACCCCGAAGCGATATTGGAGAGTGTGGTGATGGAGCAGGAGCTATCCAAGCAGTCGCTACATATCTGCGTGGGCGACAGTTTAGAGCAAGCTATGCTTGTCGAGTGGCTCGTTGAGCAGGGTTTCGAACGTGTGGACTTCGTCTACGAGCCAGGCCAATACTCCGTGCGTGGTGGTATCGTCGATATCTTCTCCTATGCCGAGTCGAAACCCTATCGTGTGGACTTCTTTGGCGATAGCGTGGACTCGTTGCGCCGTTTCGACATATCGAGCCAGCTCTCTGCCGAGCGACCTGAGGAGGTCGATATCATCCCCAATATGCACCGTAGCGAGGAGTGTGAGGAGCGTATCTCGTTGGCTAACTATGCCAAGGGGGCTACGTGGTGGATTACGGATGCAGACTATGCGCTACGCAAGGTGAGCGATGGCAGGAAACGTGTGCTGGAGAGCGCCGAGGATAGTGCCGAGGCTGAGCGCTTGGCCCGCCGTGTCACCTCGCGCCAGATACTCCTAAACGACCTTATGGAGCATAACGTAGTGCTTCTCAAGGATAATATCCGAGAGCGCAAGGCCACCTCGACCATAACATTCAACACCTCGCCCCAGCCAGCCTTCAACCGCAACTTCGAGATGCTCGCCGACGACATACGTTGGAACAACGAGCGTGGCTACACCACAACGATTCTCTCGCACAACAAGGCTCAGATAGAGCGACTTACCAACATATTCCACCAGATAGGCCGTCGTGGCGTAGAGTTCCGCTCCGAGGACACGGTGCTTCACGAGGGCTTTATGGATAACGACCTCAAGGTCTGCATCTACACCGACCACCAGATTTTCGACCGCTACCAGCGCTACAAGATTCGTGGCGAGATAAAGCGTGACGAACAGATGACCGTGGCGGAGCTGAACGCCCTGAAGGTGGGCGACTATGTCGTGCATATCGACCACGGCGTGGGTCGCTTTGGAGGCTTGGTAAAACTCAACGAGAATGGTCGCACAAAGGAGGCTATAAAGCTGATATATAAGGACAACGACATACTCTTTGTGAATGTCCACGCCCTGCACCGCATATCGCGTTACAAGAGTGGTGAGGGCGAGCCACCCAAGATCTATAAACTCGGCAACGGAGCGTGGCAGAAACTCAAGGCCACGACCAAGCGTGCCGTCAAGGATATCTCTCGCGAGTTGATTGCCCTCTACGCCAAGCGTAAGGCTTCGAAGGGCTTTGCCTTCTCCGAGGATAGCTACCTACAGCAGGAGTTGGAGGCATCGTTCAAGTGGGAGGATACCCCCGACCAGCAGAGTGCCGTGGCAGCCATCAAACGAGATATGGAGTCGGACCAGCCAATGGACCGCTTGATCTGTGGCGACGTGGGCTTCGGCAAGACCGAGGTAGCCATCCGTGCAGCCTTCAAGGCGGCCTGTGATGGCAAGCAGTGTGCGGTGTTGGTACCTACGACAATCCTCGCCCTACAACACTACCGCTCCTTCTCGGAGCGACTCAGAGACCTCCCCGTGACGGTGGAGTACCTCAACCGTACAAAGTCGGCAAAGGAGACCCGCCGCATTATCGAGGAGCTGAAGGCTGGAAAGATAGATATCCTCATCGGCACCCACAAGATACTCTCGAAGCAGATAGAGTTCCACGACCTGGGACTCTTGATTATCGACGAGGAGCAGAAGTTCGGCGTAGCAGCCAAGGAGAAACTCACACAACTATCTGTGGCTGTGGATACACTCACGCTCACAGCAACGCCTATACCTCGCACCCTACAGTTCTCGCTGATGGGTTCGCGCGACCTCTCGGTGATATCTACCCCACCGCCTAACCGACAACCCATTGTCACAGAGTCACATACCTTCTCCGAGGATATCATCCGCGATGCCATTGAGGAGGAGTTGTCGCGTGGTGGTCAGGTCTATTTCATCCACAACCGCGTGGAGGACCTACACACCATCGAGGGGCTCATAGCACGTATCTGCCCCAAGGCCCGCATAGGCGTTGGCCACGGCCGTATGCCTGCCGAGCAGTTGGAGAAACTCATTATGGACTTCATCTATGGCGAGTTCGACGTGCTGCTGGCCACGACAATCGTCGAGAACGGCATCGACATCAGCAATGCTAACACCATCATTATCAACGATGCGCACCGCTTCGGACTGAGCGATTTGCACCAGTTGCGTGGCCGTGTGGGTCGCTCCGAGAAGAAGGGTTACTGCTACCTGCTCTCACCCCCCGACCAACTCATTGGCGACGATGCACGCCGTAGGCTCAGGGCTATCGAGGAGTTCTCGGACCTCGGCTCAGGCTTCAATATCGCGATGCAGGACCTCGACATCCGCGGTGCGGGCAACTTATTAGGTGCTGAACAGAGCGGTTTCATTGCCGACATAGGCATCGAGACCTACCAGAAGATTTTGAATCAGGCCATCTCGGAACTTCGTGCCGAGGGTCTCGACACGTCGGGATTATCGCAGGCCGAGAACGACGCTATGAAGGAGGTTTCGTTCGTGGACGATGCTACCATCGACATCGACATCGACGCCTCTATTCCAGATAGTTACATCCGTTCACAGAGCGAGAAGTTGCGCCTCTACCGCCAAATCGACGCTATGCACAGCGACGAGCAATTCGAGGCTCTTATGGGCCATTTGCAGGACCGCTTTGGTGCCGTGCCACAACCCGTCAAGGAGCTTATCGACGTGGTGAAGTTGCGCCACGAGGCAGTAAACCTCGGTATGGAGCACGTCAAGGTGAAGAACGGTCTAATGATTGTGCGATTTGTGGGAGATAATAACTCGCCATTCTTCAAAACCGAGACCTTCCTCAACCTATTGAGGTACGTGGTCTCAGACCCAGAGCGCTTTGTTGTCAAGCAATACAATAATCGCCTCTCGATGACCGTTAGAAAGATATACACCATTGCCGAGGGTGTGGCTATGCTACGCACCCTTGCCAACACAACAACTAAAGAGCAGACGAAATGAGACTCATTGTAGATGTCGGAAATAGCCGAGCCAAGGTCGTAGTTCTCGACAATCGAGGCACCACGCTTGAGGAGCGCATCACGGAGAGTATAAGATCCGAGGATGTGGCGCAACTCATTGAACGTCACCCCGATATACGCAAGGCTATAGTAGCTACAACACGTGGTAATGGAGCAGAGTTGAAGGCACTTCTTAAGGAGCATATCGACTATGTGCTACACTTCGACCCCGCCACCACGCCAATCCCCATTGGCAACCTCTACCACACCCCAAAGACTCTGGGTGCTGACCGTCTGGCTGCGGCTGTGGGAGTGGCTGCGATGTACCCTGCTACGGACATTATGGTCATCGACTTCGGCACAGCCATAACTATCGACTATGTGGTTGGTGGAGCCTTCGTGGGGGGTAACATATCGCCAGGCGTGACAACGCGCTTCAAAGCCCTTGCCGACTACACAGCCTGCCTCCCTCTTTGCTCCGCTACGGAGGAGGTTTTGGACTATGGCGCAACGACACGAGAGGCTATCGAGCAGGGAGTAATGCGAGGTGTTGAGCACGAAATTAGGGGTTATATCGAGGAGTTTCTAAGAAAAAATAGCGAAAATCGCATAATTTTCACCGGAGGTGACGCAAAATATTTTGTAGAGAGAATAAAAAACGCGATATTTGCAGACTGTGAGCCCGTGCTTTTTGGACTCACCACAATTTTGGAGTATAATGCAGAAGAGTTTTAGACATATAATCCTTGCCTTGGTTGCTGCAATGGTTCTACCATTGGCGATGGCTTCGGCACAGACGAGCAGCATCAACGCCTACTCGCCATACTCGATGTATGGCCCTGGAGAACTCACCACCCCAGGAAGTGTGCAGATGCGCTCGATGGGTGGCATCGGTATCGGTATGCGCGCCCTTGGCCAGATAAACTTGCTCAACCCTGCGGCAGCGAGTGTCATCCCAAGCAAGAGTTTCCTCTTCGACGTGGGCCTCGACGCTACCCACTTCCGCAACAACCAGGCTAAGTACGACAGTAACGGTGTGGAGACATCAAAGGCTCGTACCGCCTACAACGGTGCAAACATCCATAGTCTGGCATTCGTATTCCCCTTGGCGAAGAGTGTCGGTATGTCGTTTGGCGTGTCACCCTACAGCAGTGTGGGATACAAGGTCAAGAGCATCGACCAGAATCAGGACAACTGGGCAGATATCGGCCGTGTAGCATACGGCTTCGAGGGTGAGGGCGACTTGACCGAGGTGAAGCTCTCGGTGGGCTGGTCCCCTTGGCAGAGGTTGGCTATCGGCGTGGCAGCGAAGTACTACTGGGGCAGTGTGACCAGAACATACAAGGCGGCGGTTACCGACCTTATCACAGGCTCAGGCACCTACAGCCCTACCATTGGCGAGGACAACTACGTGGTCAATAACTTCAAATTCCAGGCGGGCATCCAGTGGAACATCATCTACAACGAGAACCGCATCCTCACGCTCGGTGCTACCTACGACCTCGGAGGAAGACTCAACCCTAAGCTTGAGAGTTATATCTACAACGAGAACTTCATCACCAGCATCACCTCGAACTCTGTGCGTGACCAGATCGAGAGACTCGACCTCAGAGTGCCACATCAGGTGGGCGTAGGACTCTTCTTCCGCGACCGCTCCGTGGCCTTTGGTGCTGACTACAACTACGCCATGTGGCAGGGGGGTAATGAGGGTTATCAGGAGAATACCAACCCTAACACCATCAGCGTAGGCTACACAGATACCCATACCATAAAGGTTGGTTTTGAGATAACACCCCGTGCATCCGACGTGCGCAACTATCTCAACCGAATGACCTATCGCGTAGGAGCACGTGTGGGCAACTACTACCAGACCTTCGGTGGCAACCAGATTAACCAGTTGGCCATCACAGCGGGCTTGGGACTTCCGGTAAAGGTGTGGGGTGCTTCGTCGGTAAACATCGGCTTCGAGTATGGCCGTATGTCGTCGCCTAAGAGCGCAACGATAAATGCCCAGAAGGTGGGCCTTGTGACACAGAACTACTTCAAGCTATCACTCGGCTTCTCGCTCTTTTCGGCAGATACCTCGGACTACTGGTTTGTAAGACCTAAGTACGATTAACGCAATAGACTGACTACTAAACAAATAAACAATAAATCAAACACAAAAAACTTATGAAAAGTGTAAAATTTCTATTGGTCGCTTTGGCTATGGTCGTAGCATTTTCGGCAAATGCTCAGCAGGACTTTAGCGACGACAGATTGTATGGTAAGTGGGGTGCTACCGTTGAGGAGCGCGAGTCGAACATCGGTGCAAGTAACTACCTTAAGGAGGCTATCGACGCTAAGGATTTCAAGCGCGCTACGGAGTACTTCCAGCAGTTGCTCAACAACTGTCCAGCAGCGTCTCAGCAGACCTTTGCTCGTGGTGTAACCCTCTACAAGAACAAGGCTCAGCGTGCTCGTAGCATCGACGAGAAGCGTATGTTCATCGACTCAATCCTCTTCATCTATGACCAGCGTGTCATCTACTTCGGTGACCACCAGAAGAATGGTAAGGATTACATCCTCGATATGAAGGCTCGTGATATGATGAAGTACTGCACAACAAACCGTCCTTTGCTCCGTGAGGGTCTTAAGGAGGCTATCGATGCAGGTATTGAGGCTGGTCGTACACACCTCGACATCGTCACCTCATACTTCCGTTTCCTCTGCGAGGACTTCGAGTATGATGATAGCGTGACCAGCGATATGATTCTTGCTGAGTACGAGCGTCTCTCACCACTCTTCGCTGATTGCGCAGCAGAGGATGAGCAGTATCGCGACCTCTTCGAGACAAGCTTCGGTACAAGTGGTGCTGCAAGCTGCGAGAACCTTGAGGCCCTCTTCGCTGCTAAGCTTGAGGCTGACCCAGACAACGAGGCTATCCTCTCACAGGCTGTTGCCCTCATGTCTCGCGCACAGTGCTCAAGCGACTTCTTCTTCGCCACAACCGAGAAGTACTACACTATGAAGCCATCTTCTGAGGCTGCACTCTTCCTCGCTCAGGGCTTCAAGAACCGTGGCGACCACACCAAGGCATTGAAGTATCTCCGTGAGGCATTGGCAGTTGAGACAGATCCTACAAAGAAGGAGCCTCTCTACGTTCAGATCGGCCTTATCGAGATCAGCAGCCACAACTACGCTGCTGCTGCAGAGGCTGCACGTGAGCTCCGTGGCATCAACCCACAGAACGGCTACTCTTACTTCATCCTCGGCCAGTGCTACGCTTCAACTCCTTGTCCAGAGGATAAGGTAGGCGGTACTACCGTTTACTGGGCTGCATACGACGCTATGACTCAGGCTGCATCATTGCTCAAGGATGAGCCAGAGGTACTCAAGGCTGCTCAGCAGATGATGAACTCTTACCGCGCAGCATTCCCTCCACAGGAGCAGTGCTTCTTCGCGGAGCTTAGCGCAGACGACACCTACACCATCAAGTGTGGCTTCGCTGCTGGTCAGACAACACGTGTTCGTTACCGTTAATCCAACCCACGGACAGCGTAATGTCAGGAACTATAAGAAGATATGCAATGATAGCACTCTCCATCGTGGGGAGTGCTACATTGCTACTCTCTTGTAGCAAGAAGTCGGATCCCGTAGCCTTCGACTACGAAACGCTGATGACCGAATCGAGCCAAAACCGTACTATCGTAATGATGGACAACGGCAAACGCTCCTACACCTTCACCTCTCCACTTATGGAGGGCTACAGCCTGGCGACAAACCCCTATCAGGAGTTCCGCCGAGGTATATCAATGACAACATACACCGACACCCTCTCGTTGGTAGATGCCACAATCACAGCAAACTACGCCATCTACTACGAGCGACAGCGACTCTGGGAAGCTAAGGGCAACGTGGTGATTATCAAACGCCTACGCAATGGCGCAGATACCACCGTGACGGGACTCACGGAGATCTACACACAGCAACTATTCTGGAATGCCACGACAAAGAAGATATACTCGAATGTCGATACAAAGGTGCTACAACCCGATGGCTGGCACTTTGGCGTGGGATTCGATGCTGATGACGACTTGAAGAACATCCACTTCCGTAAGTATAGTTCGGAGATGGAGTTCGATATGAGTCAGCCTACCCCTGAGGAGCGCAAGGCTCGCCAAGAGGCTAAAGCCAAGGAGCAGAACGAGAAGGGGGCAACGACAACGAAGGCCGCAATGACAGAGAGGGGTGACAAGAGTTCACCCAAGGGCGCGATAACAGGTGGTGCAAAACCCGACATTCGCGACTTCAATAACAGCCGCAACAACCAACAGAACAAGGGGGCAACACTCCGTAGTGGCAATACCGTGGGTAAGAGCGATAACCCTCGCCCATCCTTGGATAATAAGCTGCCTATAGCAGAGCCACAGCGTAATGGGGATGCTAAGTTAAAGAGCCCCGTACGCCCAGGCGAAACACCATCAATGGGTGGTGGTCTACGCAGAGAGAATAGCGCACTGAGCCAAGGAAAACAACTAAGTGTGAGCAATAGCGCTGTAAAAGAATAAATAACCCATAACACTAAGAGAAACAGATAGTTATATCTGCCTAAGAGACCTATGCAAGAGGTAACCATTACAACGATAGTTACTATAGCCATAATGCTTCTGCTTTCGGCCTTCTTCTCAGGAATGGAGATTGCGTTTTTGGGACGCAACCGTCTCAGAGAGGAGATTGACCGCAAGCAGAATCCTCTTTTTAACCATATAGCCGAGCGCTTCTCGCATAACGCCAGCAACTACATAACCACTATCTTGGTGGGTAACAACATAGCCCTGGTACTCTACTCTATGCTTATGTCGAAGATGCTATTGGGCAGTTTCGGAATAGAGAATACCTTGGCACAAACAATCATATCGACCGTGGTGATAATCTTCATTGGCGAGTACATCCCCAAGTCGATAGTGCGTCACAACCCCAACTTCTACTACGCGACGCTTGCTCCAGTAATCTACCTATTCTATATAGTATTGTACCCCATCTCGCGCCTTACCACGCTACTGTCGTATGGTATGCTACGCCTAACGGGCAACAAGGTGACCCAGCGCGCAGAGCCTACGGAGTTCAACCGCGACGACTTAGCCTCGTTGGTGGAGTCGGAGAACGTGGCCCTCGACAGCGAGGACGAGGAGGATATTCGTCTGTTCCAGAACGCCTTGGACTTCGCTGACCTCAGGGTGAGGGATTGTATGGTACAACGTGTCGATGTCGAGGCCGTAGACCTTGAGACAACGACCATCGAGGAGCTGACACAACGCTTCGTGGAGACCAAGTACTCTCGTATCTTCGTATGGCACGACACCATCGACAACATCATAGGCTATGTAAATTCTAAGAGCCTCTTCGAGAAGCCTACCGACCTCTCGGACATCATCATCAAGACCATCTACGTAGCCGAGACTATGCCTCTACAGACTATGCTTGAGACCTTCACCAAGCGCAGGGCGAGTATCGCCGTGGTGATTGACGAGTATGGCGGAACGGCGGGTATCATCTCGTTGGAGGATGTCTTGGAGCAGATTTTCGGCGAGATCGAGGATGAGCACGACGTGCAGGAGCTCATCGAGAAGCGCATAGACAACAACACCTGGTTGCTCTCCTCTCGTCTTGAGGTGGAGTATCTCAACGAGGAGTACCACCTAAACATCCCTGAGAGCGAGGAGTACGACACCTTGGCTGGCTACATCATCAACGAGTATGGTGGCATCCCACAGCAGGGGGAGCAGTTCGAGAACGATAGTTTCAAGATAAAGATTCTGCGCCGCGAAGGTTCACGCCTCGACCTTGTGGAGATAACGAGTAAATAAAAACCCTGCAAAAAAGGGGGCTTGGAGGGGGTATAAAAGAGACCATATTCATTTTTACTATATAATATGGTGTTGTTTAATAAAAATTTACTACCTTTGGAGGCTTATTTGAAAATAACGACAAAAAACAATAAAACAGTATGGCATCATTAAACACACTAAGAACCAAGTACGGCATTGTCCTTTCAGTGGTAATCGCCCTCGTACTTGTAGCATTCATCCTCGGTGACCAGCTCTCAATGAGCAACCGTCAGAGCGAGATGCCCGAGGATCAGGCCGTTATGACTATCAACGGCGAGGAGGTTTTGGCATCAGAGTATGCTAAGTATCAGGAGTTGTATCGCGACACCAACCTTGAGGAGGATGGTAAGTCTGACTACGCATACACCTCTGCAATTTTCCACAACATCACAGGTCCTGCATTGGCAGAGGCAGGTCTCGGCATCTCTGAGGCCGACATCAAGGCTTACGCCTCAGTATTTAGCAAGCAGCGTGCCGAGATGTACAAGATGTATGGCTGGCCAGCAGACCAGATCGTGGGCATCGTGCAGAACGAGTGGGTTTCAAACCTTCAGACCCTCGACCTCGTTCTTGCATACCAGAAATTCTCTAAGGCTTACAGCGCAGGTAACTACGTAAACCGTCTTGAGGTTGAGCAGGCTATGCGCAACAACAACTTCACCTACGACGGCCACTTCCTTATGGTACCTTACAAGGCTATGCCTGAGGTAGAGGTTACTGCAGAGGAGATCGACGCATACTACGAAGCTAACAAGGCCGAGAACAAGAACTTCGGCGCTCGCACCTTGCGTTACGTAGCCTTCGAGATCGCTCCTACGGCTGAGGACTTGGCTGAGGCTGAGGCTCAGGTGATGGAGGTAGACAACCTCGTGAAGGAGGCTCAGGGCGACAGCAAGGCTATCAAGCAGGCTGTACGTGCTATCGGTGGCAAGGCCGACACATACAAGACCTACGCTTCACTCGACGGCAAGGTTCAGGAGGCTATCAAGGGTGGTAAGAACTATGGCCCAGTATTCGAGAACGACGCTTGGGTGGCTACATACCTCATCAACGACGTGACTGCTCCAGCATCTTACGACTTCGAGGTTGCCGTAGCAGAGAACATCATCGAGGCTAACGCCCTCGTAGAGAGCCTTAAGGCTGTGGGTGGCGACTTCTCTAAGTTGGAGACTGCCGTAGACTTCACTACCGACACTCGCACAATGGTCGCGATGAACGAGAGCGACGCAAGCAACTTCATCGGTGCAAAGGTTGGTGACATCTTCACCTACACCTACAACCACAAGCCTGCCGTAGTAAAGATTACAGGCCTTGGCGAGAAGGAGCGTTTCGTGCTCACTGCCGATGTGAACAAGGTTGTTAAGGCGAGCCAGCTCACCAACAACACCATCGTTGAGAACGTAGAGACATTCTTGGAGAGGGTTGGTAACGACGTTGAGACCTTCAACGCTGCTGCTGAGGAGGCTCAGTACCAGATTCTCGCTACCACTGCTAACCGTAACGACTATACCCCAATGATGGGTCGCGCACGTGGCGTACGCAACATCCCTAACTCACGTAACATCGCTGTTTGGGCTTACGACGCTGAGGTAGGTGCTGCTAAGAGCTTCCACGGCGAGAACGTAATCTACGTAGTTATGGTTGCAGATATCGACCAGAACGAGTACGAGATGAAGAACGAGCGCAACATCGAGAACATCATCAAGCGCGACAAGCAGTATGAGGCTATCGCTTCACAGTTGGCTTTGGGTGCTGAGATCGAGGGCGCTGAGAGCGGCGAGTTCGCTGGCATCAAGTTTGGTGACAATGTTGTAGCAGGCAAGTACGAGCCAGCATTGGTGGGTGCTATCGCATCATCACAGGCTACAGGCGTTGAGACTAAGGTTAAGGGTAACAGCGCAGCATACGTATTCGTTGTGGATGCTATCAATGGTGAGATCGACCCTGCAGCAGTTGCTGAGGAGCGTACCCCAGAGATGACTCAGCGTGAGTCTGCTATGGGCCGTGTTGCTGTAGAGGCCTTGACCTCTAAGGTAGATGTCGAGGACCTTCGTGGCGAGGGCACTATCTAATTGGAGAGGCCTTAACAAGGTAAAAACATAGATAACCTATCGGGTATAGGGGCTGTCCAAGATTTTCGGGATGGCCCCTTTATCATTAGGTGGAGAGCCACAACACTATTATAGGGATAACAAAAGATATAACTAAGGTATGATTAAGCGCATTATAGGCATCGGCAACGCCCTGACCGATATGTTAGTAACCCTGTCGGACGATGGGGTGCTGGGCGAGTTCCAGCTCGAAAAGGGCTCTATGAGCCTTGTGGATAGCCCCCTGCAGATGGCTATCTCCAAGAGCGTGGCAGGCTCTCCCTACTCCCTCTCGCTGGGAGGCTCGGCAGGAAACACCGTACGTGCTATGGCACGTCTCGGCACCGAGGTAGGCTTCATCGGAAAGGTGGGCGAGGATACCACGGGAGAGTTCTACATCGAGGCCCTGAGAAATGTAGGTGTCGAGCCATTCATCCTTGCGTCGGAGTACCCTTCGGGCAAGTGCCTCTCGCTGATATCCCCAGACGGAGAGCGTACGTTGGTGACACACCTCGGCGCAGCGGCCCACCTCAGTAAGGAGGATATAGATCCTGCGGTCTTCGAGGGCTACGACTGCCTCTATGTTGAGGGTTATCTCGTTCAGGACCACTCACTTATCCGCACAACCATAGAGCGCGCAAAGAGCGCAGGGCTCAAGGTGGCCATAGACCTCGCCTCGTTCAACGTGGTGAGGGAGAACCGCGACTTCTTGACCGACATCGTGGCACAATACGTAGACATACTCTTTGCGAACGAGGAGGAGGCAACGACATTTAGTGGCAAGGAGAGTGCCGAGGAGGCTTTGGACTATATAGCCTCGATGTGTGAGTTGGCTGTGGTGAAGATAGGTATGAAGGGAGCGCTGATTCGTCGTGGCGTGGAGCGTCTCCACGTAGGCATTATGAGTGCTGCGAAGCGTGTCGATACCACGGGCGCGGGCGACTTCTACGCTGCGGGATTCCTCTCTGCCTTGGCCGAGGGTATGACTCTAAGGCAATGTGGCACCATAGGCGCTATCACGGCTGGCAAGGTTATCGAGGTGGTAGGTACTACCTTTAGTGAGGAGGCCTGGGACGAGATCTTTGCCCTCAGGGAGCAGGTACGTAGCCAGCAATACCTCTTCTAACAAGAGGCTACACATAGGTATAAAGTAAAGGCGTGCCTTGCGGGACACGCCTTACTTATTTAGGTAATGATGCAAAAAGTGGCGCTTTTCGGCGCTAATAATGGGCGGGAGATTTATTTCTCTCGCTCATTCTTTTTGGCGATTTTCCCCTGATTACTCTGAAGGTATAGATACCATTTAACAAAATCTTTGAAATGCTCATTTGAAAGCCCTCGATGCAATCGTAAATGATCTTTCAAATGACCAAAAAATGATTCTATAGAG
>CAJGEC010000020.1 GCA_904502285.1 uncultured Alistipes sp. | reverse complement strand
CTTTATGCCGCCAATTATATTTACAATCCACCCCCGTTCCCCCTCCTTATGAAAAGGAGGGGGCAATCCATTGTAGGAGCAGATCGTAAGATTTGCTCCTTTTCTTTTTGCATATAGCGCTTCACCTATCGCACAAGACTCGCTCAGGAACTTAGGCTGTAGCCCTGCTACTATCCTAATCACCCTCGCTTCGCTATGCGCGATATCTGAGACCCTCTCTGCAAAAATCAAGAGGAGCAAGAGAGAGGGGAGTTTGAGGTGATTAGAGAATTTAGGGAATTTAGAGAATTTAGAGTAATTGTAAAGTATAAGGAGATTAGGGAGTTTAAGGAGGGGGCAAGGCTGAGCCTTGCGTAGTCACGCAGGCTATTACGCTCTATGTGTGCAAATAAAAAGAGGAGGGTGATGCCCTCCTCTTTTGTCTATTGTTAGATGTCTCTTATGTCTCAGTCGCTTAGGGTAGTGGCACTACGTTAGCGAAGCCCATAAATGCCATAGCCAGCAATCCTGCTGTCACCAAGGCGATAGGTACACCACGCATAGCCTCAGGGGTCTCCTCGATCTCCAAGCGCTCACGAATACCAGCAAAGAGTACCAAGGCCAAGGCGAAGCCGATGGCCGTAGCCACGGAGTAGATGACCGTAGTAAGGAGGTCGAAATCCTTCTGCACAGCGATAATCGCAACACCAAGGACTGCACAGTTTGTGGTGATAAGTGGGAGGAAGATACCCAATGCCTGATACAGGGCTGGTGACACCTTCTTCAATACGATCTCCACCATCTGCACCAAGGCTGCAATGACAAGGATGAATGTGATGGTCTGCATATACTCGATGCCGAAAGGTACGAGCACGAAGTGCTGCAAGCACCAGGTAACAATAGATGAAAGTGCCATAACGAAGGTGACGGCCATACCCATACCCAGAGAGGTCTCAACCTTAGAAGATACTCCCAGGAAGGGACAGATACCTAAAAACTGCGAAAGCACTACATTGTTTACGAAGATTGCTCCGATGATAACGGCAAAGAGGGTGATAGCCTGAACGCTGACCTCGCCCGTGGCAAAGCCATTAAGTACCTCGTTCGATATATTATCTGCTATAAGTAGATTCATAATATGCACGTTTTATTAGCGTTTTGCAACACGGTTAAACAATACCATCAAGTAGCCCAGCACGAGGAAACCTCCTGGTGCGAGGATGAAGAGCAGTGGCATAACACCCTCGGCGAAGGTGAAGCCAAAGATAGAGCCTGCGCCCAAGACCTCACGCACAGCACCAATAGCCGTGAGCGAGAGGGTGAAGCCCAAACCAATGCCGATACCATCGAGGGCAGAGTCCAAGACACCATTCTTCGAAGCGAAGGCCTCGGCACGTCCCAAGATGATGCAGTTCACAACGATAAGTGGGATGAACACACCCAACGAAGCGTAGAGCGATGGCACGTAGGCCTGCATAAGCATCTCGATCATAGTCACAAACGATGCGATGACAACGATGAATGCTGGGATGCGCACCTTATCTGGAATGACATTCTTGATGAGTGAGATAACGATATTCGACATAATCAAAACCGCCATAGTTGCAACACCCATACCCATACCATTTATCGCCGATGACGTAACACCGAGCGTAGGACACATACCCAGGATAAGTACGAATGTAGGGTTCTCCTTGAGGATTCCCTTGCTGATAATCTGCAACTTATTCATTTTCTACCTCTCCTTTCTGAGCCTCTGGCTCTGTCTCGGTGTTATTGTCATACTGGGTAGTCGAAGCACCAGAAGCGGTGTCGTTGCCACTCTGCTTGTCGGTCTCAAGGCGACCCTTTGCCCAGAGGTAGCCAGCGTAGGCACTCTCCACGGCATTGGCGTAGGCACGTGACGAGATGGTTGAGCCTGTGAGGGCATCGAAAGAGCCTCCCTCCTTTGTTACGCTGAACTTGAGGGTCGAGGCCTGCTTACCAACCACACTCTGCTCAAGGCTGTTGCCTGGCTTGGTCATATTAGCACCCAAGCCTGGGGTCTCCTTCTGTGAGAGTACCTCGACGTGGTTAATCGTGGCATCCTCGCCATCCTCCACAAAGCCTACCATAAGGATAATGCGGTCGGCATAGCCACTCTTGGTGATGCTGGGGGCCTCGACAGCGTAGCCTATGATAGCGTTATCGCTCTTTTGTGCCACTGTGCTTACGTTGATGGCGAAGTCGCCAATGAGGCGTGTGGTGTCACAGAGGATGTAGGCCTCGTCAGATGTTGTGCTGAGCACCTTATATTTTGCGGCATCCTTGGTCTGCTGGTTGCTCAGAGCGATGGCCTCCTTGGTCATATTGTTTACCAAGGCCACAAGGAGTGCTGAGACGGTGGTGATGATGAATAGCACCACTACCATATTTTTTAGTGAACTCTTCATACGCTATAACTATTTAGTGCCGAGGCGTTTAGGACGACAATACTTGTTGATAAGAGGCGTTGCTGCATTCATAATAAATATAGCGAACGACATACCCTCTGGGTAAGCACCCCAGAGACGAATCACCATCGTAATAATACCGATGCCCACACCATAGATGAGCATACCCTTATGTGTCATAGGTGATGTCGAGTAGTCGGTAGCCATAAAGATAGCACCAAGCATAGCACCACCAGCCATAAGATGGAAGAGTGGCAACTGCCACATCAAATCGCCCTGACCAATGGCTGTAGCAAAGGCGAAGAGTGCCATAGTGCCAAGTACAGCCACGGGGATATGCCAAGAGATAACCTTGCGCACGAGCAAGTAGATGCCGCCTACCAAGAGTGCTACGGCAGAGATCTCACCCATAGAGCCGTTCATAACACCACCGAAGAGGTGTGCGAAGTTCACATCGGCCAACGAGGTGAGGTGGTACTTCACCGCAGGGAGCATCGTAGAGCCTGAGAGGGCATCGGGGACTCCTGTTGTCCAGTCGGTCATCTCCACAGGGTAGGCTATGAGCAGGAAGATACGGCCTGTAAGTGCAGGGTTGAAGGGGTTGCATCCCAAGCCTCCGAAGGTCATCTTGCCGATGCCGATAGCAACGAGCGCACCGATAACGACAATCCACCAAGGAATACCTACGGGGAGGTTGAAGGCGAGAAGTACGCCCGTAACAACTGCCGAGAGGTCACCAATGGTGGCCTTGCGCTTGAGGAAGAGACGTGAGATAAGGTACTCGAAGAGTACGCAACTTGCCACCGCCACAAATGTAACGAAGAGCACTCTGAGGCCCAAGACGTAGGTAGATACGGCGAGGGCGGGGATTAGTGCCAACACCACATCGCCCATAATACGTCGTGTATTATCGGCAGTGTGTATATGTGGCGAGGGAGAAGCAAAAAGTCTGGTTGCCATATATTATATAAAGCCTTTTGTTATCTTATTTCTTATTAGCGGCCGCGCGTGCGCGTATGTTGGTCATCACGGTCTGCTTGCCGATGCGGATGTAGTCGAGCAGTGGGAGGTTCGAAGGACAGCTGTATGAGCAGCAGCCACACTCGATGCAATCCACGGTGTTATGCTCCTCGGCAACGTCCCATCTCTGTAGGCGGGCTACCTTCGAGAGCAAGTAGGGCTCAAGACCCATAGGGCAGGCCTCGACACAGCGACCACACTTGATACAAGCAATCTCCTTACCTCTCGCAGCCTCAGCACCACTAAGTACGGTGATACCTGAGCAACCCTTGATGATAGGGGCCGAGGTCTCCACAATCGAACGACCCATCATAGGGCCACCATTGAGCAACTTGACATCACCCTCTGGGAGGCCTCCTGCGCGCTCAAGGAGTATGTTGAGTGGAGTACCAAAGCGTGTGAGGAAGTTATGAGTGGACTTTAGCTCCTTACCGGTGATGGTAACGACACGCTCGATGAGTGGCTTATTCTTCTGAACAGCCTCATAGATAGCGATAGCCGACGATATGTTGCATACCACAGCACCTACAGAAATGGGGAGTGCTGGTGGAGGTGGCACTTGGCGGCCTGTCACAGCAGCGATGAGCTGCTTCTCGCCACCCTGTGGGTAGCGCATCTTGAGTGGCATAACCTCGATGCCACGATAGTTGTCGCGGGTGATGATAGAGTTGATATGCTCGATGGCGTCGGGCTTGTTGTTCTCGATGCCAATCACGGCGCGCTTAACCTGCAAGGCTCGCATAATAATCTCGATGCCAATGAGCGCCATCTCTGCGCGCTCGACCATATTGCGGTAGTCCGAAGTGAGGTATGGCTCACACTCAACGCCATTGATTACCAACACCTCAGCCTTCTGACCATCGGGGATGGTGAGCTTTACATGGGTAGGGAACTGCGCACCTCCGAGACCTACGATACCAGCGTTCTTAATCTTCGCTACAATCTCCTCTGGGGTAAGGTTGCACTCGCGCTTGAGTGTTGTAGTGCGGTCGATCTCCTCAAGCCACTCGTCACCCTCGCGCTTGATGACCACCATCATACGACGCTGACCCTGACCATTGGGGTAGGCATCTACGGAGGTCACAACACCCGAAATTGGGGAGTGTATATTTGCCGATACAAAGCCCATTGACTGGCCGATGATTTGGCCTGTTACGACCTTGTCGCCCTTCTGTACTACTGGAGTTGCGGGAGCGCCGATGTGCTGAATCATAGGCACATAGACCTCATTAGGTAGGTCGAGTACCTCGATAGCCTGACCCTTGCTCCACTCTTTATTATCCGACGGATGGATACCGCCTATAGGAAAAGTTCTCATTCTCATACGATGCTCTTATTTTTCTGCCTCAGGCTTTGTGGGCTTAGGCTCTTTGGGGAGTCGCTCCATATTCTCGATGTGGATAGCTCCTGTAGGACACTCGTTTACACATTTGCGACAGAGTTTGCACTTCTCAGGGTCGATATATGCTAAGAAGTTGTCGATGGTGATAGCATCGAAGGCACACACCTTCTGACACTTACCACAACCGATACAACCGCTTTTGCAAGCCTTCATAACCACAGCACCACGATTCTTCGAGCGACAAGCCACGTAGATAGCGCGATTCTTTGGCCACTTCTTGCGCAACTCAAAGAGTCCCTTAGGGCAGGCCTTGACACAAGCACCACACGCGGTACACTTGTCGGCATCCACCTCCACTAAGCCAGTCTCAGGGTTCACCTTGAGCGCTCCGAACTTGCAGGCATTGACACAGTCGCCATAGCCGATACAGCCGAAGGCACAAGCAGTCTCACCCACATAGAAGGTATTAACTACGGCGCAGTTCAACGCACCATCATAGTGGTTTACCTTGGGGCGCTTGTCGCAACTACCGCCACAGCGCATAGTAGCAACCATAGGGGCCTTCTCTGGGGCTACCTTGCCCAAGAAGTTCGCTATACTCTTCATAGTATCGCCACCTGCCACGGGGCAGAAGAGCGACTCTATGTTGTCGCGCGACACCAAAGCCTCGGACATAGCACGGCAACCAGCAAAGCCACAGCCACCGCAATTCGCTCCAGGCAACATCTTCTCAACATCGTCAATACGTGGATCCTCCTCGACCTTGAATCTCTGTGCAACGAAATACAAGATGACAGCCAAAAGGATACCCAATACTCCGAGTGTAAGGACTGTCAATACTAAAGTGTTCATTACTCTTTGAAAATTGTAAATTCTATCTTTTTTTCTATCTCTCTTCGCAAAATGTAGAGCAATAGGTAGTAGAGTGCTACAGCACCTATTGCGCCGAGTGCCACAACTCCGTCCTCCAAGCCTATGGCCTTGAGTAGGAGGAGTGTAGCGAGAAGCACTACTAAGGGTAGGAGGTAGCCCATCACTACCGAGGAGAGTGCCATTCCTCTATTTAGGAGCGCTACGACAACCTTGTCGCCCACGCTATAACTCTTGGCATCGGAGGTAACAACCTCTATTGAGCGTCGCTCGCCCTTCTGGCTACACACCCCCTGGGCGTGGCAACGAGCACAAGCCGACTGCTGCTCCACTATGACAACTACGCGATTGCCTTCGACGCTCTCGACTATACCCCTATGTTGGATATTGCCCATACTTTTTGAGGAATTAGTTCTCTTTTGAACCATTTAGGATGACTAACGCACCAATGACGCCTGGGACCCAACAAACGAGTGTCAATAGGCTTACGATAAGCACCGAGCCACAACCCTTGTCGATAACGGCCAAGGGTGGACAGATGATTGCTAATATTGCTCGAATTAGGGACATATTCTGACGGCTTGTTTTACCAAAAAGTGTGCTACGCTACTGCTTGGGCTATTAGTCGCAGTAGTGGTTTACCAAAGGCATCAACCACTCGTGGCCAAAGGCACAAGGCGAGAGGCGGAGTACGGGAGGGAACTGGTAACGCTTCTTCTCGTTCTCCATAACCATCTTGTGAATCTTCTCAACGACCTGTGAGTCGAAGCCTGCGTTGATAATCTCCTCGCGGTGCTGCTTCTTCTCGATCATACGGAAAAGGATGGCGTCGATAACCTCGTAGTGGGGGAGGAAGTCGCTATCCTTCTGGTCAGGGCGCAACTCCGATGATGGCTCCTTGTCGATGATAGCGTCAGGAATCACCTCACCAAAGGTGGCGTTGATGTAGCGAGCGAGGTCGTAGATTTCGCCCTTGTAGAGGTCGCCCGTAGGGCTGAATGTGCCTGCGGTGTCGCCATAGAGTGTACACCATCCCAAGGCGTTCTCGCTCTTGTTCGATGAGTTGAGCAACATATAGCCAGTCTTATTCTGGAGGGCCATAAGCATCGTTGTACGGATGCGGGTCTGGATGTTCTCCTCGGTAGCGTCGAACTCCGTACCACCGATGACTGGCTGGAGGGTGCCCACCATAGCGTTGTAGGCCTCGATGATAGGCAATACACTATACTCCACCTTGAGGTTCTCGGCCAACTGCTTAGCCTCCTCGACACTGCTATTTGGGGTGTATGGCGATGGCATAAGCAACACTCGCACATTCTCCTTGCCCAAAGCACCTACGGCCAAGCAAGCAACTACTGCTGAGTCGATACCTCCCGAAAGACCTACGCAGGCCTTGTGGTAGCCATTCTTGTGGAAGTAGTCTCTAAGACCGAGACAGGCAGCCTCGTAGATGAGGCGTGTGCGATCTTTGTATGTCGTGAAGGGTACGTCGATAGCCTCGTTCGTAGCCTCGGTGTCGAAGATCTTGATATCCTCGTCGAAGCTCTTAAGCACCATCACCAAGTGGCCATTAGCATCCAACACACCCGAAGTGCCATCGTAGACGATATCGCCCGAACCGCCCACCTGGTTTACCAAGGCGATGGTTGTGCCAGCGGTGAATGCCAAGCGACTCACCTTGTCGAAGCGGCGAGAGAGGATGCCCTTGCCGTAGCGGCGAGCATTTACCGAGATGATGATGTCGGCCTCCTCGTCGGTGTCGTCCATACGGCTGAGGTCGTCGCCAACGACAATCTTTAGCGATTTGTCGTTGTGGTGAACTATCTGGCTTCCGATTGATGACCCGACGATGTAGCCCATCTCGCGACGTGCTGTGACGTGGCGCTTGCCGATGAACTCGATATTTCCATTAGCATCAATATATGCGGCAGCACTGATAGGGCCTTCAGCCGTGAGGTATGGAGTACCTACGATTGCTGAGATACCGTGGCAGTGAGTTGCGATATGCTCTATGGCCTCTTCGCAGAGGGTGAGGAAGGTGGTCTTTGTGAGTAGTCCATAGGCAGGAGTTCCAGATACTGCGAACTCGGCAAATGCTACGAGGTCTGCACCCGAAGCCTTTGCGCTATCGATGGCTGCGATAATTTTTGAGGTGTTGGCCTTGATGTCACCAACGGTGTAGTTGAGCTGTGCTAATGCTATCTTCATAGTTTAAATCTACATTTTCGCTAAACGAAAAAATGTCTCTATACCTAAAGGTATAGTTTTTCGGGGGCAAAGATAGCAAAAAAAAGTGAAAAGGGCAATAGGTGATTGTAAAACAATTATGGGGTGTAGATGCGATTGTGTAACGTGCTGATTATTAGCAGTGTGTTATCCATAAGAAAAGAGGTGTATCCCCAAAATGTAGGATACACCCCTCTGTTACGGTGTCGAGGTCAAGAGAGTGCTTAGCGCAACTTCTCTGCTGCCTCGATAAACTTCTGCTGTTCAGCCTCGTTCATCTCGCCCTTGTGTACGTAAACCAACTCGCCCGCCTTGTTCACCAACATAATGACGAACATATTGTTGCAGTCGCCCAAACGCCACGCACTGCTGATGTAGTGGTCGGGGTCGCATAGGATGGTTGCGCCATTCTTTGCGGTGCGAGCATCTGCAATCTTGCGCACCACGTCGTTAGGGTAGATAGCATCCTTGAGGTTTACGATGCCGAAGCCCTCGATGTTTGGGCCCTGCACACGACCAGTCTCCTCGATGTAGGTGATAAATTCGTGGTTCTGCTTAGGTACTTCAGGATCAACATAGAAGATGAGTAGGTTCTTCTCGCCCCACCAAGGCAGACGAGCCTTCTTTGCGTCGAGGTCCTGAACCTCTACGTTACGCACTTTGCGTGGGAGTGCCTGAGCCTCTGCCGAGAGTGCAAAACCCACCAATGCAAAAGTCAAAAGGAGAAGTGTTCTTAGTTTCATATCTCAATTTATTTAGTTGCTTGTGTTGTTTATGGACGCAAAAGTAGCAAAAATATGGTTAATTTCGACATAAAAACTCTCGACTTTCATCGATTTCGCGGTTTTTACCTATGTATAGAATAAATGGTTAAACCAACACCCTAAATTACTCAATGAAAAAGTTGCCATATTTTTAGGAGAGTGTTGTGAAATGTCGGCTAATTTCGCTATATTTGCCTAAAATAAACCAACTACGGAGAGTTATGAAGCAACGCATATTGTTTGTCTGCCTCGGAAATATTTGTCGCTCCCCTGCGGCAGAGGCTATGTTGAGGGTTGTGGTCGAGCGTGAGGGCTTGGCCGATAGTGTGGTCATAGATTCGGCAGGTACGTATGGTGGCCATAGTGGCGAGTTGTCGGACCCCCGTATGCGTAGGGCAGCCTCGGCGCGAGGTATTGCGATGACCCACCGTGCGCGTCAGGTGCGCGAGGAGGATTTCGAGCGTTTCGATATGGTTGTGGCAATGGACGATAACAACTACGAGGCTCTCTTTCGCTTAGCCCCCGACCGCGAGGCGCAACAGAAGATTTTTCGCTTCAGGGAGTTTCTCCGCCACCATCCCGACTGGTCCTACATCCCCGACCCCTACTACGAGGGTCACGAGGGCTTTGAGTTGGTCCTCGACCTCCTGGAGGATGGCTGTGAGACATTGGTGGAGCTAATCCGCAACAAGATATAGAAAATGGGCGTGTCCAGAATATGGAGGACACGCCCAAGTTATTTAAATACAAAACGATAGCTTACTTCACTACCTCTATCTGTACGAGTTCTATTTCGCCATCTTCGGGGATGACGTCGGTCTGGTTGCCCTCTATCCTAAGCCTAAACTCACTCTTCTTGGGCTCGTCGGCGATAGCCTCCGTAGTGGTGGTCTTAGGCGTTGTGGGCCAGAGGGCTGGCTTGACGATGCCAAACATAAGCCAAGCAACCAAGAAGGTTACCACGATATTGAATACCTGTGTGCCGAGGAAGGCAAAGAGGAGGTTGCGATTCTCCCTTGAGACGATATCCTTGAGGCGTGTATCCATACCGATACATACGAACGAGAGCGAGAAGAAGAAGGTCGAGAGGGTCTTAGCCATCGAGGTCTCTACAATCTTACCCTTGGCATCGAGGGTTAGCAAGTCGCCATTCTGCAAGAGGCTAAACATAGCTGAGGCGATGACAAAGCCTAAGATAAACTTAGGGAACTTCTCCCACACGATGCTAAATGATGGACGAGAGGGACCGTTGCCATTTGACGAGTGGGTCGAGAGGTAGAGGGCGATGAAGAAGGCTACCACGCCAATAAGTACGTTCTGCGTAGCCTTAACCACGATAGCGGTTCTTTGGGCTATCTCGCCAGCCATCTCCGACGAAGCTCCCACACCCGATGTGGTGTCGATAGTTCCACCTATCCAAGCACCAGCAATCTCGCTCTGTATGGTGGGATCGTCAGAAAGCAGTGGGGTAACCATCTGACTAAGCCACGGCATAAGATAGATCATCGGTACGACGATGATGAGCACCAACGATATGATGTAGGATAGGGCCCTCTTGTCTGTTCCTGCCACGCCTGCGGCGGTGATGCAGGCCGAGACTCCGCAGATCGAAGCTCCGCTGGCCAAGGTCATCGCCTCGGCCTTGCCTACCTTGAGTTTGCGAGCGATGTTATAGCCGAAGAACCATACCACAGCCACTACGATAATGGCCTGTATGAGTCCTGCAGCACCCGACTTCATCACGTCGCTGAAGAGTACCGTTGCGCCGAGACATACCACACCAATCTTAATAAAGAACTCTCCCTGGATAGCGGGCTTAAGCCACTCTGGAACTCGGAATACGTTGCGTACGATGAGTCCAAAGAGGACAGAGAAGAATACAGCCTCGAAGCCGTAATACTTAACTGTGTCAATCTTGGCAACCCATTGAGCCAGAATGGCTATTACGAAGATTACGATGAACGATACAAGTAATCCGCGCATCGGTCTGCCTAAGAGTTTGTTGCCCACGAAGAGCAATACCAAGGCTATTACGAAGAAGATGCCGATGTTTATCCACGCATTAGCCGTGATTAGTGTTTCGGGAATCTTTGGACCCCCGTTTGGTAGCCAAGAGGCACATCCTGCCAATATGAGTAGTGGAATGCTAAGGAACGTCACTACCCAATCTTCAGTAAGAAATCGTTTCATATTTTTGCGCGAAAAAAAGGTTTAGAACATCGCTGTCACCAAGAGGTTTGCACCGAGGCGGCTGGCGTTGTTATATTCGTTGTTGTAGTATGATGCGAAACTCAATGATGAGCTATTCATAAGGTATGATAGGTTGAACTGTAGGCGTAAGAACTTGAAAGGCTTATACGTTCCACCCACCATAATACGCTCGTCTGTAGTCTTGTGCGTCAAAGAGGCCATAGGGTATTTAGGGTGGTCTCCTCGACTATAGTTCGTCGATGTGTTCATAAACTCGTAACGAGCATAGATAGCCCAAGGCTTCTCAAATTTGTAGCCAGCGATGACGTAGAGCGAGTTGGCATCTACATTGCCAAAACGAGCGTCGGCATACTCGGCACGAGCAACCCAGTGTTTCGAGTCGTAGAGGAGACCCGCAGCCCAGCGAGGACTCTTCATAAATTTGTTACCATCGTAGTTGGTCTCGGCATACATATACGAACCTGTGATGCCGAAGCCCTTGAAAGGCTTGATGATGAGGCGAGCGATGAGATCCTTCGACGAGTTGTGGTCGCGCTTGTTGATTCCTGAACCGTTGAATACGCCGAGGTTGTAGTTGATGATGCTGTAGCCCTCGCGCTCGATGAAACCTCCATAGATCTGGAAACCAATGTCGCGACCCGTTGCACCATCGATGCCGTCATATGTCCCCTTGTTTCGTGTAAAGAAGGAGGTGATGTAGGAGTAGTCGATGAACTCCACGGTGGTAGGACCACAATTCTCGTTCTCGTAGGAGAATGGCAACTTGAACTGACCGAGTTGCAGGTTGAGCCAGTTGAATGGCTTATAGCGGAAGTAGAGGTCGCAGATCTTTGGCGAATTAGCCATATCTACCTGTAGACGGTAGTCGATCTTCTCCTCAAGGGCATTACCCGTGAGGCTCAAACGTGCTCGGAGCAAGTAGAAGGTGGTCTCAGGGTCGGCGTTCTCCTCCCAAAGGATGCCTCCTTGGAGATATCCCGAAAGAGATAAATGCTCGTTGGCGAAAGACTTAATCTTCTCGCCTGTAGTCTGTTGTGCCTCTGCTGTGAAGCATACGGCCAAGGCTACGATAGCCAATAGTAGACGTTTAATTCCCATAGTTGTTTCTTTCTTCATTTAAAAATATGGCGCAAAAATATAATAAAATTATCATCTAAATAGTGGTATTTATACCTAATTCGACCAGTGTCGTCGCTCTTTTACAACTCCATAGTTAGTTGTTGTGAGGGGTATAGGTTTACCACTTTGCATCGTTTTTTGAGGGCTTTACGCACGGTATAGCCCGTGCCACTCGACGAGCCATCCCACCACGCTACGACATAGTCGGCACCCTCGACGAGCCTGTCGTTGCGCTCCCTAAATACCCAGGGGCGGAACTCCTCGCTGATGGTGGTTATGGTGTCGCATTGTTGAAGTATTCTCTGGTAACGCTCCTGCTTGTCGGAGGTTAGGTGTGAGTTGAAGCCTTGCCACGGGATGTAGGCCTCAAGGGTTATGTCGCGGCTCTCGGACATAATCTCAATAATCGCCTCGGCAGCGGCTAAGTCGAACCCCTCGGCCATACCCACACGAAAGGTGCGGCCCCCCTGGTTGTAGAGGGAGAGGATGGTTGTGCGGAGTTGCTCCTCGGCACTATGTTGATAGGTGCGGTGACCTGTGAAGGCAACAATCATATTTCGTAGATATTCAGGACAAAAGTATAAAAAATGGCGTAATGAGGCAAGAGTAGTTTGCTATTTGTTCGTTTGTCGATACTCTTTTTGGCTTAAGGTTTGCAATAGTGGTGTGGCCAGGCCTATTGGTTGAGGCTTGGTTTTAACACATTTAAAATTTTGCGACTATGAAACATTCATCACTCTGTCTACTTACAGCCCTTGGAGGTGCTGTTGTAGGAGCTGCTATTGCGATGCTTGTTACACCACAAACGGGCAAGGAGTTGCGAGGCAAGATTCGTTCGGCCGTTGATGGTGCTGCGGAGCGTATGCGTCACCACTATTGCGACTGTGGTTGTGAAGGGGGTAACGACGACGAATAGTATTTTGAAGCGTAGCGATGCTCTCGGCTCTTATCTTCGTTGCGACCCTCCTCTTAGGCTTAGGGATGTTCGCTATGGCGATGGTCCTCGCCCTTGCCGAAATAATAGACCACTTAGCCCTCTGCTACATCATTGTTGGCTCTGTGTCGATTGTGGTCGCTGTGGTGGTCTACCTGCTCTGGCTGCGCACATCCATTCTCAGGATTCGCCGACGCATAGATACTATCTACGAGGTGAGTTCGACCTTTGAGCGGTGTTACGTGTGGGTAAGGAGGCTTTTAAACGAGATCGTGGGTGGCCATTAGACCACCCACCTCTATTATATATGTTACGCTCGGTTGTCGCCGCGGTTAGAAGAAGTCCTTGGCAAGACCACCCTCACCCGTCTCCTTGTAGATGGATGGGAGGTCGTGGCCCGTCTGCTTCATCACCTCCACCACACGGTCGAACGACACGCGGTGGTGACCATCGGTGTACATCGAGTATAGGTTGGCATCCAAGGCTCGTGCTGCGGCGTAGGCGTTACGCTCGATGCAGGGGATTTGCACCAAACCACATACGGGGTCGCACGTCATACCGAGGTGGTGCTCAAGACCCATCTCGGCGGCATACTCAATCTGTGCGGGGGTGCCACCAAAGAGCTGGTTTGCTGCGGCAGCAGCCATAGCGCAGGCTACACCCACCTCGCCCTGACAGCCCACCTCTGCTCCAGAGATTGAGGCGTTGTGCTTGACGATATTTCCGATGAGGCCCGCTGTGGCAAGAGCGCGACAGATGCGTGCCTCGCTGAATTCGCGGGTCTTCCAGAGGTGGTAGAGTACGGCAGGAAGTACTCCTGATGAGCCACACGTTGGGGCGGTGACGATACGGCCACCAGAGGCATTCTCCTCGCTCACGGCCAAGGCGTACGAGAAGATAAGGCCACGAGACTGAAGACTCTGCTTATATCCCGAAGCCCTCACGTTGTAGCGCATAGCACGACGAGGGAGGTTGAGTGGGCCAGGGATTACGCCGTCGGTCTCGATACCTCGCTCCACGGCCTCGCGCATCACGCGCCATATCTTTGCCAAAAATATCCAAATCTCCTTGCCCTCATACATCTCGACATACTCCCAGAAGGTGCGACCGTGTTCGGTACACCACTTCAATATATCCACCAGTTTCTTGTCGGGGTATATGTCGGCGGTCTCGATGGGGGTGCTGTCCTCCTCGGCTAAGGCACCTCCACCTACGCTATAGACGGTCCAGTCATCGACGACGTTGTTATCCTCAATGGCCTCGAAGCGCATACCGTTGGGGTGGAATGGCTTGAATATCGAGGGCTCCCAGATAAGTTCGACGTTGCCGTGAGGCCTGAGCGTATCGAAGATAGCCTGGTCGGTCAAGTGGCCTCGTCCCGTAGCGGCAAGGCTACCATAGAGGGTTACGCGGAAGTATGTACAATCGGGATTGCGGTGCTGAAAAATCTCGGCCGCACGTCGTGGAGCCATAGTATGGCTGCTCGAAGGGCCTGTTCCAATGCGATATAACTCTTTTATGCTCTTCATAGAGAGATTCTTTATAACGGTTTGCTACTGCAAATATAATACAATTTTGCAATAGACTATTTCATTATTCTAAACTTTTCGGTAACTTTGTCCTTATCGAAAGGCAATGCTATGGCAACACTCTATTTTCATATTCCATTCTGTAAGCGTATATGCACCTATTGCGACTTCTATAAGGTGGGTGCTTTGGGGTTGTTGCCAAAGGTGGTGGAGGGTATGCACCGAGAACTTGATGAACGAGCTAACTACCTTAGCGATAGGCGTATAACATCTGTATATTTCGGTGGTGGCACACCCTCGTTGGTTGCCCCAAAAGAGATTGAACGTATAATTCAACACGCCCGTAACCTCTTCGACTGCTCGGCTGTTGAGGAGGTTACCGTCGAGGCCAATCCCGACGACCTCACAGAGGAGTATGTGGAGGAGTTGCATAAAACCTCGGTTAATCGTCTTAGCCTTGGCATCCAATCCTTCGACGATAGGGTGCTTCAATTTATGAATCGCCGACATAGTGCTACGGAGGCTGTGGAGTCGGTTCAGCGACTTCGCAGGGCGGGCTACGATAATATATCTATCGACCTTATTTTTGGTGTGGCGGGTTTTGGTGATAGCTGGCTTAGAGAGAGTGTCGAGGAGGCTTTGGCCTTGGGCGTGGAGCATATCTCGGCCTACCATCTCACGGTTGAGGAGCGAACGAGGTTGGGCCTTATGGTGCGCAAGGGTGAGTATAAACCTGTCGAAGAGGAGCAGTCGGAGCGCGATTACGCCCTGGTGGAGAGTATGTTGCAGAGGGCAGGGTATGAGCATTACGAGGTCTCGAACTACGCCCTTGAGGGTCGTAGAGCTAAGCATAACTCGGCCTACTGGACAGGGGTGGAGTATTTGGGCATAGGCCCTGGAGCCCATTCGTTCAGTGGCGACGACCGTAGGTGGTGTATATCTACAGCCAAGGAGTATGGACAAGGGGATGTATGTTTCGAGTCGGAGAGTCTCACAAAGCGTGACCACCTTAACGAGTATGTTATGACCTCGTTGCGTCGGGTCGAGGGTATCAACTTGGGCTATATCGCTCAGCGCTTCGGTAGGGCCGAGGCTGAGCGCATAGAGCGAGCTGCGAAGGTGTGGCTCGATGCTAAAACGGTTATTCGCCAAGGAGATAGGTTGGCCTTGCCGACATCGAAATTTATGCTATCAGATGCCGTTATAGAGTCATTTTTTGCATAATTATTTGGCGTTTTCAAAAAAATGCTATATCTTTACTATTGATAAAATATTCGTTTATCGTAGTGTATTACAATGGGTTGGGTTATCGTTCTGATAGTCAGCCATTTGTGGTATATAGTAGTGTATAAGTAGCGAAAAAACTATAAACAAAATAATAGAAACTATGTCAGGACTTAAATTCGACAAACGTGAGTTGGCAAATTTGGAGTACTCGCTCGATAGAGAGATGCTTGCTACGGATCGTCGTGGCGGTTATATGAGTACCACCATCGTTTGTTGCAACACACGCAAGTATCACGGTTTGATGGTTGCACCCATCGACCAGAGCGACCGTACCTATGTGTTGCTATCGTCGCTTGATGAGACCATCATTCAGCACGACCAGTCGTTTAATCTCGCGCTTCATCGCTTCGAGGGTACCTATGAGCCTCGTGGTCATAAGTATATCACTGACTTCGAGTACACACCAACACCTACGATAACCTATCGTGTGGGTGGTGCTGTATTGCGTAAGGAGTTGCTGTGGATTCATAACCGTACGCAACTTATGATTCGCTATACGTTGGTTGATGCTCACTCCGACACCACATTGCGCCTACGTCCATTGTTGGCCTTCCGCGACAAGCACTCCTTGTCGAAGGCAAATGTTGAGGCCGATGGCAGAGCCTACCCAATTCCATACGGTGTAAAGTGTCGTTTGTATGATGGCTTCCCTTGGCTCAATATGCAGGTGAATAAGGCCGAGACAGAGTTTATAGCAGCTCCCGACTGGTACTACAATTTCGAGTATCGCAAGGAGTTGGCTCGTGGCTACGAGGGTCACGAGGATTTGCTCACCCCAGGTTATTTCGAATTTAATATTAAGAAGGGCGAGAGCGTAATCTTCTCGGCGGCTACAGATATGATGGCTACCGACGAGACTATCTCGGCAGTATATGAGGGGGCTCTTGCTCGTCGCACCCATAAGATTGATTTCTTGAGTTGCTTGAAGCACTCGGCACGTCAGTTCATCATCCGTCGTCCAGGTAATCGAGTGGAGGTCGTTGCTGGCTACCCTTGGTTTGGCTCATTTATGGAGGATACCTTTATGGCACTGCCTGGTCTCACCCTTGCTCAGGGAAATGTGGAGGATTGCATCGCTGTCCTCGACACTGCGGTTAAGGATATCGAGGCATCTGGCTTGTTGGAGTGCCGTGTTACTCCTTCTACTGCCGATGCGCCACTCTGGTTCTTCTATGCTCTTCAGCACCTTGAGGCATACCTTCCACAGAAGGAGTTGTGGGCTAAGTATGGTGGCGTGATGAAGGCTATCTTGGAGGCTTATCGTCGTGGCTTTGGAGAGGAGGTTAAGATGCACGACAACGCCTTGATCTGGGCTTGGGCCGAGCGTCCATTGACTTGGATGGGTACTGTTGTTGATGGAGCGCCTCTGACCCCACGTCGTGGCTACCCCGTAGAGCTTCAGGCCTTGTGGTATAATGCCGTGGAGTACACGTTGGCGGTGGCTAAGAAGCAGGGCGACAAGGCCTTTGTTGCCGAGTGGAAGGGGTTGCCTGAGCGTATTAAGAGCTCGTTCGTCCAGAAGTTCTGGTTGGAAGAGGAGGGCTATGTTGCCGACTATGTAAACTACGACGAGGTGAATAAGTTCATCCGCCCAAATATGGCTGTTGTCGTGGGTCTCGACTATAAGATGTTGGAGGAGGATAAGAGTGTGCGCGTGTTGCAGACCATCAACGAGCACCTCTTCACTTCACGCGGTTTGCGCACCCTCTCACCACGTAACCCACTATACAAGTCGAACTACAACGAGGATCAGCGTTCGCAGGATCTCGCTTCGCGCAATGGCTCTGCTTGGATATGGCCACTTGTTCTCACCATCGAGGGAGGCTTCGATATCGTAGGTGAGAGTTTCTTGACCGACGCTAAGCACGTGCTGGATGGCTTCGATGCGGAGTTGCAGACTAAGTGCGTAGGCTCTATCTCTGAGCGTTTCGAGGGTGACCCTCCACACAACCCACGTGGCTCGGTGTCACACGCTACATCGGTAGCGGGCTTGCTCCTCATCAACTCCCTTATCGAGAAGTACTCGAAGCCTAAGCGTAAGGCTTGCAAACCAAAGAGTGCGAAGGAGGAGACTAAGGAGGAGAAACCTAAGCGCAAGTGCGTACGTAAGAGTGTAAAGAAGTAAAAACGTAAAAATAGATATATTATGAGAGTCTTAATGTTCGGCTGGGAGTTTCCTCCCCATATTGCCGGCGGTTTAGGTACGGCGTGCTATGGTATGACTCAGGGCTTGGCTCGCAACGATGTCGAGGTTATCTTCGTGATGCCTAAGGCTTCGGGTGACGAGGACCAGAGCTTTGTTAAGGTTGTCAATGCCAGCGATATCGAGGCACGCTACTGTGACTCAAGTATTGAGGGCGCAGATGATATTATGCGTAAGATCTCCTTCATCCATATCGACTCGAATATGGTGCCATACATATCTCCTGAGGAGTGGGCTACCTATCGCGAGGGCTACGAGCGCACGGGTAAGAAGTTCTGGGAGCGCAAGGGTGATAGCTGGACTCAGCGTTACACCTTCTCTGGTAAGTATGGTGCAAACATTATGGAGGAGGTTGCGCGCTATGCTGTTGTTGCTGCGGAGGTTGCTCGCCAACTTGAGGGTCAGTTCGACGTTATCCACGCCCACGACTGGCTTACCTACTTCGCAGGTATTGCTGCTAAGCAGGTCTCTGGCAAACCTCTTGTAGTACATATGCACGCTACGTCGTTCGACCGTTCGTCAAGCGACAATATCGACACACGTGTCTACGAGATTGAGCGCGCGGGTATGGCTGCTGCCGATATGGTTATCGCGGTATCGAACCTCACACGAAATATCGTTATCGAGAAGTATAATATCGAGCCAGAGAAGGTTGTTGCGGTGCATAACGCTGTGCAGTTCGCCGAGAACGACAACCCTGTTCCTCAGCGCGGTGTGAAGGATAAGATTGTCACATTCCTCGGTCGTATCACCTTCCAGAAGGGTCCCGACTACTTCATCGAGGCTGCTGCGAAGGTGCTTAAGCGAGTGCCTAACGTGCGTTTCGTTATGGCTGGTTCGGGCGATATGATGAACCACTGTATCCGTCGTGTTGCGCAACTCGGCATCTCGGACCGTTTCCACTTCACGGGCTTCCTCAAGGGTGACGACGTTCAGAAGATGTTCCAGCTCTCGGATGTATATATTATGCCATCTGTATCTGAGCCATTCGGTATCTCGCCTTTGGAGGCTATGCGTTCCAACGTGCCTACCATCATCTCTCACCAGAGCGGTGTTGCGGAGGTGTTGGACTATGCTGTTAAGGTGAACTACTGGGATGTTGATGCTATGGCCGATGCTATCTACGGCCTTATTACCTACCCAGCCCTTGCGAAGATGTTCTCGGAGAAGGGTATGGAGGAGGTTAATGGCCTCAAGTGGGTTAATGCCTCTGCCAAGATCAAGGATGTCTATCAGCAGGCTATAGATAAGTGTAACAAATAAAAAATAAATATATATGAAGACAGTTTGTTTCTATTTCCAGGTTCATCAGCCTTGGCGTTTGAAGACCTATCGTTTCTTCAATATGGGCAACGACCACAACTATCTCGACGACTTCACCAACCGCTCAATTATGCAGAAGGTGGCTCGTGAGTGCTACTTGCCAATGAATGCGTTGTTGTTGAATCTAATCAAGAAGTACGACGGTGCTTTGCGTTGCTCGTTCTCTATCACAGGCTCTGCTGTCGAGCAGTTCAAGGCCTATGCTCCTGAGGTGTTGGAGTCATTCAAGCGTCTTGCCGAGACTGGTTGTGTGGAGTTCCTTGGTGAGACCTATTCACACTCGTTGTCGTCGCTCTACTCTGTGGAGGAGTTTAAGCAGGAGGTCAAGTTGCACAGCCAGATGCTCAAGGAGGAGTTTGGTGTTAAGCCTACAGCCTTCCGCAATACCGAGTTGATCTACTCTGACGATATCGCTAAGGCGGTTGAGGGTATGGGCTTCAAGACTATGCTTGCCGAGGGCGCGCGCCACATCCTTGGTTGGAAGTCTCCAAACTTCGTATATACCGATGCTAACGACAACAAACTTCGCCTCTTGTTGCGCAACTACAAACTATCTGACGATATAGCTTTCCGCTTCTCTAACGAGGGTTGGGACCAGTGGCCTTTGACTGCTGATAAGTTTGCTCAGTGGGTAGCCGCAGAGAATGGCGATGTTGTGAACCTCTTTATGGACTACGAGACCTTCGGTGAGCACCAGAAATCTTCGACAGGTATCTTCGACTTTATGAAGGCGTTGCCTGAGGCCCTCTTGGCTACTGGCGAGGTGGAGTTCGCTACTGTAAGCGAGGCATCTAAGAAGTTGCAGCCTGTGGCTGTCCTCCACTGCCCTTACGCTATGTCGTGGGCAGATGAGGAGCGCGATGTTACTGCTTGGTTGGGTAACGACTTGCAGAACGAGGCTTTCCAGAAGTTGTACTCGTTGGCACCACGTATCAAGAAGGTTAAGAATAAGGATTTCGAGTATGTATGGCACTTTATGCAGAACTCCGACCACTTCTACTATATGGCTACTAAGTGGTTCTCTGATGGTGATGTACACTCATACTTCAACCCTTATGACTCTGCATACGAGGCGTTTATCAACTATATGAATGTCTTGGCAGACTTCGAAATCGAGTTGAACAAGTTGTAAGTCGTCGAACAGGGCTACGATAGCCTCCTGTTTTACCGCTTATTAGGTGATTCACCGATGAAAGATGTGGGCGTATCCCTTTCGGATGCGCCCTCTCTTATTATATGTTGGTGTGGGCGTATAAAGGAAATAGGCGTATCCGAAAAGGGATACGCCTATTTTGTTTGACTATTCTGTTGCCCTTAAGCCTCCTGGTCGTTGCTCTTCTTGAGGGCCTCGCGCAACTTTGCAGGGAAGTTACTCTTGATGTCGCGCTCCATAGATAGAATCATACTGCAGATGGCACGTGCTGACGATGAACCGTGGCCAATCATTACTGGAGAGTTGATACCCATCACCTGGAGTCCACCCACACTCTCTGCGTTCATAGCGTCCCAGAAGTCGTTCTGGAAGTATAGTTTAGGAACTATGCGACCGAGGATTGGGCGCAGGAAGTTCTTGAGGCGAGGCTTGCCACCACCGAGTTTGAAGTTGATGCGGTAGAGTGCCTCGGCCATCTTGAGGAGACTGTTGCCCACGAAGGCGTCAGCCACGACGACGTCGCCGATCTTACCTGTGAAGATATATGAGGCCTCTACGTTACCCACGAAGTTGTATCTGCTGTCAGCCTTCATAAGGTCGTATGTAGCCTTTGCCTGGGCATTACCCTTGCCCTCCTCCTCGCCGATGTTGAGGAGTGCTACGCGAGGATTTGGCATATTGAGTGCCGACTGTGCGTAGATAGAGCCGAGCAAACCATACTGAGCCAACACCTCAGGCTTGGCATCTACGTTGAGACCCACGTCCATAAGCACGGCGCGCTGGATGCCACGCTCGGCAGACACTGTAGGGATTAGTGTAGCCAGCACGGGGCGAATTACACCCTCGATAGGCTTGATTACCTGCATCGAACCCACCATCATAGCACCTGTTGAGCCAGCACTTGCGAAACCGTCGATCTTGCCCTCTGCGAGGTATTTGAATCCCACGCTGATACTTGAGTCGCTCTTAGAGATGAAGGCCTTTGCAGGGTGGTCACCCATCTCGATAACCTGAGATGTTGCCACGATGTCGAACTTATCTACGGGGCAGTTGTGTTTGTTTAGTAGCTCCACGATACGCTCTTTGTCGCCAAAGAGAGTGATTCTGCTCTGGTTGTCTATGTGGTTGAGAGCCATAATAGCACCCTCGATAGCCACTTCGGGAGCGAAGTCGCCACCCATAGCGTCGATACCTATCTTAATCATAGTTTCTAAGTTTTCGTTAATAGGGAGGTGGTGGGAGGTCCGTTGTTGGGCCTAAGTAAAGATAAAGGGAGCGAACCGTTTTGCGGTTGCTCCCTTTAGTGTTTGTGAAGACTACTCAGCTGCCTTCTTCTCGATTGCGAGCTTACCGCGGTAGAAGCCACACTCTGGGCAAACGCGGTGGTAGAGTACTGCTGAACCGCAGTTTGAGCAGGTTACTACAGTTGGAACTACAGCCTTGTAGTGAGTTCTTCTCTTGTCTCGACGTGTTGATGAGACTTTGTGTTTAGGATGTGCCATCTTACAATATAATTTTTAAGTTTTAGTATTATCTTTTCTGTCTGTTCTGCAGCCTGACGGACCACTGCTTTGCAAACGTCTATTCTTTTTTTAGCGCCTTCGACCCTGAAGTCAATCCTACGATTCGCTCTCCATCTGGTGTTTGAGAGCTTCGAGGATGCTCTTGTTTGCCTCGTCGAGACCCGTTACATCGCTCTCCTCAGCCTTTGCCTCAAGTGCTGCGAGCTCCTCCTCGGTAATCTCGGTGAAGGAGGCCAACATATCGGGGTTGCACTCGCCGTCGGCGTGTACTCGGCTGTAAGGGAGCGAGAGAACGATGCTCTCGTAGATGTACTGTGTGAGGTCGAGATAGTCCTCCGCAGGAGATATCCACATCACCTCGCCATCGTAGTAGTCTGTCTCGTCCGAGAACTTCACCACCAAGTCGCCCTCGTAGTCGATGGCGATGGGGCAGTCCTCCAAACATCTGTCGCACTCACAAATAACCTCGCCATTTATTGCGATTGTGAGTTCCAACATTGACTCACTGCGCTTTAATGCTACATTAACGCAACAGTCGCCACCCTTGATTTCTTCGGTTTCGAACGCCTCAAAAAGTGCGCTATCTACCTTAAAATCAAAGTTGTAGCAGTCTGGTTTAAGCCCTTTGTAGGCTATTTTATACAATCCAATTTGCTCCATTTCAGCACAAATAGTCTGCAAATTTAAGATAAAAAACTAAAATGTGCAAATTATTACTATCTTTGTAGTGATATTTTTTGAGTAAAAGTTTTTTCCGAGGTTAGTTATGAAGGGCTATTTGGTGAAAATAAGTTGCGATTTCGAGGAGTTCTGGCGCTATAATTTGGTGGTTATGGGGTCGGTGCTTTGTGGGGGTGAGCAGGCCGAGTTGATAAAGTATCGTAGTGATGTGGCGGCTGTGGGCAACAACCTCGTGGCTAAGCCTCAGGGCTATGACGCGAGTCGCAGTAGGGTGGAGTTGCGCTCTTCGGATGGGGTAAAGGCCGATGCGCTTACCTTATATATATATATTATACCGCACACCCTGCCCGCAACCAATTTAGTCGCTGACGCTGCGGACTTCGAGTTCAGGGTCGAGGTTCTGCACGACGGGGTGAGGGCCTATGCCCATACGTTCGAGGTGAATCAGTGGTCGGGCGATAATATAGTGATTAGGGTTGTAGAGTAACAAAAAGGGGCGTATCCGAATGGATATGCCCCTGTTGTTTGTATGTTTGATGGTGCGATTACATCATACCGCCCATACCGCCACCTGCGCTTGCAAGAGTCTGAAGTGGGCTATCCTCCTTCTTCTCGGCCAAGACGCACTCGGTAGTGAGGAACATAGAGGCGATAGAGGCCGCATTCTCCAAGGCTACGCGCGACACCTTCGTTGGGTCGATGATACCTGCTGCGAGCATATCCTCATATCTGTCGTCGCGAGCATTGTAGCCGAAGGCACCCTCGCCCTCCTTAACCTTGTTCACAACAACTGAACCCTCGCCACCAGCATTAGCAACAATCTGTCGCAAAGGCTCCTCGATAGCGCGCTTAACGATCTGAATACCTGTGGTCTGGTCGTCGTTCTCGCCCTTCATACCCTCAAGGCTGGCAACGGCACGGATGTAGGCTACGCCACCACCAGGAACGATACCCTCCTCTACGGCAGCACGTGTAGCAGCCAACGCATCATCCACGCGGTCCTTCTTCTCCTTCATCTCCACCTCGGTAGCAGCACCTACATACAATACGGCTACGCCACCTGCCAACTTAGCCAAGCGCTCCTGCAACTTCTCGCGGTCGTAGTCCGAAGAGGCGTTCTCAATCGAAGCACGAATCTGCTGAACACGTGCTGCGATAGCCTCCTTAGAACCTGCACCATCCACGATGGTGGTGTTCTCCTTGTTCAAGGTGACCTTCTCTGCGCTACCCAAAGCCTCGATGCCAGCATCCTCCATCTTCATACCCTTGTCGGTAGAGATAACCGTAGCACCTGTGAGGGTTGCGATATCCTCCAAAATCTCCTTGCGACGGTCGCCAAAGCCTGGGGCCTTGCACGCTGCAATCTTGAGTGTGCCACGCAACTTATTGACTACCAAAGCCGACAAAGCCTCGCCATCGACATCCTCAGCGATGATGAGCAACGAGCGACCGCTCTGAGCCACAGGCTCAAGGATGCCCATAATCTCCTTCATTGTCGAGATCTTCTTGTCCGTAAGGAGCAAGTATGGCTTGTCGAGTTGAGCCTCCATCTTCTCGGTGTCGGTGATGAAGTAAGCCGAGATGTAGCCACGGTCGAATTGCATACCCTCCACTACCTCTACGTGAGTCTCAGTACCCTTAGCCTCCTCCACGGTGATAACGCCCTCGTTGTTCACCTTAGCCATAGCCTCGGCGATGAGCTTACCGATTTTTGAGTCGTTGTTTGCAGAGATGGTTGCCACCTGCTCGATCTTGTCGAAGTCCGAGCCAACAACCTGGCTCTGAGCCTTGAGCGATGCTACGACGCGCTCCACGGCAGCGTCGATACCACGCTTGAGGTCCATAGGGTTGGCACCTGCGGTCACGTTCTTGATACCTACAGAGATGAGCGACTGAGCCAATACGGTAGCTGTTGTAGTGCCGTCACCTGCGTCGTCGTTGGTCTTAGAGGCCACCTCGCGCACCATCTGTGCGCCCATATTTGCGAATGTATCCTCCAACTCTACCTCCTTAGCCACGGTAACACCATCCTTGGTTACGTGTGGAGCACCGAACTTCTTGTCGATGATTACGTTGCGACCCTTAGGGCCGAGGGTTACCTTCACGGCGTTGCATAGCGCATCAACACCCTCCTTGAGGAGTTCACGAGCCTCTACATTATATTTTATCTCCTTTGCCATTGTTGTTTGTTGTGTTTAGTTGTTAGAAATTACTCGATAACAGCGATGATATCCGACTGCTTCATCACGAGGTAATCCTCGCCCTCGTAGTTGAGTTCCGCACCAGCATACTTGCCATACATAACCGTATCGCCTACCTTCACCTCCATCTTAATCTCTGAGGTGCCAGGGCCTGCTGCGATAACCTTACCCATAAGTGGTTTCTCCTTTGCTGTGTCGGGGATGAAGAGACCGCCAGCGGTCTTCTCCTCTGCCGGATTGGGCTTTACCAATACACGGTCTGAAAGTGGTCTTACTGCCATAGTTTCTATCTGTTTTTGTTAATTTGTTACTTTCGTTGCCGGTTGCTCTCTACGGCAACACTCGTGCCAAAGCCACAATGCGCAGTGGATGGTGTCACAAAGTGACAAATTGTCACACATTATGACACGCCAATCCGACTACCAGCACTCGGCTTTGCCCTATTTGTCGTACTTGTCACCCCAGAGTGCGTGTATGCGCTCAGCAATCTTCTGCTCCTGGGCATTGCCGAGGTTGGGGGTGTAGAGGCGTGTGCCACGCAGGCTGTCGGGCATAAACTCCTGTTCGACGAAGTTGCCCGTGTAGTCGTGTGCATATTTGTACTCTGCGCCATAGCCCAACTCGCCCATAAGTTTCGTGGGGGCATTCCTCAGGTGCAGGGGCACGGGGCGGTTGGTGGTGTCGTTCTCGACCATTGCCAAGGCCTTGTTTATTGCTACGTAGGCGGAGTTACTCTTGGGGCTTGTGGCCAGATATATGGTGGTCTCAGCTAAGGTTATACGGGCCTCAGGCATACCTATCTTATGCACCGTGTCGAAGCAGGCATTGGCCAAGAGGAGGGCATTGGGGTTTGCCAAGCCCACATCCTCCGAGGCGAGGATGACCAGACGGCGTGCTATGAAACGAGGCTCTTCGCCACCCGCAAGCATACGTGCGAGGTAGTAGATGGCGGCATTGGGGTCGCTGCCACGTACCGACTTGATGAATGCCGAGATGACGTCGTAGTGCTGTTCGCCCGACTTGTCGTAGAGGGCTATATTCTGCTGTAGCGACTCGGTAACGCGCTCATCATCAATGATGATGTCGCCCGACGAAGCGCCTACGATGATATCTAAGATGTTGAGCAACTTGCGGGCATCGCCTCCAGAGAAGCGGAAGAGTGCCTCGGTCTCCTTTACCTCGATGGTGCGACGCTTGAGTTCCGAATCGGTCGTGAGGGCGCGGTCGAGGAGTTGTTGTAGCTCCTCGTCGGTCATAGGCTTAAGCACATAGACCTGACAGCGGCTCAAGAGTGGCGATATAACCTCGAAGGAGGGGTTCTCTGTTGTAGCACCTATGAGTGTGACGATGCCCTGCTCCACAGCGCCAAGGAGCGAATCCTGCTGCGACTTGTTGAAGCGGTGAATCTCGTCGATGAAGAGGAAGGCAGGGCGAGCATTGAAGAGGTGCTGGCTCTTGGCCTTCTCTATCACCTCGCGTACATCCTTGACTCCCGATGTTACGGCCGAGAGGGTGTAGAAGGGTCTGTCGAGGGCCTTGGCCACAATCTTTGCCAAGGTGGTCTTTCCCACGCCTGGGGGACCCCACAGGATGAATGAGGGGACACTGCCTGAGGCGATAAACCTGCGAAAGACGCCGTTCTCACCCACGAGGTGGCTCTGTCCGATATACTCATCGAGGCTCTCTGGGCGTAGTCGCTCGGCAAGAGGCTGCTGTGCCATAGGCTATTAGTGGTTAATGTTAATTATCTTGTTGGGGTCGTGCTTATAGCGGAAGAGTATCCAGAAGGCGAGGGCCACGACGAGGGCGTAGCCAGCAAAGATAAACCAGGTGGTCTGCCAGCCATTGGCGAACTCAGGGCGCGAGATGAGGTGGCCACCCTCCCAAACACAGTAGGTATCGACGATGCGACCAGCGATATATGTACCCACCGAAGCACCGATACCATTTGTCATAAGCATAAAGAGTCCCTGTGCGCTACCCTGCATACTCTCAGGAGCCTCCTGCTGTACAAACATAGCACCCGACACGTTGAAGAAGTCGAAGGCTACGCCATAGACTATGCACGACATAATGAGGGCGAGGATGCCCAAGCCACTCTCGGTGCTACCCACACCGAAGAGACCGAAGCGCAATACCCACGCAAACATAGCGATAAGCATAACCCTCTTAATGCCGAAGCGCAAGAGGAAGAATGAGGTGAGCAGGATGCAGAGGGCCTCAGATATCTGCGATAGCGACACGAGCATCGTAGGGTTCGACGCGAACCAACTATCAGAGACCGAGGCAAAACTCTCGATGTAAGGGGTTGCAAAGCCGTTGGTAATCTGCAACGACACGCCAAGGAGCATCGAGAAGATGAAGAACATAGCCATAGTCTTCGACTTGAATAGCACGAAGGCATCGAGGCCAAGGCGCTGGGCCAGGCTCTTCTTGACGTCGCTCTGGCTGAGTGGACACTCAGGCAACGAGAAGGCGTAGAGACCGAGCAGAAGGCCGAGGGCTCCGCTGATGACCAACTGCATATAGGTCTGCTGGGCGGTGAGGTCGAGACCAAACGAGAGGCTATTCACCAACCACATAGAGGCGATGAAGCCTATAGTGCCCAAGGTGCGGATTGGTGGGAAGGCCTTGACAAAGTCTAAGCCCGCACGTGTGAGCGTGCCAAAAGCCACGGTATTAGAGAGGGCGATGGTAGGCATATAGAATGCTACACTAAGCACGTAGGGGATAAAGATAGGCCATATATTAGCCACGTACTCCGCATTGTCGGCATTGGCCTTGGCGAGTTCCGTAGCCTCGAAACCGAAGTATGCAGTAAGGAGCATAAGACCTCCAGCCAAGAGGTGCGACAGGCCGAGCAGACGCTGCGGTTGCACATACTTGTCGGCAATGATGCCCATAATTGCGGGCATAAAGATAGAGACTACACCCTGTGCGATATAGAACCACGAGATGTAGGCACCGAGACCTACCTTGCCTAAAAACTGACCTATGCAGGTTAGGTAAGCTCCCCAGACTGCAAACTGCAGAAAGTTCATAACGATTAGTCGAATCTTTATATTCTTCATAATCAGCGAGTTTATATGTTATTTTTGTTATACTATGCAAAAATCTTAACAAAGATATGAAAAAAAATTGCAATTTTCTTTGCAAATCAAAAAATAAGTTCTACTTTTGCATCGTCAAAAACAAATATTGGGCTATGGTGTAATGGTAACACTACAGATTCTGGTCCTGTCATTCTTGG
>CAJGEC010000019.1 GCA_904502285.1 uncultured Alistipes sp. | reverse complement strand
TTGCCACACGGTACAGGTAAGACTGTACGTGTTTTGGTTCTCTGTACTCCTGACAAGGAGGCTGAGGCTCAGGCAGCAGGCGCAGACTATGTAGGTCTTGACGAGTACATTGAGAAGATCAAGGGCGGTTGGACAGATGTAGACGTAATCATCACTACTCCTAATGTTATGGGTAAGGTAGGTGCATTGGGTCGTATCTTGGGTCCACGCGGTTTGATGCCAAACCCTAAGACAGGTACTGTTACTATGGACGTAGCAAAGGCTGTTCAGGAGGTTAAGGCAGGTAAGATCGACTTCAAGGTTGATAAGTACGGTATTATCCACACATCAATCGGTAAGGTATCATTTACCCCCGAGCAGATTGTAGATAACGCACACGAGGTTATGAGCACAATCATTAAGCTCAAGCCAGCAGCTGCTAAGGGTACATATGTAAAGAGCATCTATCTCTCTACAACAATGAGCCCTGGTATTGAGGTTGATACCAAATCAGTAGACGTTAAATAATTGAAGGAGGATAGAAAATTATGACTAAGCAAGAAAAGTTGGCCGTTATTAACGGTCTCAGCGAGCAACTCACAAACTACCCTCACTTCTATTTGGTAGACATCGAGGCGTTGAACGCTGAGCAGACTGCAGCATTGCGTCGCAAGTGTTTCGAGAAGAAGATCAAGCTTGTTGTTGTAAAGAACACATTGCTTTGCAAGGCTTTGGAGAACGTCGAGAAGGCTGACGCTGAGTTGGTAGCCACTTTGAAGGGCTCTACATCAATTATGTTCACCGAGACAGGTAAGGCTCCTGCACAGCTTATCAAGGAGTTCCGCAAGAATAGCGACAAGCCTGTATTGAAGGCAGCCTATGTTGAGGGTTGCGTTTACGTAGGTGACAACCAGATCGACAATCTTTGCAACATCAAGAGCCGCGAGGAGCTTATCGGCGATATCGTATTGCTCTTGCAGTCGCCTGCTAAGAATGTCATCTCTGCTCTGCAGTCAAATGCAGGTCAGAAAATCGCGGGCCTCGTAAAGGCTCTCGAGGAGAGAAATAACTAATTATTTGATAAAAAACAAAATTAAAAAAAATATTACAACTATGGCAGATGTAAAAGTATTGGCAGAGGAGTTGGTAAACTTGACTGTTAAGGAGGTAAACGAGTTGGCTACTATCCTCAAGGAGGAGTACGGTATTGAGCCTGCTGCAGCAGCTGTTGCAGTTGCAGCTCCAGCAGCTGGCGCAGGTGAGGCTGCTCCTGCTGAGAAGTCAACTTTCGATGTAATCTTGAAGAGCGCTGGTCAGGCTAAGCTTCAGGTTATCAAGGTTGTTAAGGAGCTCGCTGGCTTGTCATTGGGTGACGCTAAGGCTTTGGTTGATGGCGCTCCTAAGGCAATCAAGGAGGGTATCTCTAAGGAGGAGGCTGAGTCAATCAAGTCAAGCCTTGAGGAGGCTGGTGCTGAGGTTGAGCTTAAGTAATTCCTACGGGATTATTTAGTCTCTCACTACCATTAAGGTGTAGGGCTTACGTAAAAGTAAGCTCTATGCCTTTTGTGGTCTAATATTCGGGAGTGCGTAGTTGAGCTGTGCCCGCTTATTAGAAATGTCTATGCTCTCAGGGTGTACTTTATTGACACTGAGGGCATTGGTAGGATTAATGCCTGCATATTTTTTTCAGACTTATGCCCAGGTCGTTGCTCCTTGGTGCTAGCGAGATGGAGGTTGTGCCGTCTTGCCGTGATGTTAGGGGAGTGGTGGGTATCTTAGTTCTGAGGTCTTGTGAATTTGCCGACGTCTTAGACTTTAAGTCTATGTGCCAAAGCTCTTGGATGAGACCTCTTAAACCCGAAGGTTCTTTGCTGGTTGTGGCCAACTAAGTTGTGAAGTTTTTCTGTCGCCTATACTGCTCGTTACGGGTCGTGGGAGCGATGGATTGCCCAACGAGGTTTGTTGCCGAGCGAGAGTTGAAGGGTTTGACCGAGATATTCGAACGTCGTTTGTCGGAAATGGTTAGCCGACGGTTATAGGTTTTTCAATTATAGTTCTTCAACTAAAACTATTGGATTATATGTCCACAACACAACAACAACGTATAAGCTTCTCTACCATCAAGAACAGGGTTCCATACCCAGACTTGTTGGAGATTCAGCTTAAGTCATTCCGAGATTTCTTCCAGCTTGACACTACGACTGAGAACCGCAAGAATGAGGGTCTCTACCGAGTGTTCAACGAGAATTTCCCGATCACCGACACAAGAAACAACTTCGTTCTGGAGTTTATTGACTATTACATCGACCAGCCTCGCTACTCTATTGAGGAGTGCTTGGAGCGTGGTTTGACGTATAGTGTACCTCTCAAGGCTAAGCTTAAGCTCTACTGCACTGACACCGAGCATGAGGATTTTGATGAAGTAGTACAGGATGTCTACTTCGGTCTTATCCCTTACATGACTGAGCGTGGTACGTTCATCTTCAATGGTGCAGAGCGCGTAGTAGTATCACAGCTTCACCGTTCACCAGGTGTATTCTTTGGCCAGAGTATGCATACAAATGGCACGAAGCTCTACTCGGCACGTATCATCCCATTCAAGGGTTCGTGGATTGAGTTTGCTACCGACATCAACAACGTGATGTATGCCTACATCGACCGTAAGAAGAAGTTGCCTGTAACAACCCTTTTGCGTGCTATCGGTTACGAGACCGACCAGCAGATTTTGGAGATCTTCGACCTCGCAGACGAGGTTAAGGTTAGCAAGGCTAACTTGAAGAAGAATGTAGGCCGCAAGCTTGCTGCACGTGTATTGTCTACTTGGGTCGAGGACTTCGTAGATGAGGATACAGGTGAGGTAGTCTCTATCGAGCGTCACAAGGTTATCGTAGACCGTGAGGTGGAGCTTGAGGAGAGCCACATTGACGAGATTATCGAGTCAGGTACTAAGACCATTCTCTTGCACAATGAGAATCCATCAGGTATCGACTTCTCGATTATCTACAACACCCTCCACAAGGATCCATGTAACTCCGAGAAGGAGGCCGTGGTTTACATCTACAGGCAGTTGCGCGCTTCGGAGCCACCAGATGAGGCTACCGCACGCGACGTTATCGAGAAGTTATTCTTCTCTGACAAGCGTTATGACTTGGGCGACGTAGGTCGTTTCCGTATCAATAAGAAGCTTGATCTTTCGATCGATCCAGCGATCCGTACACTTACTCGCGAGGATATTATCGAGATTATCAAGTATCTCATCAAACTTATCAACTCTAAGGCAGAGGTTGATGATATCGACCACTTGTCTAACCGTCGAGTACGTACGGTAGGTGAGCAGCTTGCTAACCAGTTCTCGGTAGGTTTGGTACGTATCGCTCGCACCATCCGTGAGCGTATGAATGTTCGTGATAGCGAGGTATTTACCCCAGAGGATTTGATCAATGCTAAGACTTTGGCGAGTGTTGTAAACTCATTCTTTGGTACCAGCCAGTTGTCACAGTTTATGGACCAGATCAACCCATTGGCAGAGATTACGCATAAGCGTCGTCTTTCGGCGTTGGGTCCTGGTGGTTTGTCACGTGATCGCGCAGGTTTCGAGGTGCGAGACGTACACTATACCCACTATGGTCGTTTGTGTCCTATTGAGTCTCCTGAGGGTCCTAACATCGGTCTTATCTCATCTTTGTGTGTATTCGCAAAGATCTCTGATATGGGATTCATCGAGACACCTTATCGTAAGGTAAATGAGGGCGTTGTAGACCTCAATAACGATAATATCCGCTACTACTCAGCCGAGGAGGAGGAGGGTATGGTCGTAGCACAGTCAAATGAGCCACTCACTGACGACGGTCACTTCATCAATGTTGATCGTATCAAGGCTCGTCTTGGTGCCGACTTCCCTGTTGTTCACGACACTAAGGTAGACCTCGTAGACGTTGCACCTAACCAGGTAGCCTCTATCGCAGCGAGCCTTATTCCTTTCCTTGAGCACGATGATGCTAACCGTGCGTTGATGGGATCTAACATGATGCGCCAGGCAGTGCCATTGGTACGTCCTGAGGCTCCTATCGTAGGTACAGGTATCGAGAAGGATATGATCGTAGACAGCCGTGTTCAGGTTGTTGCCGAGGGTGATGGTGAGGTGGTATTTGCTGATGCTACACGCATCGAGGTACGCTACGAGCGTAGCGAGGACCAGCAGATCGCTTCATTTGCACCAGAGGTTACTGTCTACACTCTCCCACGTTACCGTCGTACAAACCAGAATACAACAGTTACGCTTAAGCCTACCGTCCTCACTGGCGACAAGGTTACTAAGGGGCAGATCCTTACCGAGGGTTACTCTACTGAGCGTGGCGAGTTGGCTTTGGGTCGCAACTTGAAGGTTGCGTTTATGCCCTGGAAGGGTTATAACTTCGAGGATGCTATCGTTATCTCAGAGCGTATTCAGCGTGAGGATATCTTCACCTCTGTACACGTCGATGAGTACATTATGGAGGTTCGTGATACTAAGCGTGGTGTCGAGGAGCTTACCTCAGACATTCCTAACGTATCGGAGGATGCAACTAAGGACTTGGATGCCAACGGTATTATCCGTGTAGGTGCCAAGGTTACTCCTGGTGATATCCTTATCGGTAAGATCACTCCTAAGGGCGAGAGCGATCCTTCACCAGAGGAGAAGTTGCTTCGTGCCATCTTCGGTGATAAGGCTGGTGATGTTAAGGATGCGTCGCTTAAGGCACAGCCATCATTGCACGGCGTGGTTATCGACACCAAGCTCTATAGCCACACACAGAAGGAGGGTAAGCGTAATCGTGCAGCCGAGAAGGCTCAGATGGATCAGCTCGATGCCGAGTACGCAGCACAGGTAGCCGACCTTACGAAGATCCTTGTTGAGAAGTTGTGGCGCTTGTTGGAGGGTAAGACCACCACAGGTATCTACGACTACTACAACGTAGAGCTCTTCGCTCCAGGTGAGAAGTTCAGTATTAAGATGCTTGAGAGCATCGCGACAATCTCTACCGACAGCAAGACAGGTGTCGCTAACGGCTATATGTCGTTGGGTCAGACCCGTTGGACAGGAGATGAGCACGATGATGCACTTATCTCATTGACCATCAACAACTACACTATCGAGTGTAAGAAGATTGCTGCGGCAGTGAACCGTGAGAAGTACAACCTCACAAATGGTGACGAGATTCCAATCTCAGGTGTTATCCAGATGGCTAAGGTCTACATTGCTAAGAAGCGCAAGCTTAAGGTAGGTGATAAGATGGCGGGTCGTCACGGTAACAAGGGTATCGTAGCCAAGGTTGTTCGCGACGAGGATATGCCATTCTTGGAGGATGGTACTATAGTGGATATCTGTTTGAACCCACTTGGTGTGCCTTCACGAATGAACCTCGGACAGATCTATGAGACTGTTCTTGGTTGGGCAGGTAAGGAGCTTGGTCTCAAGTTCGCTACGCCTATCTTCGATGGTGCTTCTTTGGAGCAGATCAACGAGTATACCGCACAGGCAGGTGTTCCACGCAGTGGCCGTTGCTACCTCTATGATGGTGGTACAGGTGAGCGTTTCGACCAGCCAGCAACCGTGGGTGTTATCTATATGCTTAAGCTCGGTCATATGATCGACGATAAGATGCACGCTCGTTCTATCGGCCCATACTCACTCATTACACAGCAGCCATTGGGCGGTAAGGCACAGTTTGGTGGTCAGCGTTTCGGAGAGATGGAGGTTTGGGCACTTGAGGGCTTCGGTGCAGCCAACATCTTGCAGGAGATTCTTACTATCAAGTCAGACGATGTTGTCGGACGTGCTAAGGCGTACGAGGCTATTGTCAAGGGTGACAATCTTCCACGCCCCGGTGTTCCCGAGGCAATGAATGTGCTTTTGCACGAGTTGCGTGGTTTGGCACTGTCTGTAAAACTTGAGTAAGCGAACTTTAAAACTTGGACACTATGTCATTTAATAAAGATAATAATAGAATGAGCAGCTATAGCCGTATTTCGATTGGTTTGGCATCTCCTGAGGAGATTCGTGCCCAGTCGAGCGGTGAGGTACTCAAACCTGAGACCATCAACTATCGCTCATATAAGCCTGAGCGCGATGGTTTGTTCTGCGAGCGCATCTTTGGTCCTGTTAAGGATTATGAGTGTCATTGCGGTAAGTACAAGCGTATTCGCTATAAGGGTATCGTCTGCGACCGTTGTGGTGTAGAGGTGACTGAGAAGAAGGTACGTCGTGAGCGTATGGGCCACATCTCATTGGTTGTTCCTGTAGTTCACATCTGGTACTTCCGTTCGTTGCCATCAAAGATTGGTTACTTGTTGGGTATTCCATCGAAGAAACTCGAGGCTATCATCTACTATGAGCGCTATGTAGTAATCAATGCAGGTGCTGCTAAGGAGCAGGGTGTTGAGCGTTTGCAGACCCTCTCAGAGAAGGAGTATCTCGATATCGTTGCTGCACTTCCTAAGGGAAATCAGGCTCTCGACAATGATGATCCAGAGAAGTTCGTTGCTGAGATGGGTGGTGAGGCTATCCTCAAGCTCCTCAAGCAGGTAGATCTCGACTCTATGTCGTATGCTTTGCGTGATCGTGCTTCACGTGAGACATCACAGCAGCGTAAGACTGAGGCACTCAAGTGTTTGAATGTCATCGAGTCGTTCCGTGCTTCAAACGGCAAGAATAAGCCTGAGTGGATGGTACTTACCGACATTCCAGTTATTCCACCAGAGTTGCGCCCATTGGTACCACTCGATGGTGGTCGTTTCGCTACTTCGGACCTCAACGACTTGTATCGTCGCGTCATCATCCGTAACAACCGTCTTAAGCGTCTTATCGAGATTAAGGCACCAGAGGTTATCTTGCGTAATGAGAAGCGTATGTTGCAGGAGGCTGTAGACTCGTTGTTCGACAACTCACGTAAGAGCAATGCCGTAAAGAATGAGTCTAACCGTCCATTGAAGTCATTGTCTGACTCGTTGAAGGGTAAGCAGGGCCGTTTCCGTCAGAACTTGTTGGGTAAGCGTGTCGATTACTCTGCACGTTCGGTAATTGTCGTTGGTCCAGAGCTTAAGATGCACGAGATGGGTATTCCAAAGGATATGGCGGCAGAGTTGTACAAGCCATTCGTTATCCGTAAGCTCATCGAGCGTGGTATTGTTAAGACCGTAAAGTCTGCAAAGAAGATTATCGATAGAAAGGATCCCGTTATTTGGGGTATCTTGGAGAATGTCATCAAGGGTCACCCAGTATTGATGAACCGAGCTCCGACCCTTCACCGTCTCGGTATCCAGGCCTTCCAGCCAAAGCTTATCGAGGGTAAGGCAATGCAGCTCCACCCACTCTCTTGTACTGCGTTTAACGCGGACTTCGATGGTGACCAGATGGCGGTTCACTTGCCATTGGGCAACGCTGCAATCCTTGAGGCTCAGATCCTTATGTTGGGATCACACAACGTCCTCAACCCTGCTAACGGTGCGCCTATTACCGTACCATCACAGGATATGGTCCTTGGTCTTTACTACATCACCAAGCCACGTCCAGGTGTTAAGGGTACAGGTTTGAAGTTCTACGGTCCTGAGGAGGCTATTATCGCCTATAACGAGAAGCGTGCCGATTTGCACGCCGAGGTAAAGTGCCGTGTGCGCGACCTCGATGAGAATGGCAACGAGGTGTACGTATTGAAGGATACAACCATTGGTCGTATCTTGTTCAACCAGTACGTTCCACAGGAGGTAGGCTACATCAACGACATCTTGACTAAGCGCTCTTTGCGTGATATCATCGCCGTTGTGATGAAGAAGGCTGGTGCTGATAAGGTAGCTAAGTTCTTGGATGATATCAAGAATATGGGTTATCGTATGGCATTCCAGGGTGGTCTGTCGTTTAACCTTGACGCAGTAATTATCCCAGAGGATAAGCAGGAGCTTATCAACGAGGGTTATGCAGCTGCCGATGCCGTTATCGACGACTATAATATGGGTCTTATCACCAACTCTGAGCGTTACAACCAGATTGTCGATATTTGGACATCCATCAACAACCGTCTTACAAGCAAGGTAGTTCACACCTTGCAGACCGACCAGGATGGATTCAACCCAGTATATATGATGCTTGACTCAGGAGCGCGTGGTTCGCGAGAGCAGATTCGTCAGCTTTCAGGTATGCGTGGTCTTATGGCTAAGCCACAGAAGTCAGGTGTTGAGGGTGGTCAGCAGGTTATCGAGAACCCTATCTTGTCGAACTTTAAGGAGGGACTTTCGGTGTTGGAGTACTTTATCTCTACCCACGGTGCTCGTAAGGGTTTGGCGGATACGGCGTTGAAGACTGCGGATGCAGGTTACTTGACTCGTCGTTTGGTGGATGTGGCACAGGATGTCATCATCAACGAGGAGGATTGCGGTACTTTGCGTGGTCTTACTGCTACTGCTATCAAGCGTAACGAGGATGTTGTTCAGACATTGTACGATCGTATCTTGGGCCGTACAGCATTGAACGATGTTATTCACCCATCTACGGGCGAGGTTATCTGCCGTGCTGGTGAGGAGATTACCGAGGAGATTGCCGAGGCTATCGACAAGTCACCATTGGAGTCTGTAGAGATTCGTTCGGTACTCACTTGCGAGGCTCGTCGTGGTGTATGTGCTAAGTGTTACGGACGTAACCTTGCTACCGCACGTATGGTACAGAAGGGTGAGGTTGTAGGTGTTATCGCAGCACAGTCTATCGGTGAGCCAGGTACTCAGCTTACACTCCGTACGTTCCACGTCGGTGGTGTTGCGGGTGGCTCTACAGTAGAGACCAACGTAGTCTCTAAGTATGAGGGTCGCCTTGAGATTGAGGAGTTGCGCACTATTAAGGGTAAGAACTCTGCAGGTGACACAATCAATATCGTTATGTCTCGTCAGTCGGAGATTCGCATCGTCGATCCTAAGACAGAGATTACGCTCTATACTCACGCTTTGCCTTATGGTGCTACGCTCTATATGCGTGATGGCGATGAGGTTAAGAAGGGCGATATGATCTGCGAGTGGGATCCATATAACGCAGTTATCATCGCTGAGACTGAGGGTAAGATTGTTTACGAGAGCATCATCGAGGGTGTTACTTATCGTGAGGAGCGTGACGAGCAGACAGGTCTTTCTGAGCGCGTAGTTATCGACTCAAAGGATAAGACTAAGAACCCTGTGATTAAGATTGTGAACAAGGATGGCGAAGAGGTTAAGTCTTACAACTTGCCTGTTAATGCCCACATTATGGTTAAGAATAATGGTAAGATTCACGCAGGTGACATCCTTATCAAGATTCCACGTGCTGTAGGTAAGTCTGGTGGTGATATCACTGGTGGTCTTCCACGTGTAACCGAGTTGTTCGAGGCTCGTAACCCATCTAACCCAGCAATCGTCTCTGAGATCGATGGTGAGGTAACATTCGGTAAGATTAAGCGTGGTAACCGCGAGATTATCATCACCTCTAAGGATGGCGACCAGAAGAAGTACCTCGTACCATTGTCTCGCCAGATCATCGTTCAGGAGAACGACTATGTGCGTGCAGGTATGGCTCTCTCGGATGGTGCTATCACTCCAGGCGACATCTTGCGCATCCTTGGTCCTACCCGAGTTCAGGAGTATATCGTGAACGAGGTACAGGAGGTTTACCGTATGCAGGGTGTAAAGATTAACGATAAGCACTTCGAGGTTATCGTTCGTCAGATGATGTCTAAGGTAAAGATTGAGGATCCAGGAGATACCCGCTTCTTTGAGGATCAGGTAGTTGATAAGTGGGAGTTTATGGATGTTAATGATGAGCTTTACGACAAGGTTGTTGTAACCGATGCTGGAGGCTCACAGAATGTTCAGCCAGGACAGATTATCTCTATGCGCAAGTTGCGTGACGAGAATTCGGCGTTGAAGCGTCGTGATTTGGCCCTTGTTGAGGTACGTCCTATCGTTCCTGCTACCTCTAACCAGGTACTTCAGGGTATCACCCGTGCTGCATTGCAGACATCGAGCTTCATCTCTGCTGCATCGTTCCAGGAGACCACTAAGGTCCTCAACGAGGCAGCTATCCAGGCGAAGTCGGATGACTTGGTAAACCTTAAGGAGAATGTTATCACAGGTAACCCTATCCCAGGTGGTACAGGTTTGCGCGACTACGAGGATTTAATCGTAGGCTTGCGTGCTGACTTGGAGACTTCAAGCGAGGAGTAATCCTAAACTATAGAAAGAGGAGCGTGTTCCAAATAGGGACACGCTCTTTTTTTGTTGATATGTGTCGCATAATGTGCGACTTATGCAGTTGTTGAGTTGTTATGCTTTTATCATATTGAGTATCGCCTCGGCGCACTTCTCTGGCTCCTCATAGAATCCCATATGGCCCGACTCCTCAAGCCAAACAACCTTGGCGTTGGGGTCTTGTTCTATCATCTCGTCGGCAACCTCCTGGGGGATGTAGTAGTCGTGGCGACCAAAGATGAAGAGGTGGGGGATACCGCTGTCGCGCAACTGCTCACCTCGGCTCTTGCGCTCAATCATTCCGCCAAGGATAGCGATGACGCCATCATCTTCGGAGATAAGTATCAACTCGCGAATATCCTCGATATAATCCTTTAGGCGATTTACATTCTGCGTGGCAAAACCTACGTGAGGCACCAGACGTGCCAACGTATTCTTCTTGCCCGCCTTGATAAGCTCTATCTCCCTACGACGTCTGTCGCACTTCTCCTGGCTGTCGGCCGAGGTGGTTGAACTCAGAAGAGTGATATTTTCGAGGTGCTTGGCATACTTGTCCAACATGGCGAGAGCCACGTAACCACCCATAGAGTGACCTACGACACTATACTTGTCGATGCCCAATGCCTCCATCGTAAGAGCCACACAATCAGCTAAATACTCCATTGTATGAACCTCGCCATTGATCATCGAGACACCGTGTCCTGGCAGGTCGAGCGTAACAACACGAAGATCCTTCTTCAGCAAATCGACGAACTCATCCCACACAAGCATCGACTCTAAGTATCCGTGTAGCAACACCACACATTGCCCTCCACGTTCGGTATCTGCCACGTGCATAGGGGTCTCGCCCGCCATAATAAACTTCTCAGTCATAGGTCTATAGTTAAGGTTAATGCTTTACAATATTACAAAAAAAAGTGGACATAGACAATAGGTCGCGACAAAAAGGTGGGATTATACCTCTATAATTTTGTAGTGGTGGAAATATTTTGTAACTTTGAACGATATATATATGTAACGAAGAGGCTTATCAGCAAAACAGAGAGTATGGCTAACGTAGATATCATAAAGTGTCAAGGCTCAGGAAATGACTTTATCCTTGTGGATTGTGTGGCTAACGAGGCGTTAGCTACGGTGGATTGGAGTGGCTTTGCACGTGTGGCGTGTGATAGGGAGCGTGGCATTGGAAGCGATGGCATCTTGTTGGTTGTGCGCTACGACGATGGCTGCTATGGAATGGATATGCTCAACCCCGATGGTACACACGCAGAGATGTGTGGTAATGGCATAAGGTGTGTTGCTCGCTATGCTATGGAGCGCGGCTATATTGCCTCAAAGGGGCTACTTCGTTCGGGTGGTAGAGACTACAATGTCGCCGAGGCCAAGGCTATCGGCGAGGGTATCCCAACCTATTCGGTAGATATCCCTATTCGTACGTCGAGTCCCGATTTCGCCTTTTTCGACCCTATGAGTAGTTTTCTTGGTCGCAGGATTGAGGCTTTGGATGGCGAGTTAGAGTTTACGGCACTCAATTTGGGTAATCCCCATATCGTGGCTAAGGTAGATACCATCTCATTGGAGCACCTTGTCGAGTTGGGTGAGCGTGTGAAGGGGCTCATGGCCCTCTTCCCCAATGGCGTAAATGTATCGTTGTATGAGTGTCGAGGTCCTCGAAACATCTTTGTAGCCACCTATGAGCGTGGCGCTGGTATAACCCTCTCGTGTGGTACGGCGATGACGGCTTCGGCTACAGCCTCGGCATTGCTTGGCTATGTGGTGCGAGGTGAGCGTATCGAGGTACGCAATCGTGGTGGCAAGGTGTACTGCACAACGCTCTTGGGCGATGATATTGTCACACGCCTGGAGGGTAATGCCTCCTTTGAGTGGCGTGGTGTGGCACGTTTTGAAGAGGGTGCCTTCGATTTTGACGTCGTTGCCCATAGTGGCGAAGAGGGGGCGTGGGCACGTTTTGTTGAGAGCATAAACAGATAGTTCAACCAAAGATATAGGGCATAAGGTATGAGGCTCGGGTTTATTAGATATATGCTACTTGTGGCGATGATGCTTGTCATCGCTTCGTGTAGCGTCACCCGCTACCTGCCTGAGGGTGAGTACCTGCTTACAAAGGTTACGTTTGAGGATGATAAATCGACTCCCCGAAGCGAGCGTATCACCTTGGATAAGGATGGCCTTGAGACCTACGTGCGTCAGTCGCCCAATAAGCGAATCTTTGGCATTGACTTCTATGTATGGGTATATGAGAAGGCCAACCCCGAAAAGAATAATTGGTGGAATAACTTCAAACGAAAGATTGGCGAGGAGCCTGTCCTCTTGGATAGTGCCTTGACCGATAAGTCGTTACAGAATTTGCAGACATACCTCCACACGCGAGGTTACTTCTCGTCGAGTGTTAGGTGCGATGTCGATACCACCAGCCGTAAGCGACGTGCTATGCTCACCTACGTCATCAAGCAGGGCGAGCCTACGCGTATCGACTCGTTGTGCTACGACTTCCGCGACGAGTCTTTGCGAGATGTAATCCTCTCGGACACAGCCTCTTCGACGCTTGAGCGAGGTTCAATCCTCGACATCGAGCGACTCAATGCCGAGCGCGACCGTATAGCGGGTATGCTCAATAATAGAGGTTATTTCGACTTTACGGCTAATAACATATCCTATGAGGTAGATACCATAGGCCGAGGTGTCAATGCCGAGGTGCGTATGATAATACGACCTACGCTCACGGGTTACGATGAGCGTGGTGTGGCTGTCTATGAGGATAATTCGGTCTATCGTCTGCGTAACATCAATGTATATCCTACTTACGACCCTATGCTTCGCTCAACGTCAGGTTTTAAGAGTGATGCGGATATCGATACGGTTGATTACTATGGACTCAAAATTATCCGCGATAAGAAGACTACGCCACAGTTGCGTAATTCGGTGTTGCGTCGAACTATACCTATCTATCCAGGCTATATATACGACGCCTCGCAGATATCGCGCACGAATAAGGAGCTGATGTCGTTGGGCTTTTTCCGCAACTCTAAGATAGTCTTCAGCAGGGTGCCATCCGACGACAACTTCATCACCTATGTCGGTGAGGGAGAGTCTATCTCTATCGTGACCGACCCTAAGGAGTCCTTCCTCGATTGCAATATATATGCTACCCCAGCCCTTAAGCAGAGTATGAAGGTGGAGGTCGAGGCCTCTTCAACCTCTACGTTCTATGGCCTTAGTGCAACGCTTGGTTACTCGAATAAGAATGTCTTTCGTGGTGCCGAGGCCTTCGATATTGCGGCACGCTTTGGTTTCGAGTTTATGTATGCCCGCGATGTTGAGAAGCGCACGGCTCAGGAGTTTGGCCTCACCGCGGGACTCTCGTTCCCTCGCTTCTTGGCCCCATTTAGGATTGCTCCCAGAGACAATGTGGCTCAGGCACGTACACGCCTTGAGTTGGCCTTTGACTACCAGGATAGACCCTACTACCGCCGTAATATCTTCACTACCCGTTGGGCCTATAGTTGGCAGCAGGGTGAGCGTTCATCGTTTGTTTTGCGCCCCGTGGATATCAACTGGATCGATGTAAAGAGCGTGAATCAGCAATTCCTTGAGGATATCGACAACCGCTATTTGCAGACCTCCTTTGAGTCGCAACTTACGGCGGGACTCTCGGCTTCGTGGATCTATAATACCCAGCGTTCGGACTTCGACCAGAATGTTACCATCGTGCGTGCCAACTTGGAGAGCGCAGGTAACCTTATTCAGGGTTTGGAGTCGCTCTTTTCGCACCACGCCCCAGGCAAGGAGTATTACGAGATTCTGGGTGTTCGCTACTCGCAGTATGTACGTGGTGAGTTGAGTGCCAGCCATAAGATAGACCTCGGCTATAAGATGGCACTTGCGGGTCGCTTGTTTGGTGGTGTCGGTGTAACGTATGGCAACTCTAAGGGTCGATCTATACCCTTCGATCGAATGTTCTATTGTGGTGGTGCTAACTCTATGCGTGGTTGGGTGCCTCGTACCTTGGGCCCTGGTAATATGTCGCAACCAAAGGATGCTACCTATCCTGCGCAGGTGGGAGATGTGCGTCTGGAGGCCAACCTTGAGTTCCGCTTTCCGGTGTGGTGGATCTTCCACGGTGCGCTATTCTGCGACTTGGGAAATGTGTGGTATCTGCGTGATACGGAGGATAATGACCCTGAGGAGGTCTTTAGATTCAATAATTTCTATCGACAACTCGGCTTCAATACGGGACTTGGTCTGCGTATCGATGTTACGTTTGTGGTGTTACGCTTCGACCTTGGTATTCAGCTACATAACCCAGGTATGCCAGAGGGTCAGCGCTGGATTCACGACTTCAAGTGGAGTAATATGGCCCTTAACTTTGGTGTGGGCTACCCATTCTAATCTCTCCAGACTCTCCTACATATAGTTCTATTGTTTGGCGTGGTATTTGAATATCTCGTAGGCAACATAATGTGTGAAAATACATAAATGGTTTGTTTATGAGAAGATTAATACTTTGTTTCGTTCTGGCTACCCTCCTCACCACCGCGAGTGCTTTTGCGGGCGAGGGTGATGAGCCTCTTCGTTGGCGAGGATTCGAGACCAACCGTTTCTGGGATAATTGGGAGGTGGCCGTTGGTGGAGGTAACTCCTTCTTGCAGTTGTCGCAAAAGATGGGTAGCGACCCTGGTAAGTTCTTTAAGAGGAATGGCTGGAATGCCAACCTGAGTACCCGAAAGTGGTTCGCTCCCGTACTTGGTATGCGCCTACAGGTCGATGCTGGAGAGTTTCGCAACTACTCCTATGATATGTCTCGATTTGGTAGTGGTGCGTTCAAAACACCCTACATCTTTGTCCATGGCGACATCTTAATCAATATGTCGAATTGGATTGGTGGCTATAAGCCTGATAGGCTCTATAGCGCAATCTCCTACTTAGGCTTTGGTTATACTGCTATGTCGTGGACTAAGAACTCCGTAGGCTCCTACAACGGAGAGTTTGCCTTCTCGTCGGGCTTTTTGAGTAAGTTTAGGGTCATACCTCAGTTAGATATAGAGTTGGACCTTCGCACTTGGTTGTTTGCCGAGAATTCACTTCCAGCGCAGATACGCAGTGGTGGCCGTTACACCCTTGGTATGTCAGCATCGGTGGGTGTGGCCTATCGCTTCAACCAGCGTGAATGGTCGAGGGCCTACCCAGAGGTGGTCGTTGATGGCTATATCCTTGAGGCAATGGCTCTTGAGGAGCAACTCATAGCCCGCGACAGGGAGTTGCAGAGTGCCCTATCCGAGGTGCAGTCGCTCACTTCTAAGAATAGGAGTCTTGCTAAAGACTTAGAGCAGAGCAAGATGGTGGTTGATAGCGAGGCCAAGAGGTGTGTTGTGCCTGGGTGTGTAGTCTTCTTCGAGATTGGTCAGAGCAAGATGAGTGACTACGCCAAGGCGACGTTAGACAACTATATCGAGCAGGTTAAGGGGCTTGATTCACCACTTATGGTGGTTGGTTATGCCGACAAGGAGACAGGAAGTGCTACACGCAACGAGCAACTCTCTAAGGAGCGCGCCAATAGCGTAGCCAACTATATGGAGTCGATGGGCATAGACCCTAATCGCATCACCACTACGTGGGTGGGCGACAATGTCGAGGCCTTCACCTCGCCTGATACTCCAATCGTAAACCGCTGTGTAATAATCGAATAAATCATATTTTATACAACGAAAATGGGTTAGATTGAGCCTTTGCTCCAATCTAACCCATAACTATTTTAGCGCTTAAGCGATGCCCTACTTAAGCATATTATAGTGGCAATACATAAGTTTTCCCTTGTTGTCGCGCAGGTGCATACCTCCACCTCGGCAGAACTCCCACACCTTGCAGTCGTTGCACTCGTCGCACTTGGTCCACTCCCTGTCGCGGTACTCCGTGAAGCGGTTCTGCCATACGTCCCAGAACTTGTCGCGATAGATGTTTCCTTGTGCATAGTTGCCACGAACGCTTGTGCAACCCGATATGTCGCCATTCACACGAATTGAGGCTACGGTGATGCCCGCATTACACATATAGAAGTGGTCGCGAACCTCGGTTTCGTATCCACCCAAGAAGCCCTCGCAGGCGTAGTTTAGCTCTATGCGGCCCTCCTTGCGTGTGCGGCGGATGAACTCCATAAGCGAGCGGAACTGCTCGGCGTTGAGGTGTAGCTTATCATTGCGCTTAGCACGGCCTGCAGGGAATATCGAGAATATGCGCCAGTGTGATATGCCTCGGCTGATGAGGTACTCCTTCCACTCTTCGAGACGCTCCAATATGGCGGGAGTCACACAGGTAATCACGTCGTACGTTAAACCCTCGACTTGGCGGATATAGTCGATAGCGCGCTCGGCCTTAGCGAAACTATCGGGGTTTTGGCGGATGTCGTTGTGTATGTCGGCAAAGCCGTCGAAACTAACCGATACGGTGCGAAGACCTGCATCGACCAAGGAGTGTAGTCGCTCCCTACTGAGGCTCAGACCATTGGTCACCATACCCCACATATAACCCCTCTTGGTTACCTCACGGCCCGCCTCCTCCAAATCCTTGCGTACCAATACTTCGCCACCTGAGAAGATGATCAACACCTCCTTGGGGTCTACGTTTGGCGTAACTTCGTTGTCGAGGACATCGAGGAAGTCCTGGAGTGGCATATCGAGTTCCGAGGCGTCGGTACGGCAGTCGCTACCGCAGTGACGACAGCGCAGGTTACAACGAAGCGTACACTCCCAAAAGAGTGTACGCAACCGATGACGCTCCACGACACCGTCGTAGATGCTCTTAAATATCTTAAGTCCCAGGTATTTCCTGAGGCCTAAACGCTTACCTTTCACAATGAGCAGGGTGTTACTCCTCGGCAGCCTCCTCGACAACCTCCACAGCCTCGGCCTTCTGCATCTCCTCGACACGCTTTGCTGCCTCCTCCTCGGTGAGTGGGCTTACAACACGGCCGTCAGGGAATGGAACACCGCCCTTGTTAGGAGTATTTTCATCCTCGATAGGACGAACTACGCTGCCATCAGGGAATGGTACGCCATACATAAGCATAATGCGTGGGTCCTCCTCCTCGGTGACGATATCCTGACTCTTCTTATCTTCGCTCTTTGTTGCCTTCTTTGTGCCACAGCATGCTACGGTCGAGAAACCGAGAAGTGACAATAGAGCAACCTTCCATTTCATATTCATAACACCAGATTTTATGTTGTTAGTGGCTTAATACTCTTCGACAAATATAAGAGATTTTATCATATTTTACAAATATAACGCAAAAAAAGGGCTCAGAGTATTGCTTCGAATAATAAAATTCGTAACTTTGAACTACCAAAAATGATGATAGGGTATGAATGGTCGCGTGAAATGGTTCGATGATAAGCGTGGTTATGGCTTCATTACTTCGGATGAGGGCAGTGATACTTATGTCCATTTTACGGCTATTGTGAGCGATGGCTACCGCACGCTGAAGCATAATTGGCGTGTCGAGTACGATGTTATCACCACACCTGAGGGGCGTGAGGAGGCCCGTAATGTGGTGGTGAAAAGGAAGTAAACGATAAAAAGTTTTGCAAAATAATATATTTCTTCTTATCTTTGTGTAACCTACTGACCTAAAGATGAAGACGACAAGACATAGCAACTCTACTCGTTGTGGTGCTTCTGCGCCACAAATCACTATGTCTATGCGAATGTGCCGTTAGGCACTACTATATATTATGTGGCTACGCGCCACACCTCTCCAACCCATTTTCATAAATCGACTGAGCCTCATAATTGAGGTTAGACCTTGTTGTATATATTTAATATTGATATACTATGTCAGATAGAAAACTACGTTTCGAGACGCTACAGATTCATGGTGGTTACCACGTCGATGAGTCTAATGCACGAGGCATCGCCATACATCCCACAGCAGCATACCACTTCCCTTCGTGCGATTATGCCGCAAACCTATTCACCCTTAGTGAGCCAGGCTATATCTATACTCGCCTCCACAACCCTACAACGGCGGCCTACGAGGAGCGTATCGCGGCCCTCTATGGTGGTGTCGGTGCTTTGGCTACCGCATCGGGAATGTCGGCCATACTTCTTACTGTGACGGCCTTGGCTAAGGCGGGTGAGAATATCGTGGCGTCGCCCTACCTCTATGGAGGTACTCACAACCAGTTCGTTATCTCGTTGCGCAACGTCGGCATCGAGTGTCGTTTGGCCGAGAGCGATAGCGCAGAGGATATCGCGAAACTCATCGACGAGAATACTCGTGCAGTATTTGTGGAGTCTATGGGTAACCCTACCTGCCGTGTTGCAGATATCGAGGCTTTGGCCGAGGTGGCGCATAGTTGCAATATTCCACTTATCGTAGATAATACGTTTGGTGCAGGTGGCTACCTCTGTAACCCCTTCGAGTGGGGCGCAGATATCATCACCGACTCGGCTACAAAGTGGATTAATGGCCACGGTACGGCTATGGGTGGTATCATCGTCGATGGCGGTAAGTTCGATTGGCGCGCTTCGGGCAAGTTCCCCCAGATTGATGGTCCGTCGGAGGGTTATCACGGCCTAAACCTCTACGATGCCTTTGGCGCTCAGGCCTTTATAGTGAAGTGCAGGGTAGATGGTATGCGCGACTTCGGTTGTTGTCCATCGGCCTTCGATGCCTATCTGATGTTGCTTGGCTTGGAGACCTTGTCGTTGCGTGTTAAGCACGAGGTGGAGTCGGCCTATAAGTTGGCGGAGTTCTGTCGTCAGCACCCTAAGGTTGAGCGAGTTAGTTTCGTGGGTTTCGAGGATCACCCATCCTATAAGTTGGCGCAGAAGTACTATCGTTTTGGTGCTTCGGCAGTGCTTACCATCGAACTCAAGGGCGACTTGGACTCTACGATTAAGTTCGTCGAGAGCCTCAAGCTATCGGGCAATATGACTATGATTGGCGATTCGATCTCTGTCGTTACCCATCCAGCCTCTACCACACACAAGCAACTATCCGACGAGGCTAAGCGAGCCGCAGGTATCACACCTACGCTCCTGCGCGTATCGTTGGGCTTGGAGAATGTGGAGGATATCATTGCCGACTACCAGGAGGCTCTTGCTAACGTATAAGCGTTGAGGTATGAGTCAGGTTTATCACTATAGAGCACCTTTCACCCTTGAGTCTGGCGAGATGCTTCCAGAGGTAGATATTGTCTACGACACCTTTGGAGAGCTCAACGAGGCTAAGGATAATGTCATCTGGGTTTGTCACGCTTTGACGGCGAATTCCGATGTTGCGGATTGGTGGCCACATACGGTGGAGGAGGGGCGTTTTCTCGACCCTTCGCGCTACTTTATCATCTGCGCAAACTTCCTTGGCTCCCACTACGGCACAACCTCTCCGTTGTCGATAAACCCCACAACGGGCGAGAAGTACTACTACGACTTTCCACGTATCACGGTGCGCGATATGGTGCGATGCCACCAGCTCTTGGCCCGCCATTTGGGTATCGAGCGAGTGAAGATGCTTATCGGTAGTTCCATTGGAGGATTCCAGTGTATGGAGTGGGCGATTATGGAGCCACACTTTATGGAGCATCTGGTCCTCATCGCCACAACCACCTGTTCGGAGCCTTGGGCTGCGGCCTTCAATGAGTCGCAACGAATGGCTATCCGCCTCGATAGGAGTTGGGGTGAGCGATGCGATGATGCAGGCTTGGATGGTATGGCCGTGGCGCGCTCTATAGCCCTGATTAGTTACCGTGGAGGGGCTGCCTATAACGCAACACAGCAGGATAACGATGCCGATATCTCCTTTGAGCGTAGGGCGCATAGTTACCAGCAGTATCAGGGTGAGAAGTTGCGCAGAAGGTTTAATGCCATCTCCTATTACAGACTCTCCGAGGCTGTCGATTCGCACAACATAGCGAGGGGTCGAGGCTCTGTGGCTGAGGCGCTTAGGGCAATAGAGGCGCGCACGTTGGTCGTAGCAATCTCCTCCGACATACTCTTCCCTCCAGAGGCTCACATCCCTCTTAGGGAGCATATCTCGGATGTAGAGTACCACCTCATAGAGTCGGAGTTTGGTCACGATGGCTTCTTGGTCGAGCACGACAAATTAAATAGAATAATTACGAACTTTATAAATACTAAGTAGGTTATGAAAAACTTGAATATAGGACTCTTTGGTTTCGGAAATGTGGGACGCGGTTTGTACGACGTTCTTAAGCGTATCAATTCGGAGAATGTACACATCAAGCGTGTATGTGTGCGCGACATTAACAAGCCACGTGGTGTAGAGGCAGAGTTTACCGACAATGCCGACGACATCTTCAACGATAAGGATATCAACCTTATTGTCGAGGTTATCGACGATGCCGATGCCGCATACGATATCGTTAAGCGTGCGTTGAAGAGTCGCATCCCTGTAGTTTCAGGCAACAAGAAGATGTTGGGTCACCATATCCTTGAACTCATCGACATTCAGGCTCAGTACAACACTCCATTGCTCTACGATGCTTCGGCGTGTGGCTCAATTCCTGTGATTCGTAACCTCGAAGAGTACTACGACAACGACCTTCTCTGCTCGGTAAAGGGTATCTTGAATGGCTCGTCAAACTTCATCCTGTCGAAGATCTTCAACGAGCATATGTCCTATGGCGACGCCTTGAAGTTGGCTCAGGACTTGGGCTTTGCCGAGAGCAACCCAACACTCGACATCGACGGTTGGGATTCGTTGTATAAACTCATCATCATCACCGTTCACGCCTTCGGTGTCTATGTCGCTCCAGAGGAGATTCTCACCTATGGTATCTCTACGATGAACGATGCCGACATCCGCTTTGCCTTGGAGAAGGATCGCCGCATCAAACTCGTGGCACACGTCGAGAAGATTGATGATAGACTTATTATGTGTGTATTACCTCAGTTGATCTCTCGCAACAAGTATATTTATAGTGTTGAGGATGAGTTCAATGGCGTGGTTATCAAGGGCTTGTTCTACGACAAGCAGTTTATGTTTGGTCGTGGTGCTGGTGGTCATCCAACTGGCTCGGCTGTGCTTAGCGATATCACCGCTTGTGCCTACAACTACCGCTACGAGTATAAGAAACGCAACGACTCTGTCTTGCCTCGCTATACCACCGAGCACACCTTCCGTGTTTACTTCCGCTATAAGAGCGCAGAGCAGCGTAATCTGTTGAACTTTACAAAGATACGTGAGCAATACACATCTGACGATTATAACTATATCGTGGGTGATGTTACCTTGAGCAACCTCAAGGCTCATCAGGAGGAGTTGCGAATTAAGGATTGTTTCGTTGCGGCCTATCCGCTCGACTAAAATATATAGAGTAGTAAAGAAACGAGGCGTGTCCATCATCGGACACGCCTCGCTTTGTACTGTTAAGTGTGGTAGTATAACCACTGTTATCTCTTTCGCAACTTCACGACATTCTCCACGTGGTGTGTATGTGGGAACATATCCACGGGCTGAACAGCCAATATCTCGTACATATCGTCGAGAAGTGCGAGGTCGCGAGCCTGGGTCGATGGGTTGCAACTAACATATACCATACGCTCTGGTGCTGCCCTCTTGATAACCTCGATAACTCTTTCGTCCACACCCGCACGTGGTGGGTCGAGGATGATGACATCGGGGCGACCATTACGTGCTACGAACTCATCGCTAAGCACATCCTTCATATCGCCAGCATAGAAGGTTGTATTGTCGATACCGTTAATCATCGAGTTGATCTTAGCATCCTCGATAGCCTCTGGAACATACTCCACGCCGACAACACGCTTTGCTCTGCGGGCGCAGAAGTTAGCGATGGTACCCGTACCTGTGTAGAGGTCGTAGAGGGTATCTGTCTCCTTCAACTCGGCAAAGTCGCGAGTGACCTTGTAGAGTTCGTAGGCCTGCTCGGAATTTGTCTGGTAGAAGGACTTTGGGCCAACCTTGAATTGTAGTCCCTCCATCTCCTCGATTATGTGGTCCTTGCCAGCGAAGCAGATAGGCTCACGGTCGCCGAGCGAGTCGTTCCACTTCTCGTTGATCATATAGATAAGCGATGTAATCTCTGGGAACTCGCTCTTGAGATACGACATAAGGGCGTTGATGCGCTCGGTATCGTTCTCGTTGAATACCACGATTACCATCACCTCGCCTGTTGAGGCTGTGCGGATGACCATTGTTCGCATCAAGCCCTCGTGGGCACGAGCGTTGTGGAACGAATAGCCGTTCTCTATGCAGAAGGCCTTAGTAGCCAGACGAATACGGTTCGAGAGGTCTATCTGGAGGTGGCACTTGTTGATATCCAATACCTTGTCGAAACAACCAGGGATATGGAAGCCTACGGCAGGTGCAGCCTCGATGTTGTCGCCCGAAGATATCTCCTCGTAGGTGAGCCAGCGACGGTCGGCAAAGGTGAACTCCAACTTGTTGCGGTACTCGCGAGTCTGTGCCGAGCCGAGGCAGGGTAGCACCTCAGGGATGTTGAGGTGACCGATGCGCACGAGTTGGTCGATAACCTGCTGTCGCTTCTGCTTGAGCTGCTCCTCGTAGGGTAGGTTCTGCCATTTGCAACCGCCACAGATGCCGAAGTGTTCGCAGAAGTGGTCCACACGCAGTGGCGACTTCTCCACGAAGCGTACCACGACACCCTCCATAAAGCGGCGGTGGTGTTTGCGAATCTGCACATCTACGACATCTCCAGGCACGGTCATAGGCACAAAGACAACCTGGTTATCCACCTTACCCATTGCCTTTCCCTCGGCCGCTAATGTGGTTATATGTAGCCCCTCAATAAGGGGGTAGTCCTTTCTTCTCTTTCCCATAGATTACTTAATTAAAAAGCCTTTGTTCTGTTCTCCTCGGCATCCTTCTCTAAGATGTCGTCGCCCTCCCAGTCGAAGTACTCGAAGTCGGTACATCCTTCGAGGCTAAAGCGTGTGTAGGTGATAGGTAGACCCATAGCTACGAACTTTGTCTCGTAGGCAGTCTTTACCGAGAGTACCTCGTCGGCATATCCCGATCCATAGATATCGTCGTTCTGCACCTCCACTTTGAGTCCGAGACGCTCAATCACGGCGGCGGTATAGTTGAAGAGGTGCTTCGAATCAGTCTTTAGGTTGATTACACCTGTCTCTTCGAGCATTCGTTTGTAGTCGGCCAAGAAGAGTGGAGATGTGAGGCGTTTCTTGGCACGGCGGCTCTTGAGCTGAGGGTCGGGGAAGGTGATCCATATCTCGGCAATCTCGCCCTCGGCAAAGAACGAGCGGATAAACTCGATGCGTGTGCGTACGAAGCCTACATTCGACATACCGCGCTCCGTAGCGGTCTTTGCGCCTCGCCACATACGTGCGCCCTTGATGTCGATGCCTATGTAGTTCTTGTCGGGATTGCGCTCCGCGAGGGCCACGGTATATTCGCCTCTACCACATCCGAGTTCCAAGATAATAGGGTTGTCGTTATGGAAGAAGTCGCTATGCCACTTACCCTTGAGAGGGTGGTCCTTGTGGAATATGTCGTCAAACTCTGGCTGTACCATACACTTGAATGTAAGGTTTTCAGCAAACTTTCGTAACTTATCTTTTCCCATTGGGTTAATATGTTTTTCGTTCGTTTCTACTTGTTGGTCTCGCTGTTCGAGCCATTTATGGCGATACCTACGGAGTTGATGCCCTCGATAGCGGTGTGAGGGGTCAGGCGGAAGCGGTATCTGCCAGGGGTCTTGAGCAATGCATTGCGCCTGTAGACAAAGGTCTGAGTCTCTGGACGCAGGTTCGAGAGTCGGGGGATGTGGAGTGTGAATGGCTCTTCCACCACCAACGAGTCGGGCGATATGCTCACGATGCTCATTGCCACGGAGTCGGCAACATACCCCTTGTCGTAGCGCACGACGATAGAGATGTCGCGCAACGAGAGGGTATCGGCATTGTCGTAGTAGAACTCCTCGATGCTGTTCCACACCTTTCGCTCGGTGTCGTGCATCTCGACGGTGCCCATCTGCTTGGCATCGCAACTCACGCAGAGTAGTGCCAAGAGTAGAATGAAAAGGTTGCTAATGCTCTTCATTGTAGATGAATTGGTTGATCTACCACTATTTAGTCGTTTCCACCCTTATTCTCCTCGCCACGGTTGCCGTTGTTGCGGCCGTGATTGCCATCATTACGTCTGCCACGGCGGAAGTTGCGGTGGCGGTTACGGTCGTTGCGACCCTCGCCACGCTCCTGATGCTCCTGATTCTCTTGGCGCTCCTGATTCTCCTGATGCTCTGGGTGCTCCTCACCATTGCGCTTATTGTTGCGATGCTGATTATGCTCCTTAGGGGTCTTAGGCTCGCGGTGCTCCTTATGTTCTCGGTTCTCCTTTGGTGCGTTGTCGGTGGTCTCGGTGCTACTCTCCTGCTTTGGGGACTTTTCACCATTGTCGCCACGGTCGCCCTTGTCGCCACGGCTACGCTTGTTGCGCTTGTTACGCTTGCCACCCTTGTTGTCGAAGCGGGTGATGCTATCCTCCTCGTTGCGATATGTAGGCTCGGCAACTTGCTCCACGCCATCACCCTCCAACTTATCAACCTTGACGCCCTCGCGGTTTAGGGCGATGATCTCTCTGACACGCGAAGCGGGGATTGTTGTGAGGTTGGCGATGGTATTCTTGCTCGTAGAGAACGACATCATTCCTGCCAATGGGTCGGTCTTGATGAGGTAGTACTCACCATCGATAGTCTGCAGTGGCTCTCTTAGGCGTGGTATAGCACGGCAGGCGTCGGCATATACATCGTACTCATACATAAGACAGCACTTCAACTTAGAGCACTGTCCGGCCAACTTCTGAGGATTTAGGGATATCTCCTGCATACGTGCGGCATTGGTCGTCACGCTCGAAAAGCTCGACATCCACGATGCGCAGCATAGCTCACGGCCACAAGCTCCAATACCTCCGATGCGACCAGCCTCCTGGCGCGCACCAATCTGCTTCATCTCGATACGTATATGGAATCGCTCGGCAAAGACCTTGATCAGCTCTCGAAAGTCCACACGCTCATCGGCGATATAGTAGAATATGGCCTTGAGCTTGTCGCCCTGATACTCCACATCGCCAATCTTCATATTTAGACCCATCTCGGCAGCAATCTGGCGTGAAGCGATCATAGTCTCGTGCTCCAAGGCTATCGCCTCCTGCCAGCGTTCGATGTCGTAGGGGCGGGCCTTGCGATATATCTTCTTGAACTCGCCATTGTGGGGGTTGAAGCCCACACGGCGCATCTGCTTAGCCACCATATCGCCTGTGAGCGACACGATGCCGATGTCGTGGCCTGGCTGTGCCTCCACAGCAACGATGTCGCCACGCTTAAGGTCGAGGTTGTTCACATTTTGGTAGTAGGAGCGACGTGTGTTCTTGAACCTCACCTCGAAGATATCCGATGGTATGTTCACAGGATACTCCTCCAGCCAATTAGTCTCGTGGAGTTTGTAACACCCCTCAACTGCTACGGCTTCGATCTCGTCGCCACAGTCGCAGAAGCAACATCCACGTCCCATTTCTGGTATATGTTTTTTATTGCAACTCATACAATTAATCACGTATATATATAAATCGGGGTAAAGATAGGAAAAAAAAGATAGAAAGGCAAATGTTGCAAATATATTTTGCGCTAAAACCAAATCGAGAGGTTGAGGCGGAAGGTGCGAGGATAGTTGTAGGTTATGCGGTTGTCCATCGGGCTGAGGTAGCCTCGGTCCATAACCTCGTGACGCAGGATGCGGTTCTGCTCGTAGCCATTATAGATGGCTTGTTGCCCGAAGAGGTTGTGTATGTTTAATCCTATTTTTAGTGAGCAATGTTCTAATCTCCAGTATTTTGAGACGCTTAGTTCGCTATAGAATATGTCGCCGAAGCGTTGTTGTGCAAGGAGTCCCTCGCGCGACTCCTCTGAGGAGGTGTGGGTGAGGGCATTAACCGTGCGACGTACGAACGATGGCGTGACGAATCTGTTTGCCGAGTAGCCCAATGCTATGGTTGCGCTCCATCCCGACATACGGAACTTCAGGTCGCCATAGAGTGCCAATTCGGGCGTACCCGTATTTCTGCCACGCATAAGACTCTCGGAGGTAGATATCAGCCGATTGTCGGTGTCGGCATAGGTCTCGACGATGGCGTTGTTGGCGTAGCGATTAGCGCAATACGAAGCGTAGAAGGATGAGCTGAGGAGGCGCGACCAGGTGACATCGGCCGAGGTCTCAACGCCACAACGGATAATGTCGATATTGCGCACCACTCCGTCGGAAAAGGTTTGTGCGATGTCGCTGTAGAAATGTATCACGTCGAAGCCGTTGAGGAGCGTAGAGGCAAAGAGTGAACACTTGATTATTAGGCGATTAGATAGTACATAATTGTAGGAAAAGTCGAAGGCGAGGTTGGTGCCGAGGGTGAGGTTATTCACCAGTCGGTTGTTATACTCCTCCTGAAGAAATGTGGCACTACTTTGCGGTGTGCGACCCTCTAATGTGCCAGAGAGGGAGATGTTGTGGTTGCCGATGTTGTGTTGCCACGCCAAGGCAAATAGGTATGGCGAACTCCAGTAGGGTGTGGAACGACCCAGAGAGCCAGCCCCAGGGAATAGCTCCTTTTCGTAGTAGCCACGACGTTGTATGCCCTTCGAGCCAACCGAAAGACGCCCCTCGATTCCACCCTCGTCATACTCCCACTTGGCCTGACAGAAGGCCATAAGTGAGAACTCGTTGATGCGGTAGTTGTAGCCATAGCGATCGCCCTTATGGATTGTGCGATTAGGATTTAAGAGGTTGTTTTGCAGGTGGTTGGAGTATATCTCATCGTCGATAAGGTAGTAGTCGTGATCCACGATATGGTCGCTACCCAAAAGGTCGGCCATAACCTTGAAGCTGTGTGATGAGTTGAGGTAGAAGTTCAGACCTGCTGATAGGTTGAGGTTGCCAATGTGGTTCTCCACGACGGCCGATAGTTGTGCCGTAGTGATGTTGCTCCGACGACGCTCCACGGCGTAGCGCGCGTGACCATCGGGTTGGAGCGAATTGGTGCGGTATAGTTCGTTCCAATCTATTTGCGTGTATCTCAGGTCGTTGTGGACCCAACTGTCGGTTACATAGCGTTTAGTCTCCTCGTTGGAGAAGTAGGATGGCATATAGCGGTAGTAGTCGGGCCTTGGGGTTATGGCGTTAAACCACGCCAGCGAAGTAGTTCCCGTGGCCTCGAATGATAGGTCTGCTACGAGGTGTAGGGTAGATATTGCGGAGAGTCGGTAGTCCCATACGGCAAGGGCTTCGGGGCGTAGCGATGTGGCAATGCGCGAGTTGCGCACCTTGCCGTCGTCGAGTCCCCAGGCAGGGTTATAGAGTCGATTGGAGGTAAGCGAGAAGGCCTCCTCGGTGGAGGATTGGCGCAGGCCTCTGTGCGAATATGGAAGTAGGGCTATGAGGTCTAATGAGCCTCGTCTGTTGCTACGAGTAGCCTCGATGGCTATGTCTATGCTATTGTTGTCTACACCCTTGATATATAGGTCGTTGCCCGCTTTGACGCGAGTGATGTGGGATATTGTCCAGCCATTGTCGAGGCGTATGCCATTGGTCAAGGGTTTCCAAACGGCTCTATGTGTGATGCCTCCGATGTAGCGTCTGCCCGAAAATTCGGTACTGATATAGTGTCCCTCGTGGCTATGGCCACGCTCGTTGCCTAAAAGTAGGCGAGTGGTAGTGGCGTTGCCGTGAGGTAGAAGAGGTGTGGCGACCTCTCTATCCACGCCCAATGATTGGAGCGTGTATGCGCTGTTTCGGCTCAATAATATCTCATTTACTCGCCACTCCTCGTCGTTGTAATCTGCTCCACGAGGGCGAAAACCCAATCGGCTTAGGGCGTAACTACTACCAAAACTCAATGTGGGGTAGCGCACAATTCTCTCCTCGACGAGGGGTATGCTGTCGGCAACCACCACCAATGGCAACTCCTCCTGCTCCTCGTAGAACTTGTAGTAGCGATAGTCGTAGTCCACATCTTGAGCTAAGGATGTGGCTACGGAGCATAGTAGAGTGAGCAGGGTGAGCATCAATATCCTATGTAGCCCAAGAGGTCTCATCGGTAGGTTAAGTGGTTAGTAAAAACAAAGTTACTAATATTTTATATAAGATGCAATATGCCGTTCGATTTTTAAACACAATGTATGAGGTAAAAAAGACGATATTCATAATGTCGTTAATTGGTGGGTAGTTTTGCTTTTTGTGGCGGGGAGTTTAGATTGGTAGGATGAGGTGATAAAATGGCGATACCATATATATATAAGGGAGAGGGTGATGGTAAAGTGGAAGAAAATAACCTATTTTTGAAAAATATTGGTTTTTATTTTGCAGTTTGAAAAAAAGTCTTTAATTTTATAATCCACAAAGACACTTAAGCTGTTTTGCGCACCCTTTTTGTGACGCACAATACCGCTTAAGAGGATACAAAAAAACCTAAAAAACTATTATACTATGAAAAACTATTTAGCAAAAGAGATTAAGAACATCGTTCTTATTGGTGCGCCTGGCGCCGGTAAAACTACCCTTGCTGAAGCAATGGCTTTCGAGGGTAAGGTAATTGACCGCAGGGGTAGTATCGAGAATAACAATACGATTTCGGATAACACCGATATCGAGCACGAATATAAACGATCTATATATTCAACAACCCTCTTCACAGAGTTTATGGGTCGCAAGCTCAATATCATTGACTGCCCAGGCTCAGACGACTTCTGTGGATCTTTGTTCTCAGCATTTAAGGTAGGTGACGTTGGCGTTATGGTACTCAACGCACAGAATGGCTGGGAGGTAGGCTCTGAGTTGCAGTCACGCTATGCTCGCATCCTCAACAAGCCTCTCATCGGTGTTATCAACCAACTCGATGGCGACAAGGCAAACTATGAGGCTACTCTTGAGGGTATCCGTGCTAACTCTTCTGTTAAGCCTGTTATCGTGCAGTATCCTGTAAACCAGGGCGCTGGCTTCGACTCATTCATCGATGTATTGATGATGAAGTTGTATAAGTTCGTAGACGAGAACGGTAAGCGTGAGGAGTATGAAATTCCAGAGAACGAGCTTGAGCGCGCACAGGCTTTGAACCAGGAGTTGGCAGAGGCTGCTGCAGTATATGATGACGCTCTTATGGAGCTCTACTTCGAGAAGGGCTCACTCACTCAGGATGATATCCGTGCAGGTTTGAAACTTGGTGTTTCTAAGCGCGATATTATGCCTATCTTCTGTGCTTCAGGTAAGCGCGACATCGGTACTAAGCGTCTTATGGAGTTCATCATCAACGTAGGCCCAGGCCCATTGAAGGCGCCTGCATTCCTTTCGACTGAGGGTGAGGAGCTCGTGGCAAACGAGGAGGAGCCAACCGTAGCATTCGTATTCAAGAGCCAGATCGAGCAGCATATCGGCGAGATTACCTACTTCCGCGTAGTTCGTGGTAAGGTGACCGAGGGTATGGAGCTTGTGAACTCACGTACAGGTAATAAGGAGAAGTTGTCTCAGTTGTTTGCCGTAGCAGGTAAGAACCGTGTTAAGGTTGCTGAGTTGTCGGCAGGTGATATCGGTTGCACCGTGAAGCTTAAGGGTACACGTACTAACGATACTCTTGCAGCTCCTTCAGCACCTGTAGCTGTTGAGCCTATCGTATTCCCAGAGCCTCGCTACCGCGCAGCCGTTAAGGCTAAGGAGCAGAGCGACGAGGAGAAGCTCGGCAAGTTGCTCAATGACGCTAAGTATGAGGATCCTACAATCCTTGTAGAGTACTCTAAGGAGCTCAAGCAGACTATCATCCAGGGTCAGGGTGAGCATCACCTCAATATCCTTAAGCAGCGTCTATCAACTGAGAATAAGATGGAGATTGAGTACTTTGCTCCAAAGATTCCATATCGTGAGACTATCACTAAGGTTTCTCAGGCAGACTATCGCCACAAGAAG
>CAJGEC010000018.1 GCA_904502285.1 uncultured Alistipes sp. | reverse complement strand
CAAGACGTCCCAAAATCTCGTTCGTAGCGTCAATCACGAACCACTCCTTCTGAGCGTCCTCTGCCTTGACCGAGATAGTCTTGTAACTCTTTGAATCCACTTTGTTAAAAGTTTAGTTAATACTTAATTTATTGTAATCCAATCCCCAAAATTTTATTTTTGGGTGTGCAAAGATACTAAATTTTAGTAACAAACAAATCTGTGCCAACTCTTTTTTTTTAGTAGATTATTTATTTTATTAATAATCAGTGATTTAACACATTTTTAGAGCCGACAAAAAAAGTGCTAACCTCTAAGATTAGCACCCATTTACCAAATTATTGGAGGAGTCTACTCGGCTGATGTTGTGGTGAACTCCAAAGTACATACGTCGGTCACTCGCTCACCCTCGGTGGTGATGCCGTATGTATATACCACATACTCAGTTTCTGGGTCGAGGTCGCCAATAACGATATTATCTCTACGGCCCTGACCAGAACTTGCCACGATGAAATCGGCAAGAGTCATCTCATAGGAGTTAGCCAACGACTCGAAGTAGAATCTATCCAACTCGGCAAGTTCTGCGGAATCCTCAAACGTATCGAAATACTCCTTATAGGCAATCATCGGAATCCAGCGATACTCCGTACTTGCAGGTATCACATTAACTGTTACAGACTCACTATCTACGGCAACTAACTCGATAGAGATCTCTGGAGTCTCTGGGGCTGGAGTTTCTGGAGTTGGAGCCTCCTTCTCACAAGCAACAACGCCAAGTATAGCGACCAAGGCGAAGAGCAACGATTTTAAAATTCTCATATAGGTTAATAGTTGTTTATTGATTTTTAATTCTTGAGACAAAAGTAAGATATGAAATTGATATTTGCAAACTAAAATATGGTTATATCAAAAAAATAGGAGAGCGCACCTATACACTCTCCTAATAGTAGTAATCTAAAATCGCACCAACGACTACTTATCCATAGCCTGCGAGATGTTGATGATAAAGTCACCCATACGCTCAATCTCCGATACGGTGTCGAGGTAGTGGACGCTCGACTGGTAGTTCGAACCATCGCTCTCGATCTTATGAATCTCCTCGTCGCGGATAGCATTGCGCAAATCATTAATCTCAATCTCGCAATCAGTAGCTAAGCGCAAGCCCATTGGTTCAATCTTCTCCGACTTAAGGTTATCAATCATAACACCATAGGCCCTATCCACGGCATTGAGCATAGTCTCAATACGACCCTTCTGCGCCTCAGTAAAGCTCTTATCGTGGCTATTGCGGCGTGATAGGATTCGGCTAATAGTCTCGCCAGAGTCACCAAGGCTCTCCAACTCACCGATAATCTTATACATACGCTTAGCCTCAACACGCGTCTCATCCGAAATACTATCCTCTGGCAAGGCATTGAGGAACTGCGCAATCTCATACTCGATACGATCCGAAACCTCCTCATACTTTACCAAACGCTTGCGAACTACCTCAAACTGTGCCTCGTCAGTAGCATTTATAGCCTCGCGGATAAACTCGACCTCGCGACGTGAAATCTCAGCAAAATGGATTACCTCGTTACGTGCCTGGCCAATAGCAAGCTCGGCAGTAGAGAGTGGACCTGCGTCGATAAACTTCAACTTAACGACATCCTCCTCATCGCTCTTCTTATCCTTAATAGCCCAAGTTACAATCTTCACGATACCCTTAACAAACCAAATAAGGATTATTGTATTGAAGAGGTTAAATAGCGTATGGAGCATCGATATTCCATAAAGTGTAGCCATACTCTCATCTGCTGTCATCGAGAGCTCAGCACTATGAGTAATCTCCATTGGGTTAGGAAGACCTAACGCTGCAATTATCGCGCCGACCAACATAAGGAGTGGCTTGAAGAGCGCCAAAGCCCAGCAGACACCGAATACATTGAAAAAGGTGTGAGCAAGAGCCGCACGTCGAGCATTGACACTACCTACCGCAGCAGCGATATTTGCTGTGATGGTTGTTCCGATATTCTCGCCAAGCACCATCGCGGCACCCATCTCGAATGGAATCCAACCCATATTTACCATAATGAGCGTAAGGGCCATCGTTGCTGAAGAGGACTGCAATACCAAGGTCAATACCGTACCGAAGACCAAGAAGATTAGCACAGAGCCAAAACCATAACTTGTCCAGTTCTGGATAAATGCCAACACCTCTGGAGTCTCACGCAAATCGGGCACCGACTCCTTCATAAGGGAGAGTCCGAGGAAGAGCAGTGAGAAACCAACGATGAGTTCGCTGATGTGGCGACGCTTGTCACGCTTCGACAGACTCAAAAGGAATCCTACAGCCATAAGAGGTACTGCAAAGAGCGAAATATCAGCCTTGAAGCCCAACAATGAAACCATCCACGCAGTAATCGTAGTACCGATATTAGCACCCATAATAACGCCCACCGCCTGAGAGAGGGTGAGCAAACCTGCATTCACAAAACCTACGGTCATAACCGTAGTAGCCGAAGAGGACTGAATTACGGCAGTAATACCTAAACCCGACATAACGCCCTTAAAGGGGTTTGATGTCATTGCAGTAAGGAAGCTACGCATCTTGCTACCTGCGGCCTTCTGCAATCCTGCACTCATCAGGTTCATTCCGTAGAGGAACATACCTAATGCACCAAGAAGTGTTAATGCTTGAATCATAATCTTTACTTTTTATTTATATATTATTATATTTTTCTCCTTTTCTTGCCACAAAAATAACTCTTATTTATAGACCTTACAAGTTTTAAACAAAAATGTAACATATTTTTAACGTCGTTGCAACACCATTGAAACGCTAAAAACAAACGAGTGCATCCGCGACATGATGGGTCTTTTAATTTTTAACTGATTGATTTTCAGTATTAGGTTTTACGAAAGTTGCGAAATCCTACATAGAAGACTACATGAAGGTCGTAATTAAGCCAAAAAACTACGAGTGCAAAGGGATATAAAGCTTTTGAAAGTAAAGCGCTGAAATCAAGTATCTTTCGAAGATGCATTGTGAATAGACAACGGTGGCGTATGAGCGAACTACAAGGTTCACTGCATACGCCACTTTTGGTGTTTATCCAGCAAAATTTGTTGGGGATATCAAAAAAAACACCCACGAGTGATATGCTCGTGGGTGGCGGTAACTTATTCTACTATTTTGTTTTATAACAGAGGGTGTCGCCGAAACGACACCCTCCAGGATTGTTAAATAGCTAATTAAAAAGCAAGGACAGCACGCACATAGTGGTAGGTAGTCTTATTGTAGTCGCCTGTAGATTCATACGGGTTAAAATCGTAATCGTATGCTTTGGTGCTACTTACCTCGGAAGAAGACCAATAATAATCTGAGGTGAGGGATGTATAACCATTAGCAGAAAGAGTCGATTGAATGGTGTGTCTATTATTGTGTAACGCACTCAATTCATCATATGCAGGGAGATACCAATCTGTGCCATAGTCATTACACCACTTAAACGCTGGATATTTACTTAAATTGGAATTGAGGGTTTTAATAGTATTCATATTCGCCATACCATCATCCCAGTTCTTTGCATTTGTGGTCTTATTCTCAGTACTCCAAGCAAGTTTGGTTTCATCAACAGATACTATTTTAAAAGAGCCATTTGATGCAGAGAACACTACTCCCTTACAAAGATTTACGGTAATTAAATCACCAACAGAAGGTGTTAGAACACTTCCACTTGTGTTGAGAATTTTCAAACCCTTATTGATGCTAATGTGGGTTGTTGTGAAATCAAAAGCATTATTGCATGTCAGAGTAGTCAAGTTTGGATTATTATGGCACTCCAATTTAGTCAATGCCGTATTGTTTGCGATATTCAACTCACTAATAGCAAGTCCATGACAATATAGTTCCTTCAATGCTTTATTCGCTTTTACATCAACCATCGAAATCTCCGCATTGTTATTTATATTAAGGTAGGTCAATGCCGTGTTATTGCGGACGTTGATTGCGGAGAGCTTATTATCTTCGACAATAAGAGTTTCAAGTTTGTTGTTGTTTGATATGTTTAGCTTTGAGATTTGATTTTTATTGCACTTTAATATTTTTAATTGTTTGTTTTGGCTGACATCTATAGCGCTTAGTTTGTTATTGTTCACATATAGCTCTGTCAGCATTAAATTTTTAGATATATCCAAATTGGTTACACCGCAATCTCCCAAATCGAGATATTCCAAGTTAACTAAGTTTGAGACATCAATACTTTTTAAATTTGGATTTACATATGCTCTCAGTTGTTTTAAATGTGTATTCTTTGAAACATCCAGATGGGTTAGTATATTAGAGCGACATACTGATATTTGATTCAGAGTTGTATGCGACACATCAATTGTTAGTGATGCCTGATTATAATCCATTATCTGTAACTTATTTCCAATAATTGCATTTGTAGTCTCACCCTGCAAGTTGAGATACTGCAATGAAGTACAACCATTGAAATTCATTAGTTCAATAGGGCAGTCGTTACAAGTAACCGTTTTCAATTGTGCGAGGTTTGGCAGCTCAATCTTCTTGATGCTATTATTTGAGCAGTTGAGGGTTGCGAGGTTGGTACAAGACTCCAAACCTGTAAGGTCTGTAATACCCTTGTTCGAACAGTTTACCATAGTGATATTATCAGACTCGGCGATAGAAATCTCGCCATCACCATCATCATCGTAATTATTCACAAGATATGCCTTCAATTTTGAATCGGGGATAACAATACCACCGTTATTAAAGTATATGCCACTTGCGCTATCCTTAGTGATAGCTACTGCGCTCTGCTGAGCATTATCCTTAACCCACAACTTAGCCAACGACGCATTATTTGAGCAGTCGAGTGTAGTCAACATAGAGTTATTGCTAATATTCAACATTGCAAGATTGTTGAAAGAGCAATCGAGAGTTGCAAGCTTTGTGCACTTAGTAATATCTAACTGAGTAAGAACATTGTGTGAGCAATCGAACTCAGTAAGTTTAGTCTGCAATGCCACATTGATAGATGTCAAAGCATTGTTTGCACAATCAAGAGAGGTAAGTTTCTCAGTGCCAAGGTAGATGGTGGCAATAGCATTCTCGCCGCAATCGAGAGTTGTCAATGCAGTATTCTTAGCAAGGTCTAATGATGTAAGTTTGTTGCCGTGGCAATCAAGAGCGGTCAAAGCTGTATTCTTGCTGAGGTTAAGCAATGAAATTTCATTGCCTCCGCACGACAATTCAGTAAGTGAGAGCAACTTTGTAACATCAAGCGACACAAGGTCGTTGTCGTTTACATTAAGCGATGTCAAAGCCTTGTTTTGTGCTACATTGAATGATGCAAGTTTATTACCCGCAACATTGATAGTCTTAAGACCGACTGCCGAACTTACATCGAGAGTTGAGAGCTGGTTAACCGAAGCATCAACCTCAACAACCGAAGCAGGAAGAGCAAGTGAAGTGAGCTTGTTGTTGCTTACATTTACCTCCTTGAGTTTCGTGTTGCTTGCAAGGTCGAGTGAGGTGACACGGTTGTACGAGCATTCCAAAGTTTCGAGGTTTGAGAAATACTCCACACCCGACATAGACTTAACCTGCAAGAGCGAAGCCGAAATATCAATAGCACGGATATTCCATGCCTCCTCCAACGAAATTTCGTTATCTCCATTGGTATCGAACTCGCCTACAAGGTAAGCCTTGAAGTTTGCATCAGGGATATAGACGGTATCGGTAGTCCAAGGTACCATATTAGCATAGTCCGAAGTGAGGCAGTTGTAGCCATTCGAGATTTCCAAGCGAACATTTGCCGACATCTCGTTGCGGAAATACTCATCGCTGAGGTTTGCACCAGATACGATAACGGTAAGAATACCATCTTTTGCCGAAGCACTCTCTATGGTAAGCGACACAAAGTCGCCAACAGCACGAGTTTTGGTATATACAGCCTTAACGCTCAATGCACTCTGCCATACAGTAACTAACTCCTCGGCAACCGAAGCAGGGCGAATCTCATATTTGAGAGTTGCCGAGCCTGCGGTAATCATACCCGAAGAGTTGGTGTAGTACATTGTAGCCTTGCCATCTGCATAGTCAGGCACAAACGACACAGACTGAATGCGCTCGATAAGAGCAGCAATCTGCTCCTGCATATTGGCAATTTCGGTTTGGATATTATAGATAGCGACCTTGATGGTTTTAACCTCCTTTTCGAGAGCAGTAACACGAGCAGTAAGAGCCTCGATAGTTGCGTTGATGGTTTCAACCTCGTTGTCAATACGAGTATTGAGAGTCGCAACCTCGGTAGCAATCTTATCACGAAGTTGTCCATCGAGAGTTTCGATAGCGGTCTTAATAGCAGCCTTGTATGCCTCGGTAATCTCATTCTTTGTAGTAATCAAATCTTGCTGTAACTGCCAAATATCGGCTGCATTTTGTGCGATAGCATCGGCATTATTGCTAATAGCAGTAGCATTTTGAGCAATCAAGGCAGCATTCTTGGCGATATTCTCGGCGTTGGTAGCAATATCGGCAGCATTCTTGGCAATAGCAGCCTCGGCAGATGCTTTAAGCGCAGCGATGGCTGACTTGTTCTCTGCGATAGCGGTAGCATTTTTGTCGATGTTAGACTTATTGGTGTTGATAAGCGATTTGTTAGATTCAATCTTCTGCTCTACGCTCTTCTGCAAAGCTGAAATCTTTGCAGTGTAGTCGTTGCGAACAGCCTCAATTTCGCTATTGATAGCCACAATGTCAGCATCAATGTTGGTAAGACGACCTTCAATCTCGGTAATCTTGGCAGCCATTTCGCTCTTGTATTGAGAAATGATATTATTGATATTCTCAATCTCGGTGGCGTTTGCAGAGATAGCCGATGCGTTTGTGATAATATCTTCGGCGTTCTTTGCGATAGCAGTAGCATTGGCTGCTATTTTGTTAGCGTGCTCTGCATCGGTCTGCTTCAACTTGTTTACATCGTTGCGCAAAGCCTCTATCAAGATGCCGTTTGCTGAGATTTTGCCATTTAACTCAGACGAAAGCGATGTGATAAGACCTTCAAGATATGTTTTTTGAGAAGCAAGTTGCGATTCAAGTTCACTCTGCAACAAGGCGAGTTTTGCTTCGGTTTGAGCAATAGTATAGTAGCCTGAAAGTTGGTCATTTACCCAAGACTTCATAGAGGTTTCGAGTTCGTTGATAGCCTTTGAAATAGCTGCAGTGTAGGCTGCGGTGATTTCACTCTTGGCATCGTTAATCGCCTTGGTGTAAGCAGTAGTAATATCTGTTACAATCTCTGCAACAAGTTCATCTTTGACAGGCTCAATGGCTGCTGCAATCTCTGCTGCAAGATTTTCTGTCAATCTCTTTTCAAGAGCTGTAATTGAGTTATTGATTGCAGAAATACTCTCCTTGATAGATGCAATTTCGCTAACGAGCGAGTTGTATTGTGCAATAGTAGCAAATGTCTGAACCACCCAATCCTTGGTAGATTGAATCTCACCATTTGTCCAATCAGTCATCTTACCAAGTTCAGTATCAACATAAGAACGTAGGTCTGCAATTTTCTGCTCCAATGCTTCGTCTTTTGCTTGGAGGGTTGCAATAGTTGAATTGATTTGCGAGAGTTCGCTCTCCAATTCTGCCTTGGTAGTAGCAAGTTGAGCCAATACATCAGCCTTGGCTGTGTTAAGTTGTGCAAGAATCTGCTCTTTGAGAGCATCATTCGAAGTCTCAGCATCAGCGATTGCCTTATTCAAAGCCTCTTCGAGTTGCTTTGTCTTTGAGTTTGTGGTATCAATCTGCTCTTGGAGATTTGTTGCAGTGGATTGAAGTGAGGCGATGTAGCTTTTCAACTCCTTATCCATTGCCTCTAACTCAGGAATAGATTCATTAATAGCGTTGATTTGTTCTTGTAATGATGCAATTTGATTGTTTTCAATCGCATCAAGACGACCATTGATATTCTCAATAGCCTCTTCATACTTTTTGCAACTTGGCAACATCATTGCCACAACTGCCATCAATGTAAAAAGCTTTTTCATAATAGTAAGATTTATTGTTTGTTATTATATTCTCAAATCTTACTATCCGCACCTCGATAGTGGTATGTCAATTATTTGCACAAACAGAAAGCGTGGTGCTGAAAACTTATTTAATAATTGCAGGTCGTAGGAAAACCTTATGGCATAAATAAGCAACAGCCCCACGCCATACCAAATGGTATGACGCGGGAAGATGTCCGCCTACTCTCCGCCATTTGTCGAATTTCCTACGTTCGCAATTAGAGAATAAACTTACACTTTCCGCGTAATATGTCGTTACAAAGGTAATAACTTTTTCGCTGAATATGCAGTTTTTCAGACATTTTTTACTGTTGCTTTATAAAATAGGTATAAAAGAACGAGTTTTTCGAAGTGCAAATTTCAACAAAACATTCCCAAAAATCAATATTGAAACAAAACAATGTTATTTACAAATTGGGGAATAATAATCCTGCAATTGCAACAAAAAAAATACCGCAACACAACGGTACGTGTATAATGTAAAAAGATAAAGTGTTAAGTCGTTACTTTAATTTTACTTGGTAGCACTATTTGGTCTTAATTTAGACTATATAGAAGACTACGCAGCAAGAGTAAAAATAGGGTTTAAGCGATTTTTACACGAAAAGTCATTTCACAGTCTATAATCCAACAGATTGTAAATAAACAAATTCGGCGGTGAAATTTAATTCACCGCCGAAATAGGACAGTCCCTCAGGGACACACTCGTTATTTATATAGTATAATTTCGTTCTATCTACGGTCACCCATAATACGCAATAGGTGCAAGAAGAGGTTGATAAAGTCGAGGTAGAGGGAGAATGCACCAAAGAGCGCTAATTTCTGTCCCATCTCATCCACCTCTCCATACTGGATAAACGTATTTTTAATCTTCTGGGTGTCGTATGCCGTAAGACCAACGAAGATAACCACACCAGCATAACTAACAACCCAGTAGAGGGTCTCAGAGTGGAGGAAGATATTTACCACTGAGGCGATGATAAGACCAACAAGTGCCATAAATAGGAGGCTACCAACACGCGTGAGGTCGATACGTGTAAAAAAGCCTATGAGACTCATAACCAAGAAAGTACCCGCCGTGATGAAGAATACCGAAGCTATAGAGCTCATCGTGTAGATCATAAAGATAGTGGACATCGTCACACCCATCAAGGCCGAATAGAGTATGAAGAGTAGTGTCGCCGAGGTCATCGACATCTTCGGTAAGCGCGCAGACAGCCATATCACAAGGACAATTTGTGCGATGAAGATGCCCCAGATGGCGAATGAGTTCTCGGCCAAGAAGTACCAGAAATCTACCGACCCAGAGAGAAAGTAAGCCACAAGACCTGTAATGGTCAAGGCTGCGGCCATCTGCATATAGAGACTCTTGAAGAGTGTCGCTGCTGCCGACTCAGCAGCAGTCTGTGATGTTACATATTGTGCCATATTCTATACTTTATATATAAACAACGTAAAGTTACTAATATTATTTTACTGACCTAACTATACACCAATCCCAATACCCAAACATCAGATACTATAAAACAGGGATTGCACGATAATCAGAGACCATACTTCATAAAAATTCCGCGCCTTGCCCGCGCTGAGAGTAGCCCCTCCGGGACTCGAACCCGGATTTAAGGTTTAGGAAACCTTCGTTCTATCCCTTGAACTAAAGAGCCATAACAATTGACAAAGATAATATTAATTTTGGAAACTAACAATGATTATGCAAAAAATATAAGATTAACTACGCAAAATTAAAAATTACCAGCTTCGAGATTAAAACTTGTAGAAAAATATACTATATATTTCACATTCACAAACACCCCTCTAACATATTAATTTTCTAAGCATTGCACTTACTTCACATTATACACACACCAGTTAAATATGAGAAAATCAGTTGAAAATTTCGATTACTAACAAAAAATTTGTATATTTGCATAATTAAATAGATAACTTTCAAAACAGAAATATAGTTATGTTGGAAAGAAATTTAATAAAGATTTACGAGCATAGTTTTCGCGAAAATCGCGAAATGTCGGCTCTTACCGACTACTTCAAGGGCGAGACATTCTCATACTACGAGGTTGCTAAAGAGGTAGCTAAGTTACACCTTCTATTCAAGGAGGCAGGTATTGAGAAGGGCGACAAGATTGCCCTTATCGGCCGCAACAACACCCGCTGGTGTATCAGCTACATCGCAACCATCACTTATGGTGCTGTGATTGTCCCCATTCTCCAGGACTTCAACCCTAACGACGTTATCAACATCGTAAACCACTCGGAGAGTAAACTCCTCTTCCTCGGAGATAACTTCTGGGACGACATCGAGGGCGATCAGATTCCAATGATCGATGCGGTATTCTCACTCACCGACTACCACGTAATCTACGAGAAGGAGAGCGACAAGCTCACTAACTATATGAAGAATATACTCTCGCACTATCGCGAGGCTTATCCACGTGGTTTCCATTCGGAGGATATCAAATACCCTGAGATTCATAACGATGAAGTATGTCTGTTGAACTATACATCAGGCACCACAGGCTCTTCAAAGGGTGTTATGCTTACTGTGAACAACCTTACGGGTAACGTAGGTTTCGCTATGGATATGGTAAACCCTGAGACCAACGAGCACTTCTTCCGCCAGGGTGGCCGCACACTCTCGTTCCTTCCACTTGCCCACGCCTACGGTTGTACATTCGACTTCTTGGCTCCTTTGGCTTGTGGCGCACACATCACACTCTTGGGTCGCATCCCTTCACCAAAGATCCTTGTTGAGGCGATGAAGGTGACTCGCCCAAATATTGTATGCTCAGTACCACTCATCCTTGAGAAGGTATATCGTAAGAGCATCCTCCCAATGCTTGAGAAGGGTCCTATGAGTATTGCAATGCGTATTCCACTTATCAACACAGCCATCTACTCTACCATCCGCTCAAAACTTATGGAGCAGTTCGGTGGATGTGTCGAGATCTTTATTGTGGGAGGTGCTGCGCTTAACAGCGAGACCGAGGACTTCTTGCGCAAGATTAAGTTCCCTATCACAGTGGGCTATGGTATGACCGAGTGCGCCCCACTCATCAGTTTTGAGTTACCAACACTCTTCAAAGCTGGCTCTTGCGGTAAGATTCTTCCTTCATACCTCTTCGAATCGAAGATCTCCTCTCGCGACCCAGAGAATATCCCAGGCGAGTTGTTGGTACGTGGCGAGCATGTGATGAAGGGCTACTACAAGAATGAGGAGGCAACAAAAGCCGTATTGGATGAGGATGGCTGGTTGCACACTGGCGATATGTGTACTATGGAGGCTGATGGCACGCTCTACATCCGTGGTCGTTGCAAGACTATGATCCTCTCTGGTTCGGGTCAGAACATCTACCCTGAGGAGATTGAGGAGCGCTTGAACAACCTTTATATGGTTGGCGAGTCGTTGGTTATCGAGAACAATGGTCGTCTTACGGCGTTGGTTGTGCCCGACTATGAGTTGGCTACAGCAGAGGGTATCAACCTCGACAACTTGCAGGAGATTATGGATAAGAACCTCGTGGAGTTGAACAATATGGTTGCTTCATACGAGAAGATTTCGAATATCGTAATACACCGCGAGGAGTTCGTGAAGACCCCTAAGCGCAGTATCAAGCGCTATCTCTATAGTGCTGAGCGTCTTAACCTCAACAATTAATAGCGTAAACCAAATTAAAAGACCGCCAGAGGAGATCCTTTGGCGGTCTTCTTTTCAATCCTTATGCTTTTCTATATAGCCAGTCGGATAGCCAGTCGTTAAAATGGAATGTCGTCCACTACGCCAGCACCACCACCTGCATACGATGGCTGTGGCTCCTCAACGAATGGAGGCATATCGTGCATTGGGGCAGAGGGCTGAGCCTGAACAGGCTGAACACGCCAAGCACGTACATCGGTGTACCAACGATCCTGATACTTGCGCGACTCGATATCGAATGATACGATATATGTCTCACCAATACGCAAATTTGCAACATCCTGACCCTTATTCATAAAGGTAACAGCCAACTCCTTGCCGTACTGCTTGTTAGGCTGCTCAAAAACTACGGTCTGACGCTCCCAAGTACCACGTGCTGACTGACCTGTTACAGGTGGGAGAATCTCCAAAACTTTTCCTTCAAAATCCATATCTATCTACTTTTTAGTTATTTACTACGCTACAGAACAAGCGATACCCAACGCCTCAACACGCTCGGCAATACCGCGCAACTCATCCTTTTCGACCTTCTCAAGAGTTTGGCAAGGGGTATCTCTATCCAATGAATAGACCATAACCTGCTTAGGACGAATCTCCTCGACCAAGCGCAACCACGCAGAGACCTCCTCCTCGGTGGTATTATCTACGCGCTGACCCAAATACTCGCCACGAAGGAACATCGTCTGCACTATAAGGTTACCCTCGAAGGCCTTGAGCAACTCTACGGTACGGGCCACGGTATATGCACCCTGAGGCTTATTCATCAACTGCACCGTGGCATCAAAGGCAGAGTCGAGTTTAAGGATATTGTTATCCACACGCAACAAGGCGCGACGAACATCCTCGCGGTGAATCTGTGTGGCATTAGACAACACCGACACCTTAGCCCCAGGGCAGTGCTTATCCCTTAGAGCGATAGTATCCTCGATGATAGACTCGAAATCGGGGTGGAGCGTAGGCTCACCATTACCCGCAAAGGTGATAACATCGGGGGGAGTACCCTGAGCAACCATCTTCTGAAGGGTCTCATCGAGCATAGCACGCACATCCTCGCGCGCATTGAAACGGCGCTTGCCAGGGTGCTCATCATTCCAGCCACACTCGCAATAGATGCAGTCGAAGCTACACAACTTAGAGTCAATAGGCAACAGATTGACACCCAACGAAAGGCCCAAACGTCGTGAACGGATAGGGCCAAAGATTATATTATCGTATAACGAAGTCATAAACTCTACTTTTAAAGACTATTTAGTACCCTTAGAGCCACCAAACTTAGCACCATTCTTTGCCTGATAAGCAAAGATATTATCCGAATAACTTGTCGTCTTGAACTCCGAGTCGCGCTTGCGCTTGAAGGCGATGGCGATGAGGCGGTCCACAAGTTCGTCGAACTTAATGCCCGTAGCCTCCCACAAGTAGAACGACAATGAGCCAGGGATGGTGTTAATCTCATTCACATATACCCCACCATTAGCCTCATCAATCATAAAGTCGATGCGCGAAACACCGTCACAAGCCAAGACACGGAAGGTCTTGCAGGCTGTCGTACGAATGAAGTTAGTGATATCCTCAGGCAACTTAGCAGGAATCTCACGAACGGTAGAGTGCATACCCTGAGATGGCTTATTCTTGCCACCACCAAGATACTTATCCTCGTAGCTAAGAATCTCGCCACTACGCACAGGGGCCTCGCAGACCGAAGCCTCGCAGTCGTAGTAGTCGCCCAAAACCGAGCAGTTAATCTCCTTTAGGTTCTCAATCAAGCGCTCGACGATAACTCGCTTAGAGTACTTAATGGCATTATCCACAGCTTCTACCAACTCCTCGCGATTGTGTACTGCCTTGATGCCGACACTCGAACCGAGGTTTGCTGGCTTAACAATGAGTGGGTAGGCCAAGGCCTCGCAACGCGCAATAGAGCCATCACGCTCCGAGAGCCACTCCTTATCCGAGAACCAAGCATAATCTACGACAGGGATGCCACTCTCCTTGAGAATCATCTTCATAGTAATCTTATCCATACCATTTGCCGAAGCCAAGGGGTTAGGACAAGCGTATGGGATACCAGTCATCTCCACAAGACCCTGGAACGAGCCATCCTCGCCCGAAGTGCCGTGGAGTGCAGGGAGGATAACATCGATAGTAGTCACCACGTCGCTACCAAAGAGGGGCTTACGCACCTTATAGAGGTGGTTATCGCCATAGACAGGGCGGAGATATACCTCCTCGACCGATGCCAACAACTTCTTCATATCGCGGTAGTTGTCCGTAACACGCAACTTATCTCCCGTGTACCAATGGCCCTCCTTAGAGATGAAGATAGGCACAATGTTATATTTGTCCTCATTCATTGCAGCCATAGTCTGCGCTGCAGTAATCACGGAGATCTCGTTCTCTACTGAACGGCCACCGAAAATTACACCTACATTGATTTTCATCGCTTTATAGTTTGTTTAATAGTTACTTAAATGAGTCGGGGAGGTCATTCTCATACAACACTACATCCCCAGCCTTTAACTTGGGTTGCAACTCAGCCATAGCCTCCTGGAACGATGCCACACAACTTACTTGTGTCATAGGGTAACCACCCTCCATAAGGCCCTCGGTAATGGCCTTGCGGTTTACCTCGTTCACAACAAATACGCCATCGGCTTTCGAGCGAGAAATGTCGAGACCAAAGCCCCTATTATTCTCATACTGCTTGGCACCCATCTCCACAAATCCTGGGGTCACAACATAGCGACGACCCTCGGTGACAAACTCCGAGATAACCTCAAGAGCCATCCTCGCTCCCGTAGGATTTGAGTTATAGGCGTCATCAAGGATAGTGATACCTCCATTACGGCGCACACTGAGGCGGTGCTCCACAGCCTCAATCTGGCGGACAGCACGACGACGAGCCTCAACACCTATGCCAAGGTGGTCGGCAACGGCCAGCGACGCAACTATATTTAGGATATTACCTCGGCCAAGGATATGTGTTGCGTAGTTCTCCTCGACACCCTTAGGCGTTACGAGCGAGAAGCGTGTTTCTGCTGGCGAATAGATAATATCCGTAGCACGATATTTAGCAGCTCTATTCTCCACACCATAGGTCGCTACATCAAAGACTCGCTCCTCGATATGGCGCATAGCATACTCCGAATCGATATTTACTGCACAGAAGCCACCCTTAGGTAGTGCATCGTACAACTCAAACTTTGTGCGCGCCACATTCTCCACCGAGCCAAAGGTTTCGAGGTGCATCTCTCCAACCGAGGTGATGATAGCCATATCAGGATTCACAAGGTCGCAAATCTCCTTAATATCACCGAGTTGCTTAGCACCCATCTCGACGATAAAGACCTCGTGGTGAGGTTTCAGATGCTCTCGAACGGTGCGCACGACACCCAACGTAGTATTGAAGTTACCAGGGGTCATCAACACATTATATCGCTCCGAAAGGATGCGGTAGAGGAAGTGTTTCGTAGAGGTCTTACCAAAACTACCTGTGATACCAATGATTTTGAGGTGGGGCATCGAGCGCAAGATACGCTTAGCATCGTTGTAGTACCAACGTGTAATAGCCTGCTCCAAGGGTTTGTTGATGGCATTTGCCACAATGGTCCAGTAGTCCAACGAGAGGAGCATCATTGCCATAAGCGTAAAACGTGGCGCAAAGAGGTGTACCACCGCTACGATAGCCACCGAGAGTATAAGACGAGTAGCGATAAGTCGCTTAACTCGCATAGTATAGGCAATCGGAATCTTATACTTTATCGAAAACTCCGCAACGGCAATAACAGCCATCCATACCCCCGCAACGAGCAACAAGGCCCAGTGCGACGTAAAGAGTGTGCAAATGGCTACAACCACAGACAACACATTGGAACGCATAGACCACTCGCCCGTAGAGAGCAACCAACGGTTGTAGCGCTCCACACGATAGGAGTTCTGCTGGAACATCTGTATCGAGTAGCGCATCGTAGCCCACAAGAAGAGGAGCCACACCAACGAAAATATATGTGTTGTAATCTCCATTACCTATTCATTTTCAAAAAGTTCTCAACAGACTTCTGCCACAATTCGGGGTTCTCCAACATCGCGAAATGGCCACAACCCTCGGCAACAACAAGCATAGAGTTGGCAATTAGGCGCTCCATCTTTTGTCCATCCGACAACGGTGTTGCCGTATCCCTATCTCCCCAGAAGAGGAGCGTCGAAGCCTCAATCTTTGGCATAACGTGACACAAGTCCTCATTCACACACTTCGACAATATGGCGCGCATCATCTGCGATGCTCGGTTATAGTCCGACGAGCCAGACTTTGCCCTACGTTGCTCCAAAAGCATCTGCGCCTTATGCTGGCCGATAAGCAATGGAAGAAGGTGCTTCATAAGTTTGTAGGTATAGACCTTACGGTAGTAACTGAAGGAGCGCTTAGGGCGAACTCCCGCAGCATCGGTAAGTACCACACCTGAGCATCTATTGCGCGAAGCGTAGAGCAACGACACACGACCACCAAATGAGTGACCAAAGAGGATGGGGGACTCCACGCCAAGCTCCTGCATAAGGGCCTCGATGGAGCGAGTGTACTCCTCAACACCCCACACCTTATTAGGCTCTTGGCTCTGGCCAAAGCCCGCAAAATCTACCGCAATGATACGATAGCTATTGCCAAGAAACTCTACCGTAGGTCGCCAAATATTTCTATCGCAACCCCAGCCGTGCAACAACACTATTGTATCACCCTGGCCCTCAATACTATAGGCAAGTTCTATTCCGTCGTATGTATAACGCATATCCATAAATGCAAAGGTACGAAAATTTCGGCGATATTATAACGATAACAGCGAAAACTTTTTATTAAAATAAAAATTGAGGACGCATCCAAAATTGGATACGTCCTCATCGTTTTGTTTCACCTATGCAACAACTCTAAGATATCGTCGAGTGTGGGGTTTGCATCTGTGGTGCCTCCATCTCCATATTGTTCTGAAGAGCAACCATATCGATAATATGGTCAGCACACTCAGTGCCTCCGATAACAACAACCATATTCCACTGCATCTGCAACTGCACGATGCCATTCATAACCGACAACGTACCCATAACTCGATTCTTGGGGGCGAAAATCACCACTCCATCGACATCGGTGTACTCCGCCATAAACTGCGTGGCAATAACCACATCGTGAACCGTTGGTACTGCCTTTATGATTAGGTTATCGGGGGTGCAACCATAGACGCTGAAGTTATCCATCAACGACGATATGTTCTCTACGTTGAACTCGTCGAACTCCTTGATAAGGATAACTCCAAACCTCAAGTTTGAGGCTACATCGGGCATCACTGTTCCCTCCACGACTCTCAGTATATTTGATTGTTACTCAGCGATATACTTTGAGTACTTTGACTTCAACTCAGGATACTTAGCAACCATAGCCTTATATGTCTGCTGAGCCTTCTCGCCGTTACCCATAGCAGCGTAAGTCAAAGCAAGCTTGTTTGCTACGCGCTCGTAAGTGTAAACGTCGTTGTTTGTCTCCAAAGCCTTAACATACATCTGCTCTGCAGTCTGAAGGTCGTTCTCCTCAACTGCTACATCGCCACGAAGCATATATACCAACGAGTTGATAATCTCGCCAGCGATACCCTCAGCATCGGTGTACTTCGCCAAGTAGCTCTTTGCGTTCTCCAAATCGCCAGCCTTGAGATACTCAGCACCTACCATATAGGCAGCAGTATTTGCAGCGTTAGTACCCTCATACTGCTCAACAACAGCAACGTATGCCTCTACCTCAGCATCTGTAGTGATAGCCACGGTAAGAGCAGCCTGTGCTGCCTCCTCCTTCTTCTGCTTAGCACCATCAACGATGCTGATAGCAACGAAAATTGCTACTGCTACGAGTGCTACACCGATAAGACCCCAAAGAATCTTATTACCATAGTTGTCGAAAAACAACTCCAACTTACCCTTAGTCTCAACCATAAGGTCGGTCTGAGACTCCTGTACTTTGTTTGCCATAATTAAATTAACTATTTTTAAATTTTATATCGTTCTTCATTTATATCGCAACCTAAAAAATTATAACACTCCGTTATAAATACGATATTCAACCTACAAAAGTACAATAAATTATTCGAATATCATAACTTTATCAATAAAATATTTGTTCTTAGTCCATATAATTGGCTATTGCGGTAGTATTGGATTCAACTCCTGGAACAGAAAAACTGCACTTCTCATAAATAAAATAGCATATTCGCACTTTTATCTTCGCCGATGTTTGTGTATCTTTGCAGAAAATTGAACTTTGGTATGAGACTTGATAAACTCTCGATAATAGACTTCAAAAATATAGCAGAGGAGCAACTCGAACTCTCGGCTGGCATAAACTGCTTTGTGGGAGATAATGGCGCTGGAAAGACCAACATCCTTGACGGCATCCACTACCTCGCCTCAGCACGCTCTATGCACACGCTTACCGACGCCCAGAGTATTCGTCACAGCGCGGAGGCATTCCTCGTCGATGGTCGTTTCTTTAGCGACGAGAGTCGTCCCGAGCAAGTAGTATGTGCATACACACGTCGTAGTGGCAAGACACTTAAGCGCAATGGCAAAGAGTATGAGAAGTTATCGGACCACATCGGCATCATACCTATCGTGGTGGTATCGCCAGCCGATAGCGCCCTGATAAGTGACTCGGCAGAGGAGCGACGACGCTATCTCAACAGATTTATCTCGCAAATAGACCGCACATACTTAAATGCGCTAATACGTTACAACACAGCACTTCAAGAGCGAAATAAACTACTAAAAAGTTCGCCTACGGAGGAGATGTTGTTAATATACGACTCGATGCTTTCGGTCTCGGCAGAGGTAATCTTCGAGCGCCGCACAAAGATTGTCGAAAGGATGCTTCCACTGGTACAGCAATACTACAGCGCCCTCTCGGAGGATAGGGAGACAATCGGCTTGGAGTATCGCTCGGAGATGCAGAGCGCACCACTAATGGAGCTATTACTGAACTCACGACAAAAGGATTTTGTGAACGAACACACCACATCGGGCCCTCATCGCGACGATATGGTATTGAGTATCGGTGAATACCCACTTAGAAAGTTCGGATCGCAGGGACAGCAGAAGTCCTTCCTCATAGCCCTAAAATTGGCGGAGTACACCCTCCTTTCGGAGCATAGCAACGAACGCCCAATCCTCCTGCTTGACGACCTCTTCGACAAGCTCGATATGCGACGAGTGGCACAACTGCTCAAGATAGTGTCGGGCGATCTATTCGGACAGATATTTATCACCGACTGCAACAAACATCGTCTGGAGCGCACCTTGGGAGAGGCAGGCGCAGAGTACAAACTATTCACCATCTGCCAAGGAGAGGCAACAACACTATGAAACGCACAGAGCCAAAACTAATAGGTGACATCCTCAAGGAGTTCTTCGAGCGCCCCTACGTAGCACGTAGAATAGCTATGGGTAACATACCCGACTACTGGAGGGAGATTGTGGGTGAGCACATAGCAGACCTCACGCACGAGTGTCGCTTCGAGAATGGCATATTATATATAGGTATATCATCGGGTGTGGCACGCCAAGAGATTTTTTATCGCAGAGACGAGTTGATGATGCGACTCAACGAACGAGCAGGACACAAAATCATCAACACAATAATTGTTCGATAATTTTTACGCAATAATAGATATACAAAGAGAGAGGTTGTCGGAAAAGACAACCTCTCTCTTTGCAAAGGTCAAGGCCTCAATTAGAGAGCTGCACCTGTCCAGATATCAACCTCCTCACCTGTCACAACATCAATTGCAAATGGTTCGTGGAAGTTACCGTCCTCACCTACCCAAGTTGTGTAGATGAAGGTCATCTCTGAAGTACCATAAGGATAGAAGTGGTAACCACCATCGTGGTACTCTACCCTCTCTACTTCCTCCAATCGGCCATCATTATCTTCATCCACCGTCACTGTATAACGACGCTCGTAGATACCTGTCTCATTCCATACACAACTGCTACCCATCTCGCTCATACCACCAGTATCGCAACATGAGATAAGTTCAGCAATAAGCTTCTCTACTGTATTGATATTTGTATGAAGTTCATCATTGATAAAGTTTGATGGATACATCGCTGAAGAGTAAGCTGTAGTATGCTCACCTGGAGTGAACAACCAAGCAAATGAGAAGAAGAGGTGTGGATTGTCCTCGTATTCAACAATGGTGACTGTTGGCTTACCAACCTCCCAGTTAGCATCAGTACGCTTAACTACAACACCAATGTTAGCAATAGGCTCGAAGTAGATTGCCTGTGGCTGAGAGAAGTTTCTATTCTCATCCTCAGCAAGAATAACAACTACATACTCCTCACCCATACTTAGGCCAGAGAAGCAGATATGACCATCGACAAGAGCGTCATCAGCATCTGCGGTGCAGTAAACATCGCTTGCGTCGTAGTTCTTAATGACATACTCACCTGCGCTCTTAACGCTACCACCATACTGCTTAACCCAAGTTCTCTCGTCAGCAGTCTTAGCAATGATGTAGCTATATGATACTGCGCCCTCGCACTCAACAAGGATACGAGTGTTGTCGATCTTGTAGTCTACCAATGTAGCAGTGAGAGCCAAATCGTTGTACTCAATCTCACGAGTAGTGTACTCCTGCTTGAATACCTTACCATACTTGCCATCAGCATCTACTGCTACAGCAAAGAATGTGAGCTTGTCGCCTGGCTTGGCACCATCGTAACGAGCAACTACAGAATCGCCAGAGACAACCTTAGTACCCTCGGTGATAAGCATCTCAATAGCGTACTCATCATCTGGATATGCAGATGCCATATACGATGGCATAGCGTTGTAGAAGAATGCAATATGCTCCTTATCAGTATCAAGCGTAAGCTCGATATACTCATACTCTATACGGTCATCACCAACGGTCATAATCTCGATATCACCACCCTGCTCGAATGGCTTAGTAGAGAATGACCAATTGATGACGTTATCAACAAGAATCTTAGTGTTATTAGACTCAGCAATCATCCAAGCTACATACTCTGTACCCTCAGTCAAACGCGCAGCGTTAGGATCGAACAACTCTACGAATGAGCCAGTATACTCCATATTCTGCTGGTTAGCGTAGAAGTAGTCTGGATTCTCATTATAGTAGTCAGCCAAAGCCTGTGCATCGAACTCCGAAGCCTTAGCAAAACCGACAGCGTAGCCATCAGTACCAACGGTCTGGAACTTAACAGTCACATCGAAGAAGTCCTGCTCAGTAACCTTAAATGATACTGAGTTGTGCTTGTACTTCTTAGTACACATCTCCTCAACCATAACATACATATCGCCATTGTCGTCAGTACGTGGAACAGCATACCAGAAGATATACTCGTTACCAGCAGTGAGACTGCTGTTACGGAGTGAGGTAAATGGAATATACTCTGACAAAGACTCCATAAATGCCAACTCGTGAACACCACTCGCTGTACCACCAGAGAGAACAGTGTTACAAGCTGTTGCAAATGTCTGAGCGTTGTACTGATTTACACCAGTAAGACCGCACAACATATAACTTGTACCATAACCAGCCTCAACATAAACACCCTCCTGAGTAAAGTTTACAGTTGCAGGGTTAGTAGAAACCTTGATGCTTGCAATTGCTGATGAACCATTGTTGAATACTACCATCAACTTAGCAACACCTGAAGATACAGCCTCTTTAGCCTCGATATCCTCAAGGGTTGGAGCAAAGAAGTTGAGAATCATTCGCTCGCTCTTTGCATCGTGCTCAACCTCACACTCCCAACCCTTAGGGGTAGTGGTCATATAGTCAGCAACGTCAGAAACCTCAACAGAGAAGAGCATATCTGTTCCGTAAGGTACGAACAATGAGTCGAAAGGAAGAACAATCTTACCATTCTGCATACCTACCTTGATAATAGAGCCATCTGACAAAACCACCTTGCAGTAGAGTGCTACAGGATTACCCTCAGCATCGGTCTGCCAATCAGAGTAAACGACCTCGATAGCCTTGATGATGCTGTCGGCAACAGACTCAGAGTAGCCTGTAACGAACCAAGTTGTACCACCATCCAACGACACCTCGATAGCACCCTCATTTACACGAGTCTTAGGAGTAGCATCTGCTACTGGCACCTTCTTACCACCAACGAGGAGGAACTGAGCCTGGCCCAAACCATCGTAGTATGCCCAATAGAGTACGTCATTCTCCATCTTTGTAGTGATGACATTCTGTGGAACCTCGTCACCTTTAGGATAGACTGAAATCTTAGTGCCATCAGAGAGTGTTACAAGCTGGCTACCGTCAGCCTGAGTTGTCACATCCTTGATGGTAACAGTGCCATTAACAAGCTCCTTAATGGCATTCATCTCGTTCTGAAGGCTGTCGCGCAAGTCGGCAAGCTCCTTCTTAATCTGGTTAATCTCGTCCCATATAGCGGCGTCATCGTAAGAACACGATGTCGCGCTTGATGCAACGACAGCCATGGTTACCACACTTGCAACAATAGCCTTGATGTTTGTAAAAATTTTTCTCATAAATTTTTGGTTAATGATTATGTATATCTAAAATATTTTTCCGATAAAAATCACAATCTATACTAAAGTATAGCCCACAAAAGTAAGAATAATTAGTTAATTATCCAACCAAATAGCACCAATCGACCACTTTTTATGCACAATATCTACATATTGATGCAACCATTCATTATGCGAACTGACATTTCTTAGCTATAGCGACTACCCACAAAACAAAAGTTAGTGAGCAACTCACACCCTTGTTTCGTGCGAGTTGTTCACTAACCAATCACAAAGCCCTATAGGCTATCAACTAAAATGGCAAATCATCAGGATCATCCGCTGGCATTACAGGGGCCTGCGGCTGAGGTTGTGGTTGGTAGGCGGGCTGAGCAGGTTGCTGGTAGGCAGGTTGCTGCGCCGACTGGTAGGTAGGTTGTGGCGGAACACTACCCTGCTGGGGCTGATCGGTACGACGACCCAACAACTTCATCTCGTCAGCAACAATCTCCGTGGCATAGTGCTTAACACCATCACGCTCCCACTCACGGCTGCGTAGGCTACCCTCAATATAGAGCTGCGAGCCCTTGCGCACATACTTGTCGATGACCTCTGCCAAGCCCCTCCAAAGAGTTACAGCATGCCACTCCGTATGCTCGGTTGTCTCGTTGGTCTGTCGGTTGAAGATGCGCTCGGTAGTTGCCAAGCGAATACGTGCTACCTTTACACCAGTCTCAAGGGTACGTACCTCAGGATCAAGACCTACATTGCCCACTAATATTACTTTGTTTACCATAGTTATCTCGTTAATTTATAAATCGTTATGTTCTTCCGTCTCCTCCAACACTACACTCTCATCCTCAACAACAACCTCTGATTCGGGATGAACCTTAGGCCTCTCGCTATTCTCCTTATACTCAATATTCTTTATGAGCGTACCTAAGAAATTAGAGTCGGGGCCCTCGATAAATCTCATATTGATAGGCTGGTAGTACATCGCTCGCATAAGTGCCATAGGCAACTTCGCTCGACGCAACTTGACAGCATCCTTCTCGGTCATAATAATCAAAGCGCGTGGATTGCGCTTCAACACAGCATAGATGCGCTTTAAGTCCTCAACCGTAAAGTCGTGGTGGTCGTTGAAAATCATCTTCTCGATGACACTGAAACGACGTTCCGCCTCCTTGATAAAGGGGCGTGGATTGCCAATACCCGACACCAAAATCGCCTGCATACCGTAGTTTACCTCCTCCCTATCCTCGAAATAGAATACGGGCTCAATCATCGGACTATTATACCTTGTAAAGTAGATTCGCTGATAGGCTATCGAACGCAACTTCGTAATCCACAGACGACGGTCGATAGGCAACATCTTATCCGAACACTTCGTAACAATGAATATGTGCGCCTCACTAAGACGTGAAGGAAGGTCGCGGAGACGACCCAATGGCAACATTTCGTCGTTATCGATTGGGCGTGTGGAGTCAATAAGGATGATATTTACCTTGGCCTTGACCTTGCGATGCTGAAAACCATCGTCCATAACTATCAACGTGACTTCGGGATGCTCCTTTCTAATACGCTCAATACCAGCGACGCGGTCCTCCGACACAATTATAGGGCGCTCAGGGAACTTCAACTTTAGGAGCAACGGCTCGTCACCTACATCGAGGTAGGTGTCATCCACCTGCACCTCTCGGTAGCCCTTCGTGCGACGGCCATAGCCTCGCGAGAGGACTGCGATATTATACTTACCATCGAGGATGGAGAGGAGGTACTCCACCGTAGGGGTCTTACCCGTACCGCCTACCGTGATGTTGCCAACGCAGACAATAGGGATATCAAACGTGCGACTCTTGATAATACCCCAATCGTAGAGGCGATGGCGAATGTATATCACCATCGTATATATCCACGAGAGTATTGTTCTTAAAGTCGTCATTATCCTTCTACGTTTTGCGCTGTTTAACTACGATACATAGTATCACAATTTTGTCAAAGATAGCACTATTTTTTTGTTTTGCCAAATTATATACTCTTTTTCGTACTAACTGACATTTTTTACCATCCATATTTTAACTTTTATAGTTTTTTTAGTACCTTTGTTGCATTATGAAATTTCCAAAACTCATTACCGCAACTATGCTCCTTTTGATGGGTGTAGCGTGTGGCGGAGGCTCTTCCGAGAACCAGAGCAACGAGGATAACTTGCAAGAGGAGTTGGTCAAAGAGCCAGAACTGCTATATGGCATCGACATCGAGGGTTATACCATTGAAAATGACACTGTTCGCTTGGGCGAGACCATTGGCGGAATTCTGGGCCGTCGTGGCATATCTGCCGTAATGGTAGACCGCCTTGATAAGACATCAAAGGATATATTCCCTCTACGACAGATTCGCGCCGACAACGCCTATACCACATTCACACGCAACTACAGCGATAGCCTTGGTGAGCATAGCGTAGTGGACTATGTTGTATACCACCGCAACGCCATCGATTATGTAGTCTTTGGATTTGTGGGCGACTCAGTAAGTGTGGTTTGTGGCGCACGTCCTATAGAGGTTGAGCGTAAGCACTGCTCGGCATCGATAAACTCATCCCTCTGGGGTACTATCATGGAGAACGATCTTCCATACGCCCTTGCTGCGGAGTTCGAGGATATCTTCCAGTGGACAGTCGATTTCTTCGGCATCCAGCCTGGCGACACCTTCAAGGTTATCTATGACGAGAAGTTCGTGGATGGCTCTTCGGTAGGTATCGGCCGCATCTGGGGTGCGGAGTTCTGCAGTGGTGGCAAGCAGATTTATGCTATTCCATACGCACAAGAGGAGGGTAAACTACGCTACTGGGAGAGCGACGGAGCATCGCTCAGAAAGCAACTCCTAAAGGCCCCATTGAAGTACACGCGCATCAGTTCAAAGTTCTCACGTGCGCGCCTCCACCCCGTCTACAAGGTATATCGTCCTCACCACGGCGTAGACTACACGGCACCAGCGGGAACTCCCGTACACTCGGTGGCGGATGGTACTGTAATATTCGCTGGCTGGGATCGTGGCGGTGGCGGTAACACCATTAAAATCAAGCACGCAGGAAGCCTTGAAACAGGATATCTCCACCTCAAGAGCTTTGCCAAGGGCATAAAGGTTGGAACACGTGTATCACAGGGACAACTCATCGGATACGTCGGCTCTACGGGAGCATCAACAGGCCCACACCTCGACTACCGTATCAAGAAGAATGGCACACCTATTGACCCACTCAAGGTACCACAGGAGCCTGCCGAGCCAATCGCCGAGGCACACAAGGCACGTTTCGAGGCTGTGCGCGACAGGGTGATTGCCGAGCTTAATGGCACAGAAATTCCTAATGGCCCTATCACCGAGGATGACATCTTCGGACGAACAGCCACAGAGGAGGTTCAGAACGAGCAAAAGAGTGAGTAATGGTAGATCAGCAGATTGTAAAATTCATAAAGAAGCACCACGTGCTAACCCTTGCCACCGTTGATGGCAAGGGTTTGCCATACGTGGCAAACTGCTTCTATGCCTACGACGCTAAGCGCAATAGGTTTATCTTCACATCGGACAGCACTACCCTACACGCTACGCATATGGCACAAAAGAGTAACGTAGCACTCTCTATCGTGTTGGAGACACGCGTGGTGGGTCGAGTGCAGGGTATTCAGATACGTGGCATCGCAGAACAGGGCAACGAGGAGGACCGCTCGGCATATGTCAAGCGCTTCCCATACACTGCCTTAGCGCCACTAAACCTCTGGAGCGTAACCCCTACGATGATGAAATTAACAGACAACACCTTAGGATTTGGCAAGAAACTAATATGGCAAAGCGAGGAGTAATAATTGTTGCGGGAGGCTCAGGTAGTCGTATGAACTCTACCCTACCCAAGCAATTTTTGATGCTTGGGGGAATGCCCGTGGTGGCTCGAACGATAAATACCTTTAGTGAGGCTCTGCCAGGAGCGGAGATAGTCCTGGTTCTACCCAAGGAGCATATCGCCCTATGGAAGAACCTCGCTGCACGATTCGACGTTGCTGTACACAAGTGTGTCGAGGGTGGCAAGGAGCGTTTCGATTCGGTGAAGAGTGGCCTTGAGGCGCTGTCGTCTGAAGTGGAGCTTGTTGCCATACACGATGGCGTAAGGGCCTTGGCAACCAAGAAGTTGGTGCTACGCGCTATGCTCGCCACAGAGGAGAAGGATGCTGTAATTCCTGTGGTCGATGTAGTCGATTCCTACCGTCGTGTGGAGGGGGATAGCTCGGTGATTGTCCCACGCAAGGAACTACGCATAGTGCAGACCCCACAATGCTTTAGGCGTTCACTAATAACAAAGGCCTACGAGCAACCATTCGACCCCGCCTTTACCGACGATGCCTCGGTAGTGGAGGCTATAGGCGGAAAGATTACCCTTGTCGAGGGAGAGCGTAGCAACATAAAGCTCACTACGCCAGAGGATCTCGACTGGGCTGAGTGGCAACTATCACGCTGCTGACGAGTAGCCGTTATAGAGCATAAAAACAAGAGGGACCCGACGACAAAAACATCGGGTCCCTCACTGTTTAGATATATATACTACTTCTCCACTGGAGTAACACTTACCGACTTAACTGCAGGCTCGCTACTCTCCGATGGTTTAACAGTGTTTGGGGTAACAAGTTGCACGTTAGCACCCTTACGACCAGCAATATCCTTCATAGGCTTCTTGAAGGTAGGCAACAACTTCTCTCTTCGTGCCGCCTCCTCTTCAGCAGCAACCTCCTCATCACTCTTGCCATACTCCACCGACTTGAGCTTGATGCTCATAACAACACCCTCGTTGCCTGCAATGAAGCGATTACCCATTTTACCAAAGGCCAAAGATGATGGCATCCAAAGGGTCAATTCACCACCCTCACCTACGTTACGAACGCCATACATAGCGCCCTTGACAAGTGCGTCGGTTACAGGGATACGGAGATTCTCGTTAGCCTCAATCTGCGCCTTGATAAGGTCGATACGCTGCACACGCTGCTCGGCAGTGAGTGTAGTATCAGCCTCGGCGTGTGTCAATGCCTCACGGAAGTAGTTGAGACGCTCCTCCAACGACTCGACAAGGCCACCGTGCTGATTATAAACAACATAGCTAAAACCAATAGTATCACGCAAAGAGTGTGGTTTAACATCATTACCAGCAACATCCACTCGGTAGTAGAGTGTATCGCCCTCAACGAGCATCATCTCCACACCTCTCTGCTTCGACACATTAGCCAGCCACTGACGAGCCATCTGCTCCTTAATCACTGGGCGTTGCTCTCTATTGTACTTACCCAAGATCTGCGACAACATCTGCACATTAATACCCAAGTTACTCTCATCGATAATGGTCTTATCCTCGATCAAGAAGGCCTTGCGCATAGCCTCATAAACCCAATGACGATTGATTGGGAATGCCGACTTACGGATATAGTTCGCAACATCGACACCAAAGTATGAAACAACCTTATCCTCCGTAAAGTCGCCATCATCATAGAGGGCTGGTAACTCTGGTAGAAATTCGCCTTTATTTATCTCCGCAGACATCTTGGCCATAGTGTATGGGCGAAGACGCTCGGTAGAGAATCGCTTCATCAAATCGCCATTCTTGTCGATAAACTCCTGATCTGCAACCTCCTTACTAAGTTCGGTCTCGATGGCACTGATGAGTTTCTCAACATCGAATTTTATGCCTGAAGGCTGGAAATGAAGGCTCATACCTACGTTAGCACCAACGGCATAAGAGAGGGTATCAAGGGCCTCCGCTGGGTTGTTATAACTTCTATTTCCACCATTGTCGAAATAGTACTCACGCTGTGACTCTCCGCACGATACAAGTGCTATGACGAGTGTCAAACTAATTAAAATTTTCTTCATTTTCACTATCTTAATATTAACTTATTATACTATCTACGCTTGACATCCACAAGCCATACCTCATAGTAGAGCATTGTATTAGGTGCTACGTTAAGCGAGTCGCAACCTGCCGAGCCAAAGGCCAAAGTCGAGGGCAACCACGCCTCAAGATGACCACCCTTACCAATCAGCTTCGAGGCCTCGATAACACCACGAGGCATATCGCCTACTGCCGTGCGAAGGGTATCCTTGAAGAGGTATGTAGTATCTACGGTCTCGCCTCCAACATTCAAGACACGGTAGCAGATGTTTACCGTATCGCGATTATTTCTAATCGTAGACTTCATATCGCCCAAGGTATGGACTTTATAGGTAAGACCCGACGAGGTGGCAACGAACTTACGATCGGCCTTACGCAAATCCTCAAGGAACTGATCCTCATACCTCTTGACGCGCTCATAGATGTCGTAATTCATATACTTGAGGTATGCCGCACGAGCCTCCTCATCACGCAACTTAGGTTGCATAAGGTAGGCATCACGAAGGCCCTCACACACAGCATCAACATTGAGCAACGAGTCGATAGCGATAAGGTTACGGCCAATATTGAGACCCAAAACATAGGACATCGAATCAGCACTCGTCTTCATAACAGCCTCCTCAACAGGCGCACTTTTAGGAGCACAACTAACCGCAAGGATGGCAACAGCAACAACTATTAGCGATATAACTCTCTTTACCATAGAGCAATTTAGTCTCTTTTTTTACGTTTTTTTAATTATCATTTTTTACGAGTTTCCAGGGCGATGACTGCCGCACCAATAAGAGCCGCCATAGTAGAGGCCATAAGGATAGCTATCTTACCCATATCGATAAACTCCTGGTGGGTAACCTTGTCAAAGGCGAGATTATCCACAAAGATAGACATAGTAAATCCGATACCTCCGAGGCAAGCAACAGCTATGAGCATACTCCACGTGCTACCAGCAGGTTTATCAGCGACACCTAACTTTACGGCCAAGAAGCTAAAGAGCGAGATGCCAAGAGGCTTTCCCACAACAAGACCAAAGAAGATACCCATTCCTATAGAGCCCAACTCTGGTGAGTACTCAAAGATGTTGAAATACTCGGCCGAAGGGATATGTACTCCAGCATTCACGAGGGCAAAAATCGGCATAATGATAAAGTTCACGTAGGGCATCAACAGCTGCTCCATACGGTGGCTCATACCCTGCGAACCATTAGATATCTGAGTCATACGACGCAGATAGTAGAGGCGTTGCTCCTCGGCCTCGTTCTGATTCTCTGCCCCCTCCAATGATTTGATACCGCGCTCAATGATATCGGCCTTATGAAGGAAATAGGAGTGGCTATAGCGTGGCTGAGTGGGGATAAGCATTGCCATAGCAACACCCGAAATGGTGGCGTGAACACCTGAATAGTAGAACAAAATCCAGACTATGCAGGCAGGAATGAGGTAGGCAAGCATACGGAACTCCCCCATACGGCGCATAACATAGATACCTACCATAATCACAAGAGCAATACCCAACAACACCATATTTGGGGTCTCGCCATAGAATATCGCAATAACGAAGATAGCACCAAGGTCGTCGGCTACAGCCAAGGCAGTAAGGAAGACCTTAAGCGAGATAGGCACCCTATCGCCCAACAACGACATAATACCTATAGCAAAGGCGATATCCGTAGCCGTGGGAATTCCCCAACCATTAGCCACAGCCGTACCAGCATTGAACAGAGCATAAATCGAAGCGGGGACAAGCATACCTCCCAACGCCGCAACAACGGGCAAGATAGCCTTCTTAGGGGTAGAGAGTTCGCCGTGCGATATCTCGCGTCGTATCTCAAGACCTACGGTAAAGAAGAAGACCACCATAAGGCCATCGTTTACGAACTTCTCAAGATTCATATTCTCCGGGAAGAGGTTGCCATCAATCCACAAGCCCAACTCCATATGGAGAAGGCGGTGGTAGAGGTGCGATGTAGCAGGCAGGTTGGCCAACAACATAGCAACCACAACACAGACAATCAACACAATACCGCCTGCCCAAGGGGCCTGCAAAAAATTCCTACCATATTGCGATAAGATATGGTTTCGCTTTACTCTGCCAAATTTTGAAAACATATATCTCACTATTTTTTGACCTATTACTTTTTATCCACGAGCATTACTCTACAACACATCCTCCGATGGGTGGTTCTTCAGCGCCATAGCGCACATATTATAGAGCAGACGTGACGCAATGGCCGCATCGGTCTTATCCGCAAAATCGGGGACTACCTCCGTGAGGTCGAAACCTACAATCTTGCGACCAGAGTCCACAATCTTACCCAACAAGTAGACCACCTCAGGGAAGCGGAGACCTCCAGCTACCAACGAGCCCGTATGTGGCGAACACTCGATGGTGAGGCCATCGATATCCAACGACACATAGACATTCTCAGGCAATTCGTTGATGATATCTTCGCAGATAGATGCCCACGCAACACCCTCGAAATGTTTCGACCATATAGACTGACCCGTAAAGAGACGTATCCTATCATCACTCAAGGCGCGCTCCCACTCCACAGGCTTAAAGGCTCTAACACCGACTCCCACGATACGCTTTACACCATCTATATCTCTCAAGACATTGTGCATAATTGAGGCGTTAGAGTGCTCAAAACCTTGATAACGCTCTATAAGGTCGCAACTCGAATCTATATGAAGAATACCAATGTTGTGGTGGTGCTCGGCAACAGCACGTATATGACCATAAGCCGTAGACTGATCGCCACCCACCAATCCTACAATCTTGCCCCTATCGAGCCAACGCTTCGACTGCTGGTAGATATTCTCTACCATCGTCTGAGACCCTTCATTAATGCGACGAAGGCGTCGCTCATAGACAAGCTTATCGTAGGGCGTAGAGCCGATATCGTGAACTCGCATAACTCGCTCAGCATCCGAACGTAGGCGGTGTGACAAATCCTGGATAGAGTAATCAACAGGGGCTGTAGCGATTCCCTTACGCCAACTATAGGGTGCCATAGGCTCGAAAAAATCGACCCTACGAGAGGCCTCGATAATGGCATCGGGAGCATAGGAGCATCCTCCACGCGCCGAAACAGTGACATCCCACGGTGCGGAAATAAGCACCAATGCAGCATCCTCTGGATCGAGCGGAATACCGAAATAGTTACCATTATCCGGAATTACGCCATTGGGATCAAACCTCTTATCGTCCATAGCATTAATATTATTTTGTTAGCGTCGGTTAATCTTACTTTTTTGTGACAAACAAAAAGTTTGCTCACATCAAAATATTATGCAAATTTAGTAATTTTTTGTGGATTATTGCTACCTTTGCTAAAAATTTAACAGCAAAATGAAGGTTGTCATCGATAGTGCAATACCCTACATTCGTGGTATATTAGAGCCCTTTGCCGAGACCCTATACCTCGAAGGTGGTAAATTTACAAGGGAGGTAGTAGCCGATGCCGATGCCCTCATCATCCGTACACGTACACAAATCACCGAAAGCCTTTTGGAGGGGAGCAAGGTTAGCTTTATAGCAACCGCCACAATAGGCAAAGACCATATCGACGAGACATATTGTCAGCGAAGAGCTATCGCCGTAAGTTCTGCCCCAGGATGCAATGCACGAGGCGTACTGCAGTGGGTAGCAGGCGTCTTGCACCATATCACCACCACAGAGCATCGCTCACCAGAGAGTTATACACTCGGTGTTGTGGGTGTAGGCAACGTAGGTTCGTTGGTGGCCAACTATGCACGTCACTGGGGATTCAAGGTTATGGAGTGCGACCCTCCACGCCAGGAGCGCGAAGGAGGCGACTTTAGTAGCATAGAGGAGATTGTTCGCAACGCTGATATCATAACGCTACACACACCGTTAGACGATAGTACACGCCACCTCATCAACAACAACACGTTGGCAATGATGCGCCCCGAAACGATAGTTGTAAATGCTTCGCGAGGCGGTGTGGTGGACAACGATGCCGTCTTAAAGAGTGGGCATCGCTACATATACGATGTATGGGAGGGAGAGCCCAATCTTAAGGATGAGATATTGAAGGGGGCGATGCTCTCTACGCCACATATTGCGGGCTACTCAATCCAAGGCAAGGCAAATGCTACGGCGATGTGTATCAGAGCCTTAGCAACCCATTTCGACCTACCGCTCAAGGAGTGGTATCCCGAAGAGATCACCCCTACCTCGCCACGTCTTATCTCGTGGGAGGAGCTATGTAGCACCATAACCGACCACATCGACATCATCCGAGAGAGCGAGGTGCTACGCTCGAATCCTACGCAGTTCGAGGCTCTGCGCAACAGCTACGCCTTCCGCCAAGAGTACTTTTAGCAAGATATATGTGGCGCACTCCGATAATCACGCCACACACAACAAACGGCATAAAAATAATAATAGGTAGCACAGAGCGTGCTACCTATTATTATATATAGAGTATTGCTACTCTCTTAGTCCTGCAACTTTGCAGCCAAGAACTCACGGTTAAGGCGTGCAATGTGTGCGATAGAGATTGACTTAGGGCACTGTGCCTGGCAAGCACCAGTGTTAGTACAGTTACCGAAACCAAGCTCATCCATCTTTGCAACCATCGCCTTAGCACGACGAGCGCCCTCTACGCGGCCCTGTGGCAACTTAGCGAGTGACGATACACGTGCAGCAACGAACAACATTGCAGAACCATTCTTACAAGTTGCAGCACAAGCACCACAACCAACGCAAGCAGCAGCATCCATACTCTCATCAGCATCAGCCTTAGGAATTGGAATAGCATTACCATCAGGTACTGAGTTAGTACGTACTGAGATGAAACCACCTGCCTGAAGAATCTTATCGTATGCACTACGATCCACTACGAGGTCACGAATGACTGGGAACGCAGCTGAACGCCAAGGCTCGATAGTGATGGTAGAGCCATTCTCGAACTTACGCATATACATCTGGCAAGTAGTAACAGCCTGTGATGGACCGTGTGCGTGGCCGTTGATGTGCATAGAACACATACCGCAAATACCCTCACGGCAGTCGTGGTCGAAGGCAACAGGCTCCTCGCCCTTGTGAATAAGATCGTTGTTGAGGATATCCATCATCTCAAGGAATGAAGTATCCGCTGAGATATTCTTAACCTCATAGGTCTCGAACTTACCCTGTGACTTAGCGTCTCTTTGACGCCATATCTTTAATTTAAAATCCATAATCTTGCTTTATTAAAGTTGAACGTCAAAAATTAGTCTTTGTAGTTACGCTGAGCGCGGTGAACAAACTCGTAGTCGAGTGACTCGATAGTCATCTCAGGCTCCTTGTCCATACCCTTGTACTCCCAAACAGCTGCATAAGCAAACTTGTCGTCGTGACGCAATGCCTCACCATCCTCAGTCTGGTGCTCAGAACGGAAGTGACCACCGCAAGACTCCTCACGGTTCAAAGCATCACGTGCCATAAGCTCACCCAACTCCAAGAAGTCCTCCAAACGGAGTGCCTTCTCCAACTCAACGTTGAATGACTCGTTGTCACCTACAAGACGTAAATCCTTATAGAACTCCTT
>CAJGEC010000017.1 GCA_904502285.1 uncultured Alistipes sp. | reverse complement strand
GAGAGATACACACAGCGATACTCGTCGATATCTACTGGTGTGGGTAGATACTGACGCTCGTAGAGACTCACAGATATTGATATTTACGCATATAGACTTATATATCAATATTTGGTCTATATGTCGCTTGATGCTCTGCAGGACAGAGGACAGAGTACAGAGCAAAGAGCAAAGATAATAGAGAACAGAGAATAGCGCTTCGAGGGGCACTTGCGCTAACAGCTCTCTATGTTCTCTAAACTCCCTAAGCTCCCTAAACTCTCTAAGCTCTCTAATCGCCGTACACCACAGGAGGCAAGGCTAAAGCATTACAACCCACCTACTCTCTTTGGTCTTGTCACAAAGTCACATGTCACAGGGGGTGGGGTATGTGACAAGTGTGACACGATGTGACAAGCAGGGCACAACATTGCCCCTCGCACGCGCATAACGCACAAAAAATATTTATATAACTATTGCGAGGTTACCAAAAAATGCTTACCTTTGTCCAAATTTAGTTTAGACTATGAAACAGGCGTTCGACAATAGCACTTTTAACAATCTGCGAAATCCCCAGTTGTGGGGCAATTGCCGACGTTCTTATTCATTGGGAATCACTGTTTTCTATTAATATTGGCGACTCTTTGGGTCGCCTGTTTTTTTATGTATGGAGAAGCACAGAGTAATAATTAAGGGTGGCTACGTCGTAGGGCGTGGCACTGAGGATATTGCAATCGAGGATGGTCGCATCGCTGAGCGTGGCCAGAACTTAGCAACAACCCCCAATGACGAGGTTATCGACGCTACGGGATTGGTCGTAGCACCCTCGTTCGTGGATGTTCACGTACACCTCCGCGAGCCAGGCTTTGGCTACAAGGAGCGCATAGCAACGGGTACTCAGGCGGCTGCGCGTGGCGGTTACACCACCGTATGTTCTATGCCCAACCTCAACCCCGTACCCGACAGCCCCGACAACCTCAAGGCCCAGCAGGATATAATAGACCGCGATGCCGTAATCGAGGTACTCCCCTACGGCGCTATCACCGTGGGTCGCAAGGGCGAGGAGTTGGTGGACTTCGAGGCTCTCCACAAGGGGGTATGTGCCTTCTCGGATGATGGCAGTGGCGTGCAGATAGATGGTATGATGGAGCGCGCTATGAAGGAGGCAGTGAAGTACGACGCACTCATCGCCGCACACTGCGAGGTGGAGGAGTTGCTCAAGGGTGGCTACATCCACGATGGCGAGTATGCCCGCAAAAATGGACATAAGGGCATCTGCTCGGAGAGCGAGTGGGAGCAGGTGAAGCGCGACATCGAGATTGCCGAGAAGGTGGGCTGTCGCTACCACGTATGCCACATCTCGACCAAGGAGACCGTAGACCTCGTGCGCCAGGCTAAGGCCAGAGGGGTGAAGGTGACCTGCGAGACAGGCCCCCACTACCTCATCTTTACGGATATGGACCTCCAGGAGGATGCTCGCTGGAAGATGAACCCACCGCTCCGCTCGGCCGAGGACCGCGCAGCACTCATCGAGGGCATCAAGGATGGCACTATCGATATGATTGCTACGGACCACGCCCCACACTCGGTGGAGGAGAAGTCTCGTGGCTTGAAGGATAGCGCTATGGGCATCGTAGGCCTTGAGACCGCCTTCGCAGCACTCAACACACACCTCGTCGCTAAGGGCATAATCACATTAGAGCGTGTCGTAGAACTTATGTGCCTCAACCCACGCAAGGTATTCCGCATCGAGGGTGGCTTGGAGGTAGGCTATAGGGCCGACATCGTCCTCATCGACACCAAGAAGCAGTGGAGGGTGGATAGCACGAAGTTACTCTCGATGGGTAAGATTACGATGTTCGACGGCCGCGAGATGGTTGGCGACATCGCCCTGACGATGCACCGTGGCAAGGTGGTTTACAACGCATTGGAAAACAAACAATAATATATAAAGTTTTAAAAGATGAAACCTTTTACTAAGAAACTTGTACTTGAAAACGGCAAGGAGTTTCCTGGCTATGGCTTCGGCTCGGACCGCACGGCGGTTTGCGAGATCGTCTTCAATACCTCGATGGTAGGCTACCAGGAGATTGTTTCCGACCCGACCTACACTGACCAGATTGTGGTGATGACCTACCCACTGATGGGTAACTACGGCTTCGCCGACGAGGACTACGAGAGTAAGTTCCCTTCGATGGGCGGTATGGTTGTTCGCGAGTGCTGTGATTCGCCCAGCAACTTCCGCTACACCAAGACCCTCAACGAGGCCTTCGAGGAGTTGGACGTGCCAGGCATCAGCGGTGTCGATACCCGTATGATTACCCGCATCATCCGCAACGAGGGCACTCAGAAGGCCGCTATCGTACCTTTCGAGATGTCACACGAGGAGGCTATGGAGCTTATCCGCACCACAGAGTTGCGCCACAACCTCTTGGAGCGCATCAGTTGCAAGAAGCGCTGGTTCTCGCGCACACCAAACCACAAATGGGATGTTGTGGCTGTGGACTGCGGTATTAAGTATAGCTTCATCCGCCAGCTCAATGCCAAGGGTTGCAACGTCACCATCGTACCTTACAACTCTACGGCCGAGGAGATTATGGCCTTCAACCCCGATGGCGTATTCATCTCTAACGGCCCTGGTAACCCTGCCGACGCTGCTGTCATCTGCCAGACCATCAAGGATCTTCGTGGCAAGTTGCCTATCTTCGGTGTAGACCTCGGCCACCAACTCATCGCCATCAGCTATGGTGCTAAGAACGAGAAGATGAAGGTGGGCCACCGTGGCGCTAACCACCCTGTGAAGTGCTTGGAGAGTGGCAAACTCGAAATCGTGGTGCAGAACCACGGCTACACCATTGACGAGGCTTCGCTCAGTGGCACCCCACTCACAATCACCCACCGCAACCTTTTGGACAACACCATTGCAGGTATCGAGGCCGTAGAGGACAAGATCTTCTCGGTGCAGTACCAGCCAGACTGCTCGCCAGAGGCCAGCAGCACATACCTTTTCGATAAATTCATTAAACTGATGGAGGAGGAAAAAAATGCCTAAGAGAACAGATATTAAGAAAGTGATGGTAATCGGCTCAGGCCCTATCGTGATTGGTCAGGCTGCCGAGTTCGACTACGCAGGTACGCAGGCTTGTCTTGCACTTAAGGAGGAGGGATATCAGGTAATCTTGGTGAACTCCAACCCTGCAACAATTATGACAGATACGCATATTGCCGACAAGGTATATATGGAGCCTTTGACATTGGAGTACGTGGCAAAGATTATCCGCTACGAGCGCCCCGATGCTATCGTTCCAGGCTTGGGTGGCCAGACAGGCCTCAACCTCGCTGTGCAGTTGGCAAAGAAGGGTATCCTCGATGAGTGTGGTGTCGAGATTCTCGGTACGTCGTTCACCTCTATCGAGGAGGCCGAGGATAGAGAGTTGTTCAAGGACTTGTGTGTTCGCATCGGCGAGCCAGTCATCCCTTCACGCATCACCAACACTATTGAGGAGGGTGTCGAGGCCGCTAAGGAGATCGGCTACCCCGTAGTTCTCCGTCCTGCCTTCACTCTCGGTGGTACGGGAGGTGGTTTCGCCGACAACGAGGAGGAGTTGCGCGACACTATGCGTAACGCCTTGGCCCTCTCACCTATCCACCAGGTATTGGTCGAGAAGAGCATCAAGGGCTACAAGGAGATCGAGTTCGAGGTTATGCGCGACAAGAACGACACGGCTATCGCCATCTGCTCTATGGAGAATGTGGACCCTGTAGGTATCCACACTGGCGACTCTATCGTTGTTGCACCCAGCCAGACCCTCGCAAACAAGGAGTACCAGATGTTGCGTTCGAGCGCCCTCAAGCTCATCCGCGCCCTCAAGATTGAGGGTGGTTGTAACGTGCAGTTCGCACTCGACCCACTCTCGTTCAAATACTTCATCATCGAGGTAAACCCACGTGTGAGCCGCTCTTCGGCTTTGGCCTCTAAGGCGAGTGGCTACCCTATCGCACGTGTTACGGCGAAGGTGGCTATCGGTATGACCCTCGACGAGATTCGCATCGCTAACACCCCTGCAAGTTTCGAGCCTACGTTGGACTACATCGTAACTAAGGTGGCTCGCTTCCCATTCGACAAGTTCACCTCTGCCTCAAACGAGTTGGGTACTCAGATGAAGGCTACGGGAGAGGTTATGAGCGTAGGACGCACCTTCGAGGAGGGCCTCTTGAAGGCTGTCCGCTCCCTTGAGACGGGTGTTTGCCACGTCTACCACAAGAAGTTCGACACTATGTCCGTGGAGGGCATCTTGGCATATATCCGCAAGGGTACCGACGACCGCATCTACGCCATCGCCGAGTTGATTCGTCGCGGTGTGGACCTCTTGCACGTCTACGACAACACTAAGATCGACCTCTTCTTCCTCGAAAAGCTCAAGAATATCGTGGAGATGGAGAGGGTCGTTAAGGATAATGTTCGCGATATCGAGACCCTCCGCGAGGCTAAGCGTATGGGCTTCAGCGACAAGTTTATCGGTATGCTCTGGGGTATGACCGAGAGCGAGGTATTCCTCTTGCGCAAGGCCAACAACATCTACCCTGTCTACAAGATGATTGATACCTGCGCTGCGGAGTTCTCTTCGGATGTGCCTTACCTCTACTCTACCTACGAGGAGGAGAACGAGTCTATCGTTACGGAGCGCAAGAAGATTGTGGTTCTCGGCTCTGGCCCTATCCGTATCGGCCAGGGTGTGGAGTTCGACTACTCTACCGTTCACGCCATCTGGGCTATCCGCGAGGCTGGCTACGAGGCTATCATCATCAACAATAACCCTGAGACCGTATCTACCGACTACACAACCAGCGACAAGCTATACTTCGAGCCACTCACCGTGGAGGATGTTATGAATGTCATCGAGTTGGAGAAGCCTACGGGCGTAGTGGTGTCGTTGGGTGGCCAGACCGCCATCAACCTTGCTAAGCCTTTGGCCGACCTCGGCGTAGAGATTATCGGTACGGGTATCGAGGCAATCAACAATGCCGAGGATAGAAAGTGCTTCGAGGCTATTATGCGCCGTGCGGGCATCCCACAGCCAGATGCTGAGGCTATCACCGACATCGAGCGTGGTGTCGCTGCTGCGGAGCGTATCGGCTACCCAGTATTGGTGCGCCCAAGTTATGTGTTGGGTGGTCGCGCTATGCAGATTGTCTCTAACGAGGAGGCTTTGCGCCACTACCTCAAGACCGCCGTGGAGATCAACGAGGACTCTCCAGTATTGGTCGATAAGTATATTATGGGTAAGGAGTTGGAGGTTGATGCTATCTGCGACGGCACCGACGTCTTCATCCCAGGTATTATGGAGCACGTAGAGCGCACAGGTATCCACTCTGGTGACTCTATCAGCGTATATCCTACCTTTAGCGTTAGCCAGAAGGTTAAGGACACCATCAAGGAGTACACCATCCGTCTGGGTAAGGAGATTGGCATCATCGGCTTGTACAACATCCAGTTCATCGCCGACGACAACGATATGGTCTACGTCATCGAGGTAAACCCACGTTCATCGCGTACCGTACCATTCCTCTCGAAGGCTACGGGAGTGCCTATGGCAAATATCGCTACCAATGTGATGCTCGGCAAGAGCCTCAAGGAGCAGGGCATCAACGTCATCATCCCTGAGGAGAAGAAGCGTTGGTATGTCAAGACCCCAGCCTTCTCATTCGCCAAGATTCGTGGTGTGGACTCTTACCTCTCTCCAGAGATGAAGTCTACGGGTGAGGCTATCGGCTACGACACCTCGTTGCGCCGCGCCCTCTACAAGTCGTTGCAGTCGTCGGGTATGAAGATCGCCAACTACGGTACAATCTTCGTATCTATCGCCGATGCCGACAAGGAGCGTGCCCTGCCACTCATCCGTCGTTTCTACGAACTCGGCTTCAACATCGAGGCTACCAGCGGTACTACGAAGTTCCTCCGCGACAACGGCATCCGTACACGCTGTCTGAAGAAACTCAGCGAGGGTTCGTCGGAGATCTTCGACTCTATCCGCAAGGGCCATATCAACTACGTTATCAACACCATCGATATCAACCAGCATAGCGCACGTCTCGATGGCTACGACATCCGTCGTTGTGCCGTAGAGAATAACGTGACTATCTTCACCGCTTTGGAGACCGTGAGCGTATTGCTCGACGTCTTGGAGGAGATTACACTCGGTGTATCGACAATTGATGCAGAATAGCAATGTATAAGAAAGGTATATATACAGTATTGAGTAACGAGCCTCTAACACCTGCGGTCTACCGTATGGTGTTGGAGGGCGATACCCAGTATATCACCCGTTCGGGACAATTCATTAACATAGAACTTGAAGGCAAGTTCTTGCGTCGCCCTATCTCGGTGTCGGACTACGACGCTACTACCGTCACTATTATATATAAGGTAGTGGGTCGCGGTACTGAGCAGATGAAGGGTATGACTGCGGGCTATAGGCTCGACATCCTCACAGGCCTCGGCAATGGCTTCAGCACCGACAATGGCACTGAGCGTCCGTTGCTCGTAGGTGGCGGTGTGGGAGTCCCTCCGATGTATAACCTTTGCAAGCGCCTCTTGGCCGAGGGCAAGCGCCCAATGGTCATCATCGGCTTCAACACCAAGGAGGAGGTCTTCTACTACGAGGAGTTCAAGGCCTTGGGCGTAGATGTCTACTGCTCTACTGCCGACGGCTCGTTCGGCACTAAGGGCTTCGTCACCGACGTCATCCGAGAGGAGGGGCTAGTGTTCGACTACCTCTACACCTGCGGTCCTCTACCAATGCTCAAGGCGTTGTACGACGCTACCACGGTAGATGGCGAGTATAGTTTCGAGGAGCGTATGGGCTGTGGCTTTGGTGCTTGTATGGGCTGTACCTGCAAGACCAAGTATGGCAACAAGCGCATCTGCAAGGATGGTCCTGTTCTAAAACGCGATGAGATAGTATGGTAAAGCACTTTGATACCTCTGTTGAGCTTTGCGGTGTAAGGCTCGACAACCCCGTTATCCCCGCTTCTGGCACCTTCGGCTTCGGCCGTGAGTTCGCCGAGTACTACGACCTCGACTGCCTCGGAGCGATTTCGTTCAAGGGTACTACACGTGATGCACGTTTCGGTAACCCCACCCCACGTATTGCGGAGTGTAGCGCAGGCCTCATCAACTCCGTAGGCCTCCAGAACCCTGGCATCGACAAGGTCATCTCAGAGGAGTTGCCACACCTCCGCCAAATATTCCACAAGCCTATCGTGGCCAACATCAGTGGCTTCTCGTTGGAGGAGTACGAGGAGTGTTGCGCAAAGATCGACAAGGAGGAGCAGGTGGAGATTATCGAGGTGAATGTATCGTGCCCCAACGTGCATAATGGCGGTATGAGCTTCGGCACACAGCCCGAGTCGGCTGCCGAGGTTACCCGCCGTGTGAAGGCCGTGACCACCAAGCCTGTGTTCATCAAACTAAGCCCCAATGTTACGGATATCGTAGCCATCGCACGCGCTTGCGAGGAGGCTGGTGCAGATGGTATCTGCCTGATTAACACGCTGTTGGGCATGCGCATCGACACTATGCGTCGTAAGCCAGTGATTGCCAACAAGATGGGTGGTTTCTCTGGCGACGCTATCTTCCCTGTGGCTGTGCGTATGGTCTATCAGGTGGCTAACGCCTGCAAGATTCCAGTTATGGGTTGCGGAGGCGTAAGTTCCGCTTCCGACGTTATCGAGATGATGATGGCTGGAGCAACAGCCGTTCAGGTGGGTGCTGCGAATTTGAAGAACCCCTACGCCGCTAAGGAGATTATCGAGGCCTTGCCCCAGGAGATGGAGCGCCTCGGCATCGAGCGTCTTAGCGACATCATTGGCATCGTAAAATAGTAAAACAGAAATAGTTATGAGTAAACGTGATGTAATTATCGCTTGCGACTTTAGTAGCAAGGAGCAGACCTTGAACTTCTTGGACAAGTTCACTGGCCGTAAACCATTCGTTAAGATCGGTATGGAGCTCTTCTATGCCGAGGGCCCAGAGATCGTTCGCACTATCAAGGCTCGTGGCCACCGCATCTTCCTCGACCTCAAACTCCACGACATTCCAAACACCGTGAAGAAGGCTATGTCGGTATTGCGTAACCTCGACGTGGATATGACCAACGTACACGCTGCAGGTACCGTAGATATGATGAAGGCTGCGGTAGAGGGTCTCACCCGCGAGGATGGCACTCGCCCACTCCTCATCGCCGTAACACAGCTCACCTCAACCTCTGAGGAGCGTATGCAGAAGGAGTTGCTCATCGGCGCCTCTATCAACGACACCATCGTCAAGTATGCCGAGAATGCAAAACTCGCAGGCTTGGATGGCGTAGTATGCTCACCATTGGAGGCTGCTATGGTTAAGGATGCTTGTGGCAAGGAGTTTATGACCGTAACCCCAGGTGTACGCTTCGCCGATGGCGAGGTAGGCGACCAGGTACGTGTCACCACCCCTGAGCGCGCTAAGGAGATTGGTTCGGACTTCATCGTGGTAGGTCGCCCTATCACCGCTGCCGACGACCCTGTAGCGGCTTACGAGCGTTGTATGAGAGAATTTGCAGAGTAACACACCTAAAAACTACTGAAATATTATGGAGAAGAAAATAGCAAAAGACCTTTTGTCTATCGGCGCAGTATTCTTGCGTCCTGAGCAGCCCTTCACTTGGGCGAGTGGCATCAAGAGCCCTATCTATTGCGACAACCGCCTCACCCTCACTGCACCAGAGGTACGTAACCACGTGGAGGAGGGCTTGGCAGAACTTATCCGCAAGCACTATCCTGAGGTAGAGGTACTTATGGGTACATCTACTGCTGGTATCGCACACGCTGCTATCACCGCAACCATCCTCAACCTCCCTATGGGCTACGTTCGCTCAGGCTCTAAGGACCACGGCCGTGGCAACCAGATCGAGGGTAAGTTGGAGGCAGGCCAGAAGGTTGTGGTTGTCGAGGACTTGATCTCTACGGGTGGTAGCTGTATCGAGGTTGTAGAGGCTTTGCGCAATGCTGGCGCTGATGTGTTGGGTATCGTGAGCATCTTCACCTACGGTATGCAGAAGGGCTTGGACCGCCTCGCTGCGGCAAATGCACAGAACTACTCACTCTCGAACCTCGACGCCTTGGTGGAGGTAGCAGCAGAGGAGGGTTACATCAAGCCAGAGGACAAGGAGCGCATCCTGAAGTTCCGCAACAACCCTTCTGACGAGAGCTGGATTAAGTAGTAACCAAAAACGAATTACAACGATGAAGCATTTGATAGACCCTACTGACCTCACGGTCAATGAGATTGCCGAGATTATCGCCGTAGCCGAGGATATCATCGCCAACCGCGACAAGTATAGCGAGGTGTGCCGAGGCAAGAAACTCGCAACCCTCTTCTATGAACCCAGTACACGTACACGCCTGAGTTTCACCGCCGCAATGATGGAACTCGGAGGCAACGTCTTAGGCTTTGCCGATGCTAAGTCGTCGTCGGTATCCAAGGGCGAGACGGTGCAGGACACCGTAAGGGTTATCAACTGCTTTGCCGACATTATCGCTATGCGCCATAAGGTCGAGGGCGCACCCTTGGCCGCTACGGAGGTCTCGCGCACCCCTATCATCAATGCTGGCGACGGTAGCCACAGCCACCCCACCCAGACGATGACCGACCTGCTCACCATCAAGCGCGAGCTCGGCACGTTGAACAACCTTACCATCGGTCTTGTTGGCGACCTAAAGTATGGCCGTACCGTACACTCGCTCATCAAGGCTATGACACGCTACGAGAATACTAAGTTCGTGCTTATCTCGCCCCCAGAGTTGGCCCTGCCCGACTATATCAAGCGAGATGTCTGCGACCGCTACGGCGTGGAGTACCGCGAGTCGAACGATATCGAGAGCGTAATTGGCGATGTAGACATCCTCTATATGACGCGCGTACAGCAGGAGCGCTTCACCGACTTGGAGGAGTATGAGCGTGTTAAGGATTGCTTCATCCTCGACGCTCAGAAGATGCGTGGTGCTAAGGAGCGTATGGCAGTCCTCCACCCACTTCCTCGTGTGAACGAGATCGCAATTGAGGTAGATGCCGACCCACGCGCTGCCTACTTCCGTCAGGTGGAGAATGGCAAGTTCGTGCGTATGGCCCTCATCCTCAAACTCCTTGAGTGGCAGAACGATGAGGAGCGCACCTTCGACCACGGAGGCAAGGCTATGGGTTGCAAATGCCCTAACCCTCTCTGCATCTCGAATCTTGAGCCTGTGCGCCCACGCTTCGAGGCTTCGGAGATAGAGCCAGGCGTAGTGCGCTGTGTCTACTGCGAGTCAAAGGCAGAGTAGCGACAACTATTAGTTTAAGGAGGTGGTGCGAATAGAAAAGCGCCACCTTTTTTGCAGTCCACGAAAAAAGTTGCCCCAAAATTTGTAGGGGGGGGGAATTTATTATCTTTGCAATAGATATTTAGTAGAACGTATAAAAATTACCGTTTATGAAGTTTTTTAAGTTTTTGGCAATCATTGCCATTACGCTCTTCACAGCTACTGGATGCGCCATTAAGGATACCCCATCTGTATCGTTTAGCAATGAGGAGTTCCCAGTAGCCAAGGCTGGTGGCGACTTCATCATCCCCGTATCCTCTACGGGCGTAGACAACGTCGTTGTACACTATGGCAATGGCAATGGCTGGACTCTGGAGGAGAATGGCGACCGCATCCCTAACGAGTGGTGCAAGGTTGTGCGCCTTGTCGAGCACTACGAGACCCGCGATTTGGCCTCTTGGCAGTCGGGCGTGGAGATTCACGTTGAGCCTAATGAGAGTGGCTCGGAGCGCACCGCACAGATTGAGGTTAAGAGTTTCGGTGCAAGTGACTTTATCACCGTGCGCCAGGGCTGGTAGTAACACCCTCGAAACAACAGGAGCGCCTATCCGTCAATTTGGATAGGCGCTTTACTTATCTATATAAACCCTTTGCGCTTAAACCAAAGGTAATACCCCGTCAGTGGCAGTGTCGCTCCGAGCATCGCCCCCAAGAACCAGAGGATGCGGGTGAACAAGCCGCCGAAACTACCCACGTGAACAGAGTAGATCCACCCCTTGAGCCTATTGGCTGACTCCGAGTCGGCATAGAGCGTGGTGGAGAGTATCTCTCCGGTGGCGGTATCGAAGGTGTATCTGTCGGATGCCCTGCTGTTACCATAACCACCAAGTGTAACGGAGATTGTCCCTTGCGAGAGCGTAACATCGCGCTTAGGCGTATAGTTCCCCACAACACTCTCATAAGCCACGGTCCAAGCATCATACACGGGCTGTTGTTTTGACCTACCTTGCTCACCCTTAGGCTGTTGTGTCTCGACACCGAAACAGCGATAGAACCCATTTCTATACCACTCGAAGGACCACGTAAGACCCGTAAGGCCCATAGCCAAGAGGAGCAGGACGGCATAGATGCCACCTACGACGTGTAGGTCGTAGAGCAGGCGGCGTACCCCCTTTCGGACCTCTATGCGCGAACGATTACGCCAGAGTTTGATGCTCTTAGGCACCCACAACACCACTCCCGAAATCAGGACAACAACCATAGCCAAGGTGCTGACGCCCACGATGACCTTGCCCCAGAAGATTGCACCCTCCTCAGGACGAGAGTCCATCAACCAGCGGTGCAGACGAAACATCACAGCAAAGAACTTTAGACGCTCTGGCGTTCCAAGCACCTCTCCGCTATACTGGTCTACGTAGATTGCTGCGTGCTTGGGCTGCGAGAGATTCACCTTCCACGCGCGCTCCTCATCCTCAGGGATGGTGATGCCCGTGATGCGTTGTCCCTCCTGAAGGTGTGGCTCGACAAGGGCCATAACCTCCGCTACACCGAGGCGACTATCGCCCACACTCTCGACGTAGTGGTAGTGGCGCTGGAAGGGGGCAGAAATCTCCCTCTCGAAGATGAGCATAGCCCCCGAAAAACAGATTATGGCGATAACAACACCGAAGGGTATAGAGAGCCATATATGTAACTGTCGCATAACCGTACGCATAGCCATTCTAACGATTTAGTGGAGAAAGGCGACCTATGGCACGTAGTTGCGTAGCCTCAACCGTAAGGCCCTTAGTAGCCATCGCCGTTGCGGTATCGATGACATAGATTGCTGGATAGTTATCTGTAAGCGTGAGAGCGATATAGGCCTTGCCACCCTCAACATATGGATCGTTGCCGAAGCCAGAGATGCTCTCCTTAGCAGGAAGCCCCTCGATAAACCTGAGACTACCCTCAGTAGCATCAAAGATGGCCAATTCGTTGGCTACCATACCCAACTCTGGTGTGAGAGGTCTGTCATACATAAGCATAAGGAACTTATTATCACCCACATACCACGTGCGAAGGAAGGACCTACCCTCAGCCAACGCCTCGATATTTACATAGTACGACTCATCGAAACTTTGCTCGCCACGCTTGATGCGCACCACTCCTGCAGGGAGGGTTGTCTGCTGACGGCTATCGCTCATAGTCTTAGCGTAGGAGGGCGAGAAAACATATACATCGCCCGATTCGGTGGGCCAAATCATCTGGTAGTACTGCGACTTATTGCGTCCCGCGGCATAACTAATCTTGTCGGTGCGAATGAGTTGGCGCTCGGCTAAGGTCTCATCCTCGAAGAGTGCTACCCAACACTCATCGGGATACTGTGTCCACTGCAACTCGCCAGCCTTATAGGCACCACTTCCTGAGCCTCCAGCCTCCGTTTTTACGAGATCCTCATTTCCTGGCTTAATCCACTTGCCACCCTCGACATTTGCTCCATACTGGCTCAGTCCCATAGGCACAGCCGCGCTATAGAGTCTGCCATCGGCCTCCGCCAAACCCGACAGAGTAACATACTCGCCATTGCCCAAAAAGTTCTCGGCGAGGTAGTGCTCCTGGCGCGTGTCGTTAGTTCTATATGTCTCATTCTCAACATCCAAGAGCGATACAAGGATAGACTTCGGCAGGTAGCCCTTATCATCGGCCCACTCCTCAGGGCCATCACCCGTAGAGGTGGTCATAACATACCTGTCGTAGACGCCCACAGTGGTAAAACGGCGCACGGCATACTCCGCAGAACGAGCCGAAAGGGTGTAGTCCTCGTTCATAATATAGGAGCGCGTAGTACCAGCATTACCCTGATTATAGGTAAGGCCATAGAGATACTTATCGCCCCAGAACACCCAGTAGGATGCTCCGTCGTTCACCAATCCCTGCTCCATACCTATAGTGCCACCATCCAACGACTCGGCACTAAGCAACGCATTGGTCGTAGTGTTGGAGAATACACCCTCCGAAGCAATGACATAGGGGTCTCCTCCACCCACACCTAACTGCTGGTTACCACCCTCGTTACTCTGCTCACACGCGGCAAAGAGCAACAGCGTCACAATTACAATTGCAAATTTTGTAAAGATTTTTGTTACCATAAACTTATCTATATTTAATTAATTATCAATCTATTACCTTCTATCTCCCACCAAATGCCACACGAATCTTGGCATAGAAGGCACGTCCTGCCTTCTGTAGTCTGAAGTTGTCGTAGAGTGCCTCATTTGTGAGGTTGGAACACTCCACCGAAAAGTTATACTTACCACCCTTAAGCGAGTAACTCAACGAGAGATTGTGCGAAAATTGGTCGGGGACCATATAGTCGTCCTTGTTGGTGCCTATGCGCGATGAGTAGTAGTAGAAGCGGTAGGCGTAGTGGTTGTCGTAGGTTATCGAGAGTGCGTCGCCCTTCGTAAAACACCCCCTCCACGTGAGCGTCAAATCGACATCCGAAAAGAGGTATGGAATATTGGGCATACGGTCGCCATAGCCAAGATTGGGCATCGAGGTTGTGCCAATGGCAATCTTCATATTGTCGCGCACATCCATATAGGTAAAGTTGCCACCCACCGAGAGCCAACCGCCATAGCCATAGCGCAACGACAGGGTCGTACCCCAACTGCGCACACGGCCATAGTTTATGTAACTGGCCACCGACTTACCACCACTCGCATCGACGATATTTCGCTGGATGTAGTCCTTCGTATCGCGCCACACAAAACCGCCATCTACATATAGGTTGTGTTTATCATCCGCACCATAGCTATCAGCATAGCTAATGTTTAGATTTATATTATCGCTACTCTCTGGGCGTATCCCTATGTCGCCCGTCTCCAAGTCCTCGTCGCCAAACATCTCTTCGATGGTAGGTAGGCGATAGGCCTTCTCGTAGGACAGCTTAGCCTGCACACCCTCAGCGATGAAGTAGGTGGTAGCAACGCCATAGCCTAAGGCATCCTCACTGCGAGAACTCTCGACGAACTCTGTCTGATTGCTATTCGTAGCCACAGGGCCTGAGACCTTGAGGGCGTAATACTTCGCAAAAAGCGTAGCATTCCAACGCTCCGAGGGCATCAGACGGTACTGCAAGCCCGTAATACTCTTAAGGCTCTGCTTAGCAATGGCATCGCTCTGCTCCTCACGGGCAAGTAGCGACGTATTGCTTCGGTGGAAGGAGTTAAGCACACTATTTAGCGTGAAGGTATGGCTCTGACCCAAGCGGTAGTTCAGCGTGAGCGTACCATTTATATTGTCGTTTAGCGAGCGTGTATGCTGGTAGGATTGCTCGCCAGGGGAGTTCAGGCGCTTGGTCTGGCCACGCCAGTTATATTTATACTGTGCCGTATCGACGTTATAGGTTGCATCACGATTGTAGTTCGCCGTGAGCGTCAAATCGAGGCCCGACGTAAAGAGGTTGCGCTTGACATACTCCATTGATGGCATCAGCGAACGACCGCGACGATGCTTCTGGCCATAGACAACCTCCTGACGCACACCCGTCTGCATCTCCTTATACATCTGTGCGTAGTTGAGTCCGAAGAGCAACCTATCTGCCCAACGCTTACCAACAACACCCACCTTTGCTGCTACACTCTCGTTGTGGTATGTGTCGTGGAAACGCTCCATACGCTCCCTCTTGCCACGCTCGATGCGCCCCGTCTCGAAGTCCTCGACCTCGACATCTACCTTGTAGTTGTTGTCCGAGTAGTTCTGAAAGGCGTAGACCTCCCACATAAAGCCGTTGTCGAGGGTCTGACCGCCACTAAGGGTCGAGCGGTGAGTATTGAACGAGCCAAAGGAGTAGGAGGCATCGGCAAACCACTTGCGACGCGACTTATTGGTTACGATGTTTACCACACCGCCCAAGGCATCAGCGCCAAAGCCCACGGGCACAACACCACGATAGACCTCTATGCGCTCAGCATAGCCCGCAGGTATGTTATTGAGCGAAAAGGCACTACCAACACCCTCCTGAGGCACACCGTCGATAAAGACCTTGACGTGCTTGCCCGAAAAGCCATCCACCATAAGCGACATATCCGAGCCCACGCCACCCGACTCTCGAAGTTTGATACCAGGCGCACGCGACAAGGCATCCGAGAGGTCGTGGGTGGTATTCCTCAATGCCTCGGTATCCACGGCAACCACATTGAATGCCGAGCGTTTAGCACGCCCCACTCCCGAAGCACAGATTTCAACCTGGTCGATAGCCATAGCCTCCGATTCAAGGGTGAAGTTCACCTCAGCACTCTGGCCCCCAGCGAGTTGCACACTGCGATAGTCGGTCTCGTAACCCAGCATCTCTGCCACAAGGCGATGCTCTCCGCACTCAAGGGTAAGGCTATAGCGCCCCTCGGCATCGGTGATAGTTCCCACCGTAGTTCCCTCCACCACAACGGTAGTATAGGGCAGTGGAGCACCCTCACCATCGCGTACCTCGCCCTCGATAACGACCATACCATCCATAGCCTGAGGAGGGTCGATAGCAAAGAGTTCAGCAACCGAAGCCACCACAATTATATATAGGACAAGCGCAATATTTAGCCACTTCTTACTCATAGCAACTCTATCTTTGATTTTAACATTTTTTCACACTGCAAAATTACTATCTCGCAACAACCCTCACAATCGCCTTAATTAGTGAAATTTGCCACCTCCGAGCTCCTAATTTTTAGGGATTAGCCCCAATGGTTTAGGCATAGTGTTTGCTCCGAACAGATGACCTCAACCTCTATTCCTATGGCAACACAACGAATTCTATATGCTCATATATCACTCATCTTCTGCAATATAGTATGGGCCTGCGATTACCCCTTCTACTCTCTTGTGCTGGGTAAATATATCTCTCCGATGGCGATGGTCACAGCCTCGCTGGTTATTGCGGCGGTGCTGTCGCTTGTTCCGCTTCTGTGGGAGAAATACGAGCGTGTGGAGCCTCGCGACAGGCTCAAAATCATCGGTGCAGCCCTGCTTATGGGCGTAGGTAGAAAACTATGTATGATGTTTGGCCTTGCCGAGACCTCTGCCATAGATGGCTCAATCATAGGCACCACAACCCCACTTATGGTGCTACTCCTCTCCGTGGTCGTCGGTGTCGAACACCTTACCTTTAAGAAGGTCATCGGTCTTCTCCTCGGTATGGGTGGCACGCTGGCCATCATCCTTGCCAGCAACAGCGACTCACACCCCACGTCGGATGCGTGGGGCAACCTTCTCATCCTCTCCTCGTCGATAGTCTCGGCAGCCTATATGGTGCTGTGTAAGAGGCTGGTAGGCAAGTATCAGGTGGTTACCGTCTTGCGCTGGATTTACTGCACCTCGGCTATCGTGATGCTCCCTATCGGTTTCGACGACATCCTGCGCACCGACCTTGCGACGATGGATTCTACCATCCTCTTCGCCTCGCTCTTCGTGCTTATCATACCCACCTATCTACCTAACCTCCTGCTCAACTTCTCCCTACGCCGATTAGCCCCCACGGCATCGAGCATTTACGCCTATCTGCAACCCGTCGTGGCCATAGCACTCTCGGTTGCAATGGGCCTCGACAAACTCCGCCCCGACACCATAATCTTTGCCGTAATCATCTTCTTAGGCCTCGGCCTTGTCGTAAGTTCATATAACCAAAAAGTAAAAAGTTAGTAGCAAAAAACTCATATTCGGGGCAAATAGTTTTGTCACACCCAAAATTTGATATAACTTTGTAGTTATATCGCCCCGAAATATGAGACATCTCCTAAGACATATATCACTCGTGTTGCTTGCCACCCTGCTTGGCATAGTCCCCCTGTGGGCGCAACAGAGTTCTCTGCGCTTCAGTAGCGAGGTCTGCGACTTAGGTCATATCGCCGAGGATGGTGGTTGCTGTAGTGGCACCTTTAAGGCTACGAACTGCGGACAGCAGAGCATCGAGGTCGTCGAGATTATCACCACGTGCGGTTGCACCTCGGCTATCTACACCCCAGGGAGTGTGGGCGTAGGCGAATGTTTCATCTTCGAAGTGCGCTACGACCCTATGAACCGCCCAGGCAGAATCGACAAGAGTATCTTTGTGCGCACCTCCGACTCCAAGACCGAGATTCCGCTACGCATCGTGGGATATGTACAACCTCGCCAGCGAAGCATCGACGAGATATACCCCTTTGATATGGGCGAGGGGCTACGCCTGCGCAGTAACTTCCACGCCTTCGGCTACTTGGAGGGTGGCAAGAGCCTTGAGGAGCGCATAGGCTATGTGAACACCTCCGACCATACAATAAGCCTCTCATATAAGTACAAAACCTCATCGGGACTTATGGAACTCTCTATTCCTCAACGGATTGCCCCAGCAGAGAGTGGCGACATTATTCTAAGTTACTCGCTTGCTGACAACAGCGACATCTACGGCACTCTCACAGATGTCATCACCCTCATAATCAACAACAAAGAGGCTCGTTACAGTCTCTCGGCACAGGCCATAGCCATAGATAATTTCGACCTGAGCGACGATATTTCTGCTCCTAAGGCCGTTATTTCGAAAAATATTATTAAATTTGGGGAGATATTTGACTCTTCAGCGCCATTAACTCAGAGCATCACCCTCCGTAACGAGGGTGCTATACCCTTGGTAGTGCGCAAGGTGGAGTCGGCATCCGAAGCCGTTGAGCTAATCCTGGAGCGTGGCACAACCATAGCATCAGGACAAAGTATAGAGGTGTGCGTGAGGCTGAAACCCCAGCTAATCAAGTCGGAGTTATGGGAGGATATGATGCCCTTCGTGGCGCAGGTCAGACTCATCACCAACGACCCGATGAGGCCTCTGCAAAGCCTAAAGGTAACGGCACTGCCTAAGCCCAAAGATTGAACCATAAACTAATAGATAACCTAACAAAGAGAAGATGTTTAAGATTGTAGAAAAACGTCAATTAGCGGACAACATCTACGAGATGAAGATTGCCGCAGAGCGCGTAGCACGTGCTGCCCTCCCTGGCCAGTTCGTCATTGTACGTGCCGACGAGGGTGGCGAGCGCATCCCACTCACCATTGCCGACTACGATGCCGAGGCAGGAACGGTGACTATCGTTACTCAGACCATCGGTCACTCAACAAAGAAGATATGCTCATTGGAGGAGGGAGACTCCCTCGCAGACTTCGCAGGACCTCTTGGTCGCCCATCGGAGTTCGTACATATGCCTCTTGAGGAGTTGAAGAGGCGCAAGTACCTCTTCGTGGCTGGAGGTGTGGGCACTGCTCCAGTATATCCACAGGTTAAGTGGTTGCACAACCACGGTGTAGAGTGCGACGTGATTATCGGCGCAAAGAGCAAGAATATGCTCATCTACATCGACGAGATGTCGAAGGTGGGTAACGTACATATCGCCACCGACGATGGTAGCGAGGGCTTCAAGGGTATGGTTACAGGCCTTATGACCGACCTTGTGGAGAACCAGAAGCTTTCCTACGATGAGTGTGTTTGTATTGGCCCTATGATTATGATGAAGTTCGTCTGCCTCACCACCAAGCCTTGGAACTTGCAGACCACCGTATCGCTCAACGCCCTTATGGTCGATGGTACGGGTATGTGTGGTGCTTGCCGTGTAACGGTGGGTGGTAAGACACTCTTCACCTGTGTCGATGGCCCAGAGTTCGACGGCCACCAGGTAGACTTCGACGAGGCTATGCGTCGTCAGGCTATGTACCGCAATCAGGAGAGAAACGCATCAGAGAATCACGAACATAAATGTAACTGCTATGGCAAATAAGATACCTCGCGTCGCTGTGCGCGAACAAGACCCAAAGGTGCGTGCTACCAACTTCGAGGAGGTATGCTACGGCTATAACCAGGAGGAGGCACTCCTTGAGGCTACCCGTTGCTTGAACTGCAAGAACCCTCGCTGTGTGGCTGCCTGCCCCGTAAATATCAATATCCCAACATTTATCCACCACCTCACCCAGGGCGACATCCGCAGTGCGGCAGATACTATCCACGTCGATAGCTCGTTGCCATCAATCTGTGGCCGTGTATGTCCTCAGGAGTCGCAGTGCGAGGGCTCTTGTGTCCTCGGCATCAAGGGCGAGCCTGTGGCTATCGGTAAACTTGAGCGCTTCGTAGGTGACTGGGCTTTGGACCACTCGGCGGAGACTGAGAGTGTCGTTATCGAGCCTAATGGCCACCGTGTTGCTGTGGTAGGTAGTGGCCCTGCAGGCTTGGCTTGTGCCAGCGACTTGGCAAAGTTGGGCTATAAGGTCGATGTCTTTGAGGCTCTCCACCGCCTCGGTGGCGTACTCTCATACGGTATCCCTGAGTTCCGCTTGCCAAAGGATAGAGTTGTTGCTCGCGAGATCAACGAGGTTAAGCGTCTCGGTGTTCACTTCGAGACTGACGTAATCATTGGTCGTACGATGACCATCGATGCCCTGCTCGACAAGGAGGGCTACGACGCAGTCTTCGTAGGCTCAGGCGCTGGTCTCCCTCGCTTTATGGGTATCGAGGGCGAGAACCTTAATGGTGTGCTCTCGGCAAACGAGTTCCTCACACGTGTAAACCTTATGGGTGCGTGGAATCCTAAGATGTCCGACACCCCTGTCTACGTAGGCCGCAAGGTCGTTGTTGTGGGTGGCGGTAATGTGGCTATGGATGCTGTGCGTACGGCTAAGCGTCTTGGTGCTGAGGCTGTTATCGTCTACCGCCGTGGCGAGGCAGAGTTGCCTGCTCGTAAGGAGGAGGTACACCACGCCAAGGAGGAGGGCATCGAGTTCAGAATGCTCACCAACCCAACACATATCCTCGGCACCGAAGATGGTTGGGTGAAGGGTATCAACTGCGTAGAGATGGAGTTGGGCGAGCCCGATGCAAGTGGCCGTCGCTCACCTCAGGAGAAGGCTGGCTCGGACTTCACCATCGACTGCGACGTTGTGATTATGGCCCTCGGAACATCTCCTAACCCACTTATCGCCTCAACCACTGGTGGCTTGAACATCAACCGCCGTGGCTGTATCGAGGCCGACGAGATGGGTACAACCTCTCGTGAGGGTGTCTTCGCTGGTGGTGATGCCGTGACAGGCGCTGCAACCGTCATCTTGGCTATGGGTGCTGGCCGTAAGGCTGCCAAGGCCATCGACGAGTATGTGAAGAGCAAGAAGTAACACTCTTGTAAATATATGGAAAGAGGAGGGGCATCGGCTCCTCCTCTTCTGTTATGCGACCGAGCGAACTACCCTATCCGCAACAACAACCTCACCATCCTCTACCACCACTCTACACTCCTGCAACGACAGCGGCCCGAAGAGTAGTTGCTCGGAAAGAGGGGTCTCAATCATCGCTGCCACAAGGCGCTTAATCGCCCTCGCCCCTTGTCGCCTCTGCTTAGCCAGCGTGGCTATATGCTCCACTACACCCTCCTCAACACTAAGACTAAGTCCCAGTGTCTTAGCACGCTCAACCAAAGAGTACAGTTCGAGACGAGCAATTTGGCAGAGATCGGCAAAGCCTAACTCATTGAACACCAAGACCTCATCCACCCTACCCAAGAACTCCTTGGAGAAGTGACTCTCCACCTCTCGTAGGCACTTGTCCCGATCGACAGAGCTACTAAGTGGCTGCTCGTTACGTTGGAAGCCTATCCTACGACTACCCTCGCCAAGAGAGTTTGCTCCTAAGTTCGTGGTAAGTATTATCAGCGTATGGCGACAGTCGATACGTCTGCCGAGGGTGTCGGTGAAGTACCCCTCGTCGAAAATCTGGAGCATAAGGTTATATATATCGGGGTGCGCCCTATCTATCTCGTCGAAGAGCAACACACTATTTGGGTTGCGCCTTACAGCCTCCGAGAGCAGGCCTCCCTCACCATAACCGACATAGCCAGCAGGAGCACCAATAAGGCGCGAAAGGGTGTGACGCTCGCCATACTCCGACATATCGAACCTTATGAGGTTCTGCTTCGTCGGCCTCAGCCATTGCGCTATCTCCTTGGCCATAAGGGTCTTGCCCACTCCCGTAGAGCCTACAAAGAGGAAGACTCCCCAGGGGCGATTGACCTGCTTAAGACCCGCACGAAGCCTAACGAGGCTCTTGGCCAAGTGCGAGGCAACCTCCTGTTGGCCTACCACGACGCGCTCTAAGTGGCTCTGCAAGTTCGAAAGCCTCTGGCGTTCACTTGCCGAGAGCGACTCCAAGGGTATGCCCGTGATAAGGTGTGTGACGTGCGCCACGTGGTGTGGCTCAACAACCCTACTACCCTGCTCCATCCCTGCCTCGACACAAGCCCAGACACCAGCCTCATCCATAAGGTCAATAGCCTTATCCGGAAAGTGGCGGTCGGGGATATAGTTATCGGCCAAATCGACACACGTCTGCAACGCCTCGCGCGAATAGGTAACTCCGTGGTACTGGCTATAGTACGCCTCCAACTGGCTTAATATCTCAAGAGTACTCTCCCTCGTTGTGGGCTCGATACGAACACTCTGGAAACGGCGCTCCAGGGCCGCATCGCGCTCGATGGAGGTGCGGTACTCGTCGGGCGTGGTTGCCCCAATGAGCTGTATCTTACCACGTGCCAACGCTGGTTTAAGCATATTTGCCACATCCAACGCCCCCTGGTTTGCTCCTGCACCTACGATAGTGTGTATCTCGTCGATAAATATTATTGTATCACACTCGCTCTCAATGGCTTCGAGCAACTCGTGCATACGTTGCTCGAACTCGCCACGAAACTTAGTGCCTGCGACCAGCGTTGCCATATCGAGGATATATATCTCCTTACGCACCAAGGAGTTTGGCACACACCCTTCGACAACTCTAAGGGCAAGCCCCTCGACAATGGCACTCTTGCCCACACCAGCCTCACCTATAAGTAGTGGGTTGCACTTCTTGCGACGCGAGAGTATCTGCACCACACGCGCTATCTCCGCATCGCGACCCACGACGGGGTCTATCTCACCACGTCGTGCCATATCGGTTAGGTTCTGGCCAAAGGCATCCAACTTAGAACGCGCCGAAGTCGGCCTACTCTCTACCTCCACGACCATAGAGGGTAGTAAATCATCGCTTTTGGCTTGCTCCGACTCGCCCACTGACTCGCTATCCTCCCCACCCACTGCACGAGCAATGGCGTCGAGGATATCCTCTGCTCTAATGCCATAGCCACGCAACTCCTCGGCCGTAGCCGTACCCTCATCCTGAGTGGCATAGTAGAGCAGATGGGCCGTGGAGATACGCTTAGTCTTAACCTTTTGGCTAATCTCCTCACACATCCTCATATAGCATAGTTCGGGTGTTAGGCTCTCCGCTACAGGATTTGAGATTATGCGCTGAACAACCCTGCGCATCACAACGCTAAGGCCCTGCTCGCCCACAAGGCTCTGCAACAGGGCATAACCAAAGGTGGCCTCGTCGCCAAGTACCTCAACGACAAGCCTATCGACAAACGAGGTCGCTATCCCCTCGCGCCTAAGCATCAGCGTAGTACGAGAGATGATAGCCTCGAAACTCTTAGAAACCTTACTCTTCATAGACAATAACTTTAACAACTTTTCTCGGTTTAAAAACGAGATTACTATATCATTATTGTACTATGAGGATAAAAAAATCTCGTGGCTACCGAAGTAACCACGAGACTATTAACTGAGGTTTAACAAGATTACTTGTTCTCCTCCATCTGAGCCTTCAACTCTGCCAAGCCTGAGATATCGCCAAGAGTTGTGCGCTCAACCTGAGCGTTGATCTTCTTAACGGTAGACTTAGTAGCGTCTGCAGCAGCACGACGCTCTGCCTTCTCAGCATCAGCAGCAGCACGCTTAGCCTCCTCGAAGATGCGGCTGTGTGAAAGAGTGATGCGCTTAGTAGCCTTAGAGAACTCCAATACCTTGAAGTCAGCAGTCTCGCCAGCCTTCAAAGTTGTGCCATCCTCCTTAACGAGGTGACGTGCAGGGCAGAAGCCCTCGATGTTCTCACCCAAAGATACGATAGCGCCCTTCTCAGTAACCTCAGATACAGTACCCTGGTGGATGCTGTCTACGCCATACTGGCTCTCGAAGCCATTCCATGGGTTCTCCTCGATCTGCTTGTGACCGAGTGAAAGACGACGGTTCTCCTTGTTGATCTCAAGAACAACAACCTCCAACTCAGCACCTACCTGAGTGAACTCGCTTGGGTGCTTAACCTTCTTAGTCCAAGAGAGGTCAGAGATGTGTACGAGACCCTCGATACCATCCTCGATCTCTACGAATACGCCGAAGTTAGAGAAGTTGCGAACACGTGCAGTGCACTTTGTACCTGCAGGGTACTTCTTCTCGATCTCAGCCCATGGATCTGGAGTAAGCTGCTTAACGCCCAAAGACATCTTGCGCTCCTCGCGGTCCAAAGTAAGCAATACAGCCTCGATCTCGTCACCAACCTTCATGAACTCCTGTGCAGAGCGCAATGGCTGGCTCCAAGACATCTCAGAAACGTGGATAAGACCCTCAACACCTGGTGCTACCTCAACGAATGCGCCGTAGTCAGTAACAACTACTACCTTACCGCTGATCTTGTCACCTACCTTAAGGTCTGCGCTGAGTGCATCCCAAGGGTGTGCTGTGAGCTGCTTAAGACCCAAAGCGATACGCTTCTTAGCCTCATCGAAGTCAAGGATAACAACCTGAAGCTTCTGATCCAAAGCTACAACCTCCTCTGGGTGGTTTACGCGACCCCAAGAGAGATCAGTGATGTGGATAAGACCATCTACGCCACCGAGGTCGATGAATACACCGTAAGAGGTGATGTTCTTAACTGTACCCTCAAGGATCTGACCCTTCTCAAGCTTAGACATAATAACCTGCTTCTGAGCCTCGAGCTCTGCCTCGATAAGAGCCTTGTGAGATACAACGACGTTGCGGAACTCCTGGTTGATCTTAACAACCTTGAACTCCATAGTCTTGTCTACGTATACATCGTAGTCGCGGATAGGCTTAACGTCGATCTGTGAGCCTGGCAAGAATGCCTCGATGCCGAATACATCGACAATCATACCGCCCTTAGTGCGACACTTAACATAACCCTTAATGATCTCGTCGTTGTTGAGAGCCTCATTAACACGGTCCCAGCTCTTAAGCTGACGAGCCTTCTTGTGTGAGAGTGACAACTGGCCACCCTTATCCTCTACTGACTCAACGTAAACCTCTACCTTCTCGCCTACGGTCAAGTCTGGGTTGTAACGGAACTCAGTCGCTGGGATAAGACCCTCTGACTTATAACCGATGTTTACAGTAACCTCGCGCTTGTTGATCTCTGATACAGTACCCTCAACAACCTCGCCTACAGCGATGTTAGACATTGTTGCACCATAAGCAGCCTCAATAGACTCCTTAGACTGATCGTAAAGACCAAGATCCTGCTCGAATGCTGTCCAATCGAAATTCTCGTTCGCTACAATTTTGTTCTGCTCCATAATGGAAATAGTTTTTTGCGATACAATCGCTCGTTAAAAGTTAATAAATAGATTCAAGCCCCCTACGGTCCACACTTACGCGTGCGCCCATAAGAGCGGCGCAAAGGTAAATATTTTTTCGCAACTAACAACCTTTATGCAACTTTTTCTGCTCAAAATCAACGATTTTTACCCCAGGCTATTGGTTTTTCTTATAACTCTCATTACTTTTGTGCGTTCAACTAATACAAAGATAGAGTTATGAGACTTTTGAAATATCTTTTCTGCGCCACAGCACTGCTTAGCTTTGTGGCTTGCAACAACCCTGAGGAGGAGATTCAAGACTATCCCATCATCACATCGTTGGAGAATACCGTGTGGTACAGCTACGACGAACTCACCTACACTTACTACGATGTAGAGTTCTTCGCCAAGGAGGGTACGATGATAGGCTACGACACCCCCGCTCGCGAGAATGTCGTTTCGAACCAGAAATTCACCTACACCTTTGCTCTAACTAACAGTATGCCATACATCACGCTCACCTTCGAGAATGGGCGCACCTACGCTGGTCTACTCTACCACAAGGGCATAATAAACGTAGACTTCAAACCCGTCTACTTCATACAACTCATTGAGGTCGATGACAATGGCGAGACAATCCTTGATGAGAATGGCAAGATCGCATCGGTGATTAAGATGTGGAAAGAGTAGCCTGCGGGGCTACTCTTTTCGTTTATACTTATATCTCTACGAGACGATTCTTGATTGCATAGACCACCAAGTTGGCTGTATTTTTACACCCCGTCTTTTCGAGGATGTTGGCTCGGTGCTTATCTACCGTACGCTTCGAGATGAAGAGTTTGTCGGCAATCTCCTGATTCGACAGGCCACGGCAGACCTCAACCAAGATCTCTATCTCTCGATCCGAGAGCGACTCATCATCCCCTGCCGAGGTAGTCGCCAAGCGACTCATATTGCGCGTCATAGAGTCGAGGAGTTGCTTATTCACGTAGTTCTCGCCCGACGCAACCGACTCCACAGCATCGTAGACCTCGTCGATATCCGAATCCTTGAGCAAGAAGCCTAAAGCTCCCGACTTAACCATCAGAGAGTAGTAGTGTTCATCGCCATACATCGAGAGTGTGATAATCTTCAACTCTGGGCGCTGGGCCAAGGCTCGACGTGTGGTCTCCGCACCATCGATACCTGGCATCGATATATCCATAAAGACCACATCGACATCCAACCCTGGGAGCAAGGCCAAGAACTCCTCGCCACTGCTCACGTCGGCAACAACCTTAAAACCATCACGTTGCGACAACAACCCCTTAAGTCCCGAACGGAAGAGGGCGTGATCATCAACTAACGCTATTCTAACCTCTGCGTCTACCATTTCTTCTTCGTTTTACGTTTTGGCCCTGCTCAAGGATACTCTCCACATTGACCACCGCACCATCAATTGGCACAACGACCTTAACGCGAACACCCGCACCAGGGTATGTAACAATTTTCAACTTACCATTAAGGGTCGAGACACGCGAACGTATGTTCGAAAGACCCATTCCCATATCCTCCACCTCACTAAGGTCGAAACCCTTGCCATCGTCTGAATAGTCCAACACAAGGCAACCGTCCTGCTCGGCGAGAGAGAGCCTTATCTGTTTGCACTCGGCGTGTTTTATCGAGTTATTAATAAGCTCACACACAACGCGATAGAGGATAACCTCCACATTCCTATCGTAACGCTTATCGCCGATTGTAGAGCGAAACTCCACGTTTGCCTGACGTACAACACCAAGCCTATCGACAAAGCGGTCGATGCCTCGTGCAAGGCCGAAGTCGTTGAGTATGCGTGGCGAGAGGTTATTCGATATCTCCCTCAACGAGCGAATGGCCTCATCAATGACTGCCGAAGAGCTCTGCAACACCGCCTTATCATTTTCGCTTAGCGAGGCTCGCTGGAGCGCCGATAGCGACATCTTCGCCGAACTCAGCAGTGGGCCTAAGCCGTCGTGCAATTCACGAGAAAAGGAGGCGCGCGACTGCTCCTCGGTGCGTAGGACCGCCGTAAGAAGACGATTCTCAAGCACCCTCCGCTGCTCGGTCACCCTGTCGGCGTGTTTGACAAGCAGATAGGCACAAACAACACATATAGAGAAACTTAGCGAAGCAATGATACCCACCCACGCAAAGCCTAACTCCGAGACCTGCTCGCCTGCGAAGATTTCGAGTTGCAGGTAGCGCTCCACCGACAGGAGCATAAGGCTGATGATACAACAGATCCACAGCGCCCTAAACTTAGTCTTATTGACCAAGAAAAGGGCGATGACCATAGCCACGACCTGCATAACTATCGACACAATCATCAATATCTCAACTGCCCGCATACCATATACCTATTTACATATAGAATATTACAACACCTCGCCCAAGGCCTTCAGCTGCCTATAGTCGGTCATATCGGTCTGCACGGGGACTACCGATACGTAGCGGTGAGCTAATGCCCACTCGTCGGTATCCTCCGCCTCAGGCTCTATGTTCTGGAAGGCTCCCGTAAGCCAGTAGTAGTCGCGGCCGTGAGGGTCGGTGCGCTTGTAAAACTCCTCGCGCCAGAAGCCTCGCGTCTGACGGCAGAGGCGGATGCCCTGAATCTCTGAGGCCGCACAGCGTGGCACATTCACATTGAGGCACAAGGGGCGAGGGAGATGCTCCTGAGCCTCCAAGACCTGACGCACAACCACCCTACCATACTCCACAGCACCCTCGAAGTCGGCATCAGCATCGTGGTCATCGATTGAAAGACCTATAGATGGTACACCATAGAGGCTACCCTCGATAGCAGCACCCATAGTTCCTGAGTACATCACATTGATTGCGGCATTCGAGCCGTGGTTGATACCCGACAGCACCAAGTCCACCTTAGTCTCTCGAAGCAGGTGGTCGAAGGCTACCTTCGAGCAATCGACGGGCGTGCCAGAAAAGGCATAAATGGTCAAGCCCTCACCCTCCTCAACCTTGCGGAGGAAGAGCGGAGCGGTGATGGTTATAGCCTGGCTCATACCACTCTGCACCCTATCTGGAGCAATAGCTATCACGTCGCCGAACTCGCGTGCCAAGTTCACCGCAGCACGGAAGCCCTTCGAGGTGTAGCCATCGTCGTTAGTAACGAAAATCAATCGTTTTGGTTTCATATCTCATTATATATTATAGAGGTCATTATCTTGGGTCGAGGCATCGAGGCGGATGGCAATCATTATGAGGAGTGTGAAGGCCAGCAACGACGAGCCACCATAACTCATCAATGGCAACGGAATACCCATCACAGGCATAAGGCCGATGGTCATACCCATATTTACTATCACGTGAAGTAGCAATATTGCCGATACGGAGTAGCAGTAGACACGCCCAAAGGGCTCCTTTATTCGTTCACCCATACGCATAATGCGTAGGATGAGGGCTATATACAAGCCCACGACAATCAGCGCACCGAAGAAGCCAAACTCCTCGCCAACGATGCAGAAGATGAAGTCGGTATGTTTCTCAGGAACGTAGTCATACTTAATCTGCGTACCCTCCATAAAGCCCTTACCCCACATACCACCAGAGCCGATAGCAATCTTCGACTGATTGACGTTGTAGCCCACATCACGAGGGTCATCGACCAAACCCACGAAGGTCAAGAGGCGATTCTTCTGGTGAGGCTCCAGATGCTCGAAGAGGGTATCTACCGTAGGCACGAAGAGCATAGCATAGACGAACATCACGATAGGCCAGATAAGTTCCATCGTGCGTGTCTTGAGCGCAATAGCCAACAGCACCACAGCAACCACACCACACGCTATCATCAACGACACATAGCCACTCAGCGGAGTGATGAGCGCCAGCAAGAGTGCTACACAAACGACCAAACAGAAGAAGCGGAAGTGACCCAGGAGCATACCCGAACGCATAGCGCTATAGAGTACGAAGAGTACCAACAAGGCCGTAAAAATCACTACGGGCGAGAAGATGAGTGCCACGATAAATAGTACCACGGTAAAGAGTGCAGGGAAGTATAGATACTTCGAGAGTCCCTCTCTATACCACACAAAGAGGAAGGCTCCCAGCACAAGGCCTGAGCCAGTATCGTTCTGCAAGACGATGATGCCGAACGGAATGAGGATGATAGCACCCACCTTCACTAAGTCGATAAATCGCCTTATATTAAAGGAGTAGTCGCTCATTATGCGTGCCATCATCAGGGCCGTAGCAATCTTAACAAACTCCACGGGTTGGATACGCATTCCCACCACCTCGAACCACGCCTTAGCGCCATTGACCTCCTTACCAAAGAGGAGCGCAGCGAGCAACATCAATATTCCTAAGATATAGGCTGGGTAGGCAAACATATGGAAGAGTCTACGGTCGAGCAACAGCACTACGGTAGCCATAATCGACGATATGCCGACCCACATAAGTTGCTTTATGTAGTTATGCTTAAAGGAGAATATGTTTGCACTCTCCGAGTCGAACGAGGCCGACGTGATGCAGACAACACCTATAATCACAATGGCTATATATAGGAGTAGTGCGACCCTATCCACCGAGCCGAAGAGCGAGCGTGTAGCCCCTCCACGATGCGATATGTTATACTCTGAAATCATACTATCCTACTTATTAGCATTTCGTTTCTCGTCGTAGCGCTTCTGGCGCAAGTCGTAGTTGCGTGTATAGTTTGGCTGGAAGTTAAGCACATCCTCGACCATCTTTGGACGTGTGATGGTGTCGGTGAGGTACAACTCCTCGATGAGGCTGGCTATAGGCAACGCAATAGAGGCTCCAAAACCACCATGCTCCACATATACCGAGATAGCAATCTTTGGATTATCCTTCGGAGCGAACGAGAGGAAGGTAGAGTGGTCGGCACCATTAGGGTTCTCGGCCGTACCCGTCTTACCACACACATCCCAGCCCTCCAAGCGAGCCTTACCCGACGTACCTGCCACATTAACACTACGCCACATACCCTCTACCACAGGAACAAAATTTATGGAGTCTACCATCGTGTAGTGACGCTCGTAGTAGCGACTATCGATAGAGTCACGACCCTCGATATGTTTAATCATATGGGGGATGTAGTAGTAGCCACGGTTGGCCACGATGGCAGCGAGGTTAGCCATCTGTAGCGGTGTACAGCCCATCTCGCCCTGACCAATGGCACACGATATCACCGTACCCCAGTTCCAACTGCTACTATAACGGCTATCGTAGTACTCTGGCGTGGGGACAAAACCTGCACCCTCACCGTAGAGGTCCGTACCGAGTTGTCGGCCAAAGCCAAAACTATTGACATAGTCGTTCCAAACCCTGACACCCTCCTTGACACTGCCATACTTCGAGTTGGTAATCATATCCCTAAAGACATAGCAGAAGTAGGCGTTGCACGAATGAGCCACAGCATCACGCAGATCCAACGGCGAACTATGGGCGTGGCAAGCCATCTTTCGTTTACCATAACTGAAGCCCATATTACAGGGGTAGCGGTCGCTCGGACGAAGCACCTTCTCCTGCAAACCGATAAGGCCCTGCACGAGTTTAAAGGTTGAGCCTGGGGGATACTTAGCCTTCACCGCGCGGTTGAACTGAGGCTGTCGCTGGTTATGCAACATATTGGCGTAGTTGTTGTTACGCTGGCGACCCACCATAAGGTCGGGGTCGTAGGTTGGCGATGACACCATAGCCAAAATCTCTCCAGTCGATGGCTCAATAGCCACCACCGCACCAATCTTGCCGACCATAAGTTCCTCGGCAAACTCCTGGAGACGGGCATCAATCGTAGAGGTCAGTTGGGCGCCCTTGACAGGAAGAATATCATCCAGACCATCGTTATAACTACCCTGCACCGCTCCGTAGGAGTCGTAGATGCGGTAACTAACACCCTTCTCGCCACGTAGCAGAGTCTCGTAGGCCGACTCCACACCGCCAACTCCGATATAGTCGCCCGACTCGTAGTACTCCCACTTGCGTACTTGGTCCTCGGTAACCTCACTCACATAGCCCAACAAGTTACCACCAATCTTTCGGGGGTACTCTCGTGCTGTGCGGAAGCGTGTATAAAAGCCCTTAAAGCCACCCTCGTCGAGGAGCAACTTCTTCTCCTGCGACAAGTAGCCCACAACCAACGTACGGGCACGAGGGCTCATCCTCGCATTCTTGAGCTGACGCTCCAGACGCTCAGGGCTAATATCGAGGATTGAGGCAAGACGCATAGTGTCGAAACCCTCCTTCGGTAACTCCCTATAGACCACCATCACGTCGTAGCAGACACGGCTCTTGACCAAGTACTCACCACGGCGGTCCAAGACCTCACCACGCATAGGATACTCTACCTCCGTACGCACGATATTCTTGGTTGCCTTAGCATCGTACTCATCCGAAAGAATCTGCATCGAGAAGAGACGGATGAGCAATACCACGCCCACAGCAATAACTATGATACGCAATATTTTATATCTCAAATATCCCTGATCATTCATTACTTAGCAACGATTTTTGAGCAATAGATTTGTACGATAGGTGTTGCTATAAGCGCAGATAGGAGTGTACTAAGCAGCATCGTGGCGATGAGATGCAGAGGCTTTGCAAAGGAGAGGGTCTCCAGTGCAAAAAACATAACGTGGTGTATGGCAAGCATCGTAGCCACCCATATCATCACCTGTCGCTGAGACATACGCGAGAAGAGCGATGTCTGGTCACCAGACTCCACACTGCGGTGCGTTGTGAGGTACAACACCCAGCGACGCATAACAGCAATGGGCAACAGCGTAGCGGTATAGAGGCCTGCACCACCAAGCGACACATCCATAAGCACTCCCGTAGCCAAGGCTACGAGTAGCACCCACACCGTGCGCCACTCAATGGGCAACAGTAACACCACAAGAGGGAATATCATTGGTCGTAGCACAAGTGCTATCGATACCTCGTCGAGGACAAAAATCTGCACAAACAAGAGTGCAATGGTCATCATAATATATGGAATCACCCTAAACATCTGCGTAACACCCTTTTACTAAATTACATACCCACAACCTCCTTCAACTCCTCAAGCTCCTTAGCGTGGCTATTCTCCACGATAAGGACATTGTCGAGGCGCGAAATATCTGCCGCAATCTCTATCTCGGCACTATAGGCCGACTTCGCCGAATTGAGTTCGAAGTCCACGATCTTACCGATAAGCACACCGCTTGGCAGACGCTCCGAACTAACCTCTACCTCCATACCCTCCTTAGGCTCGGAGTAGACCGACAACTCGACAGCCTCGACCAAATACTTCGACTCTCCAGACCAGCGGATGACGCACACGTGGCCATTATCCACAAGGCGACCACCCGTGCTGAACTCCACACTCAACATAGGCTGAACTACCGAATAGTGTTCGCTGCACGACACCACATAGCCCACCAACTTATTATCGGGCGTAACAACACCCATATCCTTGGTGATGCCATCCTCGAAGCCACGATCTAAGACCACGAAATTGCGCTGACGACTCGTTGTCATCGACACCACACGTGCGGGATGGTACTTGAAGTGTGGATCATACTGCACCGAGTCGCAACCCTCCACAACGCCGACACCCTCGGCCAACGAGAGTCTCTCAACCTCCTTGTTCAACTCTGCCACACGCTCAGTGAGCATACGGTTCATCGAGGGCAACGAGAAGAAGTGCTCCACACTCGATATTGCCGACGAGATAGCACCTCCCACGGCTGTTGTGCGCGACAGGATTTTAGCCTCGGTATATGGCGACGACTGCGCATAGTTCCACAGCACTACCCCCTCCAGCAAGAGGAATAGCACGATGACATAGATGCGCTTGATGAACTCAATTAATCGGTACATAATTTTGCTTAGAAAGAGGCTGCCTACAAATCACTGCCGACAGCCTCTTAGTTTCTACTACCTATACTTATAGCCTTAACTCCTACTTGTCGCCACCCAACAAGAACGAGAAGTTACCAATATTCTTAAGCGCTATGCAAGTACCACGCGCAATGGCACGTAGTGGATCCTCGGCGATATGTACTGGCAAGCCCGACTTCTTCGAGAGACGCTCGTCGAGGCCCTTAATAAGAGCGCCACCACCCGCAAGGTAGATACCGTTGCGAACAACATCCGAGTACAACTCTGGTGGCATCTCCTCCAACACCTCCATAAGGGCGTTATCCAACTTAACGAGCGACTTATCCAAGGCGTAGGCAATCTCGCTATAGTTCAATGTCACGGTCTGTGGAAGGTTGGTTAGCATATTAGAACCTGTGAATACGTAATCCTCAGGCTCCTCAGCCAACTCTGGCACCGCAGCACCAATAGCGCACTTGATAGCCTCGGCAGTACGCTCACCGATACGGATGCCGTGCTGCTGGCGGATATAGTTCTGGATATCTGTGGTGAAGACATCACCTGCGATATTGATAGACTTAGAGCATACGATACCTCCGAGTGAGATACAAGCGATCTCCGAAGTACCACCACCGATGTCGATGATGAGGTTACCCTCTGGAGCCTCCACATCGAGACCAGCACCGAGGGCTGCGGCCATAGGCTCGAAGATGAGGTAGATTTCGCGACCGCCAGCGTGCTGTGCCGACTCCTTTACGGCACGAATCTCGACGTTTGTAGAGCCCGAAGGGATACAAATCATCATACGAAGCGATGGTGCAAACATACCTCCCGTAGCATTCACCTTCTTAATCAAACCACGCAACATAAGCTCCGTAGCCTCGAAGTCGGCAATAACGCCATCCTTCAACGGACGAATGGTGCGGATGTTTGAGTGAGTCTTACCATCCATAAGACGTGCCTTGTGACCGATGGCCATAAGGTCGCCCGTCTTCATACTCAAAGCCACGATAGAGGGCTCATCAACGACAACCTTGCCGTTGTGCATAATGAGCGTATTGGCCGTTCCGAGGTCAATAGCGAGCTCCTGCGTAAATGAAAAAATACCCATATTTTAACTCTTTTTATTATTATCACTCCAATCGTTCGACACCCACTTTCTCGTCCCCTTTTCAGGCAGCCATAGACAAAAAAGCGACTCGTGACGCAAGACCGCGCCAGAGGTCGAAAACATCTATGTTTCAGCAAGTTACGCCCCAATGAGCATAAACCACTACTTACTCATTTGCAAAGATAGAAAAAAGATATGAGGTTTTTGCAAGAGTTTTCACATTTTTTTACTATTTTTGTGTAAATAATTTTTTACTTATGAACGTATCGAGTAATCCCCGTTGTGCCGTCTTGGGTTACGGCAGTTGGGCAACAGCGATAGTGAAGACGCTTACCGTGAATCACCATCACGTAAATTGGTTGGTTTTAAACAACGACATCTTCGAATCGCTCACGACACTTAGTCGAAATACGAAGTATCTGCCTTGGTGCTATATAGATCGTGGATTTTTCACCCCTACAGCCGACATAAATGAGGCTGTCCGCGATGCCGAAATCGTCATCTTGGCTATGCCTTCTGCATTCCTCAAGAAGTTCCTCGAACCTCTCACCGAGAGCCTCGCTAATAAGGTCGTTGTTTCGGCAGTCAAGGGTATCATCCCTGGCGACTACCTCACCATCGTCGAGCATATGAACCGCTACTACGATATCCCGATGGAGAATCTCGCCGTCGTAACAGGCCCTTCACACGCCGAGGAGGTGGGACAGTGCCAACTCTCGTACCTCACCATCGCAGCAGAGGATCTCACTACTGCTCAAGCAGTTTGCAGTGTTCTCTCGAACGACTACTTCCGTTGTAGCCTCTCTACCGATGTCTTGGGTGTCGAGGCCGCAGCGATTATGAAAAACGTATATGCCGTGGCCGTGGGTATCGCCGTCGGCTTGCGCTATGGCGACAACTTCTTGGCCGTTCTTATCTCGTCGTGCGCCGCAGAGATGAAGCGATTCATCGAGAAGGCAATCCCTGCCGAAGAGCGCAATATCAACACCGCAGCATATATGGGCGACCTCCTTGTAACCTGCTACTCGCAGTTGAGCCGCAACCGCCGTCTTGGCACCCTTATTGGTAAGGGTTGCTCGGTCAAGAGCGCTCTTAACGAGATGACTATGGTGGCCGAGGGCTACTACGCTGCCGAGTGTATTCGTCGTAGTTCGATGCGTTGCAATGTCGATATGCCGATCGCAGATATGGTGTGGGAGGTGCTCTACAATAAGGCTTCGGCACGCGAGGCTATGAAGGCCCTGACGCAGATTTTGAAGTAATCAACTAAATACTAACATCTTAAAAATTAACCATTTAAACTTTACGAATATGGAACTAATTAAGTTTGATGCAAAACATAGTGGCATCGTGGTAACCGACCAGATGCAGGCAGAGGCAGCACGTGCCAACTCTCTTCTTCACAGTGGCAAGGGTGCAGGTAACGACTTCCTCGGTTGGGTAAACCTTCCATCATCTATCACCGACCAGGAGATGGCCGAGATTAAGAGCGTAGCACAGAAGTTGCGCGAGCGCGCAGAGGTAGTAATCTGCATCGGTATCGGTGGCTCATACCTCGGTGCTAAGGCCGTTTTGGAGGCTATGTCAAACTCTTTCGAGTCACTCAAAAAGCACCACGACAACCCTACCGTTGTCTTTGCTGGCGAGAACATCTCTGAGGACTACACCCACGAACTTATGGATGCAGTGAAGGAGTACTCTATCGCTGCTATCGTAATCTCTAAGTCTGGTACTACTACAGAGCCAGCCATCGCCTTCCGCCTCATTAAGGCCGAGATCGAGAAGCGCTATGGCAAGGCCGAGGCTGCTGAGCGCATCGTTGCCATTACAGACAAGGCACGTGGCGCACTCAAGACCCTCGCAACTCAGGAGGGCTACCCTACCTTCGTCATCGAGGATAACGTGGGTGGTCGCTACTCAGTCCTCTCACCTGTAGGCCTACTTCCATTGGCTGTTGCAGGCGTAGATGTTGATGCTTTTGTAGAGGGTGCTCGCGATATGGAGCGTCTCACAAGTGAGGCTACTCCAATCGAGCAAAACCCTGCTGCTCAGTACGCTATCGTACGCAACGAGTTGTATAAGATGGGCAAGAAGATAGAGATCCTCGGCTCTTACGAGCCTAAGTTGCAGTATATTGCCGAGTGGTGGAAGCAGCTCTACGGTGAGTCTGAGGGTAAGGAGGGCAAGGGCATCTTCCCTGCAAGCGTAACCCTCACTGCCGACCTTCACTCTATGGGTCAGTACATTCAGGAGGGTGAGCGCACCCTGTTCGAGACCATTATATCGGTGAAGAACTCTAAGTACGAGGTTAAGGTAGAGGCTGACGAGGCTAACCTCGACGGCTTGAACTTCCTCACAGGCAAACGCCTCTCTGAGATTAATAAGATGGCCGAACTCGGTGTTCGCCTTGCACACCTCGACGGTGGTGTGCCAAACCTCATCATCGAAATCGAGCGCATCGATGCTCGCACCATTGGCCAGTTGCTCTACTTCTTCGAGAAGGGTTGCGGTATCTCAGGTTATATCCTTGGCGTAAATCCATTCGACCAGCCTGGCGTAGAGGCATATAAGAAGAATATGTTCGCCTTGTTGGATAAGCCTGGCTACGAGGAGGAGTCAAAGGCTATTAAGGCTCGCCTATAATATATATAGGTATTTCTACGAAAGGGGGATAATTGTCCCCCTTTCTTTTGTTTTTTAACACATAATTCCTAAATTTGCACCCGCATATGCGCTCTATCGCTGACACCTATGGTGTAAGAGGAAAGTCCGAGCAACATAGAGCACCGCGCAAGTTAATGGCTTGATATCCGAGAGGGTATAGTAGCGTAGAAGAAAATAACCGCCTGAAAGGGTAAGGGTGAGAAGGTTGGGGTAAGAGCCCACCGCAAGGGTAGTGATACTCTTGGCTGTGCGCCTCGTGGGTTGCAAGACCGTGTATACCGACAATTAAGGGTTGCTCGTCCAATGTCGGGGGGTAGGTTGCTAGAGGCGGCAAGTGATTGTCGTCGTAGATAAATGATAGAGGCTCTCCTAACGGAGAGTACAGAACTCGGCTTATAGCGTATGCAGACTTTGTAGGGCTTGTCTAAGATTAGATAGGCCCTTCTTTTATTAACGTATCGAAAAACACCAACCGCCTATGACACAGTATATAGCAGATAATGAACACTTTAGCGAGGTTATTGCCCGAATAGCAAACGTGCGCCACTCGCTTGTCATAGGCACTGCCGACATCAAGGATCTCTATGTCAAGGTAGGCGCAAATAGTAAACCCTTCCTCGCCGTTCTCGACTCCTTAGTCAAGCGAGGTGTCGAGGTACGCCTGCTCCACGCCAAGGAGCCAGGCCCAAATTTCTGTGACGATTTCGACAAATACCCACTCCTTATCAAACGCCTTAAGCGCAAATTATGTCCGAGGGTACACTTCAAAATTATTGTTTTCGACTGCGAAATGGCATATATTGGATCTGCCAACCTCACAGGCGCAGGTATCGGTATGAAGTCCGATGGCAAACGTAATTTCGAGGCTGGCATCCTCACCACAGACCTTAACCTCGTCGATAGCGCTGGCGACCACTTCAACGCCGTCTGGTCAGGCGAATTCTGCAAAGAGTGCAAACGCAAATCCTTCTGCTCTGATAGAATAAAATAGACACACACAATCCGTAATCAAATGAACTTAAGTAATTTAGAGAACATTAGGAGGTACTCCCCTACCCCTCTCCAACAGCGCACCTTCCTAAACTCCCCTCCCAGTAAGGTCCTATTTACCTCACTCCCTAATCTCCTTAAACTCACTAATTTCTCTAAATTACCAATCTCCACCAACCGCCAAACAGGCGACTTTAACTCCTCAATGCAGCCCCCCCCTCAGCAAGGTCCTGTTTACCTCACTCCCTAATCTCCTTAAACTCACTAATTTCTCTAAATTACCAATCTCCACCAACCGCCAAACAGGCGACTTTAACTCCTCAATGCAGCCCCCCCCCCTCAGCAAGGTCCTATTTTACCCCACTCACTAATCTCCTTAAACTTACTAATTTCTCTAAATTACCAATCTCCACCAACCGCCAACAGGCGACTTTAGCTCCTCAATGTAGCCCCCCCCCTTCCTGCACACCTAAAAGTTTTACTACTTACGTAGTAATAAAAAAAATAGTCTAAAATATTTGGTTTATTTTATAAACTGCTTTATATTTGTAATTGAAATATCTGCAGATAGCGTTACAACAAGATGAACCTAAAACTAACTACTATGGAAAACAACAAAAAAACTCAATTCGACGAACACCGCAGTATAGAGATTATCTCTCAGATGATTGCTCAAACCACAGCAGACATCGATCGCGACAGTGGTAAATACTTCCTGTTGTGGGGCTACACAACGGTTATAGTATCATTGTTCGAATACTTTGGTTACACAAGTGGTGCAAACATTTCTACGATCTCTTGGTTTTGGTGGTTAATTCCCTTGGTTGGCGGTACGGGAACTCTATGGTTGAATTATCAACAGAATCACAACCAAGAGCGCAGACCTAAGTCCTATGTCGATCGTAGTGTAAGTGCTGTATGGACAGTCATTGGTCTATCTTATGGTATGATTTTCATCGCAGCCCTTGTCTACAAGACAAACATTCTATTTCTAACCGCCGTGATGATGAGCATCGGAACTGTAATTAGCGGAAAGATCTGCCAACACAGGGTGCTTACCGTTGCAGGAAAGGCGAGTATGATACTTGCACTGCTGTTCCCAATACTACATCTACTCATCAAAGAGTATAACACAACGATACAAAATTATTGTATCGAGTATATTGAGTACGTTCTTTACAGCGAAATTATTATCTTTGCAATAATATTTACGGTTATGATGATTATCCCTGGACATATACTGTACAACCGCGCAAAAAGACTTAGAAATGCTTAAACCTCTTGATCCACTTCTTCATTCCGAACTGCGATTAGCAATTATGTCTATCCTTTTAGGCGTAGAGAGTGCAGACTTTGTCTATATTAGAAAACAGACAGGTGCTACTGCAGGCAACCTTAGTGTGCAGATAGATAAACTGCAAACAGCTAACTATATAGCAGTTGAAAAGGGGTTTAATGGCAAGATCCCGCGCACAATTTGTAGGATTACGCCCGTCGGTCGCGAAGCTTTCAGAAATTATGTGGAAGCACTGAAGAGTTATATAGGATAATCGCGCGTCGTTATATAATTGATTTAAGGCTGTTTATGAAAATCATAGACAGCCTTATTTTGTCTCCATCCATCTACAACCAACAACTATTCTCAACCACCAACAACCCACCATAGTCTATTCACACTAAACTTTAAATTCTCTAAGTTCTCTAATTTCTCTAAATTCCCTAAGCTCATAAGCGAGTCTTGTGCGATAGGTGGGGCGCTATATGCAAAAAGAAAAGGAGCAAATCTTACGATCTGCTCCTACAATATCTTGCCCCCTCCTTTTCATAAGGAGGGGGAACGGGGGTGGATTGTAAATATAATTGGCGGCATAAAGCCGACTCTGAAAGCTGAAGATCTGGGTTCGGCTAAACTCCGTTCGTAACACCTTCTCACGACAATAATCTACTCAACGCACCATTCACATAGCAACAAAAAAAGCCGAACCCTAAGGATTCGGCTTGAAGAGGCGGCTACCTACTCTCCCACCTAAATAGGCAGTACCATCGGCGTAAGTGAGCTTAACTTCTCTGTTCGGAATGGGAAGAGGTGGAACCTCACTGCTATAACCACCTAAAGAACGTTTGTTTT
>CAJGEC010000016.1 GCA_904502285.1 uncultured Alistipes sp. | reverse complement strand
AGCAAGCTTGACGCTAACACTCTCCCCATCTTCTATACCTACGGTATTATACCCAATCAAACCTCCTGGGTTTGCTCTCGTTCTGCTGAACGCAGTTCAAGTCCTGGCCCTACTTGTTGGTATGAAATAGATAAAACGACACCCGACAAAGGTGGAACGCAAGGAGCAGTTTATTAGATTGCTCCTTTTTTTGTTCTGGTGGGGAGAGCGGCAATGCGCAGAAGGCCAAAAAAGTAGAGGGTGGCCCGAATTGGGACACCCTCACCTTTACTTGATATATTCTACTATGCACCGAAGTTATCGAAGAGAATATTCTCGGCTGGAACACCAAGATTATCCAAAAGATTAACTACTGACTGTGCCATCATTGGAGGTCCACACATCAAGTAGATGATGCCCTCTGGCTCGTCGTGGTTCTTCAAATATGTCTCATACAACACATTGTGAACGAAACCTGCTACGTAAGGAACACCTGCCTTATCTGCCTCTGGATCTGGACGGTCCAAAGCCAAGTGGAACTTGAAGTTAGGGAACTCCTTCTCGATCTGGTAGTAGTCATCGAGGTAGAAGGCCTCCTTGAGTGAACGAGCACCATAGAAGAAATTAACCTTGCGACCTGTCTTAACAGTCTTGAAGAGGTGCATAATGTGTGAACGCATAGGCGCCATACCTGCACCACCACCGATGAATACAAGCTCCTGATCGTCAGAAAGGTTATCTGGCAAGAAGAACTCACCGAATGGACCCGACATAATGATCTTGTCGCCTGGCTTCAACGAGTAGATATATGATGAACATACACCTGGATTAACATTCATAAAGCCTCCTGTAGCACGATCGAACGGAGGAGTTGCGATACGCACGTTAAGCTTGATGATATCGCCCTCAGCAGGGTAGGTAGCGCAAGAGTATGCACGTACCTGTGGCTCAGGATTAACCATCTTGAGGTTGAAGACACCCATCTTCTCCCAATCCTCGCGGTACTCAGGATCAACATCGATATCCTTGTAATCTACGGTGATTGCAGGAACGTCGATCTGGATATAACCACCAGAACGGAAGTTCAAGTGCTCGCCCTCAGGCAACTTAACAACGAACTCCTTGATGAAGGTAGCAACATTGTTGTTAGAGACAACCTCGCACTCCCACTTCTTGATGCTAAGAACTGAAGCAGGAACCTTGATTGCGATATCCTCCTTAACCTTAACCTGGCAACCAAGACGCCAGCCCTCGTTGATCTCGCGACGGTTGAAGAAGCCTCGCTCGGTAGGCAAAATCTCGCCACCACCCGAAACTACCTGGCACTTGCACTGACCGCAAGCACCCTTACCACCACAAGCCGATGGAAGGAAGATACCCTGCTCTGAAAGAGTGTTGAGAAGTGTTGAGCCTGACTCAACCTCCAACACCTTATCGCCATCGTTGATATTTACCTTAACAGCGCCTGACGATGTAAGTCTTGCCTTTGCAAAGAGTAGCAGTGCCACGAGAACGAGGGTCACCGCAAGAAAGGCAACTATTGCATAGATAATGATAGTAACATTCATACCTTATACTCTTTTAAAGGTTACAACTGAATACCAGAGAAGATCATAAATGCGATACCCATCAAACCTGTGATGATGAAGGCAATACCTGGACCCTTCAACGCTGCAGGAACGTGTGAGTACTCGATCTTCTCGCGGATAGCAGCCATCATAACGATAGCCAACCACCAACCAATACCTGAACCAAGACCGTAAACAACTGAGTCGCCTACAGAGTTGATCTCAGTGCCTACCATCTGCTGCATAAACAACGAACCACCCATAATGGCACAGTTTACAGCGATAAGTGGCAAGAAGATACCCAACTGGTTGTACAACGATGGCGAGAACTTCTCGACAATCATCTCAACCAACTGAACGAAGGCTGCAATAACGGCGATGAACAAGATGAACGACAAGAAGCCGAGATCTACGCCCTCACCAAGTGCATTAGGAGCCAACACATACTGATTCAAGAGGTAGTTCAAAGGCACAGTCATCACCTGAACGAAGGTAACGGCAGCACCCAAGCCCAAAGCGGTCTTAACGCTCTTCGATACGGCAATGTAAGAACACATACCGAAGAAGTATGCGAAGACCATATTTTCGATAAATACCGAATTAATAAACAAATTCAACATACGCTACCCTCCTATTTTTCCTGTAAATCCTTATTAATAGAGCGATGAACCCAGATGATAACACCCACGATGATAAGTGCCATCGGAGGGAAGAGCATCAACGAGTTGTTTACATAGCCGAAGCGTGCAATAACATCGAAGCCGAAGAGTGTACCTGAGCCGAACAACTCACGGAAGAAGGCTACCAACACCAAGATAAAGGCATAGCCCAAACCGTTAGCAACACCATCAACAAAGGCATCCCAAGGCTTGTTACCCAACGCAAAGGCCTCAACACGACCCATAACGATACAGTTCGTAATGATAAGACCTACGTAAACAGACAACTGCTTAGATACATCATACATATACGCGCGTAGGAACTGGTCTACGACGATTACCAAGGTTGCAATGACAACCAACTGCACGATGATACGGATACGTGATGGAACACCATTACGCAACAACGACATAATAAGGTTAGAGAATGCACATACGAAAGTTACAGAGAGACCCATAACGAAGGCAGGCTCCAACTTAACTGTTACGGCCAACGCTGAACAGATACCCAAAATCTGAACGATAACTGGGTTGTTCGCTGCCAAAGGATTAGTAAAATTCTTGCTTAGTTTCATAGTTTACTCCTCCTCAACATTAATAGGTTCAACAATAGCCTCCTCTGAGCACTCGCCACACTCGCACTCCTGAACGTCTGCCTCAGCAGCAGTCTCAGTAGCACGCAAGAATGACTCATACTTGCCAATAGAGGTTGCCAACATAGCGTTTACACCATCACAAGTCTTTGTACCACCAGTGATAGCATCTACCTGATGCTCGTTCTGAGCGCCACCCTTCTGCATACGTACTGCGAAGTCGCCCTCAGCATTGTAGAGCTTCTTGCCCTCGAATGCCTTCTGAACCTTATCGGTAGCGATCTCAGCACCAAGACCTGGAGTCTCGCCAGCGTGGTCCATAACGATACCAGTGATCTCAACATTGTCTGCGGTCTGCAACAAAGATACATAACCCCAGATGTCGCCCCAAAGACCCTTACCTACGATAGGCAATACGAACTTGGTAGCACCATCCTTCTCCATCTTGAAGATTGGGAGGTTATCCTCAGCCTCAGACAACGCCTTACGGTTGCCAAGCATATCGAAGACCTCGGCAACGACAGCCTCATCTACGACCTCAGTGAACTCACCAGCAGTCAAACGACCGATGGTTACAACCTCGTCGAAGTTAGCCTCTGCCTCGCCAAAGGCTCTCATAATAGATACCTTCTGCTCGTTAAGCACATTTGCATCCTGCTTACCCTTAAGAGAGGTAGCCAAGAATGCGAGCAAGGCACCAACGATTACCACCATAACAACGGTATAGGTGATAATATAAAGATTAGAATTCTTATTAATTGCCATAGTTCCTCGCTTATTTAACATTCTTAATCAACTTCTTACGACGTGCGATGTTGCGCTCAACAACGAAGTAGTCGATGAGTGGAGCCAACGCATTCATAAAGAGGATTGAGAGCATCATACCCTCTGGATATGCTGGGTTTACTACACGGATAAGTACTGCCAAAGCACCAACCATCAAACCGTAAATCCACTTACCTGCGTTAGTCTGTGCAGAGGTAACAGGGTCGGTAGCCATAAATACTGCACCGAACGCGAAACCACCTACCAACAAGTGGTAGTATGCTGGGAACTCGGTCAAGCCAACTACGTCGAACAAGTAACCGAAGGCCAAACCACCAACAAATACAGACAACATAATGCGCCAAGAGGCAACACCTGTAAAGAGCAAGATAGCAGCACCAATGAGGATAGCCAATGTAGAGGTCTCACCCACAGAACCTGGGATCAAACCGATGAAGGCATCCATAGCGCTCCACTCCATACCGCCTGTAGTTGAGAGCTGCTCCAAAGCAGTTGCACCTGTCTTACCATCAGCAGCATACCATACAGCCTCACCAGACATCTGTGGAGTGTAGGCGAAGAAGGCGAAGGCACGTGCCAACAACGCTGGGTTGAAGACGTTCATACCTGTACCACCAAATACCTCCTTACCGATAATTACGGCGAATGCAGTTGAGAGTGCTACGATCCACAATGGCACCGAGATAGGCATTACCATAGGGATAAGCAAACCAGATACAAGGAAACCCTCGTTAATCTCGTGCTTACGCTTCTGAGCAAATGCAAACTCAATTGCAAGACCAGTAACGTAAGATACGATAATCATAGGCAACATCTTCAAGAAACCAAACCAGAACGCTGGCAAGATACCCTCGATGCCTGCCTGGTAACCGATGTTGTACATACCGAACAACAAGGCTGGCAACAACGCTACAACCACAACGATCATCACACGCTTGATATCGTTACAGTCGCGAATGTGCGCACCCTTAGAGGTGGTAGTGTTAGGAACAAAAAGGAATGTTTCGAAGCCCTCGAATGTAGAGTGCAAGAAACTGAGCTTGCCGCCCTCAGAGAAGGTAGGCTTAATCTTATCTACTAAATTACGCAATCCCATACCTTAGCTCTCCTTAATCATTAGGTTAATACCATCACGCACAATCTGCTGCATCTCGATCTTCGATGGATCGACGAACTCGCAGAGTGCCAAATCCTCTGGCAACACCTCATAGATACCAAGGTTCTCCATCTTATCGAGATCCTTAACGAGGATAGCCTTCAACAGATATGCTACATAAACATCCATTGGCAAGTAGTTCTCATAGAGACCTGTTACCACGAATGGACGCTCACCACCATTGAGGTTAGTATCGAGTTTGTACTCCTTCTTTGGGCAGAGCCAAGAGAAGTAAGCACGAGATACTGAGAAGCGGTGGAAGCGTGGCATAGCCCAGCCGAGCAACTCATATACATCGCCCTCAGGGATGAGGCTCAACATATTTGCGCCAGCAGAGATATAGCCGTCGTGTGCAGTCTTAACACCAGTCAAAACATCACCAGAGATAATACGCACCTTAGCATCTACCTTACCTACGATAGACTCTACCGCAGCACCAGCGATGATGCGCTTGTAGCAAGGCTTCTTCGCCTCGCTACCTGCTACGGCGATAACCTTAGTCATATCGAGCTTACCTGTAGTAACGAAGCGACCAATAAGTGCTACGTCCTGGATGTTTACAGTCCAAACTACATCGCCCTTAGCAATGCGGTCGATGTGGTGGATCTGAACACCTACGTTACCAACAGGGTGCTTACCTGAGAAGGTGTGGTACTCCACGCCCTTAACCTCAGACATATAACCCTCGTCACCCTTGCGAGCAGAGAGGTGTACCTTGCCATTGGTAAGACGTGCCAAGAGAGCCAAACCAGCCTCTACGGTAGCCTTATCGTTCTGGAGAACGAAGTTGTAGTCTGGTGCCAATGGTGCTGAATCGAAGGCAGAAACGAAGATTGCCTTAGGCTCAGCGTCTGGGTTAGCGATAACACCATAAGGACGCTCTACGATACGAGTCCAGAGACCCGACTCAAGAAGCATCTCGACAATAGCAGAACGGTCAGCCTTGGCATCAACTACCTTAAGCTCCTTCACCACCTGTGTCTGATCTGGCTCTACTGCCACGTTGAGCAACTTGCGCTTCTCGCCACGGTTGATGGCTGAAACAACACCGCTAACGGGCGAAGTAAAGAGGATACGTGGGTCCTTCTTATCGAAGAACAACGCAGTGCCGACCTCTACCTTATCGCCGACCTTAACCAACAGCTTAGGTGTGACGTTCTCATAATCAAGCGGACTTACAGCGTAAGACTTAGCCATAGGAGCATTCTCCACGACTGCCTCTGCCTTACCAGCCAACTTGATGTCGAGACCTTTACATAATTTAATGTTTTTCGACATAAAAACTGTTTGTTAGATTAATATAAATAGTTTTATTGTTTATGTTTGTTGCCTTTTGAATTATCGGTGATACCGATTTAAAATTAAAATGCGCACGAAGATACTACTTTTTTTCCAAACAGACAACGAATTATAACGGTTATTTGGGTTTTCGACAATAATTTATTAATTTTGTCTCAGAAAGCGAGATGTGATGAGACGACTTATCGACATACACACCCACCATCCGCACCCCGATATCATCTCTCCGCGTATGGCAGGCATACACCCCTGGAACGCAGAGAGGGATATTACGATGCCTAACTTCGAGGAGTGCGACATAGTGGGCGAGACAGGCCTTGACTATCAATGTCCTACAGACCACACCATACAGCAACAGCTCTTTGAGCAACATTTAAAAGCTGCTATCGAATGGGACAAACCGGTAGTCATTCACAACGTGAAGGCAATAGACGACATCCTTCGGATTTTGGGTCGATACCCTATGCTCCGAGGAGTTGTTTTTCACAACTTCATAGGGTCGTTACAGTTGGCAGAGACGCTACTAAAGCGAGGATACTACCTCTCCATTGGACAGCGCTCTCTACGCTCACCCAAGACTCGCCAAGTGATTGTCTCTATGGATATTAGCAAACTATTTTGCGAGACCGACGAGGCTCCAAGCGAAAGCATTGAGGAGGTGTATATGGAGGTTGCAAAACTACGCAACATAAGCGTCAATACGCTCCTTGACCATATAGAGAATAACTACAAAACTCTTTTCGATAAAGACCCATTATTAGGCTAATGAACGGATGGTTAGAGCGAACCGAGCTACTACTCGGCACGGAGAAATTAGAGCAACTTCGAGGGGCTAACGTATTGGTGGTTGGTGTGGGTGGCGTAGGAGCTTACGCTGCCGAGATGATTGTGCGCAGTGGCGTTGGAAGGATGACGATTGCCGATGCGGACAAGGTCTCGGAGAGTAACATCAACCGACAGCTCGTGGCACTCCACTCAACCATAGGTCGCCAGAAGTGCGAGATTTTGGCCGAGCGACTTAAGGATATAAACCCCGACCTGGAACTCACCATCGTAAACCGCTTCATCAAGGATGACGAAACCGACGCACTCCTCGATAGCGACAAGTTCGACTATGTGGTGGATGCCATCGACACCCTCTCACCGAAGTTGGCACTCATAAAGGGGGCGCTCGACAGAGCTATTCCGTTGGTTAGCTCTATGGGGGCTGGCGCAAAGACCGACCCTACGCTTATGGAGATTAAGGATATCGCCAAAACACACCACTGTCCATTGGCACATATGCTCCGCAAACGCCTACATAAGATAGGCATTAAGCGAGGTTTTTGGGCGGTATTTTCGCCTGAGCCCGTGCGCGAGGGTGCTATGATTCTATGCGAGGAGCAGAACAAAAAGTCGAACGTAGGCACTATATCTTATATCCCTGCCCTCTTCGGCATCGGCTGTGCCTCGGTGGTCATCCGCGACTTAATTGGAGAATTTAAGAACGAAACTAAAACTGAATAGATATGAAGAAAATAGTCTTTTTGGACGAGTATAGCATCGCTGGCCGAAGCCTCGATTCTATCACCTCGTTGGGCGAGTACACCGCCTATGAAAACACAACTAAAGAGCAGGTCGTAGAGCGCCTTAAGGGTGCCGATGTAGCCATCACAAACAAGGTGCTTATCGATGGTGACGCAATGCGCCAACTCCCTGACCTTAAGCTTATTTGCGTTGCAGCAACGGGTATGAACAATGTCGATTTGGAGAGTGCTAAGGAGTTGGGTATCGAGGTACGCAATGCCGTGGGCTACTCCACCACTTCGGTAGCCGAGACCACCCTCGCTTCGGCCTTAGCCTTGGCTCGTAATGTCGTCTATTTCGACGAGTACTTCCACGATGGTCGCTACTCGAAGGCCGACCGCGCCTTCTGCTACGACCGCTTTACCTTCGAGATTCGAGGCAAGCGCTGGGGTATCGTCGGCCTCGGAAATATTGGTCGCGAGGTGGCACGCTTAGCCTCAGCCTTTGGTTGCGATGTGCGCTACTACTCGACCTCAGGTGCTAAGCGTCAGGAGGAGTACCCAGCAATGGAGCTCAACGAGTTGTTGGAGTGGAGCGACATCGTATCTGTACACTCACCTCTCAACGAGCGCACACGTGGCCTTATCGGCATCGAGGAGTTGAAGCGTATGAAGCCTACCTCAATAATTATCAACGTGGCACGCGGTGGCATCATCGACGAGAGCGCCTTGGCCGAAGCTCTCGACAAGGGTTATGTTTCGGCAGCGGCCCTCGACGTATTCTCCGTAGAGCCACTCCGCACTTCGCCACTCTACGATATCAAGGATAGATATCGCCTGTTGGCCTCGCCACACAACGCCTGGTCGGCAGCCGAGGCTATCGATAGACTCATCGAGTGCGTAGCCGAGAATATCCGTGTATGGCTCGCAAAGCAGTAGCCACACTCATCTTATTAATCTTGGGGGTAGTGCAGTTATGTGCTACCCCTAAAGACTCTATCCCCCACCACCTTAGCGCGGAACTACGCCCCGCCTACAACGCCATTTCGCACTACGCCCTCAGAGGTGATTATACCGATGGCGACGCCCTTGAGTCGGCCCTCTCGTTCCACGTGCGCTACGCCTTTTCGCTCCCTAAGAGCAACCCACAAAGTAAGAGATATCCCACTACATATCAGGGTCTTGGCCTTGGGGTTTACACCCTCTACCACAACGACTTCACAGGCACACCCTTGGTCGCCTACATCCTCCAAGGAGCGCGTCTTGCCGACTTCACTGAGCGCCTATCTCTGGGTTATGAGTGGAACATAGGTGCATCGTGGGGCTGGCAACCCAACGAGGCTATGAACTCCAAGTGCAATGTATTTATAAGCCTCTCGCTCCCCCTTAGTTGGCACATCGCCAAGGGTTGGGAACTCTACGTAGCACCCCACTTCACCCACCTCTCCAATGCCGATACGCACTTTTCCAATAGCGGAGCCAACCTCTTTGGCCTAAGGCTCGGTGCTACCTACCACTTCAACGAGGATGCGACAAAGGTCGATATTAGACGCTATATATCTCCGTCGGAGGAGCTTGAGGGGAGTTCATTTGCAGACCACCTCACCTACGATATCATCCTCTATGGCGGCTGGCGAGCCGACAGGTTTACTCAGGATGGACACTTCTACTCCACAGACAAGGCCTTCCCCTTGGGTGGTGCGCACTTTCAGCCACAATACCACCTCAACGACCACTTCGCCTTAGGTGCCTCGCTCGACATCCAAGTCGATAGTTCGCTTAATCTCTACGCCATAACGTCTGAGGATAAAGAAACAGCAACCATCTGTCGTCCAACGCTTTGGGAGCAGACCGAGATAGGACTCTCGGTTCGTGGCGAGATAAAGGCTCCTATCTTTACTATTGGCGCCAGTTTTGGCCTCAACCTCAACAAGCGAGGCTACGATATGAGTCGCATCTACACCCAATTTTCGCTCAAGGCCTTTCTCACCCAACGCCTCTTCCTCTACGTGGGCTACCGCTTCAATAGCCACCAGTACACCCACAATATGATGTACGGCCTCGGCATCCGACTCTAAGCCATAACGGACATAGATAACCACTCTAACAGATACAACAAGGGCCGTCACTCGACGTGACAGCCCTAATTCTTTTTATTGCCACTCGCTAAGCCCGAAAAAGCGCAATTTACTGAGGCGTAAATGAGCATTTTGAGGGCGAGTGTAACGACAAAATATAGTGTTTATTCACTCTATTCGCCTATTTCATAATGACCTTACCACTACTCACCCATAGGCGTTCCATTAATTTTAGCATCTTCGTAATGCTCTGGAGTGAAGGTGTAGGTGCGAATAACAGAGTTGGCATCTACAACCTCCTCTTTCCACGACGATAGCGACATTGGACCTCCAGGGGTGGGCTCATAGTATGTCATCTTAACACCTGGAAGAGCTGGATTATAGTATACCGCGAGCTCGAAAATATACTCCTCTGGCTTATAAAACTTGTCGGAATTTTCTGCCACAACAACATAATCCCTTTCGTTATCAATCAAGCTACCAATGCCTATATCTGTTGAAGGAGGTAGAAATGCGATATGGATAGGGACTCCCGTCATATTCACAAATCTGTAATAGACATACATCTTTCCATCTTGCTCACCACTCATATCAATCTGCGACAACTGAGGCACAGTCTCCTTCTCGCAGGCCACCGACAACGCACATAGCACCACGATTGCAAACAAAATCCTTTTCATAGTCCTAATTGTTATTTATTATATTACAAAGGTAATGAAAATTTATTTAATAATACTATTTATCACACTTTTTTTTGCGAAACACAACAAGGGCCGTCACTCGACGTGACAGCCCTAATTCTTTTTATTACCACTCGCTAAGCCCGAAAAAGCACAGTTTACTGAGGCGTAAATGGGCATTTTGAGGGCGAGCGTAACGACAAAGTAGCCTTGTTAGACGACATCGCCAGCGGAAGTAGATGTGCTGTTATAACAACAAACTACTTGCGTGCCACCTTACGAGCTGCCTTCTTCTCCGCCTTGCGCGCCAACTGCTCCTGTCGCATAAACTTTGGACGAGCCATATTGAAGCCCAAACCAAAGTAGACATTCAACGACTTAGCATAGCGTGGAACAAGGATAGAGTCGTTTACGTAGACAAGATTTGGATCGATATAGTCCATACCTACAAAGATGTTCAACGCACGTGGGTGGATGTTTATAGCAGCACCGAAGACACCTGGACGGTTCTTATTGAGGAAGGTATGGCTTGCGGTAAGCGTAATCCAATTCACGGGACGTATGTTCAATGAGGCAGTAAGCTCAGAAGTGCAAGTGCCACGATAGAAACGAGTGTGCGACAAGAGACCCACAGCAAAGTGGTTCTTGAGGAAGTTATACTCGACACCAGCATTTATCGACCAGTTGAGATATGAGGTATAACCATCATTAACGCCCTCATAGATAAGATTATCGGTATTGAAACCACCACCAGCATCCAACTCCTGAGTCTCGAAATCGTAACCACTGTAGTGGAAATCGCCCGAAACAGCACCGCGTAGATGTGACTTAGCACTCCACTTGATGAAGCCGAGGTCGGTAACGGCTGCCGACACCTTAAGGTGGTCGTTGAAGAAGCGCGCCTCAGCACCTAAGTCGAGGGCTGCACCGAAACTGTCGATGCTCTTCATAAGAGCCATAGCCCCAGCGATAGGATCGTCCATATCGATATTGATAAGACTCTCCATGCCCTCGTCAGGATTATAGCTGGCAGCATCCAACATAAAGGCATTACCTCGCCACTCACCATTAGCAGTACCTACAACACCATTCTCTGTGACATTAACCTGCAACTGGTTGAAGGTCGCGCTGGCATTAGCCAAGCCCACCAAGAACTTAGCCCTAACACCCACATTCACGTGCTTACCAATAGGGATAGAGGTGCCTACATAGGCATCCATATAGGCGTTGAGCTCAGCACCTACATTTCCTAAGTCGTAGAGACCATTGCCGAGGCTCTTCACCGCACGGAATATATCCTTCGAGAGGTAGATATCGCCATTGACGTGCATACTTGTACCGAAATTCCAGAACATTCGGCCAGTGTAGAAGCCCACACCAAAGAGGTTGATATCTGCCTTCAACGACTCGAGACCTATCTCTGGAAGACGGCTCAAGAACTCATCCGACGACACAGCGCCATTCAACGCCGTAACAAGGCCTTTATCGGTCTGATAGACAAAGTTATCCACCGACAGCACATTTCCCGAAAGGCCGAAGTCAAAGCCCGAAACAAAAGGCATAGCGACATAGCCACGTGTAGGGGCCAAGGCGGGATTCATCTCAGTACGGAAGTATGAACCCTCCATAAAGTAGGAGGTCTTCATCTGTGCCGAAAGCCCCTCAACACTAAGTAGCGCAAGGGCAACTAATGCGTAAATATATCTTTTCATAGTAGATCTAATCTTTTATTCTTCGTCTGAATCGATAAAGTCCTTAATATCCAAGGATACGCCAGCAACCTGGAGTTTGAGCGAAGCCTCGATATACTGATTCTCATTGAGGCCCACCTCATCCTGGGCAACACCAAAGGCCTCAACCTCGAAACTGATATTGCGCACATCCTTGAGGTTTGCAACAGAGTCATCCTCGCCCAACTCAAGCTCTATGATTAACTCGCTACGCGACTCCGTAACACCATCCTTAGAGCCTACAATAGCATTGTGACCCTCGCGCAAGATAGCCTTAACATTTGATGGTTTCTCATCAGCATCCAAGAGCACCACATCGGCACCAAAGGCTAATGGTATGGTGGTCTTAACATCCATGATAACCTTAATGTCGCGAAGGCTAATATTCTCGTAGTCGCTCACAACATCAAAGATATCACCCACATCAACACTATCCGAGTAGCGGATATTGAGATCCTCGTTAGGCTCCAATGGCATCGACAACGAGTAGTCGTAGTTGATGGTGAAGATGTCGGAAGTGTAGAGCGTCATAACCTCGTCGGAGATAGCCGCGAAGCTGAGATCCATACGAATCTCGTTAGGGATAGAACCTCTGAGAAGGCTCTCCATATCGCACTCAACGAAGGTGTACTGAGCATCGCTATACTCTGCACGACGGTCGGCCTTGCCCAATACCAGCTGAGTGGTGGTTGGGACTACCTCACCATTCACATACTCTGCCCTCTTGACTACCACATCGTCAATGCTAAGGCTACGCTCGGCATCCTCAGGTACAGAGACCGCAGCTGAGAGCACAGCATCGATGGTCAATGGGTTCTCGATATTGATAAAGATTACGGGTGAGAGACCGATACCACCAATATAGATATTGAGGTCTTCTACGCCTGAAAGCTCAAAGGTCTGGGTCTGAGTATCGCTATAGTTCACTCGGCCACTCACTGAGAGCAACTCGGCAGTAGTACCCAAGATACCTGCAGACACCTCAATCTTGCCAACATCGGGCAACAACTGCGACACCTTAATATCACCCTCGTGGTCGAAGTGCGCCTTGATGACTGGGGAGAAATGGAGGGTTATGGCACCATTCTCAGGAGTGAGCCCCTCGGCACCGAAGTCGATACCATCGAAGCCAATGGTTAGGCCCTTACCTATCGCCGCTGCCGAAGTAGTAATCTTGTGGCCACTCTGGTCGTACTCATAGCCCAAGCCATCAATGCTGTGCAATACCAAGAATTCGGGGAGTGTAACCTCGACAACCAAGTCCTCGGCGAGACCTCTCTCTGCGAGCCACTCCAAGCCGTGGGCGAAGAGGGTCAATTCTGTACCCTCCTTGAGTTCTACGCCATTGATGCTCACCACCTGCTCAGGCATATCGTTAATGTTGATATCGAAACCCTCGGCATCCTCGAAGTTAATCAGATCGATATTGTTGTTTAGCACCACCTCAGCATCGCCATACTCGAACTTTGCCAAGAGCTCCATACGTGGCATCTGCGTGGTGTTGAACGAGCCGGCCTTGGCCTGAATCTCGTAGTCCACCTTGCACTCCATAGAGAGATCCAAGTCAAACGAATGGTCGGGGTTGAGCGCCTTGTTGTTGATGATACTCTCTACGTATACCACAAAGTCTATGGTCTCTGCGCCACTCTCAATAGCGTACTCCACCTCGTATGAATCCGATACGCAGAGGAGACTGTTATCGGCGTTGAGGAGCGTGAACTCGCCACCATTCTGCTTAAGCTGGAACTTTAGCTTACCACCGCCATTGATATCTGCAAAACCATTAAGGTCTACGGTGATGTGAATAGGTGCACCGTAGTGACCTGTCTCCACATCCTTGAAGTAGATCTTGTGAATGCCATCAATCTGCTCGGGCACATCAAAGTGGATGTGAGCATCATCATAGTCAAAAGTCTTGACATAACTACCGCTAAACTTAGGAAATTCTGGCAAGAAACTTGGCAACTCTCCCTCGGTGATGTAGTCCGAGAGGCCAGCTATGTTGGAATCAATCTCTTCATACGCCTTAATCTCGATAACGCCATTGTCGAAATTCAACGATGGCATCTCCACCTCGAAAGAGCTCTCGGTGCTTGGAATTTCGAAGGATGTTGTGATACCATCGATGGTGATACTCTGAGACTCACCATCCACGCTGAAGGCATAATTACCATTCTCATCCTTCACCAAACCATTAACCTCCTTATCACCAAGAAGTTCGCCAATGGTCTTCTTTTTAAGATTTCCCAAAGGCAATGTTGTGGACTCCTCTACGAGAGTAACCTCCGTAGACACCTCGTCTAAACGATAACTCTCGTCCACACAGGCTACGGCTGCAACAGCCAATACCGCCACTAACAAGCGGTTAGCATACTTTTTTAGTTTCATATATTAAGATTATTTAGATATCGGGCACTGCACGACATTCGTCAATACAAAGATAGCATTTTTTTCTCAACAAACAAATTAAACCGCCCCAATCTACATCATAAATCGCTATATGCGCTACAAAAAAATAAGTACATACACGCCACTCCCATTAGGACTCGAATGGCGAAGCCATCACCGAGGGAGACCCGCAAGTCACCCCTTGGGTGGTGCGGAAGAGGCTTCCGAGGTAACCCCTGCGAAGTTCGAGATCGCCTACACAACGTCAAAAAGGGGGTTTGATGACACAAGGCGGGGAGGGCATCGCTTTGCGATGGTTGGAGATGGGGAGTGGGCGCTATGCTTGCATAAAGCGCATACTTCACAACTACAACAAAAGACGTTTACGTCGGCTCCACGCCTTAGAAAATAGATACAGTAAAAAATACTGGGGACTCGAATGGCGAAGCCATCACCGAGGGAGACCCGCAAGTCACCCCTTGGGGTGGTGCGGAAGAGGCTACCGAGGTAACCCCTGCGAAGTTCGATATCGCCTACACAACGCCAAAAAGGGGGTTTGATGACACAAGGCGGGGAGGGCATCGCTTTGCGATGGTTGGAGATGGGGAGTGGGCGCTATGCTTGCATAAAGCGCATACTCCACAACTACAACAAACGACGTTTACGTCGGCTCCACGCCTTAGAAAATAGACACAACAAAAAAAGGAAGACCTTTCGATCTTCCTTTTTGGCGGTGCGTAGGGGACTCGAACCCCTGACCCCGTGCGTGACAGGCACGTATTCTAACCAGCTGAACTAACGCACCAAAATTTTTAGAACCATCAACCGAGCGGTTTATTTCTCGATTGCGATGCAAAGGTACTACAATTTTTTAAACCTGCAAATTTTTTACCACTTTTTTTTTAAGAAAAATTGCAAAAAAGTTCACCCTCTACTCCCCAAAACTCTGTCTACAACTCGCAAATCGGTATGTATTAGCAAGTTATAAACCCAATAGATATTTACCATCTATTTCGAGAAATATTCAATATTTAGTGGGAGTAAATCACCACCGCACAGCATCACACCAAGAGGCCACCATAAGTCCTATTACAACCTATAGGAATAAATATTTTTTATATTACTATTTTTTTAATTTTCACATTACATTCATCCAACTACTCGGAATCCTCAGCGTCGTTCTCCTTTTTGAAGAAGGTGAAGTTCACACTACCATAACTTCTTGTTTGCCAGAAGTTGGGATGCTTAGAAAACTCCTGATCCTTGGAATGCTCAAAAATTAAGAAACCACCATCTTTGAGTAGGTCTCGCTCGAAGACGAGGTCTATAACAGCCTCGCTACCCTCAAGGTCGTAGGGCGCATCCGAAAAGATAAGGTCAAACTTCTTGGCACAGCTCTTCAAGTAGAGGAACACATTTGCCTTCACGGCATAGAAATTCTCGAACTTGAGGTCGCGTGCCGTCTGGCGAATAAAGTTGTGATGCACACTATTTATCTCTACCGAGGTGACGCTACGAGCCTCACGCGAGGCGAACTCATAACTTATTGAACCCGTACCAGAGAAGAGGTCCAACACGTCGAGTTCCTCGAAATCTACGAGGTTCACCAACACGTTGAAGAGGTTCTCCTTGGCGAAGTCGGTTGTGGGACGTGCCCTGAGGTTGCGTGGCGGATTGATGGTGCGACCACGGTATTTACCACTTACTATTCGCATATTCCAACACTTATCTTACTTATTTACAGAGTTTTCAGATTCTTAAAACGACCCTTCGTCACTCGCTCGATACGCTGGGTATCGCCCTTCGCGCGCGCGTACATATTATAAACGTCGTAGGTACGGTGTACGCTCTCGATGAAGTAAAGCAGGTCGGCATCGCTCTCTATGCGCTGTGCCTCGGCAAAACGCAACACCCCCTCGTGGAGTGTTATATAAGCCACATCATCGACAAGGTGGATGGTTATGCCATCGCCATCGGCAAGGCTTCGCACGAGGGGCGAGGTATAGGTTATCGGCCCAGAGTACTTCGTCTCAAGCACTCTTAGTGGGCTATCCTCAACCGCCATAACTGCCACGACCCCCTCACGTGGCTGACTACATACCACACGGTCGGCAGGCGAAAGAGGTATGCGCAACGCAAGGAGGTGGTCCGCCAAGGGGGCTTCGTTGAGGAACTTCTCAGGCACGAGGGTGACCCTCTCGGTCACTACCTCCACCTCGACACCCTCCTTAGCCTCCTGCGCCCTCTCCAAGTCGCTTTGAGAAAAAGCGTGTCCACCCGATGATAGTCGGATGGACACCCTATTTAGAGTTGAATCACTCATAATTAGTTTGCAGAACCCTCCCAGTTACCTGCCTCGTTAGTAGGCTCCTCAAGGCTACCGAAAGTAATACCGAAGAACTCAACATCCATTGGGATTGGGAATGCCTCACCAATCATATACTTAGGATTGCGAGTAACGGTTGCCTTAAGACCATCAGCCTTCATCTTCTTGAGATCCTCGTTAGCCTCCTGGTGGTTGATGAAGTACTCGAAGCGGTCGTTAAGCTCGTTCCAGAACTCCTGGTTGTAGGTGTCGGTATCGATGAACTTAACGAATGGAGCGTGGCAACGGATAAGGTGTGTGCGGTAGCTACCTACCTCGTAAGTCAAGGTATCGAGCTCGAACTCCTCAGCGTTGTGTGTGAATGGGATATATCTCAAATCACGAATCTGCTCCTCAGTAAGACGGCATACACCGAAGTCGTCGTCGAAGATGGTATCACGAGCAGCAACACGTACTACACGCTCGTTCTTCCAATTCTTATCCTTGCGCAACTCTGCCAAGATCTCAGCATTCTTGAGGTTGTTCTCATCATAGATCTGGCTACGGTACTCCATAGTGCCGTTGAGAGCGAAATCGATAAGCTCGTCCCAGTTAGTAGTGAACTTCTTGTCCTTGTTTGAATCGCGGTAAGCCTGCACCAACTTAACGATGTGATGCTCCTTCTCGATTACAGCATTGCTACGCTCAGCAAAGTGCTTCTCGAAATTGATAGGGGTTGAGAGCATTGACCAAATCCAGAAGATGAGGCCAGCAACCGCTGCTAACAGAAATAAAGTAATGACTGTTCTTTTCATTTTAGTTATTTATTATTAAGTTTGTATCGCTTTTTAATCGTAGTTAAAAATAGGGCACTATGCTTAGTACACATATTTCGCATCAAATTTACGCAAAATTATCGTTCGACGCAACTTTTAACCAAAAAAAAATCATAGAAAAGTTGTCGCAGTGGCTTGCCGACCCCGACTATAGACGTATTTTTATGCTTAACGGATACGCTGGTACGGGCAAGACAACCATCATTGCAGCCCTCGTGTCGGCCCTTAAGGACTTAGGTATCAAGACTATACTCCTTGCCCCCACGGGTCGTGCCGCCAAAGTACTCGCCCACTACTCCAATAGCGAGGCGCTGACCATCCACAAACGTATCTATCGCGAGCGTACCACGGCCAACTACGAGGCTAAGTTCTCTCTCGACTTCAACAAGGAGCGTGGCGCACTATTCATCGTAGATGAAGCCTCGATGCTCACCACCTCTTCGACCGAGGATAGCACCTTTGGCTCTGGCAACCTCTTAGACGACCTTGTGAAGTATGTTCAGAGTGGCAAGGAGTGTCGCCTGATGCTCGTGGGTGACGATGCACAGCTACCTCCCGTAGGTGACGACTTTAGCCCCGCCCTCGATCCTGCAACTCTACTCCCATACGGCGACGTGGAGTACGCCACGATGGACGAAGTGGTGCGCCAGACCCAGGATTCGGGCATCCTCTTCAACGCCACGATGTTGCGCTGTATGCTTGAGAATCAGATATATGAGATTCCACGTTTCGACACCTCCTACCCCGACTTTATACGTGTCGAGGGTGGCGAACTAATGGAGCAGTTACAGGAGTGCTACGACAGATATGGGCGCGACAACACCATACTTATCACTCGCTCGAACAAGCGCGCCAATCGCTACAACGAGGGTATCCGTCGCTACAACCTCTCGGCCGAGGAGGAAATCGAGAGTGGCGATATGCTTATGGTCGTGAAGAACAACTACCACTATGCCGAGCGCGACGAAAATTCGCCAATGTCGTTCGTCGCCAATGGCGATGTTGTGCGCCTTCGACGCATACGTCGTTTCGAGGAGTTCTACGGTTTCCGCTTCATTGATGCCGTAGTGGAGTTCCCCGACTATGGCGACTACCCGATGAGTGTCAAGGTTATGCTCAACACCCTCAGTTCGGAGTCACCCTCACTGACCCGCGAGGAGAGCCGTAACCTCTTCTACGAGGTGGAGAAGGACTATACCGATATCGCCTCTAAAATAAAGAGATTCAAGGCCATAAGGGAGAATCCGCACTTCAACGCTATGCAGGTGAAGTTCGCCTATGCAGTAACCTGCCATAAGGCTCAGGGTGGCCAGTGGAAGGCGGTCTTTGTGGACCGTTGTCTCTTTGGCGACGAGGCTATGTCTAAGGATATGCTACGCTGGCTCTACACCGCCATTACACGTGCCACGGAGCGTGTCTACTTGGTAAATTTCGACGAGCGTTTCTTCGAGGAGTCATAATTTCCTTTTTTTTATCCTTTTCGCGCAAAATATTTGGAGAATGGCCTTATTTTTTATAGATTTGTAGTGGAGTAATTTCACCTTAAAAAACCTTTAAATTTACAGATATGAAAAAGATTCTTTTATCATTGGCACTTTGTGCCTTCATTGCACCCCTCCTTGTTGGTTGTAACAAGGGCCCAGAGAGTGACAACAACACACCAGATAATGTCGATGACTACAATACACCTTCGACACTCACCCCAGGCGAGCACAAGGCAAAACTTGAGGATATCGCCGTCGAGTTCATCGGTTATGTAGATCTCGCTGATTTTGAGGAGATCTTGGATGCTCTTTACTGCCTCACTGAGTATCTTGAGTATGAGGAAGAGGATTGGCATGGCGATGAATACGCATACAACGAACTCGCTATGGGTATTAAGAACCTCTCACCCATTCACTTCCAGCGCTTTGCAACACGCGCATTGGAGGAGGTAATTATCGACATCAACGACCCTGAGTACAACCCATTGGCAGGCTATGTCTATGAGTGGAATGGCGATGAGTGGGAAGAGTCTGAGGGCCAGAGCCACAAGATTGTAGTTAAGTGGGATGATGCCGTAGCAACAGCCTCTTGGGGCGAGACCACACGCCAGGAGTGGACATTCCGCGAGTTGGAGACAAAGGCTATCGTATATGTTCCTAACAGCCTAACTCTCAACGTTAAGATCGACAACAAAGAGCACCTCAACATCGTTGCTAAGCCTAACATCACCGACTCTAAGACCCTTGCTCCATCTGTAGAGGTTAGCCTCAATGGTGGCTATCTCATCTCGGCAAGCGTAAAGGCAGACAGCCGCGGTCTTGAGACTCACTCGTCAATCAAGAAGGGCAACAAGACCCTCCTCAACGCAAATACAGTGGTGGCCATCAACGACCTCACCGACGTAGATAACTGGCTTAAGACAGAGTACGACGATTACTATGGTGAGACAGAGACCTATATCGATGAAGATTATGTTGCAGAGGCTCTTAAGAGTGGTAAGGTACAGATCGACATCCTCAACCTCTCTATCGTAGGTGCTGGTGACTTCAAGGATCTATTGACCGACATCGACGAGATTACAGAGGACTTGTACGACGACGAATACGATGCAGAGAGATGGAGAAGAAAGATGGAGGATGTTTGCGACCTCGTAAACGAGAAGATTAAGTTGGTTATCGTCTATAACGACACCGACGAGAAGATTGCCGACATCGTTTTGCAGGTGTCACGCGACGACGAGGACGACTACTACGTTGAGCCTATTCTTCTCTTCCCTGATGGTAGCAAGTATGCCTTCGAGAGCTACTTCACCGAGACCGCCTTTGGCGACCTTATCGATGCTATCGAGGAGTTGGCAGATGATTTCGAGGATATGACTGGAATCGATCTAAGCTAATATTAATCATAGCATAACTACCTAATGATGAGGCTGTCTATCAACTCTTTAGACAGCCTCATCGTTATAATAACCACCTATCCACGATGACAATTCGACACACTATAACCCTACTTCTACTTTGGATTCTGCCACTGGGTCTCTACGCCCAGCAGGACTCCGTGGAGAGACACTACAAGGTCGAAGATGTCGTCGTGTCGGTACACCAGAAGGCAATATCGACACCCGATCAGACGGGCAACATATCGATAAGTATGGATGCCCTGAAGAGTCTGCCCCACTTCGCAGGCGCTGTGGACATAGTAAGGCTCCTGCAATACACCCCAGGTGTAGCTGCTACGCCCGAAGGAAATACCGCCCTCTACGTGCGTGGTGGCGACACGGGTCAAAGTCGCCTCTATGTGAATGGTGCGCCACTCTTTGCACCCTCGCATCTGCTCGGTTTCTTCTCGGCCCTGAACTCGGCACACCTGAGCGGTCTTACGCTCTACAAGTCGGGAATACCAGCTATGTATGGCTCGGCAACATCCTCCGTAACCGACATACGCACACATAGTTACATACCCAGGAGGTTCTCTATAGAGGGCAACATCGGACTTATCGAGTCGGACCTCGCCATACAGATACCTACCAACGAGCGCTTCGCCCTATTCCTCTCGGCTCGTCACTCCTACCTTGCCGTGCTTTCTAAGATTCTAAATCTGGACAAGGCAACACTGAAGTACGAATTCGGGGACTATGGCGTAGGTATGGTGGGTGACCTTGGGCGCGCAGGTAGGCTTGTCGTAAACACCCACTTCAACAACGATGCTCTTAGGGCCAATGTAAACACCTACAACAGCAATGGCAACCTAAAGTGGTGGAACGCTCTCGGCACCATAGCCCTTGAGAGCGAGGTAAGCGAAGGTGTGGCTCTAAAGAATATGGTCTACACCTCACACTATACCAACCACCTCGGCATCTCTATCACCAACAAACTATTCGACGTCACAGCGGGTGTTAAGGCCTACGGAGCGACCTCAATGGCAACTATCGACCTCAACAAAATAGATATCTCCACGGGCATTAACTACGAGTACCGCAGGGTAGTGCCACAAAATATCGTAGGCCCGACAACCACCAAAAGCCCTCAGACCCTCGAACGCTCCTCCGAGGGGGCTATCTTTGCCGAGGCTAAGTGGGAGGCCCTCAGCAACTTAGTCATCGACGGAGGTGTCCGCCTAAGCCTCTTTGCCAACAACAAAACGTGGTGCTACGCCGAGCCACGACTAATGATCTCAGTACCAATAAGTTCGAGACTACGCTTTTGGGCGAGTTACAACCAGTTGGTGCAGTACCTACACCTTGTGCCTCAGTCGAATATGTCCTTTGCCACCGACTTCTACATAAGCAGTAGCGAGGCTACCCCACCCCAACTTTCGCACAACCTATCGCTCGGCTACAACCAATCAGCCTTAGACGAGCGTCTGAACTGGACCGTAGAACTCTACTACCGCCAACTGCAAAACGTCATCGAGTACGACTCACAAATATTAGAGGTGCTCTCTGGCAATGCCGACCACCACACACTCCTCTATACGGGCAAGGGTGAGTCGTATGGTGCGGAGTTCAGCCTAAACTATTCGGACAGCCACTTCGACCTACAACTCAATTACACCCTCTCAAAGTCGCTACGCCAGTTCGACCAGATAAACCACGGCAGACCCTTCTACGCCAACTCCGACCGCAGACACAACCTCTCGCTCCTTGGCGTATGGAAACCCTCGCCACGCTGGACACTCTCGGCAACATTCATCTACGCCACGGGTGCGCCATACACCGCTACCGTAGGCACATATATCGGAGCCAACGCACTTATACCTCAATATGGAGCATATAATGGCGATAGGCTCCCCGACCTACACCACCTCGACCTCTCGGCGACCCTCTGGCTTAAGAGTAAGCACTTGGAGGATAGCGGAATAAATATCTCCATCTACAACGTCTACGCACGTAAAAACCCCATAATGCTCTCGTGGAATGTATATGCCGACAGCCAAGGCGACATCCACATAGAAGAGAAATACCACACTATCTACACCATAATACCATCAATTAGTTGGACCTTTAAATTTTAGCCACGATGAAACGACTCCTTGCCATATTTATCGCCATTATGCTATGTGGTTGTATGGATGAGCCCTCGGAGGTGATGCACTTCGAGCAACGTCTCGTCGTCGAGGGTCGCATCGAGCAGGGTCGTGGTGCGGTGGTTATGCTCTCGGTGAATACCCCCTACGGAGGTAGTTACGACAGCGAGACCCTCAAGGATATGGTTGTGCGCTGGGGCAAGGTCACTATCTTCTGCGAGGGTGACAGCGAGGTGCTGACGGGTCGTATGCAGGAGGACTACCCCACACAATTCATCTACACTGGAACTGAGATTATAGGCCAGGCGGGCAAGAGTTATCGACTCGAAGTGGAGTACAGCAACCAACTATGGAGTGCCACAACAACCATTCCTCCACAGGCGCAACTTAGCGACATCCATATAGAACCTATCGACAAGGATAGATACACCATAACGGCCACACTACCAGAGGGTAGCAATGCCTATAGCATCGACTGCTCGCTGGATGGCAAAGCATACTATGCCCCCACCGTTTTTGGTACGCACGAGGCCACTGATACCCCACAACGTATAACCATAAACCGTCCTTTGGACGACCTGCTACGTAGTGGCTACTCCACCTATTTTGGTCCTGAGGATAGGGTACGCCTACGCCTAAACACCCTCACCGACTTCGCCTTCGACTACTGGCAGAAGTGGGAGAACAACCTCATAAACTGCATAAACCCCGTATTCCCAGCCACGTCGAACCCACCAACCAACATCTCCAACAACGGCATCGGCATCTGGGCTGGCTATGGAGCAACCTACTACGACTTAGGAGTGCTTAGGGAGTATCTCAAACCCTCTAACTAACTTATTATTAAGTTAGCATCCCTGAGATTTTGTTTTTTGAATTGCATTTCGTACCTTTGTTGGGTTATATCCATTAGCAACTAAACAACACTCGCTATGTGTGCTAAAAAGAGAGAGAACGCAACAGAGGCAGCCGAGAAGGGCAAAGAGAAGAGGTACGTCGAGACCCCACTGATGAAGCAATATTATCAGATTAAGGCGGTGCATCCCGACGCCATCCTACTATTCCGTGTAGGCGACTTCTACGAGACCTTTGGCGAAGATGCTATCAAGGCAAGTGGCATCCTTGGCATCACCCTCACACGACGTGCCAATGGTGCAGCATCGTATGTAGAGTTGGCAGGATTCCCCTACCACGCCTTAGATACCTATATGCCTAAGTTGGTGCGTGCTGGAGAGCGTGTGGCCATCTGTGAGCAACTCGAAGACCCTAAGTTAGTTAAGGGCTTGGTTAAGCGTGGCGTAGTGGAGATGGTGACCCCAGGAATTGTGATGGGCGAGAACCTCGTGGCAGGCAAGGAGAACACCTTCTTAGCCTCGGTATATTTCGGCAAGACAACTACGGGCGTGGCCTTCCTCGACCTCTCGACAGGAGAGTTCTACGTTGCCGAGGGCGACAACATATACATCGACAAACTCATCTCTAACCTCCAGCCCAAGGAGATACTCTTCCAGCGTGGCTACGAGGAGAAGTTCAACGACGCCTTCGGCTCAAAACACTACACCTACCGCCTCGACGAGTGGGTATTCTCCTACAGCGTAAACTGCGACAAACTATGCTCACAACTCGGTGTCCCTTCGCTCAAGGGCTTCGGCATCGAGGGCATGACGGCAGGTATCTCTGCCGCAGGTTCGATACTATACTACTTAGAGTTCACCGAGCATAAGCAGACAGCACACATATCATCCATACAGCGCATCGACCGCAACGACTCGGTGTGGATCGACCGCTTCACAATACGCAACCTCGAACTATTCTCGTCGAATAGTCAGACCTCGAAATATTGCTTCACGAACTCCATAGATCGCACCCTGACGGCTATGGGTGGCCGACAACTTAAGCGCTGGGTGGCGATGCCACTGATGGATATCGAGAAGATACGTATGCGCCAAGAGGTTGTCGAGAAGTTCGTCGCGGACATCGACTTCGCTGAGGCTATGCGCGAGCAGATTGCCCTCGTGGGAGACCTTGAGCGCATCGCCTCACGTATCGCTACGGAGCGTGTCACACCGCGCGAACTTGTACAACTTAAGCACTCGCTCTCGGCAATAGAGATTATCGCCGCTCTGATGAACTCCACCGACGACGAGGCCCTTCACCGCATAGCCGCAACCATAGACCCCTTGGAGAGTGTTCGCCTACGCCTCCAGCAGGAGATATACCCCGACCCAGAGACCAACCAGATACAGAAGGGTGGCATCATCGCTTCGGGAGTATCGGCCGAACTCGACGACTTACGTCGCATATCGCTACACGGCAAGGAGTACCTCGCAGCACTGCAACAACGAGAGAGTGAGGCTACGGGAATCCCTTCGCTCAAGGTGGCCTACAACAACGTCTTTGGATACTATATCGAGGTGCGCAACACCCACAAGGATAAGGTGCCTGAGAGCTGGATTCGTAAGCAGACCCTCACAGGAGCAGAGCGATACATAACCCAGGAACTCAAGGAGTACGAGCAGAAGATTATGGGTGCCGAGGAGCGCATCCTCCAAATCGAGGCACAGATATATGCCGAAATCGTAGCCTTCGTAGCACAGCACCTCAGCGCCCTGCAGCGCAATGCACGTGTCATTTCGCGTGTGGACTGCTTGCAGTCGTTTGCCAAGATAGCCAAGGAGCGCAAGTATGTGCGCCCCACAGTGGATGACTCGACCGTCATCGACATCAAGGAGGGTCGTCACCCCGTCATCGAGACACTGATGCCTATCGGCCAGGAGTATATCCCCAACGATGTATTGCTCGACCAAGAGAATCAGCAGATTATAATCATCACTGGTCCTAATATGTCGGGTAAGTCGGCCCTATTGCGACAGACCGCCCTCATAGTGCTTATGGCACAGATGGGCTCGTTCGTACCAGCCAAGGCGGCACATATAGGCATTGTGGATAAGATATTTACACGTGTCGGAGCCTCGGATAACCTATCGGAGGGTGAATCTACCTTTATGGTAGAGATGCTCGAATCGGCAAGCATCCTCAACAACATATCGGACCGTAGCCTTGTGCTTCTCGACGAGATTGGCCGTGGCACAAGCACCTACGACGGCATATCTATTGCGTGGGCGATGGTCGAATACCTGCACAACAACGCACAGGGCTCGGCAAAGACACTCTTTGCGACCCACTACCACGAACTCAACGAGTTGGAGAATATGTTGCCACGAGTGAAGAACTATCACGTCACGGTCAAGGAGGTGGACAAGACCATTGTCTTCCTGCGCAAATTGGTGCGTGGAGGCACAGAGCACTCCTTCGGTATCCACGTGGCTCGTATGTCGGGTATGCCCCGCTCGGTAGTGAGCCGTGCCGAAGCCATCCTCTCAAACCTTGAGAAGGTATATGGTTCGGGCGAGATAGTCCCTTCGGGTGCTATCAAACAACGTGGCAAGAAGAGACCTATAAGTGAGGTGGCAACAGAGACAAAGGACAACATCCAACTCTCGATGTTCCAACTCGATGACCCTGTGCTTGTTGCTATACGAGATCAGATTAAGGGATTGGACATCAACTCATTAACTCCGCTTGAGGCCCTCAATAAACTCAATGAAATAAAGCGCATAACAGGCTTATAGTATGACTACTCAGGAACAATACATAGAGCGCCTCCGAGAACTTGTAGAGGCAAAATTCGGTCGCACAATCGCCACAATGGAGGATTGCGAAGAACTAAGTGTCACAGTAGGTGAGGTCACAAACATACGCCTCGACTCACGTGCCTTTATGCCACTTTTTTGCGACAGAGCATCGCAGACAGCACCACGCCCCGTGACACTCTCGGCCCTTACACGCTACCTCGGTTACAGCAGTTGGGGCGACTTCTGCACCACCTCATCACTACACCCCTCAAAGCATCGCGACACTATTGCTCTACCTCGTCGCTGGGGTGTGATAATACTTACCATAGCGGCTATCCTTGTGGTTATCACCACAATCCTCATACTCCTCTTAGGTGGCAAGGGCGACAGGACAGATGCCCGCTTTGAGCCTTTAGCAGATAGCATCGAGCAGGTGTGGGTGGCACGCACCATTGAGGAGTGCAATGCCGTGCGTAGCGACTATGGCACAGAAGAGTACCGCCAGAGTATCGACGACTTTATCTCCTCATACCAGCAGACGCTAAACACGGAGATAGCCAACGACCTTCGCAGGGCGAGCAACGAGCAGGCTATCGTGGCTACAGATGCTCGTATTATGGCACAACGCGACACCATAGCCCTACGTTGCAAGGCTATGTGCGAAGCGTTATATAAAGAGTTGGAGTAGACGGCCTACGTCGTTAGGCTCTGTCGTATGTCAAGAAGGCGAAGGGGTACTCAAACTCCTCACCGCGCTCGTGGCGTACCTCATCAACTAAACGCCACTGGCTCATATCAATATCAGGGAACGAGGTATCTCCCTCATAATCACGCTCTACACGTGTGATATATAGTCTGTCTGCCACGCTGAGCGCCTCCCTATATATCTGCGCTCCACCAATGATAAATACCTCATCATCCTTAGAAACCATACCTACGGCCTCCTCCAACGAGTGGGCCAAGAGTGCGCCTTCGTACTCCCTCTCGCTACGCGAAATAACGATATTCGTGCGCTTGGGCAATGGCTTGCATCCCAACGACTCGAAGGTCTTACGACCCATAATCACGGCGTGACCTGAGGTGGTGGTGCGGAAGAAACGCATATCCTCCTTGATGTGCCACAAGAGGGCATTCTTATCTCCAATAGTGCCGTTCTGGGCTATGGCAACAATTATACTTAGCATAGGTAAATCTCTTTAAATTAGAATGATAACGGTGCTTTGATGGCTGGATGGGGGTCGTAACCCTCAAGAGTAAAATCCTCGTAGGTATAGTCGAAAATCGACTTGACCTCAGGGTTAAGGTGCATCGTGGGTAGTTTACGTGGCTCACGGCTCAACTGCTCCTTGGCCTGCTCCTCGTGGTTAAGGTAGAGGTGTGCATCTCCCAACGTATGAATAAACTCGCCTGGCTCAAGACCACACTCCTTGGCTATCATCATCGTAAGCAGGGCATACGACGCAATGTTGAATGGCACACCAAGGAAGGTGTCGCCACTACGCTGGTAGAGTTGGCACGAGAGACGACCCTCAGCAACATAGAACTGAAACATAGTGTGGCAAGGGGGCAGAGCCATACTCTCAACATCGGCAACATTCCACGCCGAGACTATGATACGACGAGAGTTGGGATTGTGCTTGATGGTGTCGATAGCGCGCTTTATCTGGTCGATGGCCTCGCCATTCTGCTGTGGCCAGCTGCGCCACTGGTAGCCATATACGTTGTTCAAGTCGCCAAAGCGGTAGCCCTCGATAGGTGACTCAACACCCGCGGCAGAGAGGAAGGTATCCTGGTCTACGGGCAAGACTCCGTGCTTGACACATAGTTCGTTATAGTAGCGATAGGCATCGGCATCCCAGATGTGTACACCATTGTCTATCAAGTACTTGATATTGGTATCGCCACGCAAGAACCACAACAACTCATAGATGATACCCTTGAGGAAGAGCTTCTTGGTAGTAACCAACGGAAAGCCCTCACTGAGGTCGAAACGCATCTGGTAGCCAAAGATTCCCTTGGTACCTGTTCCTGTTCTGTCGCCACGAACAACGCCCTCGCGACAGATAGTATCTAAGAGTTTAAGATATTGCTTCATCTATGGTAAAAGTTTTGATTTCCAACCTGTTATTATCGTCCAAAACGATGTAGTGCGCCACCTCGTTCGACCAGTCGCTCATAAACAACACATCGACATCGCTACTATGGCGATGGGCATAGTGCATATGTCCAAAGAGGTAGGCAACGACATCCTCGTTGTGGCGATGGTGCTCACGCGCATAGTCGATGAGGTAGCCGAGGCGCTCCTCGGACATATCCTCCGTGGCGTGGGACTTACGCGACTTACCACTCCACCACTTGCCAAACTTAAGTGCTAAATCGGGATGAACGAGCCAACTGAAGAGCCAGCGCGCCACGCCCGAACGGAAGATGGCGTTCATCAACTTGAGCTTTACGTCACCCTGAACATTCATATTGTCGCCGTGGGCGAGGTGTAGTTTCACCCCTTGCAGGGTCTCAACACGCGGACTCTTAACCACCTCTACGCCACACTCCTCGGTGAGGTAGTCGTAGCACCACATATCGTGATTACCCGTAAAGAACACCACTCGCACACCACTATCCGACAATTCGGCAAGGCGAGCAAAAATTCTCACAAAGCCCTTAGGCACAACCCTATGGTACTCGAACCAGAAGTCGAAGATGTCACCCAAGAGGTAGAGCGCCGTGGCATCCTTGGCCACCATATCCAACCAACGACCAAAGGCGCGCTCCGTACGTCGTGCCTGGCGAGCATCTCCAGCTCCGAGATGTATGTCCGAGACGAAGTAAATCATCGCTTAGAGGCGTCGCTTAATCTCTCGTTCGAGTTCCTGAATACCGAGAGGTGCGTGAGAGATATCTCCATCACGCTCAATGATATATGCCTTAGGAAGTTGCTCTACGTTGAAGAGCGTGAAGACCGAAGGAGTTGCACCTCCGTAGACCGAAATCCAAGGGTGCTCCTGCTGGCGAACAGCCTCAATCCAAACAGCGATGTCGCTATCGGCCGAGACGTGGTAGACCTCAAATCCCTTGTCGTGGTAGCGCTCATAGAGAGACTTCAAATCGGCATTTATGGTGTTACACAATGCGCTCTGCGAGATCCAGAAGTAGAGCAACACGACCTTGCCATCCAAGTCCGAGAGCTTATGTTTATGTTTGTAGATATCCTCCAACTCTATCTCAGGATGAGAGGCAAGCTCCACGCGATTAGCCAAATCCACAAGCATCTCCTCCTCGGCAATATACTGCTCCAAGATAGCGATATAGGGCGACTCAGGGTAACTCTTGCGCAAGGCCTCCAACACCGCACGGTAGTGAACGATGGTGATGCCAAAGCCCTCAAGTTGTGGAATATACTGCTCAGCAACCTTATGGCGAAGGGCATAGAGTGCCGCAAGTCGTCCTTGGTTGGTACCCACAAATCGCAACTGCGCCGTAACAGCCTCCTTAGCAGCATTATAAGCCTCTTGCTCAGTATAGGCACTTCTCACATTTAGACGCTCTGCAATCAAGGCAAGACGGTCGCAAGCCGTGAAATACTCCTGGTTGAACTGCTTGATAAGTTGTGACTCCTCAGAACCCTCAACCTCGTAGTTAAGGAACATATCTCCTGCCGATTCGATAGTAATCTCGTCACCTGGCGAAACGACAAGGGTGACGGGGCGCACATCATTCGAGGCCACCAAGCGGTAGAAACGTGGTGACTCATCCTCAGGAATATTCAACTCAAAACTAAAGGCTCCGTTGTCGGCCAAGCAGACAGCACCCAGGCGCTCTGGCTGAGCAAACTTATCGGATACTCGTTCCAAATATAGGCTATCGGCATTTAAGCCAACAACACGGCCAGAAATTGTGGTATTCACTTGGTTGTCCGCTACGCCGCACGAACCGAGTGCTATGGCAAGAGCCATTGATATAGTAACAAATAATCTCTTCATCTCTTCTTCATTTTCAATACCTTACAACCCATATTATAAGGTGGGGGGGGGTAGATTGTTCTTAAAATCTATTTGTGTGACGTATGACGCTGAGTATGCTGGCTACGCCCTGCACTCTTAAGTGGCTTACGCTGGCCACCGCTACGTTGAATCTTTGTGCGCTTCTGGGAACGTGGAGATAGACCCGAACGATACTCGCTACGCATATAGTTTATCTCCGAGAGATCCACCTCAACACTTCCTCCAGCCATAAGGTGTATGTCACGAATGATTGACTCGTTATTGGGGTGCTCGTTGTTATACTCGTAACTCTTCGAGCGCATAAAACGCGCTATGTTGGCGACCTCACGCTCGGCAGTACGGCTACCTTGCTTTGTTGCTACGACCTGTAGTAGACGCTGTGCATACTTGCCATAGTGCTTAAACATTATATGCGTCTGCGGATATGGCATCTTTTGTGGTACTATAGTGAGATCTTGGCGTGAAGGTTGCTGGTAGGGAGAATCAACATCTAAGCGAAAGTCCGACATTATGAATAGATGGTCCCATAACTTATGCTTGAAATCCTCCGTATCGCGCAACGTAGGGTTCAGGTTACCCATAACGGCAATCACGGCTTTGGCCTGTCGTGTACGCTCCTGTTTATCCTCGATGAGCAAAAGGGAATCAACCATCTGCTGTATATGACGGCCATACTCAGGAAGATAGAGTTTACTACGTGTGTAATTATAATTTTTTCTCATATATCAATGCTGATAATACTCCTTTACGATAGTTGTTCGACCCCTCAGGTGCTATGATGTCTACCCCTTAAAGGTCATTATAATATTGAAGTTCCGCCATTTTGGTTATTGCTATTGCACCAACGGATTAAAGGTCGCACCTTTATCATTTGTAATATATTATGCCACTACCAAAATGACCTTTGAGCCAAACAATAGTCACATTAACAGAGGGCTTATGGCTTTGACCTTCACCACGACACCTATGTCTATATTATAACCCTACAAAGTAACTAAAAATTATTTATATATACAAAACTATGACAAAAATTTTACTCCTCTCCGACTCACAAAGTATGCTTAACTCCCTGAGTGAGCGCCTTCGATTTGAGAACTTTGCAACGGCCGAAGCACCCAACATCAACACCGCTACCGAGATGTGTCGCAACGACCACTACGACGTAGCCATAGTCGATGGCGATGGCAAGTTCGACAACATCGGAGAGCTCGCCCTACCCACAATCATCATCGTTCGCAAGGCCGAACTGGAGAGTGCTGTAGAGGCTCTACGCAAGGGGGCTATCGACTACCTAAGCGCACCTATAGATATGAACCAACTGCTCGGCACCTTGCGCGCTCTCCAGCAGGATGAGGAGACAACTCCACCGCTACGCCTTCGCCAACCATCGAAACGCACGAATTGTGCCACACAGCCAATCATAGGCCACTCCGACGCCATAGAACACGTGCGCAATATGATACGACGAGTAGCACCCTCGGATGCCAGAGTATTAGTTCTGGGCGAAAATGGCACAGGCAAGGAGTTGGTAGCGCGCTGGCTACACCTGAAGAGTTCGCGTTGCAACGCCCCCTTCGTGGAGGTGAACTGCGCAGCAATACCCGCAGAACTCATTGAGAGCGAACTCTTTGGTCACGAGAAAGGCTCATTCACCTCGGCAGTAAAACAGCGCAAGGGAAAGTTTGAACTCGCCGATGGCGGAACACTCTTTATGGACGAGATTGGCGATATGTCGCTCTCGGCACAAGCCAAGGTATTACGCGCCCTCCAGGAGAATAAGATTACGCGCGTGGGTGGCGACAGAGATATATCGGTAGATGTGCGTGTGGTAGCGGCGACGAACAAGAATATACGCACCGAGATTGAGCGAGGCAACTTCCGCGAGGACCTCTACCACCGTCTAAGTGTCATCGAGATAGATGTGCCACCCCTCAGGGAGCGACGCGACGACATAGCACTCCTTGTCGAGCACTTTATCGAGGAGATATGCACAAGACATAATATCGAGCCAAAGTCCATTGATAGTGAAGCAATTGAAATACTCTCTTCACGCCCCTGGACAGGCAACATCCGAGAGCTACACAACGTCGTCGAGCGACTGATAATCCTTAGCGACGACCATATTACGGCCCAAGAGGTGAGGCTCTACTGTAGCCATTAGACGACTAAAGTATCTCCGCTTCGAGTTCCGCCATAGTGGATACTACGACATCTGCCCCCGCTTGATACAACTCCTCGGCATAGCGGAAACCCCACGCCACACCTATAGAGGCGATGCCCGCAGCCTTTGCAGTGAGTATGTCGATGCCAGAGTCTCCAACCATAACCACCCTATCCAGGGCGATATCTCTCTCCTTGAGGATATTTAGCACCACGTGTGGGTCGGGCTTCAGGGGCGCACCCTCGCGATTACCCTCGATGGCAACGAACTCTATGTCGGAGAAGAACTTAGCAACCAAGCGGTCGGTGCCGTGCTGAAATTTATTTGATGCCACGGCAAGTTGCACACCTCTCTCCTGTAACTTTCTAAGCAGGTCGCACATACCCTCATAAGGAACGGTATGGCGATCGATATTATCGACATAGTAGCGACGGAACTGCGCAACGCACTCCTCGACATAGGCCTCATTCTTGGCATACTCCTCTGGCAAAGCCCTCTCTACCAGTCGCTTAATGCCTCCCCCGACCATCTGACGATACTCCATATCGCTATGTTCGGGGTGGTTGCGACTGCGCATAACATAGTCCACCGAGGCCGCCAAATCGCCAATAGTATTGAGTAACGTGCCATCCAAGTCGAAAATCACAAGGTCGTACTTCATACCCTAATCCTCCAAACATTAAATCTAAATCTCCTCTCTATAGTCGTAGAGCTGGTTACGAAGGCGTGGGATGAATCCTGCACGGGTGATTGTTGCCTTCATAGCCTCCTTATCGAAACGTGTCGTAGCACCAGCCGACGACACCACATTCTCCTCAATCATAATAGAGCCCATATCGTTTGCTCCCGAACGAAGAGCAATCTCCGCCACATCCTTGCCTACGGTGAGCCACGAAGCCTGAATATTAGGGATGTTGTGCAACACTATACGGCTCATTGCCACTATGCGGAGGTACTCCAAAGCCGAGAAACGAGGGGCTACACCCTCACGCTCCAATTGCGTACCCTTGGGGCAGAAGACCCAAGGAATGAAGGCGGTGAATCCGCGCGACCCCTCTGGCTTATGGGCCTGAAGGTCGCGTATGGTGATGAGGTGATCGACGCGCTCGTGAGGGGTCTCCACATGGCCGTACATCATCGTAGCCGTGGTGGGGATACCCAAGAGGTGCGCCTCGTGCATAACCTTAACCCAGTCGTGGGCCGAGGGCTTTGCAGGAGATATTATCTTGCGCACACGCTCCGAAAGAATCTCTGCTCCAGCTCCTGGCAACGTATCGAGGCCCGCACTGCGCAGACGCTCCAAGGTTTCACGTGTTGAGATGCCACTAATCGAGGCTATATGTGCCACCTCAGGCGCACCCAAAGCATTGAGACGCAGGGTGGGATAGTGACGCTTAATCTCGCTGAAGAGTTTCTCGTAGAACTCGATACCTAAGCGAGGGTGAAGACCTCCCTGAAGCAACAGCTGGTCGGCACCGAGGCGTAGGGCCTCGTCGATTTTAGCCCTATACTCGGCCATCGTGGTTATATAGGCCAACTCCGTCTGGTGGGGCTTACAGTGGAAGTTACAGAACTTACAGCCCGACTTGCAGACATTAGTGATATTGACATTGCGATCTATCTGCCACGTAACCACGTGAGGGTCGCGCACAGAGGCCTGACGCAGAGTGTCGGCCACGCTACACAACAACTGCAAGGGTGCCTCGTCGTAGAGGAGATATGCCTCTTCACGGGTCAGGGGTTCACGTTCGAGAGCCTTCTCAAGTATATCGTTAATATTCATTAGTTTAGCACTTTATAGTAGTAGTTGGAAATCGAGGGTGCGACGACGCATATCCACACTCTTAACCCTCACCCTCACAGGTGTTCCGAGGGTTAGACGCACACCCGAACTACGACCCACAACCTCGTAGCGAGCCTCGTCGAAGCGGTAGTAGTCGTCGGCATCTATATCTCTGAGGAAGGCCATACCCTCCACGTGGGTCTCGTCGAGTTCTACATAGAGACCCCAGTCGGTCATACCCGAAACCGTTCCCGTGAACTCCTCGCCGATATGGTCCTTCATAAACTCCGCCATCTTATACTTGATGCTTGCGCGCTCGGCCTCCGATGCCAAGATCTCACGCTCGGTGGAGTGTACGCACAACGTCTCAAGCTGGGCCTTATCGCCACGCTTTTCACCTGCCAAGTACGAAGCCAACAATCTGTGTACCAACATATCGGGATAGCGACGGATGGGCGAAGTGAAGTGAGTGTAGTAGGGGAAAGCCAAGCCATAGTGGCCTATATTGTCGGTGGTATAGACCGCCTTAGCCATACTACGTACGGCCAACGTAGTGATAGCATTCGACTCCGCCTTGCCAGCGATGGTGGTGAGCAACTTATTCATCTCCTTAGCCACAGCCCTACCCTTCGAGGCCTTGAAGTAGTGGCCAAAGCGCAAGGCAAACTCCTTGAAGCGAGTGAGCTTCTCCTCCGTAGGCTCGTCGTGAACACGGAAGACCATAGGGCGTGGCACCTTACGGCCATTGGCTATACGGTGGGCGCAGAACTCCGCAACACGGCGGTTGGCCAACAACATAAACTCCTCAATCAGTTGATTTGCCTCCTTCTGCACCTTGGTATATACTCCAATGGGGCGACCCTGCTCGTCGAGCTTGAAGCGCACCTCGTCACGAGCAAAGGCAATAGCACCCTGCTTGAAGCGCATAGCTCTCAACTGTTGAGCCAACCTATTGAGAGTCAATATCTCATCCTTATAATCGCCATCCCCCTGCTCGATAACTGCCTGAGCCTCCTCGTAGGCAAACCTACGATCGGAGTGAATCACCGTGCGGCCAAACCACTCATCCACAATCTCCGAGTTGTCGTTAAGGGTGAAGATAGCCGAGAAGCACAACTTATCCTCGTTGGGGCGCAACGAGCAGAGGTCGTTACACAACCTTTCGGGCAACATAGGCACGGTGCGATCGACAAGATATACGGATGTAGCACGCTCCAAAGCCTCGTTATCTACTACCGAGCCAGGGGTTACGTAATGGGTAACATCGGCGATATGTACGCCCACCTCCCAGAGTCCGTCGGCCAACTTATGCAACGACAATGCATCGTCGAAATCCTTAGCATCAGCAGGGTCTATGGTGAAGGTTGTCCTATGGCGCATATCTCTACGCTGAGCGATATCCTGTTCGCTTATTCGGCCATCAATACGCTCTGCAGCACGTTCAACCTCCTCCTCGAAGTGGTAGGGCAGGTCGAACTCCGCCAAGATAGCGTGCATCTCCGTATCGTTATCGCCAGCCTTGCCGAGTCGCTCGACAAGTTCTCCATAGGGCAATCGCTCACCCTCAGGCCACTCCGTAACTCGCACAACAACCTTGTCGCCATCCTCAACCTCAGGGTAGCGACGACGCGACAAGTATATATCTGTTCCCAAACGACGGCTGTCAGGTGTGACAAAGATAGCATTTGCCGTAACCTCGGCAACACCCACATAGGGCTTCGTGCTACGCTCCAGCACCTCGACAATAGTGCCCTCAAGTTCTCCGTCACGCGAACGACGAGCAACGACCAACGCCACCCTATCGCCATCCAAAGCTCCGCCACCATTACGACGTGCTACATAGACATCGCTCTCCAAGGCATCCACCTGCACGTACAGAGCCCCTGGGGTCAAGGATGCTACGACACCCTCGTAGCGAGGCATTGCCGAACGCGACAAACGGTACTTGCTACGAGCAACCTCCTCAACAAAGCCATCCTCGATGAGTTGGCGGATGATGGCAAAGGTCATCGTGCGACCATCCCTATCTGCGCCTCCTGAGGCGGCTGCCAAGTGCTTGAGCGAAAACTTATTATCGGGAAACTCCCTAAACATATCTACGATAAACGAAGCACGTTCATCGCGGTTGTTTCCCCTCTTATTTTTTTTCTTTCCCATCTCTTTCTCTTTACTTATTCAAAATATGGAGTGCCATACGCTCCATCATACGCTCACCCACGGCCATAGCCTCCTCACGAGGGAGGAAGGTTGCGGTATGTGAGCCTCCCGACTCTGCTCCCACACCCAAGCGGCAGAAGAGCGAGGGGTAGCACTCGGTATAGTAGCCGAAATCCTCAGCCATAGGGATACGCTCCATCTGGCGTACCACGATATCCTCGTCCTGCGCTATGATCATAGCCTCATAGGAGAGCATAACATCATTTGTTACAGAGGGATAACCCCTATTTATATCGACCACAACACTCACACCATACTTCGTCTCGACCTCTTTGGCACTGCTACGCAGGAGCGAGTGGATATGCTCCCTTACCTCCCTATCGAAAGTACGCATAGTACCCTCGGCATAGGTATTGGCAGGGATTACGTTGGTAGCACCCTCGGCCACGATCTTTCCTACGGAGATGACACACTCAGGCCTATTGAGCGAGGTGGTGCGCACAACCATATCGGCAATTGCCGTTACCGTATCGTCGATATCACCACGACGGGCAGCGTGGCCCCCACGGCCCGAAACATAGAGGCGCAACTCATCATTCGAGGCCATAAAGACCCCAGGGCAGATGCCTACCTGGCCAACCTCCAAGCGTGAATCGACGTGCTGGCCAATCACGGCACTCACACTGTACCCCTCGAAGGGGCGCTCAGCCAACACCTTAGAGGCTCCGCCAGGGTTCTGCTCCTCGCCAGGCTGAAAGATGCCGAAGAGCGTACCCTCGAAGTTGCGGTGGCGGTTGAGACTCTGCAACACACCGAAGAGCATACCCGCGTGCATATCGTGACCGCAGGCGTGCATAACGCCCACACTCTCCGAGCGATACTCCACATCATTCTGCTCCACCACGGGCAGCGCATCGATATCGGCACGAAGCACCACGGCTCGGCTTAGGTTGCCCCTCTTACCCTCTATCTTTGCCAAGACTCCCGTACCAGCAATCTTACGGCACTCGATGCCCTCGGCCTCCAAGGCATCAAGGATAAAGCGTTGAGTGCGAAACTCCTCGAAGGATAGTTCGGGGTGGCGATGCAACTCTCGACGAAACTCTATACTATTCATAACGTGCTACTTACGAGGTTTGTAATGGCGAGCCATCTGCGCTATGCTACGTGTGTACTCCGCCGTAGTGCCACAGCAACCACCCACGATGCTCAACAGGCCACGCTCGGCATAGGTGCGCAGGGTCTCGGTATGCTTCTTCACCGTCTCTGGATACTTGCCACGGCTATCGGGAATACCCGCCGAAGGGGCTATATAGGTTGGCAACGAGCTAAAGCGAGTGAGCAATTCGAGGTTGTCGGTGACACTCTTCACGCCATAGGAGCAGTTGAAGCCTATAGCCAAGGGCTCGAACTTCGACACATCCTCCACAAACTTCTCTATTGGGCGACCAGAGGCGAGTAAACCGCCTATCTTTGACAGTGTAGCCGAGAAGATAATAGGAGTCTCTGGGGCGACCTCACGGCACACCTCCGCAGCGATCTCCGCATTGCGCACATCGGTAATACTCTCTATAAGGAAGATATCCACGCCATTGCTCTCAAGGGCCTGGATAAGTGTGTGATAGGACTCCCTAAGCTCCTCCTCCTTAAGGTCTACAGCCAACGATATATTACGTGTCGAAGGGCCTATAGAGCCAGCGATGAAAACCTCCTTTGTGGAGTCCTCCATAGCACTACGAAGAGCCTCGATGCCCGCCTTGACAACCTCCTCGGTGGTGACATTCACGCCACACGACGCCAACGACAAGGGGTCGGCAAGGAAGGTATTCGTCGTAAGAATCGTAGCACCAGCCTTGATAGACTCCCTATACATCGCCTCGACCTTTGGTCTGTCGGTGATGGACAACATCTCAGGCAACAGGTCACGACGCGCCCCGATGAGGGCTGTCCCAATGGCCGAATCCTTAACAATTATATGGCGCGAGAGAATCTCGCTGATACGCTCTTTAACACTACTCATAATGCTCCTATTTTATTATCTCGACCTCGAAGAGTCGGTTCCAATCCTTACCTGTGACGTAGAAATGCCCCGTTTCAGGGTTGTAGGCCACACCATTAAAAGCCTCAGCCTCAGGGTTGTCCTTCAACCTCTCACGTAATAATGGCATATCGACATAGCCCAAGACCTCGCCACTCTTAGGGTCAATCTCGACAATGGCATCCGTCAGATAGATATTTGCCCAGATGCTACCATCCACCCACTCCAACTCGTTAATCAAGTCGAGGGGCTGACCATCGAGCGTAACACATATCGAGGCCTCGGTAGCAAAGGTGTCGGGGTTTACACGACGTATCGTCGATGTGCCATCCGAGAGATAGAGGTTCTCGCCATCGGTGGTTATACCCCAGCCCTCGCCCTTGTACGACACACTCTTTAGGTGGCGACCCTCGCTGTCGTAGATGTGAGCCCTATTCGAGAGCCACGTGAGCTGGTAGATACGATTGCCAAAATGGGTTATTCCCTCGCCAAACTCATCCTCTGGAAGCGATGCCACGACATCGACCTTGCCCGTTGAGAGGTCTATGCGCTGAAGGTGCGACCTACCCTCTCGGCCTGTGCCCTCCCACATTACACCATCCTTATACTCAAGGCCCTGAGTGTAACTGCTCGACGAGTGGGGATACTCCGCCACTACACGATAATCGTACAACTCGGCTAAGCGGACTTCGCTCTTAGGTCTCTGCGCAGCACCCTCATTATCATTACTTTTTGCTTTCGTTCCTCCGCACGACACCATTAGCGCCGACCAGACCACCACGGGCAATATTATCTGCTTGAATAGATTCATACCTCTTTATATATAAATAGACTTGCAAATATAACCTTTTTTCAAGGATTTTTACTATCTTTGGCTTAAAATTAATTAGACACTATGATTTACTACATAAACGAGACCTCTTCGACGAATGATTTGGCACGCGAGCCGCGCTTCGAGGAGTTCGACATAATATGGGCAGAGCACCAGAGCGCTGGACGCGGACAGCGTGGCCACACGTGGCATAGCACCGAGGGCGAAAACCTCACCTTCTCGGTGGTGCTGAAGCCAACGTTCCTCCCCATAATAGAGCAGTTCTTGCTCTCCGAAGTGGTGGCCTTGGCTTTGGTGGATACTATGCAGGAGTATGGCATCGAGTGTCGCATCAAGTGGACAAACGACATCTACGCCGAGGACAAGAAACTTGTCGGTGTGCTTATCGAGCACTCGCTTTCGTTAGATCAAATCGCTCGCACAATCGTTGGTATCGGCATAAATATCAATCAATTGGATTTCCCTAAGGATCTGCCAAACCCAACCTCTATGGCCCTTGAGCGCAGTACCACTTTCGACCGCAAGGAGGTACTCATCCGCTTCTCCGAAAGACTCCAACAACTATACGCCACACTGCGTCAAGGCGACAAAGAGAGCATCGAGGAGCGCTACCGCAAAACTATGTACCACCTCGACGAGCCACACACCTACGCCTACCCTTCGGGCGAGGAGTTCTGCGCCACCATCCGCGGTGTGCGCCCCTCAGGCGAACTCCTCTTAGAGCACACCGACGGCACGATTAAAGAGTATGCTTTCAAGGAGGTGGAGTTCGTGCTACCACACAAGTCAAAACGGTAGACTATGGAGAATGGATATATCCTCTCTGAGGAGTAGACGAGTATTACAACGGGGAAAATTGTAAAAAAATCGATAAAAATTTTCGTGAACGACAAAAAAAATATATATTTGTGGTTGCGAAGGTGTGCGTAAGCACCTTGGCACGTTTATTTGACAATACTAAAAACAACTTAATACAACTTGAATTATGGCTAATGTACCTGCTAATTTGAAGTACTCTAACGACCACGAGTGGTGCCGTGTAGAGGGTGATGTTGCCGTTATCGGCATTACCGATTATGCTCAGTCACAGCTTGGTGACATCGTTTTCGTGGATGTTCCTACCGT